>NZ_JAIXPP010000034.1 GCF_027486195.1 Novosphingobium sp.
ACGACGTCGCGGCTGGCGAGGTCCTTCGCGGAAGGCGCATAGCGCTCCATGAAGCGCTCGCCTTCGGAGTTGGTGAGATACCCGCCCTCGCCGCGCGCGCCTTCGGTGATGAGCACGCCCGCGCCGTAGATGCCGGTGGGGTGGAACTGGACGAATTCCATGTCCTGCAGCGGGAGCCCCGCGCGCAGGACCATACCGCCACCGTCGCCGGTGCAGGTGTGCGCAGAGGTCGCGGTGAAATAGCTGCGGCCATAGCCGCCCGTGGCAAGCACGACCGCGTGGCTGCGGAAGCGGTGGATCGACCCATCATCCATGCACATGGCAATCACGCCGCGGCATTCGGGCACGCCGTTCGCGCCGGGCTCCATGATCAGATCGATCGCGAAGTATTCGATGAAGAAATCCGCGTCGTACTTCAGGCTCTGCTGATAGAGCGCGTGAAGCATGGCATGGCCGGTGCGGTCCGCCGCAGCGCAAGTGCGCTGCACCGGCGGGCCTTCGCCCATGTTCTGCATGTGGCCGCCGAACGGGCGCTGGTAGATCGTGCCTTCCGCATTGCGGCTGAACGGCACGCCCGCGTGTTCGAGCTCGTAAACCGCAGCAGGGGCTTCGCGCACCATGTATTCGATCGCGTCCTGATCGCCGAGCCAGTCGGAACCCTTGACGGTATCGTACATGTGCCAGGTCCAGTGGTCCGGGCTGTTGTTGCCGAGGCTGGCGGCGATGCCGCCCTGCGCCGCGACGGTGTGCGAGCGCGTGGGGAAGACCTTGGTGATGCAGGCAGTGCGCAGGCCGGCCTGAGCCGAGCCCATCGTGGCGCGCAGGCCCGAACCGCCCGCGCCGACGACGACGGTGTCATAGGTATGGTCGATGATCTTGTAGGCAGAATTGGAAGCCATGGCTCAAGCGCCCCCGAGAGCGATGCGCACGACCGAGACGATACCGAAGGCAGCGCCCGCGAACGGCACGAGGTTGACGAGAAGCCAGGCCGCGATCTTGCCGCCCTCTTCGTGGATGTAGTCTTCGAGCATGACCTGCACACCAAGACGCGCGTGGTGGAACGTGTTGATCATGATCAGGATCAGCGCGGTCGCCGGCAGGGGCTTGGCCGCCCAGGCATGGACCGTGGCGTAATCGTGGCTGGGCATGAGCGCGAGGCTGATCATCAGGAACGGGATCAGCACGAGATTGCCGACCGCCGTCAGCCGCGACGACAGGAAGTGGTGCGTGCCGTGGTGGCTGGAGCCGAGACCGCGCACGCGGCCGATGGAAGTACCGTTACCCATGAAATATCCTTGAGAAGGGTATGGATCGCAGGATCAGAAGAAAGGATCAGTGCAGCAGCACGACAGCCCAGAACACGCTGGTTGCCGCGACCGAGAACAGGATCGTGAGCGAGGACCAGCGCGCATTCGCTTCGAGTTCATAACCCGCGCCGATATCGAGCACGAAGTGGCGGATACCCGTCGCCATGTGCTGGAAAAAGGCCCAGGTCAGGCCGACCAGAACGACCTTGCCGAGAATGGCCGTGACGGTCTGCAGGCCGCCGGCTGGTGCGAGCCACACCCAGTCGAGAAACGTCTGATAACTCGCCGGGCCGCCTGCCAACGCACCGATCCACCAGAGCAGCAGTGCGAGGCCCACGAAGGCAAGACCGTTGCCCGTGATGCGGTGCAGGATCGAGACCAACATGGCCGGACCCCAGCGCCAGATTTCGAGATGCGGCGAAAGTGGCCTTTTGCCGGGCGCCTGCGCCATAGAACCCCCTAAAATGATTAGCCAAACCTGCCATGCCCTTCGAGCACAGCGCGATGCCGATTCGTATTAGCCCAAATGCCAGTGCGTGCAACTATCGCGGTAGGGCAATCGCGCTGCCCCTGTTGCAGCGGCCCCATTCACTGGTAGAGCGCTTCGCATGGAAACACCTGCCATTCTCGTGACCGGCTCGACGCGGGGCATCGGCGCCGCACTGGCCGAAGCACTTGCCGCCCGCGGTGCCGCTGTCATCCGCCATGGTCGCAGCAGCGCCCCCGGCGTCGTCGGTGCCGATCTCGGCGCGCCGGCAGCAGCGGAAATGCTGTGGGAACAAGCGCTCGACATGGCTGGCGGCGCGATCGACGTGCTGGTCAACAATGCCGGGCTTTTCGCGGCCAACCCCATCGACGCATCCGATATCGCCTGGCTCGATGGCTGGGAAGAGACGCTGCGGATCAACCTGACGTCCGCCGCGCAGCTTTCCCGCCTCGCAGTGCGCCACTGGCAGGCGCGCGGTGTGGCGGGGCGCATCGTCCATATCGCCAGCCGCGCCGCCTATCGCGGAGATTCGCCCGCACACTGGCATTATGCGGCGGCCAAGGGCGGGATGATCGCCATGCACAAGACCATCGCGCGGGGCTATGCCGCGCAAGGGATCCTGAGTTTTGCGGTCACCCCCGGCTTCACCAATACGGATATGGCGGGTGATTATCTCGCCAGCAGGGGCGGCGCCGGCCTCCTCGCCGATATCCCGCTGGGCCGCGTCGCCACGCCGGAGGAAATCGCCGCCATCGGCGTGTTCTGCGCGCTCGATGCGCCGCCGAGCATGACTGGCGCGGTGATCGATGCCAATGGAGCCAGCTTTGTTCGCTAGGGCGCTGGCCATGGCGGTGCTGGCGCTGGCCCCCGGCCTTGCGCTCGCCAAACCCGCCCAGGCAGGGCCGGACCGCGCCGCGACGAAGGCTCTTATGCAGCAGTGCGAAGGCAAGGACGACTTTTCCGCCCCCGCCCCGCCCGCCCGGCTTTTCGGCAACACGTATTACGTCGGCACCTGCACCGTCAGCGCGCTGCTGATCACCTCGCCGCAAGGCCATGTCCTCGTCGATGCGGTGACCGAGCAGGCCGCGCCCGCGATCCTCGCCAATATCCGCGCACTGGGCTTCAAGCCCGAGGATGTGCGCTGGATCGTGACCAGCCATGAACACTTCGACCATGTCGGCGGACTGGCGGCGCTGAAGCAGGCGACCGGCGCAAAGGTCGCGCTCAGCGCAGCGGCGGCAGCCGTGCTGGCCACAGGCAAAGTCGATCCGGCGGATTCGCAGGCCGGCTGGCTCAAGGAACACGATTTTGCACCCGTGAAGGCGGATCGGATTGTCGCGCCGGGCGCGGTGATTTCGGTCGGCCCGCTGCGCCTGACCATGACGGCAACGCCCGGCCACACGGCCGGCTCCAGCAGCTGGACCTGGCAAAGCTGCGCCGGGAAACAGTGCCGCACGGTCAGCTATATCGACAGCATTTCCGCGCTGGCCGCCCCGCCCTATCGCTTCAGCGACCACCCCGAAGTTGTCGCCCGCTTTCGCCGCACGTTTGCAGCCATAGCGGCGCGGCGCTGCGGAATTCTCGTCACGCCTCACCCCTCGGTCAGCCATTTGTTCGAGCGGATGCTGGGCGATGAACCGCTTGCTTCTCCCGATGCTTGCCGCAGTTATGCGGCGATGGGCCGCAAGGGGCTCGATACCCAGCTCGCCAAGGAAACAACCAAGTGAGCTGGAAAATCACCGTCCGCGCCGCAGCCGAAATCGTGCGCGCAGCCCTCGTTGCGCACGAGGACGCCGAGGACTGGGACTACGCCATCGTGCTGGGCGGCGGGCAGATCGGTCCGGACAAGCCCGATGCCTGGCAACTTGAAGCCTGGCTCGAACGCAAACCGACCTTCGCGGACAAGGCCGCCATCGGCGCGCTGTTTGCCGATGAAACGCCGGAACTGATCATCGAGGAACTGGCCGACGCCGACTGGGTCACGCTCAGCCAGCAGAATGTGGAGCCGATCCACGAGGGGCCATTCCATGTCCGCACCCCGGACCATCCGCCGGTTCCGGGCCTGCGGGACTTCGTCATTCCGGCCAGTCAGGCATTCGGCACTGGCCACCATGAGACGACTTCGGGTTGCCTTGCCATGCTCGCGCATATCAAGGCGCAGGGCCTGATGGTGCGCAACCTTGCCGATATCGGCACGGGCACCGGCCTGCTGGCCTTTGCCGCGCTGCATCTTTGGCCGCGCGCGCGGGCGACGGCGAGCGATATCGATGCGGTGTGCGGGCCGGTCGTGGCGGAGAATGCCGCGCTCAACGGGATCGCGCTGGGCGATGGCCCCGGAAAGCTTGCGATGGTGATCGCGCCGGGCATGGAGCATCCCCTTCTGCGCACCGCTGCGCCATACGATCTGCTGATCGCCAATATCCTCGCCGGGCCGCTTGCCGAACTGGCACCCGATTTCCGCAAGGTCGTTGCGCCCGGTGGCAGCGTGCTGCTGGCGGGGCTGCTGACCGCGCAGGAGCCGACGGTGCGCGCCGCCTATACCCGCGCAGGCTTTTCGCTGCGTGCGCGCATGCAACGCGGCAACTGGTCGATCCTGTGGCTCAGGCGGCGGACAGCGCGCTGAGCAGCAGCGCCAGCGCATTGCTGGTGAAGGCAATCATATTGGCGAGCCGGTCGTCATGCCCGGTCTCGACAATCATCGCCGCTTCATAGTCCGGCCCCACCACCGCAGCGGCACTGGTGCCCGAAGCCACGCCCAGCGGATGGACGCCGGGCCCTGCCGCACCGGTTTCCGCCACACCCCAATCGCTGTCATAGCGCGCCCGGATGAGCCGCGCCTGCGCCAGCGCATAGGCTTCGGTCGCCGATGTCAGCCCGCGCAGCGAACCCGGCTCATGCCCCAACACGAGGCGGCGGCCATTCAGCGTATAGATCACCCCGCCGCCGCGGTAGTAGGCCGAGGCACCGGGCATCGCGAGCAGCGCGGCGGAAATCAGCCCGCCAGTCGCGCCATCGACGACCGCAATGGACTGGCCGCGCGCCTTGAGGAGCTTGCCTGCCTCGGTGCCGATGGGTGTCAGGTCTTCGAAGGTCATAAATTCCTTACAGAAAGTTCTTCCAATGATTTTCGGATATAATTGCAATTGGGAAGCCCTTGTCCCGCATCTCGCAGGCCTTAAAGATCTTGTTACCCATCGAGGAATGTCGCCAAGACTCGGTCGCATAGGTGCCGACAACCAAAAATGCAGTACTCTGCGTCAGATTTCCCGAAGTTCCACCGCGTTCGGTAACGAGACGCTCACAATCCTTGCGCTGTCCGATCATAAAGGTACCTGTAAACGTGAAAACCCTGTCACGAAACTCTACCTGAGGTGGCGGATTGCAAAGAGGCAGGCTCGTCGATTTGAGCACCTCTCCGATCTCGGTTCGTCCTCCGGTGAGGCCTTTTAATGTGTCGAACAAATCCTCCCGCTCAGATTCATCGATGCACCCATCTCTAAGATGATACTCGATCCTTTCGTAGAGCTTGAGCAAAAATGGCTGATTTGAGACAGCAAGGCTTGCAGCTAGCCAACCCTGAAGAAATTCAACTTCAAGGGTATTAAGAACACCATCTGCGCAAAGACCTCTTGCAAGGCCGATCAACTCGTCGATTTGCCTTGCCGAAAGTCGATCATTTGACAACTGATTGAGGTAGGTATTCTCATCCATAGCCAATCTTCTACTTAGCAGTACTCACTATTTGTAGCCATTGATCTTCAGTTATGACAGAAATACCGAGTTCTTGTGCCTGCTTAATCTTTGATCCTGCGCCTGGACCCGCGACGACTAGATCAGTTCTTGCCGACACTGAACCAGCCACTCGAGCACCTAGCGATTCGGCTTGCGCCTTTGCCTCGTCACGACTCATTGACTCAAGTTTGCCAGTGAACACAACAGTCTTCCCAGCAACCTCGCTTTCCTTGACATCAATAATGTAGGGAGGGGGACTTACCTCAGACAGCAATTCTTCCCATACCGCTACATTGTGTTGCTCGTGAAAAAACTCACTCAGCGACCCGATCACGACCGATCCGATCCCATCGATCGAGGATAATTCGGCTTGTGCAGCAATCTGCTTTGCCTTTGCCGCCTTGAGTCTAAGGAACCGGGTCACTATCGGATGACGGAGACTGCGACGCGTCTTCGCGAGAACTTGTCTGCTGGGCACATGTCGTTCAATTAGCGGTCTTCGTGCGGACCTGCCAACGATCCCTCGCTTTGCAGTCTCAGCTCGGACCCCAGACCCATTCGCTAGCTCAACAACGTTCCGCAAGCGATCCGGCGTCACGAACGCTTTCATTAATTCACGCGAAGTCACCTCGCCAACATGTCGGATCCCAAGTCCAAACAGCAACCTTGCGGCATCCGGCTGCCGACTTCTTTTGATTGCGGCAAGCAAATTTGAAACAGACGTTTCCACGTCCTTCCCAAGTTGCATCAGTTGCTGCCGCTTCCTATTTAGTCGGAATATCTCGGCCGGGTTCCGAACAAGTTTGAGTTCGAAAAGCCTTCTAATTGTCTTCTCGCCCAGCCCCTCGATATCGAGCGCGCCCCGGCTGACGAAGTGCCGCAACCGCTCCACCCGCTGCGCCGGGCAGATCAGGCCGCCGGTGCAGCGCACATCGACTTCGCCTTCCTCTGCCACGGCTTCGGACTGGCATTCTGGGCAGTGATCGGCGAACTGGTATGCCTCGCGTGGCTCTTCGCGCGTCAGGTTGTCGACCACTTGCGGGATAACATCGCCTGCGCGCTGGAGGACGATGCGATCGCCAACACGCAGGCCCAATCGCCCGATCTCGTCGCGGTTGTGGAGCGTGACGTTGGTGACGGTGACCCCGCCGACCAGCACTGGCCGCAGGCGGCCGACCGGAGTCAGCTTGCCGGTGCGGCCCACCTGAATGTCGATGGCCTCGATGACCGTCTCGGCGCGTTCCGCCGGAAACTTGCGCGCCAGCCCCCAGCGCGGCGCCTTGGCGACGAAGCCGAGACGCTCCTGCCAATCGAGCCGGTCCACCTTGTAGACCACGCCGTCGATATCATAAGGCAGCCCCGGCCGCTGCGTGCCGATGGCGCCGAAGTGTTCGACCATCGCCGCGACCGAACCGCAGCGCACCAGCAGCGGCGAAACGGGGACGCCCCAGGCCGCGATTTGCTGCATCACCGCGAACTGCGTCTCACCCGGAACCGCGCTCGCCGCACCCCAGCCATGCGCGAGAAAGCGCAAGGGCCGGCTCGCGGTGACGCTGGCGTCCTTCTGGCGCAGCGATCCCGCAGCGGCATTGCGCGGATTGGCAAAGAGCTTTTCGCCCTTCTCCTCTTGCGCCGCGTTCAGCGCCGCAAAATCGGCCTTGGCCATATAGACCTCGCCGCGGATCTCGAACACGGCGGGGGCATCGCCCGCCAGCACCTGCGGAATATCGCGGATATGCGCGACGTTGGCCGTCACATCCTCGCCCACCTGCCCGTCGCCGCGCGTGGCGGCGCGTACCAACCTGCCGTTTTCATAGCGCAGCGAGCAGGAGAGGCCGTCGATCTTGTCCTCTGCGGTCATCACAACGTCTGCATCGGGCAAAAGCGCGAGGAAACGCCGAACGCGCGCCACGAATTCCTCGACTTCCTCGTCAGAAAAGGCGTTGTCGAGGCTCATCATGCGAACTTCGTGGGTCACCTTGCCGAGCGGCGAGGCGACCACCTCGTGCCCAACCTTACGGCTGGGGCTGTCTTCGCGGATCAGGTGCGGGAATGCGGCCTCAAGCTCGGCATTGCGGCGCACCAGCGCATCGTACTCCGCATCGCTGATCTCGGGCGCGTCCTGCGCATGATAGAGCCGGTCATGATGCGCGATCTGGCGCGCAAGGCGCATCAGTTCGTTGGCGGCATCAGCTTCGGACATGGTCATGGCTCGGCCCTCCCCAGCACTGTCACCACCAGCGAAATCCGTGCGCGGAAGCCTAGCGATTCGTAAAGCCGGATTGCGTGGGTGTTGTAGGCATAGCTGTGCAGGAACGGCGTATCTCCGCGCTCGGCAAAGCCTGCCAGCACGCGGCGGATCATTCGGCCGGCGAGGCCCCTGCCCTGCCGGTCCGGCGCGGTGCAGACGCCGCTCAGTTCGGCCAGGCCGGGCGCGGGACGCATGCGTTCGCCTGCCATCGCGATAAGGCGGCCTTCCTCGCGCAGACCGTAGTAGGGGCCATAGCGATGGGTGTGCGAGCGCCATGGGCCGGGCTGCGTTTCCAGCGCAAGCGCAGTCATCTCGGGCGCATCCGCTTCGTCGAGCAGCAGCAGTTCAGGATCAACCGCAAAGGTCTCGAGCGGCCCATCGGCGATCATCTGCAGCAGCGGCGCGGTGCGCAGCACGCGGGTTCCGGGCGGGGCGACTTGCTCCGCGCTTTCCAGCAGCCAGATTTCGTCATCATTGCTGGTCAGGAGCCCTGCGAGTTCCGCGTCGTGCCCCGGCGCGGCGGCAGCGAAGGGGCCATAGGTCGGGTCGATCCGGCAGACAGTGCCGCGCGCCACGGCAAGCGCGGCCTGCGGGCCATTGAGCAGCGACCAGATCGGGCGGTCAAGCGGATGCGCGTCCATGGGGAGGCGGCTCAGGCCTGTTCGAGCAAGCGTTCGGCCTGCGCGCGCGCTTCGGGCGTGATCTCCGCGCCGGAGAGCATGCGGGCGATCTCCTCCTGCCGCCCACCCGCATCGAGCTGGACGACGGAAGTGCGCGTGACAGTGCCTTCGGAAGACTTGGCGATCAGGTAATGCGCCGTGCCGCGCGCGGCCACTTGCGGGCTGTGCGTGACCGCGAGCAGCTGCCCGCCCGCCGCAAGCCGCGCAAGGCGCTCGCCGATCGCGCTGGCAACCGCGCCGCCGACGCCGCGGTCGATCTCGTCGAAAATCACTGTCGCCGCGCCGCCTTCTTCGGCCAGCGCGACCTTGAGCGCTAGGATGAAGCGCGAAAGCTCGCCGCCAGAGGCGATCTTGGCGAGCGGCGCGAAGTCTGCGCCGGGGTTGGTCGAGATCAGGAACTCGGCCGCATCCACGCCTTGCGGCCCCCAGCGGTCCTCCGGCAGCCGCACGACCGCCGTGCGGAAACGCGCCGCATCGAGCTTGAGCGGGGCCAGTTCGGCCGCCACCGCCGCATCGAGCCGCCGCGCCGCCTCGGCCCGCGCGACCGACAGGCTTTCCGCCTTGGCGCGGTAATCGAGGCCTGCGTCCTGCGCGGCTCGGGCAAGACCGGCTATCGATGCCTCACCACCCTCGATCTGATCAAGCGCGGCGCGCATTTCGGCCATGCGGGCGGGTAGCTCGTCAACGCTGCAGCCATGCTTGCGGCCTGCGGCGCGCAGATCGAACAGCCGCGTTTCGATCCGGTCGAGCAGCAGCGGATCGTGCGAGAGGGCTTCGGCGGCTTTCTCCAGCTTGTCCTCCGCCTCGCTCGCCTCGATCACTGCGCGGTCGAGCGCTTCCATCGCCTCGGTCAGCAAGGGGTGTTCGTGCGCGATCCGGTCAAGCCGGCGCGAGGCGCTGCGCAGGGTCGCGAGCGCCGAATCGGAACCGGTCCACAGGTGCTGCAGCTCGGCGAGATCGCCCGAAAGCCGCTCGCCCTTCTGCATCGACGCACGCTGCTCCGCGAGTTCGGCTTCCTCGCCTGCTTCGGGCGCCAGCAGCGTGAGCTCCGCGAGATGGGCGATCAGCAGGTCCTGCTCCGCCGATGCCGCAGCAAGGCGCGCCTGCGCTGCGGCCAGCGCATTCTCCGCCGCGCGCCACTTTTCCCACGCCGCGCCAACTTCGCTGACGTCGGCACGCGCATAGCGATCCAGCAGCGCGCGGTGCCCCCGCGCGTTGACGAGGCCGCGATCATCGTGCTGGCCGTGGAGCTCGACCAGACCGCGCGCGAGCTCCCGCAGCAGCGCGACGCTGACCGCCTGATCGTTGACAAAGGCGCGGCTGCCGACCGCCCCTGTACCGCTCGCCCCGCCTTCCGCGCGCAGACGGCGGCGGATGATCAGCGGTTCGCCCGGCTCCACCGCGATCTCGGCTTCGGCCAGCGCCGAGCCCAGCGCATCGGGCAACCGTGCGAACTCGAACGTCGCGGTCACGCTCGCCTCATCCGTCCCGGCGCGGATCAGCCCGCCATCGGCACGATCACCGAGCACGAGCCCCAGCGAATCCAGCAGGATCGACTTGCCCGCACCCGTCTCACCGGTGAGCACGCCGAGCCCGCGCCCGAACGCAAGGTCGAGCGCTTCGATCAGGACAACATTGCGAATGGACAGACCCGTAAGCATCGCCGCCGATCCTTACCCAGTCCGCCGCCCCGCGTCACCCTGCTCGCGAGGAGAACGCACCATGTTGGCAAAGCTGTGGATAAACCCGGGCATTGGGGCGTTGTAAGACAGTGGCATGACAGGGTGCAACGTGGACGACACGCGATCGTGACAGGGATTCGGCTCAGTTAGCAAACTGATAGGGAACTCACCGATGACGCGCCGCGCACAGGCCTGGGGATTTTCCCCCGCTGCCACCGAACTTGTCAGGTCCATACCCGCCTGGCTCGATCTGCCAGAGCCGCGTGGATTCCGCCCCAAGCGCAAGGTGCGCACGGTGTGGGTTTCCGACATTCACCTCGGCACGCGCGGCTGCAACGCCGAGATGCTGCTCGATTTCCTCGCCTCGATCGAATGCGAGACGCTCTATCTGGTGGGCGACATCGTCGATGGCTGGCGCCTCTCGCGCGGGTGGTACTGGCCGGACGCGCACAACGAAGTGGTGCGCCGCGTGCTCAAGATGGCGCATCGCGGCACCCGCGTGGTGCTGATCGCGGGCAACCATGACGAGATGCTGCGGCCTTACGCGGGCATGAGCTTCGGCGGGGTGGAAATCGCGTTGGAGGCGGTCCACGTGACGGCAGACGGGCGCCGCCTGCTGGTGACGCATGGCGACAAGTTCGACGGCGTGGTGCTCTATGCCCGCTGGCTCGCCTTCCTCGGGGATCAGGCCTATTCCGTGCTGCTGCGTGCCAACCGCTGGTTCAACGCGGTGCGCCGCCAGTTCAAGCTGCCCTATTGGTCGCTGTCCGCCTACCTCAAGAAGCGGGTGAAGAACGCGGTGCAGTTCGTCTGCGCGTTCGAGGAAGCCGTGGCCCACGCCGCGCGTGACATGGAAGTCGATGGCGTCATCTGCGGGCACATCCATTGCGCCGAGATCCGCCAGATCGGCGACGTGACCTACTATAATGACGGCGACTGGGTCGAAAGCTGCACCGCGCTGGTCGAGGATCACGCCGGGGCGATCACCATCGTCGATTGGGCGGCGATCTGTTTTGAAGAAGCCTTCGCCAAGAGCACCCAGGACACGGCCAAACCCGCACGCATCAAGGAAGACGCATGAAAATCGCGCTGTGCACTGATGCGTGGCACCCGCAGGTCAACGGGGTTGTCCGCACGCTGGCCACTACCATCGAGCGGGTGACGGCGCGCGGGCACGGGGTCATGCTGGTCACGCCGAACCAGTTTTTCACCTTCGGCCTGCCCGGCTACCGCGAGATTCGGCTTGCCATGCTGCCCCGCTTTCGCACCCGGCGGATGCTGCGTGATTTCGATCCCGATATCGTCCATATCGCCACCGAAGGTCCCATCGGCTGGGCCGCGCGCGGCTGGTGCAAGGCAAACGGGGTGCCTTTCACCAGCGCCTTCCACACGCGCTTTCCCGATTATGCCGCCGTCCGCACGGGGCTCAGCGCTGACCGGTTCTGGCCGATCATGCGGCGCTTCCATGCGGCGAGCCATGCCGTGCTGGTGTCGACGCCGACGCTTGCGGCCGAACTTGCCGGCCATGGCCTTTCGCAGGCGACGCCGTGGTCGCGCGGGATCGATGCGAACCTCTTTCACCCCGGCCATGCCCCGCTGGATGTGCTGGCCGATCTGCCGCGCCCCATCATGCTCAACGTCGGCCGGGTTGCGGTGGAAAAGAACCTCGGTGCGTTCCTCGATGCCGATGTGCCGGGCACCAAGGTGGTGGTCGGCCATGGCCCCGATCTTGCGCAATTGCGGGCGCGATATCCGCAGGTGCGCTTCCTCGGCGCGCTTTCGGGCACGCCGCTCGCACAGGCCTATTGTTCGGCCGATGTCTTCGTTTTCCCGAGCCGGACCGATACCTTCGGCCTCGTGATGATCGAGGCCATGGCCTGCGGGTTGCCGGTGGCTGCCTATCCGGTGCCGGGTCCGATCGACGTGGTCGGCGTGAACGGCCTCGGGCCGGACGGCAATCTCGCGCAGCCGGTCGGCGCGCTGGAGGAGGATCTCACCAAATCCATCACAGCGGCGCTGGCCTGCAGCCGCGAAGCGGCAGCGGCGCATGGCGGCAGCTATAGCTGGGACCACGCAACCGACCAGTTCCTCGGCGCGCTCGGCAGTGCCGTGCGGACCCGCACCATCAGCAGAGCGGCGTGATCCGCTGCTCTGCGATCAACTGGCAGTGGTGCCCGGCGCCTTCTCGTTCATGAGCTTGTAGGCGCGCTCGTACCATTCGTTGCCCGGATAGTTGCTGCCGAGCACAGCCGCCGCCTTCTGCGCCTGCTCGGGAAGGCCCAGCACGAGGTAACTTTCGACGAGGCGATAGAGCGCCTCAGGCGTGTGGCTCGTCTGCTGGTACTTCTCGACCACGGTGCGGAAGCGCAAGGTGCCCGCGAGCCACTTGCCGCTGCGCTGATAGAAGCGGCCGATCTCCATTTCCTTGCCGGCAAGGTGATCGTTGACGAGATCGAGCTTGAGCCGCGCATCGATGGCGTAGGTCGTGTTGGGATAGCGGCGCGAGACTTCGGTCAGCGCGGTCAGCGCCTGCTGGGTGATCTTCTGGTCGCGCGTAACGTCGCTGATCTGCTCGTAATAGCACAGGGCGACGAGGTAGTAGGCGTAAGGCGCATCCTTGTTGCCGGGATGGATCGAAAGGAAGCGCTGCGCAGACTGCACCGACTTCGGATAGTCGCGCGCGGCGTAGTAACTGAAGGCGCTCATCAACTGAGCACGGCGGGCCCAGGGCGAATAGGGATGCTGGCGCTCGACTTCGTCGAACAGCGCCGCAGCCTGCTTGGCATCGCCGCGATCGAGCCGGTCCTTCGCCGCAGCATAGAGCGTATCGACGTCGCGCGCGACGTAGGCGACGTCCTTCTTCGCCTTGCTGCCCGCGCAGCCGGCGGTGAGCCCGAGCAAGGCGGTAGCGGCGGCGAGTGCGAGAAGGCGCAGCAGGCTGCGACCATGGGTGACGTCTGAGACTGGGGCGATCATGGCGGTGCTATAGCCAGCAGGCGAATGAACGCCAAGTGAAGTTCGCCGCTTTTGCCGTTTCCCTTACGCGGCCTGTTCTTCGAACGGCGGCTCCAGCGTTATCGGATCGGCGAGCGTGATCCGGTCGAGCATCGCGGCCATCTCGTCACGCAGTTGCAGCATCAGGCCGCGCAGGCGGCAATCGGCTTCGGGCAGGCAGTTGTTGCAGGATTCGTGCGCGTTGCGGCTGGCACAAGGCGTGAGCGCAAGGCTGCCGCGCGTGAGCCGGATGATATCGCCATAGCGGACATCAACCGGCGGCAACGCGAGTTCGTAGCCCCCTTCCCGGCCGCGATGCGAGATCACGATGCCCTCGCGCGCCATCTCTGACAGGATGACGGTGAGGAACTTGCGCGGGATGTTCTGCGCCTCGGCAATCGCGTCAAGCCGCACCGGCCCCTGCCCGAACGTATCGGACAAGTGCTGGAGGGCGCGGATCGTGTAACGCGTCTTCTGCGATAGCATGGCCCCAATGTGAGCCGAGGCGAGCGAAAGTCAACTCCGGGAGTAGAAATACCCCCATCCGCCTTTATCTTTCGATAGGAGTAACAGGACGGACAGCGAAGACGCCGAAAGCGACAATCACGCCGTAGCAGAGCGCTGGAAGCACGAGCGCCGTGGTGAGGCTGCCGGTTGCATCGGCCAGCGCACCGGTGGCGAGGGGGACAACCGCGCCGCCGAAGATCGCGACGTTGATGATGCCCGAGCCATCCGCCGCGCGCTTGCCCAGACCTTCGCAGGCCAGCGTGAAGATCGTCGGGAACATGATCGAGTTCGTGAGGCCGATGGCAAGCAGGCTGTAGGCCGCGACGAGGCCCGAGGTGTGGGTCGATACCGCCAGCAAGGCGATCGCGCCCGCAGCGCAGCCGGCCAGCGTCTTTGCCGGGCTGACCACGCGCAGCAGTGCCGAGCCGATGAAGCGGCCGACCATCGCGCCGAACCAGTACTTCCAGATCTCGCCGCCCGCCGCTTCATGATCGATGCCCATGACGGTGGGGAGTGCAAGGTAGTTGACGATGAGCGAGCCGATCGAAACCTCGGCGCCGACATAGAGGAAGATGCACAAGGCGCCGAAGCCGAAGCGCGGGCGCGACAGCAGCGCAAGGCTGGCGGCGAGCGAGCTTTCCTCGTGGCGTTCGCCCTTCAGGCGGTTGCGGTTGGCCCAGACGACTGCGGCGACCAGCGCGAGGCTGATGGCGAGGCCGATGTAGGTATTGACCACAAGGCGGCTCTCGGTGACGCGGTAGGCATCGAGCGCAGGGCCGACCAGCTGATCGACCTTCACATCCTTGATCTTGCCGAGGATCACGCTGGCGCCGATCAGCGGAAAGAGCACGGTGCCGAGCGAGTTGAAGGCCTGCGCGAACGTAAGCCGGCTGCTGGCGGTGCGTGCGGGGCCGAGCAGCGAGATCAGCGGGTTCGAGACGACCTGAACCAGCACCACACCGCTTGCCAGGATGAACAGCGCGAAGAGGAACAGCACGTAGAGCGCGCTTTGCGAGGCCGGGATGAACAGCAGGCAGCCCGCCATCATGGTAAGAAGGCCCACCGCCGCGCCGCGCATGTAGCCGATGCGCTTGACCAGCCAGGCGCCCGGCACGCCGATCACGGCATAGGCGGTGAAGAAGCAGAACTGCACCAGCATGGCCTGGGTGTAGTTGAGCGTGAAAAGGTCCTTGAGCTTCGGGATGATCACATCGTTGAGCGAGGTGATACCGCCGAAGAGGAAGAACAGTGCCATGACGAAGATGCGCAGTTCGGGCGCATCGATATTGCCGGCATCGGTTGCGGAAGCGGAATCAGCGGCAGCTGTCGGGGCCATGGCCATGGGGTCTAACTCTCCTTGCGGCCGATTATCCGCCGGCCCTGCCGCATCGTTTGTGCCAAGGCGCGTGGGAAAGTCCACCTGCTCTTGCGGCGCATACGTATCGCCGTCGTGGACAAAATCACAGGAAGATCGCGTGATTTCCGCAGCTTCATACGACAGTCCCCGCTCCGACACAGTCGAAGCGGGGCTGAAAAGTGAACGTTATCAGCGATGTCCTACTTCGCGGCAACCTTGAGGTAGGCGATGACATCGGCGCGGTCCTGCGCGTTGCTGAGGCCCGGGAAAGCCATGCGCGTGCCGGGGACGTACTTCATCGGAGCGGTGAGGAACGCATCGAGCGTGTCCGGACCCCAGGTAACGCCCTTGCCCTTCATGCCAGCCGAGTAGCTGAAATTGGCGAACGTGCCCGCCTTGCGACCGACAACGCCCTTGAGGCTGGGCCCCATGCGGATGGCGCCGGTGTTGAGATCGTGGCAGGCTGCACAGCGGGCGAAGACCGTCTTGCCGCGCGCCGCATCGCCCGCCGGACCCGCCGCCTGTGCTGCACTGGCCGCAGTGAGAGCGGCAAGCGTTGCTGCGCCGAGCGCGATGAAACCAAGACCCGTCTTCGAAATCGTCATGAGAAACTCCCCTGTCTGACCATCATCCGTTTAGGACAAGCGGCCTGTATCCGAGCTTAATGTCCTGTTTGTCTGCGTGAAAGGCTCAGGTCCGGTTCGGTGCCGAAAGATAGACCTTGATGATGAGCCGATAGAGTTCCGACCGCTCGTCCGCCGTTAGCGGGCTGAGCAGTTCGGCCTCGTCCGTAAAGATGATCTCGCGCGCGGCGGTGAGCGTTGCGGTGCCGGTTTCGGTGATCCACAGCCCACCAGCGCGGCGATCGAGCTTCGAGGGTTCGGACACGAGATGCCCGTTCATCGTCAACTGGCGCACGAACTGGTGAACGGTGGGCCGTTCGATCTTGAAGAAGCGCGAGAGATCGGACTGCTTGACCCCCGGGTTGGCGTTGACAAGCCAGAGGATCGCGACCTGCTTCGGCGTGACCTTGAACGATTCCAGCTGGCGTTCGAGCCGCGAGAGGAGCAGCGTGTTGATCGTGCCGACGTGGATGCCCAGCACCTGATCCAGCCCGTCAAGATCCAGACCGGGCGTGACGGCCTGCCGGCTGAGAGGCGCTGGGCGCGTCACTGTTTCGGTGGACCTCGTTGTCTCGATCGACAAAAGCGGGCCTTTCTGTCTCGCTGGGGCTGTCTGCGGACATTTCCTTAAGGTGCGACGCAGCCTGACGCAAATCTTTGTCGCAGTGCAGCGTGAAACGATTGCGATTGTCGGCAGAGCCCCAGCGAGCAGGCGCGCTTCAGTGCCTGATCAGGTAATCGAAGGCCGAGAGTGCGGCCTTGGAGCCCTCACCCATCGCGATCACGATCTGCTTGAAGGGCACGGTAGTGACGTCACCCGCCGCGAACACGCCGGGCAGGCTGGTCGCTAGGTGGCTGTCGATCTCGATCTCGCCCCGGTTCGTCATGGCAAGCGCGCCGTGTAGCCATTCGGTGTTGGGGACGAGGCCGATCTGCACGAATATCCCTTCGAGTTCGACCGTGTGGACTTCGTCGGTCTTGCGGTCGCGGTAGACGAGCCCGGTCACCTTCTCGCCATCGCCGGTCACTTCGGTGGTGAGCGCCGAGGTGATCACGGTGACATTGGGCAGGCTGCGCAGCTTCTTCTGCAGCACCGCATCGGCGCGCAGTTCGCTGTCGAACTCGATCAGCGTGACATGGGCGACAATGCCGGCAAGGTCGATCGCCGCTTCGACGCCCGAATTGCCGCCACCGATCACGGCGGTGCGCTTGCCCTTGTAGAGCGGGCCATCGCAATGCGGGCAATAAGCGACGCCCTTGTTGCGATACTCGTCCTCGCCCGGCACGCCGATCTGCCGCCAGCGTGCGCCGGTGGAGAGGATGACGGTCTTCGCGCGCAGGCTCGCGCCGCTTTCCAGCTCGACCGTGGCAAGGCCATCGCCGTTGGCTGCTTTCAGGCCGACCGCCTTCTGCAGGTTCATCACGTCGACATCGTAGTCCTTCACGTGCTGTTCCAGCTGCGCGACAAGACGCGGGCCTTCGGTGTGCTGGACCGAGATGAAGTTCTCGATGCCCATGGTATCGAGCACCTGCCCGCCGAAGCGTTCGGTGACGACACCGGTGCGGATGCCCTTGCGCGCGGCGTAGATCGCGGCAGCGGCGCCGGCCGGGCCGCCACCGACGATCAGCACATCGAACGGATCCTTGGCAGCGATCTTTTCCGCCGCGCGGGCGACGGCGCCGGTATCGAGCTTGGCGACGATCTGGGCGAGGTCCATGCGGCCCTGCCCGAACAGCTCGCCGTTCAGGAACACCTGCGGCACGGCCATGATCTTGCGCCGCTCGACTTCGTCCTGGAACAGCGCGCCATCAATGGCGACATGAGTCACCTGCGGATTGAGCGCAGCCATGATGTTGAGCGCCTGCACGACATCGGGGCAGTTCTGGCAGGTGAGCGAGAAGAACGTCTCGAAGTGCAGCGGGCCTTCGAGGCCGCGCACTGTTTCCAGCAGGTCCGCCTCTTCCTTGGGCGGGTGGCCGCCAACGTGCAGCAGCGCGAGGATCAGCGAGGTGAACTCGTGCCCGAGCGGCAGGCCCGCGAAGGTGACGCGCGGTGCTTCACCCACGGCGCCGATGGCAAAGCTGGGGCGGCGGACATCTGTGCCGTCGAAGCGCGCGGTGACCTTGTCCGAAAGGATGGCGATTTCCTCGACGAGGCCGCGCATCTCGTCGCTCTTTGCACCCTCGCCAAGGCTGGCGACGAGCTCGATCGGACGGCGCAGGTTGCCGAGATAGGTCTTGAGCTGGGCGGTGGTGGCGGTGTCTAGCAGCGGCATGGGCCGGGTTCCTTAGGGTCTGCGGGCAGACGGGTTCGTTCGCACGGGCAGAGGCGCCAGCGCGGGGAGAGTGAGAGGTAGCGAAAAACGAGGCCGGGCGGCGGCGGAGGGGGAGGGAAAGACCGCCGCCCGGCGGGTTGCGAGAGGCCGTGCGGGGGGAGTGCCGGCGCTCTCGCGAAGGGTCATCAGTTAGATCTTGCCGACGAGATCGATCGACGGAGCGAGGGTCTCGCCGCCTTCTTCCCACTTGGCCGGGCAGACCTGGCCGGGGTGCTCGCGCCAGTACTTGGCGGCCTTGATCTTGCGCACGAGTTCAGCCGCATTGCGGCCCACGCCCTCAGGCGTGATCTCGATCAGCTGGATCACGCCGTCCGGATCGACAACGAAGGTGCCGCGATCGGCAAGGCCGACGCCGGGGCGCAGGTTGTCGAACGCGTTGGTCAGCGCGTGGTTCTGGTCACCCACGAGGTAGTAGGTGATCTTGCCGATGGCCGGCGAGCTGTCGGCCCAGGCCTTGTGGCTGAAGTGCGTGTCGGTCGAGACGCCGAACACTTCGACGCCCATGCCCTGCAGCTCGGCATAGTTGTCCTGCAGGTCTTCCAGCTCGGTCGGGCAGACGAAGGTGAAATCGGCCGGGTAGAAGAAGAACACCGCCCACTTGCCGGCGATGTCCGCCTCGGTGATGTCGACGAACTTGCCTTCCTTGTAGGCCGTATTGGCGAAGGGCTTGATCGGGGTGTTGATCAGGGACATCAGCTTTCCTCTTTCTGGCGGGCCGGGATGGTCCGCGTGAATGGCAGGGGCGCATTTAGCGCGAGTCGGTACGCGGCGCTAATGATCAATCCTGAGCAGATTGATTGACTGGATCGATCAATGAGGCGCGCGCTGCTCCCTGCCCAAGATGGTTACCGGTGCCGTCGCCATCAATAGGCATTGGGGGCTGCTCGATGAGCCGAGCGTGCGTAAGAATAAAGCCTGCTGCACCCGCGCGCTGATCGGCTAAGGTGCGATATCTTGCAGTAACCGGATGAGGGAACCACCACGATGGCATCGAACAATCCCTGGCACCACATGCGTAGCGCCGGTGTGGCCGACGATATCGATTTCGAGATCAAGGGGCAGGAACTGCAATTCGTCGAGATCGAACTCGACCCCGGCGAAAGCGCCGTGGCCGAAGCGGGTGCCTTCGTGTGGAAAGACAGCTCGATCGAGATGACCACCGTATTCGGAGATGGCAGCGCAGATCAGGGCGGCGGCTTTATGGGCAAGCTGCTGGGCGCGGGCAAGCGTCTGATCACCGGGGAAAGCCTGTTCACCACGGTGTTTACCCACACCGGCCATGGCAAGGCGCGTGTCGCGTTTGCCTCGCCCACCCCCGGTGCGATCCTGCCGCTGAAACTTTCGGATCTGGGCGGCACGCTGATCTGCCAGAAGGACAGCTTCCTCTGCGCCGCGCGCGGGGTAAGCATCGGCGTTGCCTTCCAGCGCCGGATCATGACCGGCCTGTTCGGCGGCGAAGGCTTCATCATGCAGAAGCTGGACGGGGATGGCTGGGTCTTCGTGCAGATGGGCGGCACACTTACCGAGCGGACGCTGGCGCCGGGCGAGGAAATCCACGTCGATACCGGTTGCCTTGCGGCCTATACGCCGGGCGTCACCTTCGACCTGATCGGCGCGGGCGGCGTGAAAAGCGTGCTGTTCGGCGGCGAGGGCCTGTTCTTCGCGCGGCTGACCGGGCCGGGCAAGGTGTGGATCCAGTCCCTGCCCTTTGCGCGCCTTGCCGGACGGATGCTGGCAGCGGCCATGCCTGGCGGCGGGCAGAACCGGGGCGAAGGCTCGGCGCTCGGCGTGCTGGGGGATTTCATTCAGGGCAACAACTGAGCATGGCGGGAGGCGGTTGATGCCGCCCTGGATCCCCGCCTGCGCGGGGATGACAAAGTAAAGATGAGTCTACCCACAAACCTCGTCATTCCCGCGCAGGCGGGAATCCAGAGCAGCACACGCTTCATTCCGGGAAATGCAGGGAGGCGCTGCGGGCACCTCCCCTCGCCTGCGGCCCTCAGAACGTGACCTTCACCGTGCCGCCGAAGGTGCGCGGATCACCGATATTGCCCACAATCAGGCCGGTACTGCCCGGCGCGACCGCAAGCTGATCGTAGTAGTTCACGTCAAACGCGTTGCGGACCCAGCCAAACACGTCGATCCCCTGCTCGGTGCGGAAACCGAGACGGAAGTTCGAAAGCGCATAGCCATCGACATTGGTATAGGCCGAAGGGCTGGCGTTGGACGACCACGACGAGCGGTAGCTGCCATCAAAGCCCAGATAGACCTGGCCTTCCTTGCCCAGCAGCGTGACCGGCACATTGCCTTCAGCGCCATAGGAAAACGCCCACTTCGAGACACCGGGAAGGCGCGAGCCCGAAATGTCGCACTGCGCGGGGCTGACGCCTGGCGTGCCCGCAGGCGCGGTCGGGCCGGTCGGCACGCCGTTCGCATCGAGCGGCTGGGCAGTGCCGCCGGAAAGCTCGGGCGAGCACGGCGCATTGGTGAACTTCACGAACTTGGCATCCGTGTAGGCACCATTGCCGTAGATGTTGAAGCGCTCGCTGGGGCGGAAAGAAGCGTCGAACTCGAAGCCCTGCGACCGGGCCTTGTCGGCATTGGCGAGATAGCCCCGGATCAGGCCGACCGCGAAGTTCGAGACCTGAGCCTGATAGTTGCTCACATCGGTGCGGAAGGCGGAGAGGTTGAAAGTCACCTTGCGATCAAGGAACTGGGTCTTGATGCCCACTTCGTAGTGATTCACCGATTCCGGCTTGATCGTGGCCAGATCGAGCAGCGGCACGCCAGTCACGGCATCGGCCGGCACGCCATTGAGGTTGATGCCGCCCGTCTTGAAGCTCTTTGCATAGGTTGCGTAGATGTGGACATCACGCGTGATATCCCAGGCAGCGGTCACGTCGCCCGAGAAGTTCCAGTCGCTGAAGTTGGCAAGGAACGACTGCGGGGCCAGCACCGCCAGCTGCGCTCGTTCGCGCGCGGTGTTGAGGCTCTTGCCCGCCGCGTCGGACTTGAACAGGAGCGTGTTGCCCGCACCATCCGTCACGACCGAGTTATAGCTGCCTTCCTTCTTGTCATAATTGAGGCGGAAGCCCGGCTGGATCGAGACCGAGTCTGTCAGCTTGTAGATGAACTTGCCGAAGATCGCGGCGCTGGTGTTCTTGAAGTTGATGTCATTGTTCGCAGTCAGGCCGTCGAGCACGGTCGGATCACGCGACAGAGCGTTGCTGGGGGCGATCAGCCACCGGCTGGCAGCGCTACCCTGCTGCTGGATGCCGCGCGTGCGGATCTTCTGGTAGAAACCGAAGGCACCCAGCGTATAGCCCAGCTTGCCGGTTTCGCCGGACAGCCGAAGCTCCTGCGAATACTGGTCCTGATGCGAAGGATTGTTCGATTTCGAGGTGATCGGGAGCCCCAGGAAATCGCGGTCGTTCGACGGATCCCAATCCCAGTAGCGCCAGGCGGTGACCGAGGTGATCGTGCCGATGCCGGTATCGATCTTCGCACGCAGCGAAACCCCGCCGATGTCGTTCCTAGCACGCAGTGGGCTGTCGACGTCGGTCACGCGGTCGAATGCGTTGGTACTCGGTACGGCGTAGTTGAACGCGGCGGCGAGCGCATCATACTGGCGGTTGAGCGGACGCTGGGTGGCGCCGGTGCGCACATAGACCTGCGTGCAGCAAATGGGGTTCTGATGGCTGTAGTCACCTGCCAGCGTGATCTCGACGCCGTTTGACGGCTTCCACAGCAACTGGCCGCGCAGGCCGAGGTTGTCCTGCGAATTGACCTTGAGGTTCGAGGTCACGTTGAAGATCGTGCCGCGGCGATCGGTGAGCGAGCCGGCGATGCGCAGCGCGACCGTGTCGGACAGCGGCGCGGACAGGGCGGCCTTGGCCTGAAAGAAACCGAGATTGCCGGCGCTCAGCTCGATGCGGCCTTCGGGTTCGAACGAGGGCTGGCGGCTGGTGATGTTGATCGCGCCCGCCGTGGTGTTCTTGCCATAGAGCGTGCCCTGCGGCCCGCGCAGCACTTCGATCTGCTTCACATCAAGGAAATCGAACGTGCTGCTGGCGACGCGTGCCATGTAGACGTCGTCGACATAGATGCCCACGCCCTGCTCGATGCCATCATTGGTGAGGCCGAGCGGCGCGCCAAGGCCGCGGATATTGACCGAGGTGTTGCGCGGGTTGGACGAGGTGAACTGCAGCGTCGGGGTGAGCTGCTGGAGGCGGCCGACGTTGAACGCGCCGGTCGCGTCGATGTGATCACCGCCGACGACCGAAATCGCGAGCGGCACATCCTGCGCGGTTTCGGCGCGGCGGCGCGCGGTGACCACGATGGTATCGTTGTCGGACTGGCCGGTGCCAACCGAAGTGGCCTGGTCAGCTGGCGCGGCAGTATCGGCAGTGGTATCGGACGCAAGCGCCGGAGAGGCGGCAAGTGGCAAAATGGCCGCCCCCGCTAGGAGAAGAACACGCAAAGTCATCGTCGATCCTTTGTCTGGGTCTCACGATGCCTCCGGTGGTCCGGTGGGCGGTGTGATGGGTCTTGGTGGTTGGTTGATCAGGTCAGCTGGGCTTCAGCCGCTTCTTCTCGGTCACGTCGATCTGGACGACGCGGCCTTCGTGCACGGTCAGGGCGACCGTGCCGAAACGCAGGCCGGTGAGCGCCTCGCGCACGCTGGCGAGGCTTTCCTCGAGGTGGCGCTGGGCATCGCCATTGCTGGTGCCGGGCGCCTGGTTGGGTGTGGTCATCGGGCTTCTCCTTGGATCTGGTCTCCATCAGCGGTGAACATGCGCGCGCGGTGGGGGTTGAAGCGGATCGTCTCGCCGAGCCGGGGTGCATCGCCGCTGCTCGGCAGATCGAGCTCGACGAACTGGCCGCTTCCGGCGAGCAGCCCCTCGGCCCGCCACACCGCGCCCTTGCGAAACACGTTGTCGACGATCAGGGCCTCGGCGCCGTCTGTCGCGAGCGTGATCTCGTGCGGACGGAAGTGGATTTCCCCGCCCCCAGAGAGACCTTGGGCGGGCAAGCGGTTGGTTTCGCCCACGAAGTGCGAAACGAAGGGCGTCTCGGGGTTCATGTAGACCGCGTCGGGCGCGCCGATCTGTTCGATGCGGCCCTTGTTCATGACGACGACGCGGTCGGCTAGTTCGAGCGCCTCCTCCTGATCGTGCGTCACGAAGATCGAGGTGAGCCCCACCTGCTTGTGCAGATCGCGCAGCCAGCGGCGCAGGTCCTTGCGCACCTTGGCATCGAGCGCGCCGAAGGGTTCATCGAGCAGCAGCAGACGCGGTTCGATCGCGAGCGCGCGGGCAAGCGCGACGCGCTGGCGCTGGCCGCCGGAAAGCTGGCCGGGATAGCGGCTGCCGAGGCCCTCCAGCTGAACGAGGCGCAGCAGTTCCTCGGCCCGCGCCTGCCGGGCGGCCTTGGCCATGCGGTGTTTGCCGCGGCGCACGCTGAGCCCGAAGGCGACGTTGTCGGCCACCGTCATGTGGCGGAACAGCGCGTAGTGCTGGAACACGAAGCCGACATGGCGGTCCGCAACCGGCATGCGCGAGACATCCTCGCCTCCGAGCTGGACCGTACCGCCGTCCTGAAACTCGAGCCCCGCGATAATGCGCAGAAGCGTCGTCTTGCCCGAGCCCGAGGGTCCGAGCAGCGCGATGAACTCGCCCGGCGCGACATCGAGATCGATGCCGTGCAGCGCCGGATAGTCGCCGAATTGCTTGGTTATGCCGCGAAGATGGATCAATGCCGTGCTCCTGCATGG
>NZ_JAIXPP010000075.1 GCF_027486195.1 Novosphingobium sp.
GATCGAAGCGGCGGTGCGCAAGGTCCTCTCCTACCGCTAAGGAACGCCGTCATGGCTGATATTCGCCCCTTCTGCATGCCCAAGTGGGGCATCGAAATGACCGAGGGCACCATTGCCGAATGGATGGTCCAGGAAGGCCAGGCCTTTACGCGCGGCCAGGTCATCTGCCTCATCGAAACCGACAAGATCACCAACGAGGTCGAAGCGGAATACGACGCGGTGCTGAAGCGCGTGCTCGTTCCCGCGAGCGACCAGCCGCAACCGGTGGGTGCACTGCTCGGCGTGTTCACCGATGCGGCCACCACCGATGCCGAAGTCGATGCCTTCATCGCTGCGTTCAAGCCGGCGGAAACCGGTGTCGCCGCCAAGGCCACCAGCGCCGAGCCGGCACCGGCCGCGGCCGCCCCCGAACCTGCGCCGGCCGCTGCGGCGGAACCCAAGAAGATCGTCACCAACCGCGCGATCAGCCCCGAAGCGCTCAAGCTCGCCGAAGCCCACGGCGTCGATATCGAACCCATCGCCGGTTCGGGCCGCGGTGGCCGCATCACCTATCAGGACGTCGTCCAGGCGATGCGCCCTGAGCGGGCGTACACGCCGGAGGGGCCCGCCGAACTCCCGGCCGAAACCCGCACGGTCTACGCCTCGCCGCTCGCTGCGCGCCTTGCCGCGCAATACGGCATCGATCTCAGCGCCCTCAAGGGCACCGGCCCGCGCGGCCGTATCTCGAAGGCCGACGTGCTCGGCGCGGTGAAGCCTGCTGTGCCCGAAGCCGCGCCCGCACCCGTGTTCGGCGCACCCTTCGTGGCAGTCGCCAACACGCCGGTTGTTCAGCCCTTCGACAAGGTGCGCAAGGTCGTCGCCCGCCGCCTTACCGAGGCCAAGCAGACCATCCCGCACTTCTACCTGCGCGTCTCGGCACGGGTCGATGAGCTGGTCGCGCTGCGCAAGACAGCCAATGTCGTGATGGGGACGAAAGCCTCGATCAACGACTACCTCGTCAAGGCCGTCGCCATGGCGCTGGTTCGCCACCCGGACGTCAACGTGCAGGTCGCAGCCGATGCGGTGCACAGCTTCCCGCATGCCGACGTCGCCATCGCAGTCGCGAGCCCCAAGGGCCTCGTCACCCCGATCGTGCGCCAGGCGGACCGGATGCACATCGCGCAGATCGCGGCCACCACCCGCGCCCTCATCGACAAGGCGCAGGCTGGGCGCCTCAGCTTCGAGGACATGGACGGCGGCACCTTCAGCATCTCGAACCTCGGAATGTTCGGGATCGAGGAATTCGACGCGATCATCAACCCGCCGCAGGGCGCGATCCTTGCGGTGGGCGGCATCAACCGCGTGGCGACTGAAACGGCTGAGGGTGACATCGCCTTCGAAGGCCAGATCAAGCTCTCGCTCTCGGTCGATCACCGCGCGATCGATGGCGCGGCGGGCGC
Source organism: Novosphingobium sp. (assembly GCF_027486195.1). Classification (GTDB taxonomy): domain Bacteria; phylum Pseudomonadota; class Alphaproteobacteria; order Sphingomonadales; family Sphingomonadaceae; genus Novosphingobium. Next base: position 1,440 of record NZ_JAIXPP010000075.1, read on the forward strand.
GGCCTTCCTGCAGACCTTGAAGGCACTGATCGAAACGCCGGAATCGCTGTTCGCCTGATGGCCAGAGTCAGCTAATGGGCCTGCCCATCCGGCAGGTCGCCTATTTCTGCGCAGATGTGCGCGCGGCGGCCCGCGCGCACCACGCAGTCTATGGCTCCGGCCCGTTCTTCGTCGCGGACAATATCCCGGTAGCGCGGGCGGTTCACCGGGGCGTGGAGCGTCTGCACGATCACAGCTCCGCCTATGGGCAATGGGGCGATGTGATGGTGGAGTTCGTGCAGCAGAACAATCCCGGCCCCTCACCGTTCCATGACATGTTTCCCGAAGGCTCGGACAGCTATGGGCTGCACCACGTCGCCGTCTTCGTCGATGATGTTGATGCAGCGCTGGCAGAGTTCGCGGCGCAGGGCGCCTCTTGCGCGATGCGCGCGGAAATGGCCGATGGCTTTGTCTATGCCTTTGCCGATACCAGCGCGAGCCTCGGCCACATGACCGAGCTCTATGCCCCTCGCCCCAGCCTGCTCGGCTTCTACGCCATGATCGCCGATGCCGCCAAAGACTTTGGCCGCGATGGCGCGCCGGAGCGCGATCTCATCACCACCATCCGTTTGCGCTGAAAGCTGCTTCCATGACCACCAACCGCTTCTGGCAGCTCGATGCCCATCCCAAGGGCGACGACTTCGCCAGCGCGCTCTCGTTGCGCGAGGAGGGGCTCCAGCCGCTCGCTAAAGGCGAAGTCCGCATTGCCGCTGAGTGGCTCTCGATGGACGCCGGCACGCGCATGTGGATGAGCCCGCGCACCGATGGTTACCAGCCGCCGCTGCCGCTCGGCTCGAAAATGTCCGGCCTCGTCATCGGCCGCATTGTCGAAAGCCGCGATCCCGCCTTTGCGCAAGGCACGCTGGTGCGGGGCTTTGGCCAGTGGGCGGACTATTCCGTCGTGACACCCGCCGCAGCCGGCCTCATGGCGCTCGACGAAAGCCTGCCCGACCTGCGCGAACATTTCGGCGCGCTAGGCATGAACGGCTGGACGGCGCTGCTCGGCGTGCGTGATACTGCGCGCATCCAGCCCGGCCAGTGGATGGCCGTCTCGGCCGCCGCTGGCTCCACCGGTAGCCTTGCGGTGCAGGTTGCGCGCAATCTCGGCGCGCATGTCGTCGGCATTGCGGGCGGACCGGCCAAGTGCGCCTATCTCACCGAGGAACTGGGTGCAGATATCGCAATCGACTACAAGGCGGACGATATCGCAGCCCGCCTCGCCGCCGAAGTGCCGGGCGGGCTGAACGCCTATTTCGACAATGTCGGCGGGCCTATCCTCGACGCTATCCTGCCCAACATGGCGCTTTTCGGCTGCGTCGCGGTCTGCGGCCTCGTTGCCGCCTACGATGCCGACAAGCCGCTCCCCGGCCCCGCGCGTTACGATCAGGTGCTAATGAAGCGTCTGCGCATCGAAGGCTTCTTCGTCCCCGATCACTTCGGCCGTGCGGAGGAGTTCATCCCCCCTTTGCGCCAGTGGCACGACGAAGGCCGCCTGGTCTCGCGCTTCGACGAAACCCCGGGCCTCGAAAACACGCTCGCCGCCTATGCAAAGATGCTGGGCGGCGGCGCGATCGGCAAAGTGCTGGTGAAGGTGGCCTGAGCCTTACTCCCCTCCCGCTTGCGGGAGGGGCCGGGGGTGGGCTTAATCCGCCATCCACTTTTCCAGGTTCTCATGGAAATAGCGCACCCGGCGCTCCTGCCAGGCGAGATAGTCGCGCTTGTACCCGCGCGAGTGCAGGCCGCGCTGCTGCGCTTCCCACACTGAAACGTCCTGATCGATGCCGGGGCCGGCCGAAACATCGCCCCATTTGCCCTGCACGTGCGGCGCGGGGACGGAAACGTCGACCCATTCGGACATCGACTGCGAGTAGTAGCGCGTCGTCCCTGCGGGGAAGAGCGTCATGTACCACATGTCGAAGTAGCACTTCTCGGGATCGGTCTCATGCGGCCGCGCGCGCAGCCAGATGTTGCCATCGGGCTTGAGGCTGAACGAGAGGTTCGGGAAGATCGTGTAGTGCCAGTGGTCGGTCAGCTGGTCATCGTGATAGGTCGAAAAGTCGAAGCCCTTCTCCGCGCCCTTTGCGCGCTTGGCCTGCTGGAGCGCCTTGCGGATCTCGCCCGTCTTGCCGCCGCGGAACTGTTCGGGATCGAGATCCCAGAACACCAGCTCCTCGCGCAGCATTTCGAGCGTCTCGGCCTCGCCGCCGCGCAGCTGCTTCGTCGGCCCCGCGCCCGGCATGAACATGCGCGCATGGCCTTCGGGGTAGAGATCGAACTGGCAGTGGTTGTAGCCATATTCCATCACGAACTTCGTCTGCGGATGGACGAAAGGCACGTGGTAGCTCTCGTTGAAGTTGTCCTGCACCAGCTTCCAGTTGAAGTTGCCCTCGATCGTCACCCAGTGCGTGCGGACCATCGCATCCATCGGATAGGTATCGATCTGGTCCGCAATCGGCCCCATGAACTGGCGCAGCGGGGCGGCGTCCTTATCCATGTTGATCCACACGAACCCGGCCCAGGTCTCGCACTTCACCTCGACGAGGTTGAGCTTGCCGCAGGGCGAGCCCTGCACGAAATCAGCCTCGTCGGGCACGACCTTGAGCTTGCCGGTGAGGTCATAGGTCCAGCCGTGATAGGGGCACACGAGCCGCTTGGAATGGCCCTGCTCGCCCGTGACCACCGGCATCGCGCGGTGCTGGCAAACGTTGTAGAACGCGCGCACCGTCCCATCATCGCCGCGTACGCAGACGATGGTTTCTGGGCCGAAATCGGCGGTCAGCCAATCGCCTGCATTCGGGATCTGCGCCTGTGTCCCGGCGATCTGCCAGGTCTTGGTCCAGACTTTCTCCCATTCGCGGTCGGCCCATTCCTTGGAGAAGTAGCGGTCCGGCGTGATCGGCGCATTGCCGAGCGGCGGATCGGCAAGCGGCGAGATATCGGCCAGCGAAGTGGCGCGGGCGCGGACGAGTTCGGCCGAAGTCGTAGTCTCAGTCGTCATGACATGGTCTCCTGTATCAGGCACCGGCAAAGTGATTGTAGGATGGATCGGCGTGGCTGCGTGCGCCAAAGGCGTAGTCCGGCATGGCCCCGCGGTCCCACATGTCGGTCGATGGAGCGACTGTACTCCAGTCATAGACCGCATGGCGATGCGAAATGCGCCATTCGCCCTCGCGCCGCTCGAACCGGTCGAGATAGCGCCCGGCGGCAACCATGAAATTGTCCCCCTCTGCGCCCGGAACATGGTGGTGCGCGATGAAATAGGCCTCGCCCTGCGCCCTGTCGCCTTCCACCTCGATCAGCACATTGCCGATCACATGCTGCGTGCGGCGCATGCCGGCGAGCACTTCCATCACCCACGGCACGAAGGCTTCGGCCGTGCCCTTGTACATCCCGTGGTCGTCAGTCGCATCGGGGTGGAACACCGCGCGCACCAGATCGGCATCGCAGCGGTCGATCCCGCGTGCAAGGCGGTGGACGAGCTCGGTGCAGGCCATCTTGTCGAGCAGCAGCGCAACGCGCGGATCAAGGTCAGCGGCCATGTGTTCAGTCTCCGGTATAGAGGGGATCGTCTGGCAGGCGCTTCCCGTGCCGCGTGAGCGTGCCATAAAGCGGCCCATCCCACTGCGCAGTCGATGGCCCATTGCGGCTCCAGTCGAGCACATAGCGCCGGTGCAGCAGCCGCCAATCATCGCCGCGCCGCTCGAGCCGGTCGAGGTAGCGGCCGCCGACTTCCATCTCGTAAGGGCCATCGGGGGTATCGACCTCATGCCACGCGCGGCAATAGGTCTCTGCCGTGGCATGCGCGCCGTCGATATCGATTACCATGTTGCCAAGGAAATGCTGCGTCCGGCGCATTGCAGCAAGCGCGGGCACAACGCCGTCCGACCACGCCAGCGCATTGACCTCTCCGGTGCCGTAATCGGCCACGGCTTCCGGCCACCAGACCTCGCGCAGCACCGCCAGATCGCAGCGGTCGATCCCGCGCGCATAGCGGCTGAGCACATCCATGATCGCCAGCTTGTCGGCCAGTTCTTCGGGGCAAACCTTGCTCATCGCAGCCTCATCTCCTCGCGGCGGCAACTGAGATCGTGCGGCGCTCTTGCACCCCACGGAAACATCGTCTCGCCCCCCGGCAGATCAGCCGCCGGCTCTTCGCGCACCCAATCGACCAGTTCGCTGCGGTGCGCGATCTTCCACACGCCGCCGCGCCGCTCGTAGCGATCAACATAGCGCCCCGCGACGAACATGTCCCGCTCACCGCTTTCCGCAGCAATCCGGTGGTGTGCCTGAAAATAGACTTCGCCGAAGGCGACGTCAGCGCTCTCGAAATCGATCCGCACTTGCCCGATCATGTGGTGGTTGGCCTTGTGCGGCGTCAGCACCCGCTGCGCAAAATCGACAAACCCGGGCGCATCGCCCTGCCAGCCGGCGCCGTAGTCGGTCGTCGCATCCTCGTGAAACACCGCGATATGCAACGCCGGATCAAGCCGGTCCTGCGCGCGCATATAGTCGCAGCTCAGGTCATAAATCGCCTGCCGGGAAATCAATCGATCGATCGGGTCCATCATCAGTCCCTTGTTAGATAGTGATCGATCGTCTGGTGGAACTGTCGAATTCGCGCTTCCTGATAGTTCCCCAGCGTCTGCCCGCGCTTCGCCGAACCCAGAAAGCCTTGGTATTGCAGCGCGAGATTGTCGGTATCCTGATCATAGACCCCGCCCAGCCCCGGGTTCATCCCCGGCGCTTCGGCATAGGATTGCTCGACCTTCAGGCGCACCGGCTCGGGCGGATGCTCCACCGGAGTTCCTGGCGGCACCAGCTTGAGGAACATCAGATCGAACAGCGAGCGCGAGGGGTCGTTCCCGATCGGCCGGAACCGGTAGATCATCGGCAGCGAGACGCCGGGGAACAGGCACATGTTCGGAAACAAGTGATATTCGATGGAATCGAGCATCTCGCTGTCCGAATACTGATCGAGCGGCACGCCCAGAGCCTCGGACATCTGTTCGCGCAGCAATTGCGCAGCATAGGAACGCGCCGTTCGCCCTTCCGGAAGCGGGCCTCCGCCTACTCGCAGCTTGTCGAATAGTTCCGCCTCGGTCTGCGTGCCGGTGTAATGCGGGCTCGCCACGCCGATGGTGTGCACAAACCGCGTCACGTGATCGCTGAACAGGTCATATTGCGCATTGGCATCCGCCGCCGTCGGCAGCGCCTGCGCGTGCGTTTCATAGACGTGGTAGGCCTCGAGAAACGCCTCCTGCGCCGCTTTCCAGTTGGTCGGCAATTCCTTCTGCAAGTGCAGCGAAATCCGCCGGTCAGCGAGATCCCAGCGGCCCGAAAAGTGCTCGGCAAGCGGCCCCAGTTGCTCCTTGAGCGGCCGCGCATCAGGGTCGAGGTTGATAAAAATGAACCCGCCCCAGGTCTCCATCCGCACTTGCGGAAGCTGGAATTCCTCGTCCTTCACATGCGGGAAATCCCACCGGCACGGCAGGTGCGAAAGTTCCCCCTCCAGCGACCAGCGCCAACCGTGGAACGGACAGCGGATCTCCACCGCGTTGCCGCTGGTGTCGGACCGCTTGAGCTGCGTACCGCGGTGCAGGCACACGTTGCGATAGGCGCGGATTTCGCCGTCATCGCCGCGCACGATCAGGATCGACCATGGCCCGATATCGTAGGTGATGTAATCGCCCGCCTCGGGAACGTGCTCCTCGCGCGCGGCCCATTGCCAGGTGCGCGCCCACAGATGGGTGAATTCGCGCGCCATGAAATCGGGCGAGGTGTACCGGTCGTAATCGATGTCGGCATCGCCGGCAAAGGCATAGGCCTCGGCTATCAAAGCGGGCGGCACATCCTGCCCGTCGGCGAGGATGATGTCGCGCGTGCTCGGCCCGGGGCAGCGTGCCGCGCCGGGCTCCGCAGGGAGAGGCAGACTGGTTTCAAGGTTCATGCCCGAAAAACTCCTTCATGCCCCTCCCTGTTCCGGTCAGTACCGGAAGGTGGCCTGCAGCCGCACCGTGCGCGGCATCGAACCATAGCCGATGATATCGCCCAGCGTGGCATTGTTCGTGCCGGTGCCCGCGCCTGTCAGCGGCGCGGTGCCGCCGCCGATGAAATAGAACTTGTTGGTCAGGTTCTTGCCGATCACGGCAAACTGCCAGCGATCGTTCTGCGCGCCGATCCTGATACCCGCATCGAGCACGGCATACCCGTCCTGCCGGGTATAAGGATCGCCGAAGCTCGATCCGAGATACGAGCTCGAGCTGCGCGCATCGATATTGCCGCCGATCTTCAGGCTCGAACCGATGTCGGTTTCATAGGAAACCCCCGCCGTCGCAGTCCATTCCGGTGCGGCCGAAGTCGGCGTGCCGCTCAGATCCTGACGCTCGATTCCCGCCACGCGCAGCGAACAGCCCGCCGCAATGCTCTGGCCAGACCAGCACGGTGCGATGAAATCGATGTAGCGCGCCCGGTTGTAGTTCAGCGTGCCGTGGAGCGAGAGACCGGGAACGCCGCGCGGCGCATATTCCAGCTCAAGCTCGACACCCTTCGAGCGCGCCGCTCCTGCGTTGTAGGTCACGTACGCGAAGACCTGCGAGTTGAAGAAGTCGATCTGCAGGTTGGTGTACTTGTAGTTGTACAGCGTCAGGTTCGCGCGCAGCTGGCGGTCGAACAGCGTGGTCTTGATGCCCGCCTCGAAGCCGCGGCCGCGCTCGGGGTTGAACGCAAGGTCGGCCGACGGATTGTTCGTCACAAGCGCGGAGTTGATCGCGCTGTTCGAGAAACCGCCCGATTTGTAGGCAGTCTTGTACGCACCATAGACCATCACGTCCGAACTGGGCTTCCAGCTCAGTGTCACGTCCGGCGACCAGTCCTCGAACGTCTGGTCTCCCGTCAAGGTGCCGTTGGTCGCCGCGCTCTGCGGCCGGAAAATGCCGGTCAGCGCGGGATTTACGTAAGGCTGGGTGAAGACGCTGTTCTTGGTCTCGTGCGTGTAGCGCACACCCGCCGTCGCCTCGAGCGTGGGCAGGATCTTCCAGATCGCCTGGCCATAGGCCGAAAGGGTCTCGCCGTCGGTTGCCGAATCCTTGGAATAGGCGACATAGCGCATGCCGGTCGGCGCCTTCGAGTTTTCGATATTGGCGAAGAGCACCGCCTGGAAGAAAGTGCGCTTGGTCTTCTGGTAGAGCCCGCCGATCATCAGGTTGACCGGCGAATCGAACTTCGTCAGCGCGCGCAGCTCCTGGCTGAAAGCGTGATAGCTGGCGTTCTCCGTCGCCCACACACCGCCACCGAGGAAGTCGCAGTCGCAGCCGAACTTGTTGTTGTTCCAGTTGTAGTTGGTGACCGAGTTCAGCGTGACATTGTTCATGTCGTAGTTGACCGTGCCGGTCATCTGCCACGACTTGTAGGTGTTGTAGAGATCGCCGTTGCTGCGGCCATAAGGCGTCGCCTGCGCGATATCGACGGGGAAGTTGTTCTGGTAGAGCTTGAAGCCACCATCGCACTTGTAAGCCGGGTTCAGCGCCGTCGCACCGGTCGGGCAGCGCACCGCCGAATAGTTCCAGCCGTTGCCGATCGTGTCGTTCCACGAACCCGAGGCCTTGAGCGTCGCGGTAAGGCCGCTGCCGCCGTCGTACTTCAGGGTGGCACGGCCGATCAGTTCGCGCTCCTGCGGCTGGTCCGCTGCTGCCGCCGCAGCGGTATGCGGATTGACCGTGCCAGTCGCCACGTCGAACGTGTTGTAGGCCTGAGAGCCTGCAGCATTGCGGTAGTACCCGCCGAACATCTTCGAACCGCGCACGGCAAGACGCAGGCCGAGCGTATCGCTCAGCGGCGTCGAGTAGATCAGCTCGCCATAAAGCTGGCGGGCATTCACTTCATAGCCGACGCGCGCCAGGATCTCGCGGTCCTTGCCCGGATCGGCGGTGGTCAGGCTGATCACACCGGCGGTCGCGTTCTTGCCATAGAACAGCGCCTGGGGTCCTTTCAGGATCTCGACGCGGGCGAGATCGAAGAAGCCCTCGTTGATGACGCGGCCCTGGCCGTAGTAGACGCTATCGACCACGATCGCGACCGACTGCTCGATGCCGATCGAGGTCGCGTTCGAGCCGATGCCGCGCATGGTCAGCTGCGCGCCGGCGCCGTTCGAGGCGCGCGCAACGGTGAACTGCGGCGTGGCCGCAGCAATCTTCTCAAGGCTGGTGAGATCGCGCGCCTGCACGGTTGCGGCGCTGATTGCCTGCACCGAAACCGGAATGCTCTGCACGCTTTCCGAACGGCGACGGGCGGTGACGATAATGTCCTCGACACCGCTCGCGGCGGGTGTTTCGGCCGTGGCACCGGACTGCGGCGGTGCGGCCGCTTCATCGGCGGCCATCGCGGGGCTTGCGGCCAGCAGCGCGCCGGGCACGAGCATCGCAAGAACGGCGACGCGCGCCGTGCCCGCAAGAAATTCCTGTCGCACCGAATCAGTCTGGCGCATTTCACCTCTCCCGCTTGCATGTGCCGCCGCCCGGATTCTTGCGCGGGTCGGCGGACTGTGGCGAGGGTACCAATCCCGCCCGACGGCTCAACTGTTTATGCGGCTTTTCAGTACTTTTGATAGGGAAACCGGCAGCTGTGCCGGATCACGAAAACCCCCTGCTGCCCCGGTGCCGCGTAGGGCTTCTCAAGCAGAAAAGCCGGCCCTTTGGCGGGGCCGGCTTTTCGTGTTCAACTGCCTGTCAGTGGTCTCTGGCCGCGCTTACCACTCGTGCGGCTCGCCGTTCCACTTGCGGAATGCGCCACTATCGGCGAGCGTCCATTCCGCGCCCAGCTTGCGTAGCCCTGCCGCACTTTCGGTGGGGGTGATCTGCGCATGCGGACCGCCCATGTCGGTCTGTACCCAGCCGGGGTGGACCAGCCCGATCACGATTCCCTTGCCCTTGAGATCGATGGCCACCGAAGCCATCAGCCGGTTGAGCGCCGCCTTGGCGGACGCATAGGCATACATGCCGCCCATCGCCCACGACGAAGCACCCAGCTGGCTGGTCACGTTGATCACGCGGCTGCCTTCGCCAAGCCGTGGCAGGAACGCCTGCAACACGCGCAGCGGACCCTGCACCATGATCGCGAAGGCCTCGTTCCACGCGTCCCAGTCCGCGCCTTCCAGCTCGTTGGCCATCGGCCCGGTCACGCCCGCCACGTTATAGAGCACGTCGATCGCGCCGTCCCCGCTCGAAGCCGCCGCCGCGCGCACCGAAGCGTCGTTCGCCACGTCGCAAAGATGGATCGTGAGCTTCCCGTCAGAGGACGCGGCAAGCGCCTCCAGCGAGGCACTGGCCTTGCGCGGCAGTGCGATCACGGTGTCTCCTGCTGCAACATGCTGCGCAGCAAGCTCAAGTCCGATGCCGCGCGCGGCCCCGGTAATCGCGACGGTTGCCATGGCGTTGTCTCCTTACAGTTTTACAGCTTGAGCAGCTGTTTGCCCTTGTTCGAACCAGAGAACAACCGCTGCAAGGTGGCAGGTGCATTCTCGAAGCCGTTCTGCACGTCCTCGCGGTAGGCCAGACGACCTTCATTCACCCACTTCACCAGGCGGCGCCGGATATCCGGGAATTCGTTGGCCCAATCGAGCACGATGAAGCCCTGCATCCGCGCCCGGCGGAACACGAGGTTGAAATAGTTTTCCGGCCCGGCCGGCAGGTTGCCCGTTTCATAGCGGCTGATGCCGCCGCAGATCACAACGCGTGCATTGGTGGCGATGCAGGCCAGCATGTCGTTGAGGATCTTGCCGCCGACATTGTCGAAGATCACGTTGATCCCGTTCGGCGCAAGTTCCTTCAGCTGCGCGCGGATCGGCCCGGCCTTGTAATCGATGGCGTGGTCATAGCCCGCTTCCTTGACGAGCCATTCGCACTTCTCCGGCCCGCCCGCGATGCCGATCACGGTGCAGCCCGCAATCTTTGCCAGCTGGCCGACAATCGAACCCGTGGCGCCCGCCGCGCCCGAGACGACCACCACGTCGCCCGCGACCGGCTCGCCCACCTTGAACAGGCCGCAATAGGCCGTCACGCCCGTGGTGCCGAGGATCGAGAGCATCGCCGTCGGCGGCAGATCGGGCATGCAAGGGATCAGGCCCTCGCCATCATGAATGAGGTACTCGCTCCAGTTGATCGAACCCGCGAGCGTGGTGCCCACCGGGAACTTGCCGCCGTTGCTCGCGACGACCTCGACGATGCCCGAGCCGCGCATCACATCGCCAATCGCCATTGGCGCGACGTAGTCCGCAATGTTCTCCATCCAGCCCTTCTGCGCCGGATCGAAGCCGAGGTAGTGCGTCTTCAGCAGCATCTGGCCCGGCCCCGGTTCGGGCAGCGAGGTCGTCACCAGCTTGAGGTCGTCATCGTTGATGGGGCGGCCGCGCGGGTGTCCATTGAGCAGCCATTGGCGGGTTTCAGTCACGTCGGAATCTCCCGGATGCGTTGTGTTGGGATCAAGACTAGCGGCACTCCCGCGCATCCGGACCTACCGAATTGGATGAGCCCCAAAGGGCAGGAATCAGCGCGACATCCCCGCCATGCGCGTGGCGAGCGCCGGATCGCGCGGATCATTCCAGTCCTGCCGCGCCGCCCACCTCGCCAGACTCGCCGGCTTGTGCTGGAAATGCTTCGCCATCTCCTCCGGCGTAACGACCAGCGGCGATTGCGGCTGCGCGTTGTACCACCGGTAGAACTGCGCCATCCCGTCATAAATCGAGGCCGGCTTCACGTCCGGCGAACCCGTCACCAGCAGGCTCATGGCCGAAGCGAAGTCATCCGGCGTCAGGCTCTTGAACACGATGTGCTTGCCAGAGACCTCGCTCAGGATCGCCGCCACTTCATCGCCCACCAGCGCCTCCGGCCCGCCGACGCGGTAGCGCCCGCTCGGCAGATCGGGGTTGGCCAGCGCCTCGACCATGAAGGCCGCCACATCATCAAGGCATATCCACGAGATCTTGAGATCAGGCTTGGCCGGATAGGCGAACACGCCCTTGTTGACGATGCCGGGCTTGTTCCAGCTGCGGATCATGTTGTCCATGAACACGCGCGACTCGATGATCGCCCATTCGCAGCCACTGCCTGCAATCGCCGCGATGATATCGCGCCGTCCGTCCATCGCCGGGCTGCCGATATCCTCGTTCGCGATGTGGCAGCTGGTGTGGAAGACGATGCGTTTCACGCCATTCGCGCGCCCCGCCGCCGCGATGTTCGCGCCCATCTTGCGCGCAAGATCGCGGTCGAACACGAAGGGCAGATGCGCTGCGATCGCGTCCATGCCCTTGGCCGCCGCGATCATCGAAGCCTCGTCGTAGATATCCGCCGCCACGGTTTCGACATCGGCGAACTCGGTCCCCGCAAGCGCGGCCGGATTGCGCAGGGCCGCCACCGGGGTCATCCCCGCCGCCAGCAGCCGGGTCAGCAGCGGATGCCCCTGGTCGCCCGTTGCGCCCAGCACCAGAATGCGCATGTTCGAAAATCCTTCCTTATTGGTTGGCGAGCCGCGCGGCCGTGCGGCCCGCGATGCAGCCGAAAGTCAGCGCCGGCCCCAAGGTGCCGCCCGCGCCCGCATAGACACTACCCGTTGGGCAAGCGATCACATTGCCAGCGCCATAAAGCCCCGGAATCGGCTCGCCCTCCACATCCAGCACTTGCCCCGCCGCATTGGTCCGCGCCCCGCCATTGGTGCCGAGCGCGCCGAGCTTGAGCTGCACTGCATGGAACGGCCCTTGGCTGAGCGGCCCCAGCGTGGCGGCCGCACCGGGCCGCGAACGGTCGCCATAGAAATGATCGTAGGAACTCACGCCGCGCCCGAAATCGGGGTCTTGAGCGTTGGCAGCATGCGCGTTGAAGCGCTCGACGGTTTGCAGCATGGCTGCAGCATCGACGTCGATCTTCGCTGCCAGCTCCTCCAGCGTATCCGCCGAAAAAACCCAGTCCGGCAGCGCATCGAAGGGCATCACCGGCCCGATCGGATAGCGCGCGCGGTACTGTGCATCGAACACGAGCCATGCCGGATTGTTGGGATAATCGTAGGTCGCGGGATCGAAGAGGTGGAAGGCCCCCGCTAGCGAGGAATAGTTGATCGCCTCATTGCAAAACCGCTTGCCCGCCCGGTTGACCAGCAGGCTGTGCGGCAAGGTCCGCTCGATCAGCACCGGGCTGGCCCGCTGCTCCCCGCCCGCCCAGTGTGCACCGCCGATGGAAAGCGTCGGCACCCACCACGCGCTCGTCATGTTGCCCAGCCCCGCGCCGACCGACATAGCCAGCTTCAGCCCGTCGCCGGTGTTCCCCGGCGGCGAGGCCGGCATATCGAGCGGCCCGCGCAGAAACGTCTTCTTCAGCGCCTCGTTCCACTCAAACCCGCCAGTCGCCAGAATGACCCCGCGTGCCGCATGTATGCTGCGCTCGCCTGCAAACGCGACGCCGACCACACGGCCCTCTTCCACGATCAGCCGCTCGGCCTTCATACCCAGCTGCGGCTCGATCCCGCGCGCCAGGCACGCCGCGAGCAATCGCCCGACCATCGCCTGCCCGAACCCGCGCAAGTCCGCGTCCGCGCGGCGCTTGAGCTCCGCCGGATCGACATAGCCGCTGCTCCCGCCTAGCGGCGTTTCGCGCAGCATCATCCGCTGGATCACGCCGTCGCTGAATACCTTCTCGGCCCAAGGCCCCAGCGTCGTGAAATCGAACAGCTCGTTGTCCAGCGCGCGGCCACCTTCCGGTTTCGCGCCGGGCCGGTCGAGGTAATAGTCCGGATAGCCCGGCAGGATGCTGACCGCGAGCGCACCCGCTTCCTCCAGAAAGGCCAGCGCGCCCGGCGCCTCGCGCACGAAGGCGCCCAGCACTTCGGGCTCCATCTCGCCGTGATCGAGGCTGCCGAAATAGGCGAGCGCGTCCGCCTCGCTGTCGGCCAGTCCGGCGGCCTGCATCCGGGGGTTGTTCGCCGCCCAGATGATCCCGCCCGAAACCGCCGCCGTGCCGCCCAGCCGCTCGCCCTTTTCGACGAGCACAACCTCGGCGCCCGCCGCATGCGCCGAAAGCGCGGCTGCCATGCCCGCCGCGCCCGCGCCGATGATAAGCACGTCGGTCTGTTCGCTCACTTCACAGCCCCCCGGCGACATAGAGGCACTGCCCCGTCACCCAGCCTGAAGCGGGCGAAACGAAATAGAGCGCCGCCGCCGCGATATCCTCTTCGCGCCCGAAACGCTGCAGCGGGATGCCGATCATTTCGCGCAGCGCCTCGCGCTTGGCTTCGTCGTCGGTGCGCATGCAGTCGTTGAAGTTCTCGGTCGGGATCGGCCCGGGCGCGACGGCGTTGACACGGATCTTCGGCGCCAATTCACGCGAAAGCGTCTGCGTCAGGCTGTTCACACCGGCCTTGGCCGCCGCATAGGGACCGTTCTTCACTTGCGGCCCGAACGCGGCGCGTGAGGAGGTGTTAAGGATCACCCCGCCCGCTTCGCCCATGGCCTTGGCCGCGACCACGGCGCCCATCCACACGGCCTTGAGGTTGAGATCGACCTGCGCGTCCCAGCTCGCCTCGGTGGTCTTGGTGAGATAGCGCGGATTGCCATCGGGGATGCCGCCGGCATTGCTGACCCAGATGCTGACCGGGCCCAGTTCTTCCGCCGCCCGCGCGGCAAGGTTTTCCAGCGCTGCCAGGCTTGTGGCATCGGTCGGCACCGCCAGCGCCCGCCGACCACGCGCCCGGATTTCCTCGGCCACCGCCGCGATGTCCGCCGCGGTCCGCGCGCCGAGCGCGACATCCGCACCGGCCTCTGCCAGCGCAATGGCAATAGCCCGCCCGATGCCCTTGCCTGCGCCGGTAACGACCGCAATTTGCCCGTCGATGCGAAACCCGTCCAGAATGCTCATGCTGTTTCGACCTGCCGTTCCATTTGCGCCACACGCGGATCATTCGGCCAGACCCATTCCTGGCCGATAACCTGCTCCACCGCGAGTTGCGGCGGCACACGATCCAGCCCGATCATCTTGTCGCAGGTCTGGTGGAAGCTGTAGATGCGCGCTTCCTGATAGCTCAGCGGCACGGACTTGAAGCCGTCGCTTTCCATCGATTTCTGGATCGCCTCACCAAACTGGGTGTCTTCCTCGATGATTGGGCTCAGTTGACGCCCGCCCATCCCGTCGGGGACGGTCCAGAGGTCTGGCACCGGGCCTTCACCCCAGTCGAGCGCCATGGTGATGAGTTCGAGCCGGGTGGTATTCAGCGAAGTCGGCCAGAAGATCAGCGGCGGGATGAAGAAGTTGGAGAGCGGCGAGACCCAGTTGGGGAACATCGTGTAGCTCTGCGTGGTGGTGCGCCCGAGTTCGCCCACCGTCTCGATCGACTGCCATTCCGGCGGGTTATCGATCGCGCGCACATGTTCGCGGTCGGTATTTCTCGGCGCGGGCGCGATCATCCGCGCGTGGCCATTGCGGTACATCGTGTTGACGTTGCGCTTGTGATCGACCAGCGGCGCCACTGTGCCGGGATGGATGAAGGGCACATGGTAGACCTCCATGTTGGCCTCCATCGCCACCTTCCAGTTGCACTTGAGATCGAACGACTGGCGCGCGGCGAGCTTCACCTTGTCGAACGCGAACTCTTCCCACTCGTCCCAGATCGGTCCCATCCACTCGCGCAGGGACACCGCATTGTCATCGAGGTTTACGTAGATCAGCTTGCCGTACATCTCGCAGCGCACCGCGATCAGGCTGCGGCAGGACTTGTCGAGTCCTGTGAAATCCTGCGCTTCCGGCACGCCGACCAGCTCGCCGTCGGTCTTGTAGGTCCAGTTGTGATAGCCGCACATCAGGCGGGGGCTGCGCCCGCTTTGCACGGTCACGACCGGCGCGCCGCGGTGGCGGCAGGTGTTGTAGAACGCGCGGACTACGCCATCCATGCCGTGGACGATGATCAGCGGCTGCCCGGCATTGTCCCACTGCATGAAGCAGCCGGGCTCGGGCACTTCATCGAGATGCGCGGCAAACAGCCAGCTTTTCTTCCAGATGTACTGCTGCTCGAGATCGTAATACTCTTGGCTCGTGTAGCGCCCGGCGGGCAGATCCGGCAGATGCGGGAAACCTTCGGGCGGGCGGTCACGCGCCCCTTCCCATTCCATCAGCCGCTTGATCGTATCGACCGTCTGCTGATCCATCATTTGCCGATCCTTCCCTGCCGAGTGATCAGGCGTTGCCTGCGATCACCGATTTCGCATCATCCACGCGGATCGCCGCGCCGTTGATGAACTTGCTTTCGTCCGAGGCGAGGAACACCACCGTGTAGGCAATGTCGTCGGGTTCGCCGAGCTTGGTGATCGGGCCGCCATTGAGCGCTTCCTCCGCCCCGCGCATGAGCGCCGCCTGACGGCCTACTTCGATCACCATCGGCGTCAGGATGCCCGCCGGGTGGATTGAATTGCAGCGGATGTTGTAGCCTTGCCGCGCACAATGCACTGCGACCGCCCGGGTCAGCCCTTCCACCGCACCTTTTGCTGCGCAATATGCGGCGACCGCGCTCTCGCCTTGCACCGATGCGATCGAGGCCATGTTGATGATCGAGCCGCCACCCGTTTCCTTCATCACGCGCACCGCGTGCTGGCAGCCGAACCAGGTGCCATCGGCGCTCACCGCCATGATGAAGCGGTAGTCCTTCTCGGTCTGCGTCTCGATATCGCCGAGTTCGACCACACCGGCGTTGTTAACCAGCACATCGAGCTTGCCATGCCGCGCCACGACATCATCGACCAGCGCCTTCCATTCGGCATCGTGGCGCACGTCGAGGTAGCGGAACTCGGCCATCTCGCCGATCTCGGCCGCGACGCGCTCGCCGCTTTCGCGGTCCACATCGGTCAGGATCACCCGCGCGCCTTCGCGCACGAACATGCGCGCGTCTGCTTCGCCGAGGCCCTTGGCCGCGCCCGTGATGATCGCAACTTTTCCAGCTAGCCTGCCCATAACGCTGCGTTCCTCTCAATTATGCAAGTTCCCACCAATTCACCCCGGATGCTAGGCAGACGTTACTAGCAAAAGAGAGGGGCGAGGCCGTGCCAGTGACGACAGAGGAACTGCTGGCACGCGAGGAAGTGCGCGATCTGCTGCACCGCTATTGCAAGGGAATCGACCGGAAAGAATGGACTCTGGTCCGCTCGTGCTTCGCTGATGACCATGTCCATCGCCACTCCACCTTCGTCGGATCGCCGGACGAGTTTATCGGTTTTGCCAGTGCCGTACTGGGCACGATCCCCGCGACGCACCACACCATCGGCAACGTCCACTTCACCTTTGCGCCCGATGGCCTGAGCGTGGAGACCGAAGCCAACTTCGTCGCCTACCACTTCATCGAGGCCGGCCATTTGGAAGGCACCCCCGTGCCAACCCACGGCAAGGCGACCGACTGGATCGTCGCGGGCCGCTACTGCGACCGCATGGAAAAGCGCGACGGGCGCTGGATCATCGTGGCACGGCAGGCATATCACGATTGGGAACGGGTCGAGCCGGCGAATCTGCAGACTAGATGACCCACCCCCGTTCGTGTCGAGCGAAGTCGAGACACAATGCGCGGCTTATGGTGTCTCGACTTCGCTCGACACGAACGGAATGCAGTGTGAAACCAAAGAACAAGAATTGATGGGAGAGAATTTGATGCGACTGAACGGCAAGACCGCCCTCATCACCGGCGGCTCCTCTGGTCTAGGTGCCGCCATGGCTGCGCGCTTTGTCGCTGAAGGCGCTTCCGTCGTGATCGCCGATATCGATGACGCTGGTGGCGAAGCGCTCGCAGCGCAGCTCGGTGCAAACGCGCGCTACATCCACCTTGATGTCACGCAGGAAGCCGATTGGGCCGCGGCAGTCGACGGCATCGGAACGCTGGATTGCGTCATCAACAACGCCGGCATCACCACCGCCGGCAATATCGAGCAGGTCACACTCGAACAGTTCCGCCACGAGTTCGAGATCGATGTCGTCGGCGTGTTCCTCGGCTGCAAGTATGCCGTCGCCAAGATGAAGGGGACCGGCGGCGGTTCGATCATCAACATGTCCTCGCTCGCCGGGATCAAGGCAACCGCTGACCTTGTGGCCTACAACGGTGCAAAAGCGGCAGTCGCCATCATGACCAAATCCGTCGCCGCACACTGTGGCAAGAGCGGCTACGGCATTCGCTGCAACTCGATCCACCCCGGCGTGATCCGCACCCCGATCCTCGACAAGGTGCTGGCGCAGGTCCCCAATCCAGACGAGGTCTATGCCGGCTGGGTCGCCGTCCACCCCATCGGCCGCATCGGCACGCCCGAGGAGATCGCCGCCATCGCGGTCTACCTCGCTTCCGATGAATCCACCTTCACCACCGGCGCCGAGTTCCGTATCGACGGAGGAAGTTCGATCTGATGAACCCGATCTCCTTCGCCTCGGGCATCGTCCCCGAATTCGGCCCCGTCGAGACGATCCGCGCCGCTGCCGCTGGCGGCTTCGACATGACCGGCCTCTGGGTCGAGCCCGGCGATTGGACCGATACGAAGAAGCGGGAGGCCCGCGCCGCATTGGCGGATACGGGCCTCCCGCTGCTCGACGTCGAGGTGATCTGGATCCAGCCCGGCAGCGACATGGCGCTCCACAAGAAGGTCATCGATGTCGGCGCGGAATTGGGCGCACGGAATGTCCTGTGCGTCTCCTCCGATCCCGACATGGCGCAAACCGCCGCGCGCCTCCACGAGCTCTGCGTCCATGCCGAAGGCTCGGGCATGCGTGTCGCGCTGGAGTTCGGCATCTTCACCGAAGTGAAGACGCTCGCGATGGCGCTCAGCGTGCTGGACGAGGTCGGCCATCCGTTGCGAGCGCTTCTGATCGATCCGATCCACGTCGACCGCTCCTTGAGCCCCGTCGCTGATCTTGCAAAGGTCCGGCGCGAACTCCTGCCCTACGCGCAGTTCTGCGACGCACCCGCCCAGCGCCCCGATCCGGCAGACTTCGGCGCGATCATCACCGATGCCATCGACCTCAGGCAGCAATGCGGAGAAGGCGCGCTCCCGCTGGCCGCGATGTACCAGGCATTCCCGCCCGGCATCCCGCTCAGCATCGAACTGCGCTCCAAGGCCCTGCGCGACGGCTTCCCCGATCCCGGCGCACGCGCGAAGGTCGTGGCAGAGGCCACCCGCCGCTGGCTAGCCGCCAACGCGGGCTAGTTCCCGCGCCCCTTCACAAACGCCGCCACGTCGTCATGCAGCGCCTTCAGCGAATCCTCGTGCGCATAGACCATGTGGCCTGACGGGTAGTATTTGTACGAGATGTTCCCCCGCAGTTCCTCCGGAACGGCCAAGTGCCGCATCTGGAAGCGCCCTTCGAAGTAGGGCGTTGCCGTATCGTAATACCCCCCCAGCACCAGCACGCGCAGTGAGGGATTGGTCTTCAGGGAAAAGGCCAGATCGGGCAGCACGTTTGCTGCGCCTTCCACCGCGTATCCGGCGCCCGGCGGGGTGTGCTTGAGGTCCCAGTCACCGACGTTTGCGAAGAGCTTGAACGCCTTGCCCGCGCCATAGCGCAGCGTGCCGCGCGCATAATCGTTGAAGGCCGAGACATAGGCTGAACTGATCGCGGTCGATTGGGGGTCATACTCCGCCTCGCGGCTCAGCACATCGAGGCTCGGCCCGGTAAAGCGCGTATCGAGCCGGCCGAGGGTCTGTCCGGCATCGTCGTTCAGATTGCGGTTGAACTGGCCCAGATTGACCCTGAGGTTCGAGCGCAGAATATATGCCACCGGAAGGCCGGTATAGCGCGACAGCTTCTCCGCAATCGCCTGCTTGCGCGTCGCAGGAAGGTCATTCCCCTCGATCAGCGCGGCCGCATAGTCGCCGGTGGCAAAGCGCTCTGCCTCCGCCAGAAACGGCTCAAGCTGCGCAGGACGGCCACCCGGCACGCGGTTGTGATACCAGGCTGTCGCCGCATAGGTCGGCAAGGTCACGACATAAGGCAGATCATTACCCGGATTCCACTGCGGCGCATCGGCCCAGAAATCGAAAGCGAGCGTCACCGAGAGCAGCATGATCCCGTTGAGATCGACCGAATCCGACGCCTGCAGCCGCGCCGCCAAGGCCACCGCGCGCGGCGTGCCATAGCTCTCGCCGAACAGATAGCGCGGCGAATTCCAGCGCTGGTACTTACTCAGGAACGCCTTGATGAACTCGGCAAAGGCATGGACATCCTGATCGATGCCGTAGAACGCCTTTTCCTTGTCCTTCCCCGCGATCCGGCTGAACCCCGCCCCCGGCGCATCAATGAACACGAGGTCCGCCACATCGAGCGGGCTCTCGCCATTGTCGACCACGCGGTAGGGCGCAGGCGGCGTATGGCTGCCGTCCGCCGTCACCACCCGGCGCGGCCCGAAGGCGCCCATGTGGAGCCACACGGTGGAGGAACCCGGCCCGCCGTTGAACACGAACATGATCGGGCGATCCGCAGCGGGCGCGCCCTTCTTGAAATAGGCGGTGTAGAACATCGAGGCTTCGGCGGGTGCATCGTCCCCAACCGCTTCGGCCTTGGGCTTAGCCGCATCGTCCCAGCCCTTGGCATGGACCACGAGCGTGCCTGCCACCGCCTTGTAGTCGATCTTCGCGCCGCGCACGCTGACCGAACCTTCGCTTGCCACTTCCTCAGGCTGGAACAGCTCCGCAGCCGCAGCCTTTGCCGCTTCGGCGGGCTTTGCCGCATCCGCCGGTTTGTCCGCCGCGAGCGCCGCCGTGCTCAGACCGATCCCCAGAGCCAGCGCCGAAATACCCCGAAGCAACCGCATGAAACGCCTCATTCGCAAACAGAAACCGGCGCGGTTGGTCGCACCGCGCCGGTTTCTTGTCCAGCGTCTTCGCCGGGTTTGTCACCCCACTCCGCTCATGCTGAGCTTGTCGAAGCATCACGGACAACAGTTGCACAAGCACCCTTCGACAAGCTCAGGGTGAGCGGGGTGGGAGGAGGTTTGGGGAGGACTAGTGGATCACCCCGCCGATGGCCGGTGCGCCGTATCCGTCCAGTCCTGCCGCGCGACCCACTGGGCCAGCGTTTCGAGCTCTACGCCCGGCAGGCGCTCCATCATCGCTTCGGTATTCACCTCGA
This sequence comes from Novosphingobium sp., assembly GCF_027486195.1. Lineage (GTDB taxonomy): Bacteria > Pseudomonadota > Alphaproteobacteria > Sphingomonadales > Sphingomonadaceae > Novosphingobium. The sequence continues at coordinate 21,602 of NZ_JAIXPP010000075.1, forward strand.
AGGGCTTGGTCGGCGCGTTGTTGTTGTAGTTGTAGAACGCCGCGATCCCCGCCGAGAACGGCTTGCGCTCCGCTTCCGCCATCGAATCGCCCAGCGCGGCCACCAGCAGGTCGCCGAATTCCTCAGGGGTGCAGGGATCGTACTTCACGGTATAGCCGAAGTGGTCCGAAAGGATCTGCGCGACTTGCGGCGGCAGCAGGCGCTCCGGCCCGCCGATGTTCATCCAGGTGCCTTCCATGTCCGGCCGGTCCATCGCGTGGATCATGATCTTGGCCACATCATCGAGGCTGATCCAGTTCGCGCCCAGCGTGGGCTTGTGCGGATAGACGTAGCGCCGCTCGTGGACGATGAAGGGCCGCGCCCAGTTGGTCAGCAGGTTGTCCATGAACAGCACCGAGCC
>NZ_JAIXPP010000039.1 GCF_027486195.1 Novosphingobium sp.
CCTTGAGGTCGATTTCAGGACCATCCGGCGCGTGGAAAGCGCCTTCGACCCTATCGAAGATGGCTATCTTCACGTCCCTTAGCACGGCTAGGTCTGTGGTGGCGCGTCGGGCTTTTGAACACAAAGCCGATCACAATCCGATCACACTGAACGGCGGATATTGTGATCGGAGCCACATTCGACTATAAGGGTGGAGCCGCGTAAGCTGCCGATTTTGAATGGATTTTGAACCGAAGGTAGGGTCTCTAAACTGGTAGAGCACTGTCTTCGGGAGGCAGGGGCCGGAGGTTCGAATCCTCTTTCCCCGACCACTTCGTTTCCATCGCACGTATCACGGGCCGCAGCAGGCCCTTTCCCTCGTCATTGCGGGTGGATCTGGGCGATCCTGAGTGTGCAAACCCAGCGTCTGTACGCCCCGATCAAAGCCCCGACGCCCGCTCCGCCATCAACCCGATCAGCACGCTGAGCCCGCCCAGCCCGATCGAAAGATTGCGCCGCAGCGCCAGCCAGCCATCGGGCTTGAGGCCAATCGAAAGATCAATCAGCGGTGAAAGCGCGATGCACGCACCCAGCGCGATGAGTTCCGGCCCTGGCCATGTCCACCCCAGCATCCACGGAAACCAGCCCGCCAGCGCAATCAGCGACGGCATGACCCCGGCGAGGAATATCCAGCGCGGGCTTTCCGGCTTGGCAATCCCGATGCCCCACCAGACGCCGCCCAGAAAGCTGAAGATCAGCGCCGCATAGGCATAGGCCAGCGCCAGCCCCGTCCAGGCCCAGGGCCCGCCCTTGAACACCGCCAGCAGCGCCGCGACCTGTGGCAGAAGCCCCGCATAGCCCAGCGCCCGGGCCGCCTCAGAAACACGCTTCAAACTATGTCCTTCCAGAACTAACCGCCCCGCAGCAGCTGCACGCCCCAGTCCCGCTCGAACAGGTAGAGCAGGGCCCGCGCCGCCTGGCCCCTCGGGGACGCCAGCCCGCCATCGCGCTCCATCAGCAGCCGCGCGTCGTCATGCGCCATGGGCAGCAGCCGGGCAATCTGTTCGAAGTCGGCTACCCGAAAGGGCGTATCGCCCGATTGCCGCGTGCCGAGCAGTTCGCCGCCGCCGCGCAGCCGCAAGTCCTCCTCCGCAAGGCGGAACCCGTCCTGCGTCTCGCGCATCAGGGCAAGCCGCTCGCGCCCGACTTCCGAAAGCGCTTCGCCGCGCAGCAGCAGGCAGGTCGATTTCGCCGATCCACGCCCCACGCGGCCGCGCAACTGGTGCAATTGCGCAAGGCCAAAGCGCTCCGCCTGCTCGATCACCATCAGGCTCGCCGCCGGCACATCGACACCGACTTCGATCACCGTCGTCGCCACCAGCAGTTTCGCTTCGCCGCGCACAAAGCGCTCCATCGCCGCGTCCTTCACCTCAGGCCGCAGCTGGCCGTGCACCAGCACGACCTGATCGCCAAAGCGCAACTGCATCTCGGCAAAGCGCGCTTCCGCCGCCGCCAGATCCGCCGTCTCGTTCTCGCGCACCATCGGGCAGACCCAATAGGCCTGCGCGCCCGTCGCCAGATGCCGCGCCAGCCCCTCGACCACCTCCGGCATCCGCTCCACCGCCACAACGCGCGTATCGATCGGCTGCCGACCCGGCGGCATCTCGTCGAGCTTGGAAACCTCCATCTCGCCATATTGCGCCAGGGTCAGCGTGCGCGGGATCGGCGTTGCAGTCATGGCAAGGCAATGCGGTGTCGCCTTGCCCTTCTGCGTCAGCATCAGCCGCTGGCCCACGCCGAAGCGGTGCTGCTCGTCGATCACCACCAGCGCGAGATTGCGGTAGGTCACGCTCTCCTGAAAGATCGCATGCGTGCCGACGCAGATATCGATGCTGCCATCCAGCAAGCCCATCAGGATCGCCTCACGCGCCTTGGTGCCGCCACGCTGCGTGGTCTTGCCTGTCAGCAGCGCGATCTGCACCCCCGTCCCCGCCGCCATGCGCTGCAAGGTCTCGGCATGCTGGCGCGCGAGGATCTCGGTCGGCGCGAGCAGCGCGGCTTGCGCCCCCGCTTCCACCGCAATCAGCATCGCGTGCAGCGCAACCGCCGTCTTGCCCGAACCCACATCGCCCTGCAGCAACCGCAGCATCGGCGCGTCCTGCGCCAGATCGCTCTCGATCTCCGCCACCGAGCGCGCCTGCGCCCCTGTCAGCGCAAACGGCAGCCGCAGCTTGTCCCGCAGGCGCCCATCGCCCCGCAGCGGCACCGTCCGCCGCGTGCGGTTGCTCGCCTTGACCAGCATCAGCGCGAGGCTGTTCGCCAGCAATTCATCATAGGCAAGCCGATCGCGCGCGACCGCATCCGCACCCTTGTGCGCGCGTGCCAGCGCGTCGCGCCACGCCGGCCAGCCAGACTGCGCCAGCAGCCCAGGCTCGATCCACTCCGGCAGCTCGGGCACCATGCCCATCGCCTGCCCCACCAGCGCGCCGATGCGCGCCTGCGTCAGCCCCTCGGTCAGCGGATAGACCGCCTCGTTGAGCGTCCCCGCCAGCGCGCTGCTGTCCTCGGCAATATGCTCGGGATGGACGATCTGCCAGCTCTGCCCATACTGGTCGAGCCGCCCGGCCACCCAGCGCTTCTCGCCCACCGGCAGCTGCTTCTTGGCGGTGTAGCTCGCCCGTCCGAACCACACGAGCGCGACATAATTGCCCAGCGCATCCTCGGCCATGATCCGATAGGGCCCGCGCCCCGTGCTGGAGCGGTGTTCGCGCGCGGTCAGCGCAATGACGATCTGTTCGCCAATCGCGGCCTCATCCAGATTGCCCACCGCGCGCCGCGCCACAAACCTATCCGGCAGATGATAAACGAGATCACGCACCCGCGTCAGGCCCAGCTTGCCCAGCGGCCGCGCCAACCCTGGCCCCACGCCCTTGAGGCCCTCGGTCTCGGCAAACAACGGATTGAGCAGATCGGGACGCATATCCTACCTGCTTAGGCCATCCTCGCCCCGGGGTGCAACGCGCTTGCCCCACCTACCACACAAGGCGTATCGGCCCCGCATGAACGACAACGACTCCCCTCTGGATCACCGCCTCGCCCGGATGAAATTCCGCGCCTGGCACCGCGGCACGCGCGAGGCGGACTACATGTTCGGCTGCTTCTTCGATGCGCGCCACGTGCAGTGGGATGAAGCCGCGCTCGACTGGTTCGAACGCCTGCTCGAAGAAGACGACGTCGATGTCATGGCCTGGGCGCTCGGCACCCAGCCTGTCCCACCCGCGTTTGAAGGCCCTGAAATGGACGCCATGCGCCGCCTCGATTACGTCAATATCCCGCGCTGAAGCCCCGCGTGCCCGATCCGTCCCGCATCCTTTCCGCAACCATTCCGCTCACGCTGTCGTCGATAGCGCGCGGGGCGCAACCGCTTGTGCTCGCCGATCTCGCCCGCGCAGCCGCCACCGGTAAAACGCCCAGGCGCACGATCTTCATCGCGGCAGACGATGCCGCCATGCGCGCCGTTACCCAGAGCGCTGCGTTCTTCGCGCCCGAGCTCGACGTCGCCGAATACCCCGCGTGGGACTGCCTGCCGTTCGACCGTGCATCCCCTGCCATGTCGGTCAGCGCCCGCCGCCTCGCTGCGCTCCACGCGCTGCAGCAGCCGCTGGAAGGCCCGCAGCTCTTCGTCACCACCATCAACGCGCTGCTCCAGCGCACGCTCACCCCGTTCCGCGTGCGCGAATCCGTCCGCGCGCTCCGGGTCGGTCAGGAAATCGCGCGCGACGCCCTCATCGCCCTCGTTCAGCGCCAGGGCTACAGCCGCGTCGATACCGTCGTGGATTCCGGCGAATACGCCGTGCGCGGCTCGGTCTTCGACCTCTACCCCAGCGGCCTCGGCCACGGACTGCGCCTCGATTTCTTCGGCGACGAGATCGAGACAATGCGCCTGTTCGATCCCGCCACCCAGCGCTCGGTCCAGCCCGTCCAGTCGCACTTGCTGCTTCCCGCCAGCGAAGCCCTGCTCGACGAGGACTCGATCCGCCGCTTCCGCACCCGCTACCGCGAGCAGTTCGGCGCCAATGCCACCAGCGATCCGCTCTATCAGGCGGTGACGGACGGCCGCCGCCTCGCCGGCATGGAGCACTGGCTCCCCCTCCTCGAAGACCGCCTCGTCACGCTCTTCGATCACCTTGCCGACGGCGATGTCGTCATCCTCGATGCCGCTGCCGCCAAGGCCGCCGAGGAGCGCCTCGCCGATATCGCCGACTACCGGCAGGCCCGCGCCGAAAGCAGCCAGCGCGCCGGCACCACCACCTACCGCCCGCTCGCCGAGACCGCGCTCTACCTCAGCCGCGACGAGTTCGACCGCGCTCTGATGGGCTGGCCCGTCCACCGCATGAGCCAGTTCGCAGAGCCCGAGAGCGCCCGCGTCCTCGATTTCGGCTTCGGCCCCCCGCGCGATTTCGCGCCGGAGCGCGCATCCGGCGCCAATATCTACGAAGCTGCCGCAAAGCACCTCGCCGCCCTCGCCACCCGCGGCCACAAGGCGATCATCGCGGCCTACTCCGCTGGTTCCCGCTCGCGCCTCGCCTCGCTCCTGCGCGATGCCGGTAAAGCCCCGCCTATCCTCGCCGAAACCTGGCAGGAAGCCCTCGGCGCCGCAGCCACCGGCAAGCCCGCCACCGTCGTCCTCCCGCTCGAACAAGGCTTCTCCAGCGGCGATGTCGAAGTCCTCACCGAACAGGACATCCTCGGCGACCGCCTCGTCCGCCCCAAGCGCAAGCGCAAGGATGCCGATGCCTTCCTCGCCGAACTCGCCGCCCTCGGCACCGGCGATCTCGTCGTCCACATGGAGCACGGCATCGGCCGCTACATCGGCCTCGTGCCGGTGGCGGTGGGTGACAGCCCGCACGATTGCGTCCAGCTCGAATACCACGGCGGCGACAAGCTCTACATCCCCGTCGAAAACCTCGACGTCCTCTCCCGCTACGGCCACGATAGCGAGGGCATCCAGCTCGACAAGCTCGGCGGCGAGGCATGGCAGCGCCGCAAGGCCAAGATGCGCGAGCGCATCCTCGAAATTGCCGGCCAGCTGATGAAGACCGCCGCGCTCCGGGCCCTGCGCGAAGCCGATACCCTCGCCCCCGATCCCGCCAGCTACGGCCCCTTCGTCGATCGCTTCCCCTGGGCCGAGACCGACGATCAGGAACGCGCCATCGAGGATGTCCTCGGCGATCTCGCCAGCGGCAAACCGATGGACCGCCTCGTCTGTGGCGATGTCGGCTTCGGCAAGACCGAAGTCGCCCTGCGCGCCGCCTTCGTCGCCGCCATGGCCGGCAAGCAGGTCGCCGTCATTGCGCCGACCACCTTGCTCGCCCGCCAGCACTACACCGCCTTTGTCGAGCGTTTCTCCGGCTTCCCGCTCGAAGTCGGCCGCCTCTCGCGCCTCGTGCCCGCCAAGGAAGCCGCCGCCACGAAGGAGGGCCTCGCCGCCGGCACCGTCGATGTCGTCATCGGCACCCACGCGCTCCTCTCCAAGGGCCTGGACTTCAAGCGCCTCGGCCTCGTCATCGTCGATGAGGAGCAGCGCTTCGGTGTCGTCCACAAGGAGCGCCTCAAGGAATTGAAGGCCGACGTCCACGTCCTCACCCTCACCGCCACCCCCATCCCCCGCACCTTGCAGATGGCGATGTCCGGCCTGCGCGAACTCTCCACCATCCAGACCCCGCCGGTCGACCGCCTCGCCGTGCGCACCTACGTCATGCCGTGGGATGACGTCACCATGCGCGAGGCCCTGATGCGCGAGCACCAGCGCGGCGGGCAGAGCTTCATCGTCGTCCCCCGCATTGCCGACATGCCCGATCTCGAGGAATGGCTGCGCCTCAATGTGCCCGAGATCCGCTACGTCTCCGCGCACGGCCAGATGAGCCCCACCGAGGTCGAAGACCGCATGGGCGCCTTCTACGAGAAGCGCTACGAAGTGCTCCTCTCGACCACCATCGTCGAGAGCGGCCTCGATATCCCCAGCGCCAACACCATCGTGCTCCACCGCGCAGACCGCTTCGGCCTCGCCCAGCTCTACCAGCTGCGCGGCCGCGTCGGGCGCGGCAAGCTGCGCGCCTATGCCTACCTGACCTACCCGGAGAATCAGGCCCTCACCGAAATCGCCGAAAAGCGCCTCAAAGTGCTGAGCGATCTCGACAGCCTCGGCGCAGGCTTCCAGCTCGCCAGCCACGACTTGGATATCCGCGGCGCAGGCAACTTGCTGGGCGACGAACAGTCCGGCCACGTCCGCGAAGTCGGCTTCGAGCTTTACCAATCGATGCTGGAGGACGCGATCCTCGCCGCCAAGGCCGGCGAACTCGGCCTCGCCAAGGCGCGCGAAACGCTCAGCCCGCAGATCACCGTCGATGCCCCGATCATGATCCCGGAGGACTACGTGCCGGACCTCGCCGTCCGCATGGCGCTCTACCGCCGCATGAACGACGCCGAAGGCGCAGACGCGGTGGAAGCCCTCGCCGCCGAAATGATCGACCGCTTCGGCGCCCTCCCCGGCCCGACGCAGAACCTGCTGAAGCTCATCGAAATCAAACGCCAAGCCATCGCCGCCCACATCGCCAAGATCGACGTCGGCGCAAAGGGCACACTGGTCAGCTTCCACAACGACAGCTTCCCCGAACCAGCGGGCCTCTTCGCCTATATCGACCGGCTCAAGGGCACCGCCAAACTGCGCCCAGACAACAAACTGGTCATCAACCGCGCATGGGGGACGCCGGAGGCGCGGCTCAATGGGCTGGTGCAGCTGACGAAGGGCCTCAGCGCCATCGCGCGCCGAGGCGAAAAGCGGGCGTGACCTTCAAAGCCCTCTCCCCTTCAGGGCAGAGGGTTGGGAGAGGGGGCCGTCAAACCAAGCCCGGACTTCAAAGGCAAAAGAGCCTCCGGCGGGCAAGGGCCACAGCCCTTGCATCCCGGAAATTCCTCGACGAACCTGCCCCACACTTTCGTCATTCCCGCGAAGGCGGGAATCCAGAGCAACCCACAAACCACCGCTCCCGGGACCTCGGGATTGCTGCAACTGTCAGCATAACCCCGATCCACCCTAAGGAATGGGGACTAAGTAAAGTGTCACTGTAATCCAGCGTAATCCTGGGAACGGGGCCGATCACGCTGACGGGGGTGGGGGAGATTGGGTGATGGGATTGGGGATTTAGTGAACTGTCACCGGAACGCCCACCGTAACGCCGCGCGTAACCCTACGTAACCCTCCGGCCTAGAACATGCACGTCAATCGTGGGCCCTCAACGAGATCGTGGGGACGTTCGTCTGTGGTTTTTTCCTTGACACTTACTGAACAGAAATTCGTACTCGACAGTAGAGCCTCTTGGGAAATGATGTAAAAAGCTCCCGGCTTTGGGGCAAAGCTAAAAACCCGAGTGCAAGAATTCCATTGGTCACGAAAGGAAATTCCATAACCATTACCAACACCTGAGCTACTATGTTTTAAAATTGTTGCGATAAAAACCATAGTCTTTCCAGCTTCAACTGTAATAATTTTTTCCGTTGTATTCCCTCCTATGCCCGCATTATACTTTATCAATTTTTTTGAATTTCTACAAGAAGGGCCATCCATTATTCCATAATACTGCGCATCGGCATCGCCATACATGGAAAGGTGCAGATTTCCTTTAGGAAATAAAACGGTAGTGGTTTGTGAGGTACCCGCAGGTATCTGGTATTTTTTTCCGCTCAAATTTTCGTCTGACGAAGCTGTGAGAGCAACCAAGGTCAGACCTAGAAAAATAAACTTCTTCATTGCCATTTCTCCAAGATCAATATTGTTGTCTGGGATTACGGTGACAGTTTACTAAATCCACAAACTCACCCTCAAACCAAAATCTGCAAACCATGCTTCTGCACAACGGCCAGCAGCTTGCACGCCATCCCGCTCGGCCGCTTCGCCCCGGTTTCCCACTTCTCCACCGTGGACTCGCTGGTATTCAGATAGCGCGCGAACACCGGCTGGCTCACATTGTTGGCTTCGCGCAGCTGGCGCACCGCTTCGGGCGTGAATGCCGGCGTCGCTGAAAGGCACGTCTCGTCGAAATCGCGCATCGTCGCCTTGTCGATCGCACCCACCTTGCGCAGCGCCTTGGCCGAGGCGTGGATCGCGGCAAAGGCGTCGCTCTTGTACTTCGCGGTGCTCATCATGCGGTCTCCTGTGCTGCCGCGCCGCGGCAAATCTCGATCCAATCCTCATCCACCAGCAGCGCGCCCACTTGCTCCGCGGTCACTCCGGCATACGCCTTGGCGAGCATCCGGAAACCCCTGAGTTCGGCCTCGTCGATATTGGCCCGGTCCTTCTTGGCAAACAAATACTCGTAAACCCAGAAATCCCCGGCTCTCGCCAAAACAATCGAGCGATAGGCATTCGCATGCAGCCGCTTCTTGTATACGCCGCCGCCCAGATCATCGGCTTGACCCGAGATGACCTGCGCAATGGCCTTGCACAGCGCCTCGTCCGAAATCCGCGCTTTGCGAGCCACCTTGGCAAATCCGGCTGCCTTGAAAGCCCGGGCAGGAGCGATGCTAGTCATGCAGTTATGTAGCACCTAGTGCTATGAAAAACAAGGACCCTGACCTCCAACCGCGCCATTTTCCTACATCACCCCAACCTGTCATAACCCCCGCGCGGCCCATCGGGATACAGTAACAGGTGCAACAACCCATAAATTTCCGCAATTTACGCTGCCTTTTTCGAAGCGGATCGAGGGCGTGGAAATGACGTTGGAGACAGGTTCGGAATTTAGCAGCATCGACGGAACCATCGAAATTTGAGGCGCATCCCAATCACCCAAGGGTCACCAACCCCAACTGCACCCTCCCCCCTTGACAAAACGAACCAAATAGGCTAAATGCCCCCGCAGATCGGGAGCAGGCTTGGCCGGCCTTGCCTTCGCTCTTTCGGGTCTTGCCCCCAAGGCACGGCCCACGCGACCGGTGCGGGCTGCGGGTTCAAGGTGGGGCGGTCTCCCCAAGACCTCGATCAGGCAAACTACCGCGCCAGCACAGGATCATGGCTCCCGCCCCGCTATCAGCCGGGCGCGAGCAAAGACCGGTATGCCAGCGAGCCGCTACCCCGGTCCCGGGCCATGATCGCCACAAGGCTGCGCCGGATGGCCTCTGCCCGTCCGGCCACTCGCCCCCATGCAGAACACGACGCCCTCCCCGCAGCGCCAGTGCAGGCGCCGCACCGGTCGCGCGATCACCCCCTCTGCCCAACAGCCGCAGCCCCGCGCCGCCAAATCCAACAGCCCCAGAACCTGCCCCAACGGGGGGATGGCGGTGAAAGTTTCACAAAATCCCCAAATCCCTCAAGCCAAAACCTTGAGCCCATGCCTCCCCCAGCCCGCACAGCGCAGAACAGCGCTGCTGCGCTTTCACGATGGCCGGGAAGTTGGCTATATCGGTCAGCTAGATCGGGAGTTACGGTGATACCCGGCCAGAGCCCACATGGGGCCGGAGTGGCTTGGCGTGATTGCGCCGCGCGCAGAGAAGAGGGTTTAGCGGGATGCAGGGGCCGGCGCAGTACCTTGCGGATCAGGATCACGGGGACGCTTCCCAAGCAGCGCCGCGCCTCCTCTATCTCGACGGCTGGCGCGGCCTGGCGATTCTCTCCGTTCTGGTCGGCCACTTCCTTGCGGTTTACCTACCGCCGTTGTTCGTCCTCGGCGGATACGGGGTAACCCTGTTCTTCGTGCTGAGCGGCCGGCTCATGGCCGATATCCTGTTTGTCCAGCGCCAGCCTCTGCCGCTGTTCCTGCAGCGCAGAGCTGCCAGAATCCTCCCCACACTGATTGTCTTCGTTAATGTGATGGCCGTCTATTCGGTGATCTGGTTCACCTGGCGCGGCTTTGTCGTGATGCGTCCGTGGGAGTATCTGGCTGCGCTGACCTTCACGATCAATTATGCGCAGGCCCTCGGGGGCGGACTGGAGTCCCGCTATCTCGCGCATCTCTGGTCGCTGTGCGTGGAGGAACATTGCTATATCATTCTGGCGGTGATCGCCTTCTTCGGCTCACGCAACCGCGCCGCCGCCAAATGGCTGCTCACGGCCCTTGCCTGCGCTTCGCTGGCCCGGGCCATTCCGCTATGGTTGAACAATCCGGACGGTGTTCATGTGATCTACTGGCGAACCGAAGTCAGCGCGGCCCCGCTCATGCTTTCCGCCGCCCTTCGCCTCTGGATACAGGAGAAAAGCCCCGATGATCCGCGCATCGCTCGTCTTCTTGGCGCGGCGTCTCCATGGGTTCTGGGCTGCAGCCTTGCGCTGTTCTTTGCGAGCCCCAACATCCTGCGCTACACCCTTGGTCCCGCGCTTCTGGCGCTTGCGGTAAACGGCGTGGACACGGCACCCGCCGGCTTCAAAAAGTGCCTTGCCCACCCGGTCTTGCAAAGCTTCGGGATCCTGTCCTACTCGCTTTACCTCTGGCAGCAGCCGATCATGCGCTACGGGTGGCGCATTCCGTCGATTGTGCTTCTCCTCGCGGCGATCGGGATGGGCGTGATCTCGTATCTGGCCATTGAACGGCCCGCCCGCCGGTTCCTCAATCGCAAAGCGCTCGAACGTCGGTCGCAACGAACCTCCCCCGAAGAAGGATGAACGGGACGGTAACGCGTCCAGAACCCCTCAACCCGTCACCACCGCAATCACATCAATCTCCACCATCAGCTCCGGCAGCGCCAACCCCTTCACCTCCACAATCGTATCCGCCGGCCAAGGCGGCGTGAAATACTTGCGCCGTGCTTCCACGATGGCCGGGAAGTTACCCATGTCGGTCAGATAGATCGTCACTTTCACGATCCGGCTGCGCTCGCTCCCGCCCGCTGCCAGCACGGCGTGGATATTGGCGAAAGTCTGCGCCAGCTGCGCCTCGAAATCACCCACGCCGACAATCGCACCCTCCGGGCTGATCGCCGCCTGCCCTGAAAGGAACAGCAAGTTCCCCACCTGCCACCCCGGCGAGATCGCATAGGGCGCCAGTGGATCGGGCTCCATGCTGATCACTTTGACGGTCATGCGTAGTCACTCCCTCGTGCTCTTGCTCGATGAGAGGCAGATTTCCGGAGCTGACGCAATCCGATTGCGTGCACCGTTTCCACCGCCTTGTGCTAAGCGCCCGTTTGTTCCCGGCTTTCGCGCGCAGCCAGGAACCTCGCCTCGCCGCCGCCACCAAGGCGCGCAGCAGGCCGCGGGACACTTTCCCGCCATGTTCGCGAACAAGGGGTAACGGGTTTGGGGAACAACACGATGGCCGCGCCAAAGGCTGCGCTGCTGGGCATCAGTCTTGCGCTGGCGGGCTGCGCCACGATCAGCCGCGAGCCGTTCAACGAACGCCAGCAGGCAGAGGCAACAATCCCCGGCATGCCAGGTGCCCGCTTCTGGGGCGATGAACCCGGCACCGCGCGGTTGATGGCGCCTGCCTATAGCGACGCAAACGGCGAACGCTCGATGCTGGCGCTCTCGGGCGGATCGGACAACGGAGCCTATGGCGCGGGGCTGCTCGGCGGGTGGACCCAATCCGGCACGCGGCCCGAATTTGCCGTCGTCACCGGTGTCAGCACCGGCGCGCTGATCGCGCCGTTCGCCTTCCTCGGCCCTGATCAGGATGCCACGCTGGAGAAGCTATTCACCACCATCTCGGCGAAAAATATCTACAAGAACCACTTCCCCTTGGCGATCCCGTTCTCCCCCAGCATCGCCAGCACCAAGCCGCTCGCGCGGATGATCGGCGAAGTGATGACCGATGCCCTGATCGACCGCATCGCGGCCGAGCACGCGCGCGGGCGGCGGCTGTTCGTCGGCACCGCCAATCTCGATGCGCAGCGCATGGTGATCTGGAACATGGGCGCGATTGCCGCGAGCAAGGCGCCGGGGCGCTACGGCCTGTTCCGGCAGGTGCTGCTCGCCTCCTCGGCGATCCCCGCCTTCTTCGCGCCGGTGATGATCAAGGCGGAGGTGAACGGGCGCGAAATCAGCGAAATGCATGTCGATGGCGGCACCACCGCGCAGATCCTCACCTTGCCTGATCAGGCGATCGTCGCGGGGAAACTGCCCACGGCACTCAATCGTCTGCACATCTACATGATCGTGAACAACAAGCTGAACGGCGAATTCCACCTCGTGAAGCCGCGCACCGTGCCAATTGCCAGCCAGGCTATCACGCTCAACATGCGCCGCTCGATGGCGAGCACGGTGAACCTCAGCTACCTCTACGCCAAGGGGCACGGCGTCGATTTCAACCTCAGCTTCATCGACAAGGACTACCCCCGCTCCGAAAAGGGCCTGTTCGACACGCAAGTCATGCGCACCCTCTTCGCCTATGGCCGCAAGCTGGGCGAAACGGGCACCTTCTGGGCCAAGCGCCCGCCCGATCAGGACGAGTAGCGGGTCGGGTCAGGCGGCCAGATAGATCCACGCTGGCACGCGGCCCGCATCCGTTTCCACGATCACCTCACCGCGCCGATACTCCGCCCCCTCGAACGCATCGAGCCGCGCCCAGTGCGCCGGGAGATCAGCCGAGGTGAACAAGTGGACCGCGATAGCCTCACCCGCCGGATCGAGCACCAGCGCCGGATAACCGAGCGCCGCGCCCCAGCCCGTCTCGATCAGGCGGCCCCGGATCGTGCCGGTGGTCCATTGGCCTTCCAGCTCCGCCAATTGATGGTGGTTCACCCGCCCGGGCGCGAGCGTGCCATAAGTCGCGAGGCGGAAGTCAATGGTCACGCCAATGATTTTAATTCAACGCCATCATTGCGGCAAATTCCTCGGCAGAGATTGGACCCGACCGCAGGAAGCCCTGAAACAGGTCGCAGCCCTCGTCCTGCAGGATCGCGAGCTGCCCCGCCGTCTCCACCCCTTCGGCAATCACCTTGAGGCCCAGCGCGCGCGACATCGCCACCATGGCCGCAAGGATTGCCCGGTCGCGCGGGTCTTGCTCGATATCCACCACCAGAGAGCGGTCGAGCTTGAGGGCATCGAGCGGGAGTGCCTTCAGCGCGCGGAAATTGGAGAAACCCGTCCCGAAATCATCCAGCGCAACGCTCACCCCCAGCGCGGCGAGCTCGCGCAGCGCAGCAGCGCAGGCTTCGAAGTCGGTGATCAGCGTCTGCTCGGTGATCTCGATCGTCAGGCGTTCGGCCGGAAACGCGCTGGCCTCCAGCGCCGCCTTGAGGCTCGCCGCAAAGTCGCCCACGGCAAAGTCTTCCGCCGTGACGTTGAGCGAGAGCCGGAGCGGGGTTGGCCCGGTTTCTGGCCAGGCCGCCGCCATGGCCAATGCGCGCTTGCCGATATGGCGCGAAAGCTGCGCCACGTGATCGCCCCGGTCCGCCACGGCGAACAGCGTTTCGGCGCAGATGCGGCCAAAGCCGGGATGCTCCCACCGCGCCAGCGCTTCCGCCCCCGCCAGCGCGCCGGTGGCCACGCTGAACTGCGGCTGGAACAGCACCGCAATCTCGTCACGGTGGAGCGCGCCAAGGAGATCGCCCTCGAGGCTCGCCGCGCTGCGCCCGCGCGCCGGATGGCTGCCGTCTGCCCACAGCACGCGCCGTCCGCTGCGGCGCTGGAGATCGCCCGAGACCTGATCGAGCCGGTCCAGCAGCGCAGCGCCCGCCTCACCCGGCCGGCCGCGCAGCAGCGCCATGCGGGGGGCAAGGCTCAGCCGCTCGCCATCTACCACCAGCGGCCGCGCAATGGCGCGCCCCAGCGCTTCGGCCAGCCACTGCCAGCGCTCCCGGCTCAGCGCCGCTCGGGAAGCGACGAGGAACGCTCCGCCTGCGGCGCGCGCCACCATGGCCTGAGAGCCGAGTTCGTCCGCGACGAAATCCCTCAGCCGCCGCGCGACCTCGACCAGCACGCGGTCGCCGCCAGCCATGCCATAGGCGAGGTTAACCGCCGGCATGCGCTGCAAGCTTACCATCATCGCCTGAACGAAGCCGGTGTCCCCCGCGCCATCGAGCCAAAGTGCCGCAGTTTCGAGGCCGGGAAGGCCGGTCAGGACATCGCGATCATCGCCGGGGAGAAGCATGGTTCCGTTCATCGTCGCCGTCTTAGGCGATTGGTACGGCGAAATCATCCTTGCTGTGCCATTTGGCATTGCACCGATTTGGGTCGCTCCATATCAGTTGCGCCGTCGATTGAGATTGCCGCGCTGTGCGGGGCGGATGAAGAATGATGCGTCGTACCTGAGGAGCGCCTTGATCAATGCCCGATAGCCCCCGGCTGGCTCTTCTCGCCTCCCCCACCGACCGCGCGCAGGAGGCCGAGGCGGCCCTGGTCGCGTCACACCACTGGGTGCCGCTTGAAGAGGCCGATATTGCCGTCGTGCTCGGCGGTGACGGCTTTATGCTGCAGACCTTGCATCACATGCTGGATACGGGCCGCGTGATCCCCGCCTATGGGCTCAATCTCGGCACTGTCGGCTTCCTGATGAACCGCCACAAGGCTTCCCGCCCCATCGCCGAGCGCGTGGCCAAGGCGCGCGGAGTCGCGGTTGCGCCGCTGTGGATGGAGGCGGTCACGCAGACAGGGGAAACCTATTCTTCCTGGGCGATCAATGAAGTCTCGCTCCTGCGCGAAACGCGCCAGACGGCGAAGCTCGAAGTTTCGGTCAACGGCAAAGTGCGGATGCCCGAACTTTCGTGCGACGGCGTGCTGGTGGCAACGCCGGCGGGCTCCACGGCCTACAACCTTTCGGCCAATGGACCGATCCTGCCGCTCGGCAGCGCGATGCTGGCGCTCACCCCGATCAGCCCGTTCCGCCCCCGCCGCTGGCGCGGAGCGATCCTGCCGGAAAGCTGCCAGATCCTGTTCCGCTCGCTCGAGGCGGCAAAGCGGCCGGTCTCCGTTGTGGCAGACCAGAAGGAAGTGCGCGACATCAGCGAAGTGCGCGTGAGCGCTGCGCGAGAACACCGGCTCACGCTCTTGTTCGACAAGGGCAGGAGCCTGGACGAGCGGATTTTCGCCGAACAGTTTCTGGTCTGAATTTCCACGGCGATTTTTGGACAATCTGGCGCTTGCCAAACCCGAAACGCCTGCTATTAGCGCGCACCTGCCCCGGGCATCCGGGTCTGGTCCCTGATAGCTCAGCGGTAGAGCTCTCGACTGTTAATCGAGTGGTCGTAGGTTCG
>NZ_JAIXPP010000062.1 GCF_027486195.1 Novosphingobium sp.
CAGGAAGCCTTCGACATCGAGTACTGGCTGCTCGAGGAAGCCAAGCTCCAGCGCATGCCCGCGCCCAAGGCCATGGTCGGCCGCATCGCGCTCGTCACCGGCGGGGCCGGGGGCATCGGCGCTGCCACCGCAGTCCGCCTCCTCAAGGAAGGCGCCTGCGTCCTCCTCGCAGACCGTGACGGCGATGCCCTCGAAACCACCCGCGCCGGCCTCGCCAAGCAGTTCGGCAAGGACGTGATCCGCGCCGCCACGTGTGACGTCACCGACGAAGCCGCCGTCGCCGCCGCCTTCGCCACCTGCGCGCGCGAATTCGGCGGGCTCGACATGCTCGTCGCCAATGCCGGTATCGCCAGCTCGGCCACCATCGAGGAAACCACGCTAAGCCTCTGGCACCGCAACCATGATGTGCTGGCGCAGGGCTATTTCCTCACCGCCCGCGCCGCATGGCCGCTGCTCAAGCGCATGAAGGATCAGGGCGGCACCTCGGTTGTCTTCATCGGCTCCAAGAACGCCGTAGCCGCCGCCGCCGGGGCTTCCGCCTATGCCTCGGCCAAGGCCGCTGCCAACCACCTCGCGCGCTGCCTTGCCTTGGAAGGCGCGCCCGATGGAATCCGCGTCAATATCGTGAACCCCGACGCCGTGATCCGCGGCAGCCGCATCTGGGACGGCGACTGGCGCAAAGAACGCGCCGCCGCCAACAAGGTCGATGCGGGCGAGGAGCTCGAAGCCCACTACCGCAATCGCTCGTTGCTGAAGCGCGATGTGCTGCCGGAGGATATCGCCGAAGCCGCCACCTGGCTTGCGTCCGATCTCTCGGCCAAGTCCACCGGCAACATGATCAATGTTGACGCAGGCAACGTCCAGGCGTTCACCCGCTGAGAGACTCGGGAGAGGAAAAAAGCATATGAAACCGCACCATGCACTGGCCGCCCTCGCACTGCTCATTGCCGCCCCGGCCAATGCGCAGAGCGGTCCGCCGCCGATGGAGCCTGTTGCCGCACCGGCTGAGCCAGATGCGATCCCGCTCTACGGCGCAAACACCATGGGGTCCGCCTCAAGCGAGACATGGGTGCGCTTCATGAAGCGCGATCTTGCCGTGCGCAACGTTACTCGCCCCACGATCACGCCGTTCCTGCCCGATCCTGCCAAGGCGACCGGCGCTGGCGTGGTGATCGCGCCGGGCGGTGCATTCATGCTGCTCGCTTGGGACCTTGAGGGCACGGCTGTCGCCCGCGCGCTCGCTGATCGCGGCATTGCCGCCTTCGTGCTCAAGTACCGGCTCAATCCCACGCCCAAGGACGAGGGCGAGACCGGGAAGTACATGCAGGCCCAGTTGATGAAGGAAATCGGGCATCCGATGACTGGCGAACTGCTCGGCAAGTCGATGGCCCCGGCGGACGGCAAGGCCGCCATTGCCTGGGTCCGCGCCCATGCCGCGCAATACGGCATTGATCCCGCGCGTGTCGGCATGATGGGTTTTTCCGCCGGGGCGATGACCACGCGCCGTGTCGGTCTTGATGCCGATACGCCGTCACGCCCAGCCTTCCTCGGCTATATCTACGGCCCGCAGGATGCAGAGCCGGTGCCAGCCAATGCCCCGCCGCTGTTCGATGCCATCGCGCTCGATGACAGCCTGTTCCCCAGCAAGGGCTTCCCGATCGCGGAAGCCTACCTCGCGGCAAAGCGCCCGGTCGAAATCCACGGCTACCAGACCGGCGACCACGGTTTCGGCCTCGGTCGCCCCGGCACCACAACCACGCTCCTCATTGATGAATTCACCGCATGGCTCGCCATGCAGGGCTTCCTTGCGCGAAAGGATGCCAAGTGATTCTTCCCATTTCCGCCGATCTCATCGCAGAGCGCAACACTGCCCATCTCGCTGCGCTGGAAGATGACTACGCCGCGCTTGGTCGCAAGCTCGCCCGCGCCGGGATCGATATCGATGCGGTGAAGGCCAAGGTCGCCCAGTTCTCCGTCGCCGTCCCCTCATGGGGCGCAGGGCGCGGCGGCACGCGCTTTGCCAAGTTCCCCATCCCCGGTGAGCCGACGAATATCCACGAGAAGCTTGAGGACTGCGCCGTCATCCAGCAACTCGGCCGCGCCACCCCGCGCGTCAGCCCGCATTTCCCGTGGGACAAGGTGGGTGACTACAAGGCCCTGCGCGAAGAAGCTGCCAGCCTCGGCCTCGGCTTCGATGCGGTCAATTCCAACACCTTTCAGGACCAGCCTGGCCAGCCGCACACCTATGCCAACGGCTCGCTCGCCGCGCAGGATGCCGCCACCCGCGCGCAGGCGGTGGAACACAACATCGAATGCATCGAAATCGGCCGCCAGCTCGGCTCCACGGACCTCACCGTCTGGGTAGGGGATGGCACCAATTTTCCCGGCCAGCAGGACCTTGGCCGCAGCCTCGACCGCTATCTCGAAGCCGCCGCGCAGATCTACGCCGTGCTGCCGGATGACTGGCGCATGCTGCTCGAACACAAGATGTTCGAGCCTGCGTTCTACTCCACCGTCATATCGGACTGGGGCTCCTCGATCCTCGCCGCGCAGGAACTCGGCCCCAAGGCCAAGTGCCTCGTCGATCTGGGGCACCATGCGCCGAACGTGAACATCGAACAGATCGTCGCCCGGCTCCACCGCTTCGGCAAGCTCGGCGGCTTCCATTTCAACGACAGCAAATACGGCGATGACGACCTCGATTCAGGCTCGATCAACCCGCACCAGCTTTTCCTCGTGTTCAACGAACTGGTCGAAGCCGAGCTTAATCCGAGGGACGGCTTCAATCCCAGCTACATGATCGATCAGTCGCACAACGTCACCGATCCGATTGAATCGATGCTGTCGTCCGCCGAAACCATCGCCCAGTGCTACGCCAAGGCCGCACTGGTTGACCGCGCCGCGCTCCACGCCGCGCAAGAATCGAACGATACGATGATGGCCTTCCAGGCGCTGCGCCGCGCCTATAACACCGATGTCGCCCCCATCCTTGCCATGGCGCGCATGGAAGCTGGCGGCGCGATCGATGTGCTCGAAGCCTTCCGCCTCAGCCAGTATCGCAGCCGCAAGGCGCAGGAACGCAAGGCGGTGGGACTTGGAGCGGGGATCGTCTGAAGATTGCACCGGATTTCTGACGATATCTTGTCAAAATCCTGTCACGAAACTGGCATTCGATTGCAACCGATGGTCTAGAGACTGCCGGATTCCGGGAGCCTGACCATCAGACAAATCGCCGCCTTGCCCTATCGCTTCGAAGAAGTGCTGGCCGATACGCAAGTGCGGCTGATGCTGGTCACCTCGCGTGAGACGAAGCGCTGGGTCATTCCCAAGGGCAATCTTTCCGCCTCGATGCTGCCCCATATGGCCGCCGCGCGCGAGGCGGAGGAGGAGGCCGGCGTCACCGGAGCGGCCTGCCCCACGCCGCTCGGCAGCTATCGCTACCGCAAGAAGCGCGGCAATGGCGCCTCGCTATTGGTCGATGTCGATGTGTTCCCGCTCGCCGTCACGCGCGAAATGCCCGCGTGGAAGGAACAGCACCAGCGCGAGCGCCGCTGGTTCACGCTGGCCGAAGCGGCAGACGCGGTGGACGAGCCCGATCTGCGCGACCTCATCCGATCTTTCGCCGCATCCGAATTCAGGGCAGCGACACAGCGCACGAGTGTGCTAGGGGCCGTGGCGCACCACACACGGATCGGATCGATGTTCGCCTGGTTTCAGCGTCTCTTGCCCCAATCGGGCAACTTCTTCGACATGTTCGAGGCCCACGCCACCACAGTCCTCGCCGCTTCCGATGCGATGGCGCGGCTGCTCGAAGAAGGCTCATCCAGCGCCGATCACATCCGCGAGATCGTCGAGCGCGAGAACGATGCTGACGAGATCACCCGCGCCGTGCTGCAGACGGTGCGCAAGACCTTCCTCACCCCGTTCGACCGCGGCGCGATCACCAGCCTGATCGGCGCGATGGACGATACGGTGGACGAGATGCAGGCCGCCGCCAACGCGATCAGCATCTATGATGTGAAGACCTTCGCGCCCGAGATGCGCGATATGGCCGCGATCATCGTCGATGCCGCGCGCGTCATGGCCGAAGCGGTGCCGCTGCTGCGCGATGTCGCGCGCAATGGCACGCGGCTGCACGAACTCACCGAACGGCTTGTGCGCATGGAAGCCCATGCCGACGAGATTCACGCAGCGGGCCTGCGCCGCGCGCTGCGCGATCATGGCGCGACCGATACGCTGCGCTTCGTGGTGGAGCGCGAGGTCTACAAGCACCTCGAACGCATCGTCGATGCCTTCGAGGATGCCGCCAATGAAATCGACGGCATCGTCATCGATCATTCCTGAGGAGGGCTGATCCATGCATGAGCTTGCCTTCCCGTTGCTCGTCGGGCTGATCGCCATCGCGCTGGCGTTCGATTACCTGAACGGCCTGCACGATGCCGCCAATTCCATCGCCACGGTGGTCGCCACCCGGCTGCTGACACCGGTGCAGGCGGTCATCTTCGCCGCCGTGTTCAACGCGGGCGCCTATTTCCTCACGATCAGCTTTCCCAGCCTTCAGGCTGTCGCCGCCACCATCGGCAAGGGCCTGATCGACAAGGATCTCGTCACTCCCGCCGTCGTCTTCGGCGCGCTGATCGGGGCCAGCGTGTGGAACATCCTCACCTGGCTCAAGGGCATTCCTTCCTCGAGCAGCCATGCGCTGGTGGGCGGCCTGATCGGCTCGGGGTTGGCCCATGCCGGCATGACCGGCATTCAGTGGAGCGGCCTCAACAAGACGCTCATCGCCATCGTGCTTTCGCCCACCATCGGCATGATGCTGGCGATGGTGGTCATGCTCATCACCAGCTGGTTGTTTCGCCGCTCCTCCGCGCGCACGGCGGAAACGCGCTTCCGCTATCTGCACCTCGTCTCGTCCGCCGCCTATTCGCTCAGCCACGGCTTGAATGATGCGCAGAAGACGATGGGGATCATCACGGTCCTGCTCTATTCCACCGGTCGCCTCACCGGCCCCTTTGAAGTGCCGCACTGGGTGGCGATCAGCTGCTACCTCGCCATCGGGCTCGGCACGCTGACGGGCGGGTGGAAGATCATCGAAACGATGGGCGGGCGCATCACCAAGCTCTCGCAGCACCAGGGCTTCAGCGCCTCGCTGGCAGGCTCGATCGTGCTGTTCGGCGCCTCCGCGCTCGGCGTGCCGGTCTCGACCACCCACACCGTGACCGGCGCGATCATCGGCGCCGGCACCGCCCGCCGCGCCTCTGCCGTGCGCTGGGGCGTGGCGCAGAGCGTGGTCGTGGCATGGATCATCACAATCCCCGCCTCCGCCGCCGTCGGTGCGCTGTTCTACAGCTTGACGACGCTGTTCTAGGTTTCGGGCAACCCGCACCAACCTCGTCAGTCCCGTCCCCCCCCCTCGTCATTCCTACCCCCCCCCTCGTCATTCCCGCGAAGGCGGGAATCCAGAGCGCCCCACGCGATCACCGCGGATATGCGCTCCGGACCCCAGCCTGCGCGGGGGTGACGAAAAGGGGGGATGGCGCTTTGGAAAATGGTGCCGGCTACAGGATTCGAACCCGTGGCCCCCTGATTACAAATCAGGTGCTCTACCAACTGAGCTAAGCCGGCCTTGGCGCCGTCCATAGCGTCAGGTGGCGCCAAAGGTCCAGCCCTCGGTGCGGGCAATTGCCTCCGAAAGGCCCGCCGGGGCCCACAGCGCCGGATCGTGCGCCACCGTGCGCAGCCAGGCTGCCGTGATGAGCGCGTCGCTGGTGTGGTCGTCCACCGCGCCTTCCCGCCCCGCCGGTGCGCTCTTCAGCCGCGCCAGCGCCGCATCGAGCTCCGCCCCGTCCCTGATCTTGGAGCGGCTGGCGCTGCGCCCCGCCGCCATCGCGGCAATCGTCGTATAGATCTCGCAGATCACCGAGCCCGCTTCCGGCAGCGAATCGATCGGCCAGACGGGCAGCGCCCCCTGCAAACGGTGCAGCACGCGCATGCCCGAAAGGCTCGATTTGCCGACCTGCGCCGCGCCGACCAGATTGAAATTTGAATAGGGCGTGCAGCCCATCCTCTGCTGCGCCAGTTCAGTCACGCGCAGCCGCCCGCGCCCGCCTCCGAAAGCCGCCCCCTCCCGCCCGCCGTGCCGCCGGAAATGGGCCGAGGCCTCCGGATGATCGACAAACGCGCCGACCGACAAATGTGGCTCATCTTCGCACACCGCATCAATCAGCGCCCACAGGGCCTTGGCATCGGCAGGGCTTTGCGCCCATCCCGGAAAGAACGCCCCCGTGTCTGCAAAGGCGAGGGAGATGCCCAGATCCATCCCCACCAAGGTGTTTGCCGGCAGGTCATCCCGCAGCCATGCAAGCACCTCGCCTCGCGACCAGCGATGCCCCGGCCGCACCAGCTTCGGCGCCGCGCCGCCTTCCCCGCAGATCGCCAGCGCAATGCCCCTGTGCCGCTCGCCCGCTGCGCCGGACCAATCGATAGCCGCGAAGTGCCGAAACCGGGTCGGGTTCATTCCCCCCGCCGCTCGCGCCGCTTCTTGTCCCACCAGTCCAGCCGCTTCACG
Organism: Novosphingobium sp.; assembly: GCF_027486195.1. Lineage (GTDB taxonomy): Bacteria > Pseudomonadota > Alphaproteobacteria > Sphingomonadales > Sphingomonadaceae > Novosphingobium. The sequence continues at coordinate 6,572 of NZ_JAIXPP010000062.1, forward strand.
ATCTCGCGCTCGAACCCGCGCTCCACCGGTTTGTAGAACTGCTGCGGCCGCATCTCTTCCGGCCAGTAGTCCGCACCGGAAAACCCGTCCTCGGCCTCGTGATCATAAGCATAGCCTTCGCCATAGCCGATGTCCTTCATCAGCTTGGTCGGCGCATTCAGGATATGCGCGGGCGGGCTGAGCGAACCTGTCTCCCGCGCGCTCTTGAAGGCCGCCTTCTGCGCCGCATAGGCCGCGTTCGATTTGGGCGCGGTCGCAAGGTAGAGGCACGCCTGCACGATCGCCAGCTCCCCCTCCGGCGAGCCCAGAAACTGGTACGCATCCTTCGCCGCAAGGCACTGCACCAGCGCTTGCGGGTCCGCCAGCCCGATATCCTCGCTGGCAAAGCGCACCAGCCGCCGCAGCACGTAGAGCGGCTCCTCGCCCGCCGTCAGCATCCGCGCCATGTAGTAGAGCGCGGCTTGCGGGTCTGATCCGCGCAGCGCCTTGTGGAGCGCGGAAATCAGGTTGTAGTGCCCGTCGCGGTCCTTGTCGTAGACCGCAACGCGCCGCATCAGGAACTTCGCCAGTTCCTCCGGCCCCAATGGCGCTGGCAGGGAGACATCGAACAGCGTTTCGGCCTGCCCCAGCAGGAACCGCCCGTCGCCATCGGCCGAAGCGATCAGCGCCTCGCGCGCAGGTGGGGTGAGGGGGAGGCGCAGACCTGTCAGTTCCTCCGCTCGGCTTAGCAGCGATCCCAGCGCCTCGGCATCCAGCCGGTGCAGGATCAGCACTTGCGCCCGGCTCAGCAGAGCCGCGTTCAGCGCAAAGCTCGGGTTTTCGGTCGTCGCGCCCACCAGCGTGACGGTGCCCTTCTCGACAAAGGGCAGAAACCCGTCCTGCTGCGCGCGGTTGAAGCGGTGAATCTCGTCCACGAACAGCAGCGTCTTGCGCCCGATTTGCGCCATGGCTTCGGCCTCGGCAAAGGCCTTCTTGAGGTCCGCCACGCCAGAAAACACCGCGCTGATCGCCACGTAGCGGAGGCCCACCGCATCGGCGAGCAGCCGCGCGATGGTCGTCTTGCCCGTGCCCGGCGGCCCCCACAGCACGATCGAGGAAAGCTTGCCCGCTGCCACCATCCGGCCAATCGCACCATCCGGCCCGGTCAGATGATCCTGCCCGACGACTTCGCCAAGGTTCGCCGGACGCAACCGCTCGGCCAACGGCGCATCGTGGCCCGCAGTATCACGCGGTGTTTCGGCAGGGGAGGGGGCGAACAGGTCGGACATCCGACTCCGGCGATACCAACACAGACCATCACCGTCACCCCGGACGTTGCGCGGCGCGCCCAGCGCAGGAAGAATAGCCGAACCCCGGGTCAAGCCCGGGGTGACGGATTATGTATCTGAAACATAGCTCATTTCTTCCTTCGTCACCCCGGACTTGATCCGGGGTTTGGCTTCCTTCCGCCGCCCGACCAGCAAAAACTCTCGCTCACCCCCTTGCCAAGAGCGTTTAAAGATATATCTTAGAGCCATCATGAAGCATCAAGGATATGCAATGCGATTTCACAGACACGGCCATGACCATGGCCACAAACACGGCCTCGGGCATCACTTCGCCATGAAGATGATGGCGCGCGGCTTCGGCGGAGGCGGCTTCGGGGGATGGGGCCATCGCGGCGGCGGATTCGGCGGCGAAGACTGGGACGACGAAGGCCCAGGCTTTCGCGGCCGCGGTCGCCACGGCGGGGGAAGGGGCCGCATGTTCGGCCCCGGCGAATTGCGCCTCCTCCTGCTCCTCCTGCTCGATGAGCAGGACCGCCACGGCTACGAACTGATCAAGGCCATCGAGGAACTCGCCGCCGGCGCCTATGCGCCCAGCCCCGGCGTGGTCTATCCCACGCTCGCGCTGTTGGTCGATGAAGGCATGATCACCGAAGTTCCGGGGGAGGGCGCCCGCAAGGCCTTCACCATGACCGAGGCCGGCCGCGCCGAACTCGCGCCCCGGATGGAAGAAGCCAAGGCCGTCGTCCAGCGCCTTGGCGATTTCGGCAAGGCCCGCGCCGAGGCGGAAGGCCGCAGCGGCAGCCCGCCCTTGCGGCGCGCCGTCGCCAACGTCATGCTGGCGCTGCGCCACAAGGCGGGCGGCGGGCTGGATGAGGCCACCGCACACCAGATCGCCGATATTCTCGACGAAGCGGCGCGCAAAATCGAACGTCTGGGAGCCACGCAATGAGCAGCGCACAGGCCATGGTCGCCACCACTCACGCCAGCAAGTACCTCCAGCAGGTCTGCAAGCACTGGGAACACAACCTCGCCGTCACCTTCGATGCGCAGCAGGGCACCGTCACTTTCCCCCGCGATGCGCGCGGCGCAGCGTGGACGGGAGATGCGGTGGTCACCTTCACCGCGCACCCCGAATCGCTCGAATGCCACATCGCCGCCAGCGAGCCCGGCCAGCGCGATGGCCTCAAAGGTGCGGTCGAACGCCACATCGACCGCTTCGCTTTCCGCGAAACGCTTGGCTGGGAATGGTCCGATCTGGACGGCTGATTGCCAGCGGCAAGGGCAAGGCGTAGGCTAACCAAAACCACGGGGTCAGACCCCAACCCGCTCATGCTGAGCTTGTCGAAGCATCTGGCACGACCGTCGCGCCAGCACCCTTCGACAAGCTCAGGGTGAGCGGAGTGGGGTGGCCTGAATGGGACAGGAAGCACAAAGCAATGCCCCTGAACGCAAGACCGAAAACCCCCGCATCCTTCTGGATCATCGCGGTGCTCAGCCTGCTGTGGAACCTGTTCGGCTGCTACGATTACCTGATGTCGAAGCTCTCGCCCGAAAGCTACTTCGCCAGCATGGGCATGAATGCCGAAAGCGCCGCCTATATGGCCAAGCTTCCCGCATGGCTCACTGCGTTCTGGGCGCTCGGCGTCTGGGGCTCGCTGCTGGGCTCGCTGCTGCTCATTGCCCGCTCGCGCCAGGCCGCCCCGGCCTTCGCGCTTTCGCTCCTTGGCCTTGCTGTCAGCCAGCTTACGCAGGCGTTCTGGCTCCACCCGCCGCAGGAAGCACCAGTGGGACTCGTGCTCACGATCTGGAGCGCGCTCGTCTTCTTCCTGATCTACGCGCGCAGCATGGCGGCCAAAGGCGTGCTCGCCTGATCGTCGCGCCGCGTATCCGGCTCCCCTTGCCGCAAATGACGATTGCATCCGGATCGGATATTCGCGTTGCGCGCGCAATCATGACACTCTCCTAGGTAATAAGCCCTATTGGGCAGGGGAGAGTTGACGATGGTAGGGACCACCAGTTTCAACGTCTTCGTCGATCGCGCGTCCGGCGCCTTCGATGTGAGCGTCGATTACTATATCCCCGGCTATAACGATCCGGAGACCTTCGAGCAGTTCTACGAAACCACGTGGAATTTCTCCTACTCCGGCTCGGACGGCTACTATGGCTATGGTGGCTACGGATGGGACAGCGGCTTCGGCTCCATCAGTCTTGGCTTTGCGGGCGATACGATCGCCGACGGCAACCTCGATTTCTACGCCGTCAACGGTTTCAGCGGCGAGGAAGCGTTCGGCCGCTTCCGCATCCTCAACGCCGCGCTCGCGCAGAACAGCGTCACCCTCACGGCGGCCGCCACCGATGGCGATGCCATCCTGCTCGGCGGCGCGGGCAATGATGCGCTGACCGGCGCAGGCGGCAACGATCTGCTCGACGCAGGCGGCGGGGCCGATACGCTCGTCGCCGGCGCAGGCAACGACAAGCTCGACGGCGGCAGCGGCGCCGATCGGATGACCGGCGGCACGGGCGACGATACCTACTACATCGACGATACCGGCGACAGGATCGTCGAAGACATCGGCGGCGGCCATGATCTCGTCTTCTCGACCATCAGCACCATTCTTGCCCCCAATATCGAGGACCTCATCCTCTGGGGCAACGGCCCGCTGAACGGGACGGGCAACGGCGAGGCCAACGCCCTCTACGGCAACAACGAGGCCAATACGCTCTCCGGCCTCGGCGGTGACGATGTGCTCTATGGCTATGACGGGAATGACAAGCTCGAGGGCGGCCAGGGCAGCGACCGGCTCGACGGGGGGAGCGGCGACGACCTCATGACCGGCGGTACGGGCGATGATGCCTATGTCATCGACAGCGCCGGCGACCGTATTGTCGAGGCAGCGGGCGGCGGCGTGGACGAGGCCCGCATCGATGGCCGTTCCACCTACGCGCTTGGCGCCGAAGTCGAAAACCTTACCAATCTGGTCGCGCTGCCGGTCTTCAGGGGCATCGGCAACGGACTCGGCAATGTGATTTCCGGGGCGGCCGGGATGGACCAGCTCTTCGGCCTTGGCGGTGCGGACCGGCTGGTCGGCGGCGATGGCAACGATACGCTCGAGGGCGGCTTGGGCGCAGACCAGTTGGTCGGCGGCAACGGCACCGATTCCGCCAGCTATGCCTCGGCAGGCGGCGCTGTCACAGTCAACCTCGGCGGCCTCCCCGGCACGGGCGAGGCGGCGGGCGATACGTTCTCCAGCATCGAGAACATCATCGGCAGCCGCTTTGCCGATAGCCTCACCGGCAATGCCGCCAGCAACTACATCTTCGGCGGGGCGGGAGATGACAGCATCGCAGGCGGCGGCGGTGCCGATTGGTTCGTCGGTGGCCTTGGCGGCGATACGCTGGTCGGCGATGGCGACGACGGTGCGAGCTATGCCGGTTCCACCAGCGGTGTTACCGTCAATCTCGCCGCGCAGACCGCCAGCGGCGGCGATGCGACCGGTGACGTGCTGACCGGCATCCGCAACATCATCGGCAGCGATCAGAACGATACGCTGACCGGCAATACCGATGGCAACATTCTCGTCGGCGGTGGCGGCCTGGATCGGATCGACGGCGGGAACGGCAATGACGTGATCCGCGGCGGCGCAGGGGCCGATACGCTGATCGGCGGCGCGGGGATCGACAGGCTCGATTACACTGGCTCCGCCGCTGCCGTCACGGTCGATCTCGGTGCTGGCACGGCCAGCGGCGGCGATGCCACGGGCGATACCTTCTCGGGCTTCGAGGGTGTCGAGGGGTCCGCTCTGGGCGATACGCTCAAGGCCGGCGCGACCGGCAGCACGCTGATGGGCGGTGCCGGTGCCGATACGCTGACCGGCGGTGCGGGCCGCGACACCGTCATCGGCGGCGCGGGAGCCGATACGATGAGCGGCGGCGGCGACATCGATACCTTGAGCTACGAGACCTCGACCACATGGGTCTCGGTCGATCTCAATTCCGGCCAGGGCTTTGGTGACGATGGGCAAGGCGACAGCTTCACCGGCTTCGAGAACCTGCGCGGCGGCCGCGCGAGCGATGCGCTCTATGGCAATGCCGGGGTCAACACGATCACGGGCGGCGAGGGCGGCGACTATATCGACGGGCGCGGCGGCAACGATGTGATCCTTGGCGGCACCGGCGATGATGCCTTCGTGCTCGGGCCGGACAGCGGCTGGGACCGCATTCGCGATTTCACCGCAGGCGGCACCGAGGACCGGCTGCTCATTGTGTGGGACAGCCGCTACGATACCTTCGCCGAAGTCATGGCCGCTTCCAGGCAGCAGGGCAGCGACACCATCATCTCGCTCGCACCCGGCATCGGCGTCGTGCTCGAAGGTGTGCTCAAGGCAAACCTCACTGCGGCCGATTTCGTGTTCTGACCGGGTGGCCTAGCCGAAGGCTCAGCGCTGTTTCAGCGCGTCCTTCTGCCGGATCAGCCTGAGGTACGTGTCCGCCACGGCCTGGTTGATCGCATCCCAGCTGAAATCGTGGCTGCGCCTCTCGCCTGCCGCGCCATGCGCTGCGCGCAGCGCGCCATCCTCGACATAGGCGCGCAAGGCCTCGGCAAACTGATGCAGCGCGCCCGGCGCGATGAGGCGGCCCGAAACGCGATCGGAAACGAGGCTCTGGCTCCCGGTCGCCGCCGCGGCCACCACCGGCACGCCGCAGGCCATCGCCTCCAGCGTCACGTTGCCGAACGTCTCGGTCACCGATGGGTTGAACAGCACGTCCATCGCCGCCACCGCGCGGCCCAGATCCTTGCCGCCCTGAAACCCGGTGAAGACAGCGCCCGGCAGCCGCGCCTCGAACCATGCACGCGCCGGGCCTTCGCCCACCACCATCACCCGGTGGCGCGTGCCATCCTTCGCGCTGCGGCGGGCGAGCTCGTCGATCGTGTCCGAAAACACGTCGAGCCCCTTTTCCATCACCAGCCGGCCGAGGAAGCCGATCACCACTTCGTCGTCGGCAATGCCCAGGCTGCGCCGCCATTCCGGATCGCGCCGTCCGGGATTGAAGATCGTCCGATCCACCCCGCGTGACCACAGCGAGATGTCATAGTTCATCCGCTCCTCGCGCAGCACTTGCGCCATCGATTCCGAAGGCGCGACCAGCGCATCGCAGCGGCGATAGAACCGGCGTAGCAGCGCAGTCAGGATCGGCTCCAGCCAGGCCATGTTGTAATAGCGCGGGTAGGTATCGAAGCGGGTGTGCACGCTCGCCAGCACCGGCAATCCGCGCCCTCGCGCCCAGCTAACGGCGCGGTGTGCGGCAGGGTCTGGCGATGAGACGTGGACGACATTGGGTTGAAACGCCTTGAGATCGGCGCGCGCCTTGCGGCCCAGCGAAAACGGGATGCGGTATTCCGCGCGCCCCGGCACCGGGAACGAAGGCAGCCCCACCAGCTTGCCCATCGAAGCAAACGCGGGCTTGCGCACCTTGGGCGCGTAGACGTGGACTTGCGCCCCCTGCCGCTGGAGATAGCCCACCAGCCGGTTCAGCGCCTGGTTCGCCCCGTCGCGCACATAGTTGTAATTGCCGCTCAGCAGCGCCACGCGCAGCCCCTTCAGCGGGGCGTCCACGGGTGATGCGTCCTGCGCTGGTTCTACAATGGCGGTCTCGGCGGTGCGGTCCATCCGCGCGCCCATAGTGTCTTTTGCCCACATAAGAAAGGCGCACCGGTCACCTGCGGGCGCATGCGCCGCGCAAGTGACCGGTGCGAGCAGGGTTGTCGTGAAAGCGTAGGGGTGCGACCAGACCCGAGTTTACCAGCCGCGCCAGCCTCCGCGATGCTCCCAGCGTTCGTGTTCGCGCCAGCGCCGCCACTGTTCGTAGCGCGGATCATAGCCCCGCCAGCCCGGATAGGCGCGGTAGGCCGGATAGGCACGATAGACCGGATAGGCGGGGTAATACCCGCCATAATACCGCGGCCGATTGTCGTAGCGGACATAGACGTCCGAATTGTTGTTCGAGGCGATCGCCGCGCCCACGGCAAGGCCGAGAACGCCCGCGCCGATCGCCACGGCGGTATCATCGCCGCGCCGGCCGTGTGCCTCTGCCGGCACTGCCATCACCATGCTGCCGGCGGCAAGCGCGGCAGCGACAAGTCCTGGTTTCCAAAGCTTCATGGCTCTTCTCCTGCGCGGGGCCGGTCCCGGGCCTGCGCTCATGCGTGGAAGGGAGCACTCCCGCCCTGAACCGTTTCTGAAGCGGCGCGCCCGATGCGGCGCGCCGCCCCGAAGACGGGATCAGTTGCCCCGGTATTCGTCCTGATCGGTGTCCGGATCGCGATAGCCGCGCCGATCGTAGTACCCGTCGTTGCCCTGCGGATAGCCATCGCGGCTATAGCCCGGCTGCCCGCCCTGATAGCGCTGGTCATAGGGATCGCCGTTGTAGGCGCCCTGCCAGCTCGGCTGGCCCCGATACTGGTTCTGGTACTGAACCTGGCCGCGATAGCGGTTGTCGTAGCGGCGGTCGTAGTGATCGCGGTTGCGATTGCTGTTTGCCGCCGAAACGATGATCGCGCCCAGCGCCAGCCCGATGATCCCGCCCGCAATCGCCGCCCCGGTGCCGTCGCCGCCGCGGTGGTGGCGATAGCCGCCATAAGGATCGGCCATGGCCGGCGTGGCACTGGCGAGCGCCGTGGCGGCAAGGGCGATGGCAAGCGTCCCCTTCTTTGCAAACCTCAACATGGTCCGTCTCCTGAGGCGAAGGAAAGGCTGACTGGAACATCCCGCCGCGATTCGTCGCCGTCGAAGATCTGTCTAGGCCTCGCTGCCTGAACGGAGGTGGGATAGCGCTTGCAGGATTTGTTCAGATTAAAGGCCTATTTGCTGAACGTCTTTGTCAACCGCCACCCGGTCTGCTTCGCTCGGACGCTAAAAAACTCTTGGAAACAGATGGGTAAAGACATTCCTCAGGTCCAGCATACCCGGCAAGCAAAAAACACCGGATTTTCGCAGGGCCATGGCGGACCGTTGCCACCTGAAAGAAACCGAGCGAAGCCGTCATGACGATTCGCGATATTCATAACGCGCTGGCAGCGCTCTGCGCGAACGAGGCCTGGGGCTGCCTTATTCCGGGCGGTTCCGGCTGACCCACAGTCCGGCGCGCGCGTCGTCATAGAGCGAGCGCACTTCGGACCGTGCCAGCATCGGCATCAGATTGCGCTCGAACCCGGTGAGCCACCGCCGCAGCTCGGCCTGCGCCGGCGCGCGCGACCCTGCGGCCGGTTGCAAGGCGCGCGATGCGGCCAGCAGCCGGTCCCGCTCCCGTGCAAGGCCCTGTCCGGCATAGCGCTCGTTGATCAGTCCCAGCTGGTGGCGTGCCCCGGCCACGGCAATCGCCGCCGTTTCCGGATCGCCCGCAGCAGCAAGGCGCTCCGCTGCCATGACCGAGAGACGCACGAGTGCAATTTGATCGGCAAGACGGCGCGGCTTTTCCTGCTCCGCACCGCAATCGCCGATCGCGCGGACATAGGCCGCGAGCGCAGAAAGCGCCGCAGGCGAAGGCTCGCGCCCGGAAAACTCCTCGACGATAAGTCCTCGCAGGAACCGCTCGAGCGCGCCGGAAGCAGGATCGCGCGAGACTTTCACCGGATAGGCCAGATCGGGGATCGGTTTGGGATCGAACCGTCCGTTGGCCCGCGCCGGGCTGAAGAAGCTGGAGCTGACATCCGCCGTCCCGGGCCCTGCCGAAACACCGTCCAGCTGAAAGTGCGGATTGCGCCGCCCGTTGCTGTGGCAGCTCGCGCAGCTCATGTCCGCGCGCGCGGCCTGCCCACCCAGCAGCATCGGGGCGTTAAACAGCGCCTCGCCGATCATGACCTGCGCATCGCCCGCTGCCGCCCGCGAACACATCGCCGGCTGTCGGGTCAGCGCCGCCGCCTCATGCCCGGGCGCAATCCAGATCAGTGCGCTCAGCGCAGGCGCGCCTGCGCCCCACGCGCTCGTTGCCACGATCAGCGCCAGCGCGGCGCTGGCCGTCAGGAGGCGTATTTGCCTGACTCCCGCAGCCAGCGGCGCAGTTCGTCGGCCTGCTGGCACCCGAAACCGCACAGGCCATCCAGCCGCGCGAGGTGTTGCCGCGCTCCGGCCACATCCCCCAGTTCCAGCTTGAGCTCGCCGTAGTATTCCAGCGCGCCGCGATGGTTCGGCGCCACCGCCAGCGCCATCTCGTACCACTCGCGCGCCGTTTCATAGCGGTGGAGCTTGCGGTTCGCGAAGCCGAGGTAGGTCAGGATGTCGGGATGGGGGCCGGCCGCCCACAGCGAACTTTCCAACTCGGCAATGGCCTCGCCATAGCGGTGCTCGTTGATCTTGCTCACCGCCGAAACATAGACAGCGTCGATCGAAGCGAGCGGCGCGATGGCGCGCTGCGGCGCAAAGGCCTGCGGAGATCCTGCCATCGCGGCATCCACAGCCGCAATTGCCGCATCGAGGCTGGCCGCCTCCGGGCACGTCGCGGCGCACTGCGTCTTGCGCGCGGTGAGCATGTCGCGCTGCTCGCCCGCCTTGGCGGTATCGCCCAGCTTCGCCAGCACGACGCCAAGATCGCGGTGCGCATCGATCATCGTGGCATCATGGCGCACCGCCTGTTCCAGCGGCCGCTTCGCCTTCTTGAATTCACCCATCTGCAGATAGCTCGAACCAAGCAGATACTGCGCGGGCGCATGCGTCGCCACCACATCGGTCACATGCCGGAAAGCCGTCACCGCATCTTTGAAGTTCTGCGCCTGATAGGCCGCAATGCCCTTCTGGTATTCCGCTGCCGGATCATATTGCGGCGCAGACTGGCTCGGCGCCGACATGCCGCCGCCCCCGCCGCCACCGCCCGCCGCGATGGCCGGCCCCACCGGCAAAAGGATGAGAAGGGTTCCAAGGGTAACCGCACAAAGGCCCACGCGACCTGACATAGCCCTGCTCCCGATCCTGGCGCCGCCCGGCAAACGCAGCGCTTCCGCATAAGACATACCATGACAGGCAACGGTTCGACGCAGGGATTTATTCTGTGTGGGGCGAGAATTTTTTAGATTGTGTACTGGCAGGATCGCCGGGCATGCGCAGAATGAGCCTCGTGCCACTCCGTCACCCTGGGGTTCAGCTGGCGGCTCGCACAATGCTCTGAAAGAAAACGCAATTCGCCACGTCAGCTGATGTGGAACCGGAAGCTGCCGCTCCGCTCACTTGCGCCGATGCGTATTCGCCAGCGCAATCCGCTCGGCCTCCAAAATGCTGGCGTCGTGCTGAAGGCGCAGTTCCTTGATGAGCAGGACCCAGCGTTCATAGCTGTCGCGTGTCTCGCGCCGCAGAGCCCGATTGAGCGCGATCTGTTCGTCTTTCGGCGGAAACCGCATGTTCGGCACCATCACGCGGGTCACCATTCAGCGATACTCTTGCACCACTGCAATCTCGCCAACGATAGCGCGATTGAACGCCTCCAGCTCTTCGGCCGGAATCCAGTATTCCCGATGCGCCCGTCCTCCGGCGTCCTGCACCGCGTACTGCGAGAGGTAGTCACGCCGTACCTCAAACCGCGTGACAAAACCCGCCCTGCTGGCGCGAACATTCCAGTCCCGCGCTATCTTGATTGCGTATTCTTCCGTCGTCACCGGGTAAAAAATTGGCTGCTCGGGCAAGCGCGGTGGAAAGGCCTTCATACCAGCTTGCCGGATGAGCTCGAGTTCAGCCGGTCCGACCGGACGCCACAGTGTGATGGTTTCCTCAGGCATGTGACAAGCATGTCAGGGCGCGGCGTTTATTTCTACCCACTACCGCCTCCCCGAACAGAAAGGGCGGCCCGCACAGGCCGCCCTTCCATTTGATCCCGAGCCCGAGCCCGCGTTCATCGCTTGATGCGCGGCATGCCCATGAAATCGCCCTTGCCAACCTTCACGCCCTGCGCGCGCAGGATCGCATAGGCGGTCGTGGCGTGGAAATAGAAGTTGGGCTGCGAGAACGAGAGCAGGAAGTTCGCGCCAGTGAAGGGCAGCTTCATCTCGCCAAACGCAAATAGCGTGTCGCTCTCGCCCAGCGCTTCGAACTCCGCCGGATCCAGCGCGGCAAGCTCGGCGATGGCGCCCTGGATGGCCGCGTGGAGGCCCGCGAAGTCGGTTGGCCATGGCGTCAGATCGGGCGCAAAATGGCCAGCCCTGACCCCCGCGACGGCCCCTACCGAATGCGCTGCGCAGCTCTTCACCTGATAGCCCAGCGGCAGCATGTCGGGCGCCAGCCGCGCATCGATCAGATCGCTTTCGCCGCGCCCATGCTCGGCGCAAAAAGCCTCGGCCTTGTCGAGCAGTGCATCGACCGCGCGCAGGATTTGCAGGTTGGAAGGCACAACGGCATCGTAAAGCGAAATCGGCATAAGTCCTGCTCCGGTTGTTTCGGCGCAGGCTATGTCATTGCCGGGCGGTCAGGTCCATGGGCGAAGGCGGACAGGCATGACGGTCCTTTCCGCTCCTGCCGCACAACACCACAGCCAGAATCTGACGAATGTGCATGGATCATTGTCCCGTCACCCCGTGCTTGACACGGGGTTTGGCTATCGGGCGGGCGCGGCGCCCGAACAGAAAGCCAAGGCCCGTGTCAAGCACGGGCCGACGAATCCATGTTATGTCATCCTGCCCCAGCGGTGCGGGAAAAACCAAAAAGGGCGGCCCGCAAAGGCCGCCCCTCGTGTCTCATCCGAAGCTCGCAGCGCTTACGCCGCTTCCTTCTTCCGTCCGGCCTTCTTGCGCTCGTGCGGATCGAGCAGCGCCTTGCGCAGCCGGATCGACTTCGGCGTCACTTCGACCATTTCGTCGTCGTCGATATAGGCGATGGCCTGTTCCAGCGTCATGATCTTCGGCGGGGTCAGGCGGATCGCATCGTCCTTGCCGGTCGAACGGAAGTTCGTCAGCTGCTTCGACTTCATCGGATTGACTTCGAGATCGTCGGGCTTGGCGTTCTCGCCGATGATCATGCCCTCATAGAGCGGCGTGCCCACGCCCACGAACAGGATGCCGCGCTCTTCCAACGGCCCGAGTGCATAGGCCACCGCCTCGCCCGCGCCGTTGGAGATCAGCACGCCGTTCTTGCGGCCTTCGATCCGGCCCTTGTACGGGCCATACTTCTCGAACAGGCGGTTCATGATGCCGGTGCCGCGCGTGTCCGAAAGGAACTCGCCGTGATAGCCGATCAGGCCGCGCGAGGGCGCCGAGAAGGTGATGCGCGTCTTGCCGCCGCCCGAGGGGCGCATGTCGGTCATCTCGCCCTTGCGGGTCGCCATCTTTTCCACGACCGTGCCGGCGAACTCGTC
>NZ_JAIXPP010000052.1 GCF_027486195.1 Novosphingobium sp.
CGCTCGCTGTTCCAGAAGCTCGTCGAAACCCGCCTCGCCACGGGTGAGCCCTACATCGTGTTCAACGACACGGTGAACCGCATGATGCCCAAGCATCACCGCGATCTCGGCCTCAAGGTTTCGACCTCGAACCTGTGCTCGGAAATCACCCTGCCCACCGGGCGCGACCATCTCGGCAACGATCGCACCGCCGTCTGCTGCCTCTCCTCGCTCAACCTCGAAACCTGGGACGAGTGGAACAAGGACGACCGCTTCATCGAGGACGTCCTGCGCTTCCTCGACAACGTGCTGCAGGACTACATCGACCGCGCGCCGGACGAGATGGCCCGCGCCAAGTATTCGGCGATGCGCGAACGCTCGGTCGGCATGGGCGTGATGGGCTTCCACTCGTTCCTGCAGCTCAAGGGCATCGGTTTCGAAAGCGCCATGGCCAAGGCGTGGAACCTCAAGATGTTCAAGCACATCGCGTCGCGCGCGGATGAGGCATCGCTGCTCCTCGCGCAGGAGCGCGGCGCGTGCCCCGATGCGGCGGACATGGGCGTTATGCAGCGCTTCTCGTGCAAGATGGCGATTGCCCCCACCGCGTCGATCTCGATCATCTGCGGCGGCACCTCCGCCTGCATCGAGCCGATTCCGGCGAACATCTACACCCACAAGACGCTCTCGGGCAGCTTCGTGGTCAAGAACCCCTATCTCGAGAAGCTGCTCCAGTCGAAGTCGAAGGATTCGACCAACGTGTGGAACTCGATCCTCGAGCGCGGCGGTTCGGTCCAGCACCTCGATTTCCTCTCACCGGAGGAAAAGGCGGTCTACAAGACCAGCTTCGAGATCGACCAGCGCTGGCTGCTCGAATTCGCGGCAGATCGCACGCCCTATATCGATCAGGCGCAGTCGCTGAACCTCTACATCCCGGCAGACGTCGACAAGTGGGACCTCATGATGCTGCACTTCCAGGCGTGGGAGAAGGGCATCAAGTCGCTCTACTACCTCCGCTCGAAGTCGGTGCAGCGCGCAGGCTTTGCCGGCGGCGTGGAGGCGGACAACACCGCCGTCGCCCCGGTGATCGAGCTGGCGAGCCCGACCGACTACGAGGAATGCCTCGCCTGCCAGTGAGGCCTTGAGTTTTGTCAATCAACCATCCGGTTGCTTGACAAAAGAATGGCCCAGAGAGGTCTCGAACACCTCTCTGGGCCTGAACAAACCGCCGCAAGGGACGGCCGCGTTCTCACCCCTGACAATGCGCAGGGTCATACTCGGCGTCAAGTCTTGCGGCATTTCAGGAGTTGAAAATATGTCGCAGGTTGTGAGTATCGAATGGCCTCGTGCAAACGGGCTGAAGTTTGCGTCTGAGATCTATCCACTCGGAACACCTTTTCTCGAAGTTCCAGGTATTTACGTGATGTGTCGGCAAGTGCCCAATGGTTGGCAGGCATTGTATCTCGGGCAGGCTGCCAACCTGAACCAACGGGTTGGAGTTGGCTTGAAGCATCACCATGCTTTTGCAGCTGCCAAGGCACGTGGTGCCACGCACATCTGTGTTGCTCAGGTCGGCACGGCGTGGCAGCGTGATCAGATCGAGCGTGAACTTTGCGCGACGCTGCGTCCGGCAGTCAACCAGCAGCTGGTGCCGTAAAATGTGGAAGGGCCTCCGCCTTTTGTGTTCTCGTGTCGGGGGCCCGACCGCAGTTGGCGGCGCGTTGTTTTGCGAGAATTTTGCGACAACTCGCGACACGGTATCCGCTTGCCCTTCACGCGAAGGGCAGGCTACAGTTGCGAATAATTCGCAATTGCATAAGGGGCCCTGTCATGCGCAAGTTTCACCGCTGGATATCGGTGTTTTTCGGCGTCTTCCTTCTGTGGATCGCCGTGACCGGCACGCTCAGCCAGATCGTGCCCTTGATGGCCGGCGGGGAGAAGCCGAAGGCAGAGGCCAGCGCCAAACCGGCCTTCACCTGCCCGCCAGACTACCTGTGCCGGCCCAAACCCAAGCCGGGCGATCCGCGCGCGGTGATCGGCCTGCTGCATCATCTGCATTCGGGCGAAAGCTTCGGTCCGGTCGGCGTGGCGATCAGCCTGCTCTCGGGCTTCGCGATGATCTTCTTCAGCTTCTCAGGCCTTTGGCTCTACATCCAGATGTGGCGCAATCGGGCCGAGCGGAAGCTCGCCCCGCGCTGGTTCTGGAAATAGCGCGCCGCCCGGCCGCAACCTTTAACGGGATTGCGGCCGGATTCGCGCTTTCCTCAGCCTTCTTCTTCCATCCCGTAAGCCACATCGCCATTGGCGGAGAGGCGCACCTTGTCGCCCTCCACTTCGGCAACCAGCCCGAGCGAGAGATAGTGGTGGTGGCCCTGATGGGCCTCCCCTTCGATCCCGGCGCTGCTGTCTTTCTTGGTCAGCTTGATGCGGTCGCCGTCGACATGATCGACCGTGCCGACATGCACGCCGTCGGCGCCGATGACTTCCATGTGTTCGCGGATCTGTGCGGCAATGGGATTGGTCATGACTGGTCTCCAGTGTTGAGGTCGGGTCGCGCAGCCAGAAGGGCTGGCGGCCTCAAACACACAACGCGCCGCCCCCTCGGTCGTTCCACGCGGCAAGGCATGCCTTCCGCGCGTTTGCCCTTTCGCACCGCTTATCGTTCAGCCGCATGATCGCCATATTTCAATCTCTTGCCGTACAGGATCCGTCCCATGTCCCTTCTTGAAGCCCGCAGCTCCTACAAGCCCTTCGAATATCCCTGGGCCTACGACTTCTGGAAGCGCCAGCAGCAGATCCACTGGATGCCGGAAGAAGTGCCCTTGGGCGAAGATTGCCGCGATTGGGCGCAGAAGATCTCGGACCACGAGCGCAACCTGCTCACCCAGATCTTCCGCTTCTTCACCCAGGCCGATGTCGAGGTGCAGGATTGCTACCACGACAAGTACGGCCGCGTGTTCAAGCCGACCGAGGTCAAGATGATGCTCGCCGCCTTCTCCAACATGGAGACGGTGCACATCGCCGCCTATTCGCACCTGCTCGACACCATCGGCATGCCCGAAAGCGAATACGCGATGTTCCTCGAATACGAGGAAATGCGCGCCAAGCACGATTACCTGCAGCAGTTCGGCGTCGATTCCGATGAAGACATCGCCCGCACCCTCGCGATGTTCGGCGGCTTCACCGAAGGCCTCCAGCTCTTCGCCAGCTTCGCCATGCTGATGAACTTCCCGCGCTTCAACAAGATGAAGGGCATGGGCCAGATCGTCTCGTGGTCGGTGCGCGACGAATCGCTCCACTGCGAAGGCATCACCAAGCTGTTCCACGCCTTCGTGCAGGAGCGCGGCTGCCTAACCAAGGCGGTGAAGGAAGACATCATCGATTGCTGCCAGAAGACCGTCCGCCTCGAGGACGCCTTCATCGACCTCGCCTTCGAGCAGGGCCCGGTCCCGGGCATGAGCCCCAAGGAAATCAAGAAGTACATCCGCTACATCGCCGATTGGCGCCTCGGCCAGCTGGGCTTCCAGCCGATCTACATGATCGAGGAACACCCCCTCCCTTGGCTCACCCCGCTGCTCAACGGCGTCGAACACGCCAACTTCTTCGAGACCCGCGCCACCGAATACTCCAAGGCCGCCACCCGCGGCGACTGGAACACCGTGTGGTCGAGCTTCGACTCGCGCCGCAAGGCAAAGTCCGCGGAACCGGCGAACGAGCTGGTTGAGGAAGCCGAAGCGGACATGTTCAAGGCTGCGGGGATCGCGGCGGAGTAGGCAGGAACAAGGGAGAATGCGAGGGCCATCGCCCTCGCGCTCCCGGGAGCTGGCGGCATGCCCAAGGTTTTTGCCTGGAATGGCTACCGGTTTCACTTCTTCGCCAATGAGGGCGATCCGCGTGAAGCGCCGCATGTTCACGTGACCAAGGGGCGCGATACGGCCAAGTTCTGGCTCCGTCCCGAGGTCTCACTCGCCTACACTCGCGGCTTCTCGCCCCGAGTGCTTTCCGAACTTCACCGTGTTATAGAAGTGCGGCGCGATGAGATCGAAAGTGCGTGGCATGACTTTTTCGCCTGAACCCCTCGCTGTCCGGTTCGATGCAGATTCGTTCTGGGTCGATCTTGATGATGGCCGCACGCTGGGCGTTCCGCTCGCATGGTTCCCGCGCTTGCTCCACGCCACGCCCGAGCAGCGCGCCGCCGTTTCGCTGAGCCGCGCCGGCCTCCACTGGGACGAGATCGACGAGGATATCTCGGTGGCTGGCCTCCTCGCTGGCAAGGGCGACTTGACACGCCCTGCCAAGGCTGCAGCCTGACCATCTTGACAAAACAAACCAAATAGGTTATAAACTCCACCCAGATCGGGAGCCGGCAAGGCCAGCCTCGCCCTCGCTCTTCTGGCCCGAGGCGTCACGCCAAGGGCCAGCGCGGCCGGTGTGGGCTGCGGGGTTCAAGGCGGGACATGTGCCCGAACACCTTGGCCAGGCATTCACCACGCCCGCCCCGTTCAGTGCCCAGAGGCGCCCATGCGCCTGCAGGAGCCCGGCTGGTCTGCGAGCCGCCCCCGGGTCCGGGCACTGACGGCATCAGGTCGAGCCGGGTCAGGTCCTGCCCCATCCGGCCATTCGCAAGCGATGCAGCTTTTGGCGTGCCGCCCCGCAGTCCCCTCCCGAGGGGTTTTGCAGGCGCCGCACCGGCCGCGCGATCTCCCTTTTGCCCGGATGCCGCATTGCCGCGCCGCCAAATCCAACAGGATCGGCTCCCCAGCGCCTCTACCCTCGTCACCCCGGACTTGATCCGGGGTCCCGCTTCTTGCGGCACCCACCGCGCCCGCGCTCAAAAGCGGGACCCCGGGTCAAGCCCGGGGTGACGGGAAGTGGAGCGATGCGGCTACCCCCCGATCCACCCCATCGTCTTCGCCAGCAGCATGCCTTCCATGAAGACCAGCAGCCCGTAGACCGCCAGCCACATCAGCGGCCGTGGCACTTGCGCCAGATCGGGCCGCCCGACCGGATGGCGCAGCGGCACCACC
>NZ_JAIXPP010000082.1 GCF_027486195.1 Novosphingobium sp.
GCGATCAAGCGCGCCCGGCACATCGGCCTGCTTCCCTACATCGTCAAGTAAGGAGCGCTGACCATGCAGATCATCCTGCTCGAGCGCATCGAGAAGCTGGGCTCCATCGGCGACGTCGTAACCGTCAAGGATGGCTACGCGCGCAACTTCCTGCTGCCCAACAAGAAGGCGCTTCGCGCCAACGAAGCCAACCGCAAGGTCTTCGAATCCAACCGCGCCCGCATCGAAGCGGACAACGCGGCTCGCCGTGAAGACGCCAAGGCCGAAGCCGGCAACGTCGAGGGCAAGGAAGTGGTGCTGATCCGCGCTTCGTCCAACTCCGGCCAGCTCTATGGTTCGGTTTCGGTGCGCGACATCGTCGACGCGCTGGTCGAACAGGGCGCCAAGGTGACGAAGTCGATGGTCGTGCTGGAACGCCCGATCAAGGCCATCGGCATCTCGACCGTGAAGGTTTCGCTCCACCCCGAGGTGAGCGTGACGGTCAAGGTCAACGTCGCCCGTTCGCCCGACGAAGCCGCGCTGCAGTCGCAGGGCGTCGACGTCATCGACGCGATGTTCGATACCGAAGTCGGCGGCTTCACCGAAGCTTACGACCCGAACGCCGAACCGGGCGAGATCCCGGCTGACCTCCTCGAGGATCGCGCCGCAGACGCGGACGCCTGAGGCAAGGCCACACGGCAACAAAAAAGGGGCGCTTCCGGCCAGGAAGCGCCCCTTTTTTGTTGCGCGGTAGTGCGGCGGACGCGGGAGCGCGCCGCCCCTCCCCTCACATCACGAAATCTGCCGCCACAAGCGCGCTCGCGCTCGTCACGAGGATTGCGAAGTCGGCCACCTTGTCGCCGTTCACATCGCCCTGCACCAGCCACTGGCTGCCCTGTGCCGCCACCGTCAGCGCGCCGTGATAGCCGTCGAACGCGGTGACGAGCTTGAACGCGCCCTCGCCTGCATCGGCGCCGTTGGCATCGATCTTCGACAAGTCGATTTGATCGCCCTCGGCATGGCTGAAGTCGAAGATCGTGTCGCGCCCCTTGGCATCGACAGTCGATTCCGCCGTGCTGGCAAAGACGAACGTGTCCGCACCGGTGCCGCCGGTCAGCTTGTCGGCACCCAGCCCGCCCAGCAGCGTGTCGCTGCCGCCCTTGCCCAGCAGCGCATCGTCGCCCGCTCGCCCGTCGAGCACATTGTTCGCATCGTTGCCGCCCAGCCAGTTGAAGCCATCGTTGCCGGTGCCTGAAATGGCGCCCGCACCTTTCAGCTGCAGGTTCTCGACATTGGCGCCGAGCGTGAAGCTGATCGAGGCATTGACCGTATCGATGCCCTGGTTGACCGCTTCGATGACCTTGTCGCCAGCATTGTCGACCACGTAAGTATCGTTGCCGCCCCTGCCCAGCATCGTATCGGCGCCCGCCTTGCCGTCGAGGTAGTTGGCGTTGCCGTTGCCGTTCATCGTGTTGGCGAGTTCGTTGCCATACCCGTTCGCGGCATTGCCGATGAGCTCGAGGTTTTCGACATTGGCGCCAAGTGTCGTGTTTGCGGCGGAGGAGCGGACGGTATCGGTGCCCTCGCCGGCATTCTCGATGATCTTGTCGGCATTGCTGGCCGAGACATAGACGTCGTTGCCCGTCCCGCCGGTCATCGTGTTGCTGCCGGTGCCGCCATCGAGCACGTCTGCGCCAGAGCCGCCGAAGAGGAAGTCGTCGCCGTTGTCGCCGCTCAGCGCGTCATTGCCTTCCATGCCATAGATCGTATCCGCTCCGGCACCCCCCGAGATGCTGTTGTCGAAGGTGTTGCCGGTGATCGTCATGGCACCGCCGCTCTCGTCGGTGAGGTTCTCGACGTAGATCGGCAGCACATAGCTCGTGACAGCGGTGGAGGTGATCTTGATCGTATCGTTCCCGCCGGCAGCCGTCGTTTCGCGCACGACATCCTCGGTGCTGTCCACCCAGTAAGTATCGTCACCGGTCCCGCCGATCATCAGGTCCTTGCCGAGACCGCCGATGAGCACATCGGCCCCGCCGCCGCCGTTCAGCGTGTCGTTGCCAGCCCCGCCTTCCAGCATGTTGGCCTGATCGTTGCCGGTCAGCGTGTTGTCATCGCTGTTGCCTGCCGCGTTCACGGCGATGCCCTTGAGCGTGATCGACTTGGCGCTGGGAGCCAGCTTGCTGTTGAGCCCTTCGGTGACCGTGACGTTCGGCGAGGACGCGCTGCCAACGAGCGGTGATGTGCCCGGCCCCGGCGCCGGCAGCGGCGTGGTGCCAAGCAGTTCGTTGAGCCAGTAGGTCACCGTTTCGACCCGCGCATTGGCGTTGCCGTCCTCGTTGAGGAAGCGGTCGGAACTGGTGTTGAAACCGATGTGATAGATGCCGTCCATCACGGTATCGATCGCGCTGTCGCCCAGCAGGTAACTTGCCCCGTGATCGCCCTGGATCAGGTGGAAGCCGGTTTCGATCATGTTCTCGTCATTGCCGTGCGCGGCGGTGAATTCGGCTGGCCGGTTGGCCCGGATCCAGGCCGAAAGGTCATAGGTTTCGGCAACCGTCAGATGCCCGTCGTCGAGCGCACCCGTCGCGGTGATCGCATCGACGATGATGTGATTGAGCTTGTCGGCCGCAGCGGCCCCTCCGCGGATCTGGGCGGCGGAAATGTTGTTCCTGAGGCCGACGTCTTCGCCGATGATCTGGATCAGCTTGTCGAGCCCGGTGCCGGTGGTGCCCACCGGCCCTTCATAGGCATAAGGCAGCCCGTTCGCCGGCATGGCGCCACTTGCCGCAAGCGCCGCCTTGTAGTCGTCGATCGAGGCATAGAGCCGGTCGGCGCTCACGGGATCGCCGTCGAGTTCCAGCCGCAGGCCTTCCGCACCGGTGTTGTCGAAGTAGTAGAGATCGACCGCGTAGAGCCCGGACTTGTCGATGGTGATCGTCTCGCTGGTGCCGGTGAAGCCGCGATTGCCGACAAAGCTCGAAAGCTCGTCGCCGCCAAGCTTGAGCAGGAAGCCATCGTCGGAGCGCACGTTGACGAGATGCTGGCCCTTCTCGAGCCAGATATAGCCCTGCAGCCTCAGCCCGATCGTGTTCATCACGGCATCGGTGCCGCCATCGGTCAGGCTCGCCTTCCCGTCGAGGAACTGGCCGAGCGTGGCGACTTCCTTGAACCCGCCGAAGTCCACCGTCTTCGCATTCAGGTGGAAATTGGCGGTCTTCGTCGCGGTCTGCGCGATGAGATCGTCGATCGAATCGAAGTTCGTTCCCCGGTCGAACACCTCGCCCTTGAGACCGGTGCCCGTGCGCACCGCAGGCTGATCACCTTCGAACGCCGCCGTGCCGTTCCATTCCTGCGGTAACGCGCCAGACGAGTTGATGGCGCGCAGCTCGAACGGATCGAGGATGCGGTCGTAGACGGCAAGGTTCCCGACCTTGCCATCGAGGTGGCTGTCGAGCTGGCTGGGATGGCTCGCGTCGCGGCCCCAGGTGCCCGCCCCCAGCACAAGATTGCGCGTGTTGGGACCGAGCCCGCTGGTTGCATCGACATCGGCGGCAACGCGCTTGCCATCGAGGAAGAGCCCAAGGCCATCCTGGCCGAAGGTGATCGCCAGCGAGTACTGGCGGCCGCTCTCGATCGTCACGCCCTCGGCCTTGAGCCACCAGTCGCGGGCACCGTCCTGCAGCACCACGTAAAGCTCACCGCCGCGCACGAAGGCCGTAAGATCGCCGTCCGCATTCGAGGCGCCATCTTTCGAGAACACCACGTGGGTGCGGCCGTCATCGGCATGGTTGGCCACGAAATCGAGCGCGATCGTGCCTTCCGCCACGCCGGTTGCATCGGCCTTGCCCAGATCGACCGCGCCCTTGGTGCCATCATCGGTCACCAGCCCGGCCCTGCTGAACACAAGGTTGGGCTTGAGCGACGCGGCATCGACGGGAGCGTGGTTCGAATGCAGCGCGCCAGTGGCAAGGTCCTTGGCCAGCAGCAGGCTGATCCAGTCGGACGTATCGCTGATCCGCTGATTGGCGTTGCCGTCCTCGTTCTCGAAGCGGTCGCCGGAGATCTTGAACCCGATGTGGTAGATGCCGTCGGCCACGGTATCGACCGATAGGTCGCCATAGATGTAGTCGCGCCCGCCGTCGCCTTGCGCGTAGTGCAGGCCGCTCTCGAACGCGCCCTCGTCATCGCCGTGGAGCGTGGTCCATTCGCTCAGCTTGTTGACGATGATCCAGCGGTTGAGATCGACCATATCCATCGGATCGAGCTTGTTGTCGTCGGCGACGCCGGTTTCCTTGATCGCCTGCAGCATGATCTTGGCCATGCCATCGGCGGCCTTGGCGGCATCGTTGATCTGCTTTTGCGAGATGCGGTGGTTGAGGCCGATGTCATCGAGCAGCCGCTCGGTGATGAGATCAAGGCCCGTGCCGGTGGTGCCATGCGCCTGCGGATCAGCCTTGCTGTTCTTCAGCGTACCCGCCGCCAGTTCAGGCGCCAGCAGCGTGTTGAGCCAGTGCGCCACGTCGTCGACGCCCGGCCCCCAGTAGTTGCGCGGGGAAGTCAGGTGGCCGTCCTTGATCTCGAAGGCGATCTCGTAGATCCCGTCGAGCACCCGGTCGACACCAGCCTCGCCGAACAGGCGCGTTACCGCGCCTTCGCCCGAGACTTGCTGGAAACCACTCTCGACGCCATTCTTCTCGGTGCCGTAGAGACTGGTGAACTTGCCATAGCCGTTGGAGCGCAGATAGGAGTTGAGCGAATAGATGTCCGAAACGGTGATCTCGCCGTCGTTGGCAAGGCCAAGTGTGCGAATCGCGCTGACGATCATCCCGTTCATCGCATCGGCCGCCGCGGCCCCTTCACGGATCGCGGCACCGGATGTCCCCATGTTGAGGGCGTAATCGCCCGCAATCAGGTCGATGGCACGGTCGAGACCCGTGCCGGTAGTGCCCATGATCCCCATCGCGCATCTCCTTGGCTTTGCGCCTTATGCTCAGAGCATGCCGAAGGACGTTTTAAGTACAATGACTGCGGTAAGTCCCTAAGGGATTAACCTTTATCGTTAGAATTTGAGTGGCCGGATTTTTGAGCAAACTTGAAAACAGCATTGTATCCCAAAAGCTTGCGGGCATATGCTGACAACGATTGACCGGGAGCAGGTAATGAAAAGCACGCATGCTGTCGCAGTTGCGGCACTTCTCATCGGGTTGACCCCCGTTAACTCCATCGGGAAAAGTTCCGAAATAATCGGTGAAGCGAAGATCGAACGGGACGAGTGGGGTATCGCTCACATTTCGGGCAAGACCGATGCCGATGCCATCTACGGCATGATCTATGCGCAGGCGGAGGATGACTTCCCCCGAATCGAGCGCAACTACCTCGTCAGCCTGGGCCGCCTTGCGGAGGCGGAAGGCGAAAGTGCGGTGTGGCAGGACCTGCGCCAGCGCCTCTGGATCGATCCCGCAGGGCTGAAGGCGGACTATGCGAAGAGCCCGGTGTGGCTGCGCAAGCTGATGGATGCCTGGGCCGCAGGGCTCAACGCCTACCTCGCCGATCACCAGGAGGTTAAGCCCAAAGTCCTTACGCATTTCGAGCCGTGGATGGCGCTGAGCTTCACCGAAGGCAGCATCGGCGGCGATATCGAACGAGTACCGCTCTCGCAGCTTGAGGCGTTCTACGGCCGCCGCCAGGTCGCCATGACCGATGAAGAGCTTGGCCGCCGCCTCAAGGAACCGGCCGGCTCCAATGGCATCGCCATCGCACCCTCGCACACCGCCGATGGCCATGCCCTGCTGCTGATCAACCCGCACACCAGCTTCTATTTCCGCGCCGAGCAGCAAGTGACCAGCGGCGAGGGCCTCAATGCCTATGGCGCAGCGACCTGGGGGCAGTTTTTCATCTATCAGGGGTTCAACCAGAACGCTGGGTGGATGCACACCACCACCGGGGCAGACCGGATCGACGAGTTTGCCGAGACCGTGGCGCAGCAGTCCGGCCAGCCGCCCGCCTACAAGGTGGGCGATGCGGTGAAGCCCTTCACCAGCCAGACCGTCACGCTTTCGGTGCGCCAGAGCGACGGAACAATGCGCCAGCGCAGCTTCACCACTTATGCGAGCGAGCATGGTCCTGTGGTGCGTGAGGAGGGCGGCAAGTGGATCGCCTATGGCCTGATGAACCGGCCGATCCCGGCGCTCGAGCAAAGCTTCCTGCGCACCAAGACCCGCGATCTGGGCAGCTTCCTCAAGGTTGCAGGGCTGCAGGCCAATTCCAGCAACAACACCTTGTTCGCCGATACCAAGGGCGAGATCGCCTATCTGCACCCGCAGTTCATGCCGATCCGCGACAACAGCCTCGATTGGCGCAAGCCCGTCGATGGCAGCAACCCCGCGGCGCGCTGGCAGGGCCTTCACCCGGTCTCCAGCCTGCCCAACGTGCTCAATCCCGCCAACGGTTGGGTCTTCAACGTGAACAATGCGCCGTGGACTGCGGCTGGGGCGGATAGCCCGAAAAAGGATGCCTTCCCGCGCTACATGGACGAGGTCGGCGCCAATGCGCGTGAAGCCCACGCCATCGCGGTGCTGGGCGATCGGCGCGACTTCACGCTCGAAAAGCTGATGGCCGCGGCCTACGACCCGGCCCTCCCCGCATTTGATCGCCTGCTGCCCACGCTTATCGCTGCGCATGCCGCCGCGCCCGATGCGAAGCGTGACGGGCCGGTCGCGCTGCTCAAGGGCTGGGACCACAAGTGGGCGCTGAACTCCACCGCGACCACCCTTGCGGTCGGCTATGCCGAGGCCCTGTGGTCGCGCGTCGCGGCGCAGAGCGACGGCGATGAAGAAAGCCTGTGGGAACGGATGAACAATCGTATCACCGACGCCCAGCGCCTCGCCGCGCTCGATGATGCAGTGAACCGCCTCGTCACCGATTTCGGGTCGTGGCAGGTGCCGTGGGGCGCGATCAACCGCTACCAGCGCAACGACGGGGCGATCACGCAGACATTCGACGATGCGAAGCCCAGCACGCCGATCCCGTTTGCCAGCGGCAACTGGGGCAGCCTCGCCTCGTTCGGTGCGGCCCGCTATCCCGGCACGAAGCGAATGTACGGCACCAGCGGCAACAGCTTCGTCGCGGTAGTCGAGTTCGGCCCGAAAGTCCGCGCCCGCGCGGTGAGTATCGGCGGCACCAGCGCCGATCCCGCCTCGCCCCATTTCGGCGATCAGGTGGGCAGCTACGCGCGCGGTGACCTGCGCGAGGTGTGGTTCTATCCCGAAGACCTCAAGCCGCACATCGTCTCGACCAAAGTACTCAAACGAATGCGCTGAAGCCCCGACTTCCAAAGGTCACGACAGGCAGGTACACCTGCAGGCATGGATCATATCGCCTCCGTGCTCGACGAGCTTACGCGCATCTACACCGCCTCTGTCGCCCGGCTGCGCGAGGATGTCATGGCCTTTGCCGCGACGGGCAGGCTCCCGCCGGACGAGCGGCGACATGATGGCAGCTACTGCTATCCGGAGCTGCGCATCCACTTCGGCGGGGAGCCGAGCATCGAGCCGACGGGGCACTCGTTCGGGCGGCTCAGCCAGAAGGGTGTCTACAGCTGCACGGTAACGCGGCCCGCGCTGTTTGCGGACTATCTGGCCGAGCAGCTGGCGATCATCCTGCAGGGCTTCGACGTGACGGTGGAGGCCGCCGTCTCGCGGCAGGAAATCCCGTTCGCCTATATGCTCGATGGCAGCCTCGGCGCGCAGATGGGCAGCATCGGGCCGCAGGAACTGGCGCGGCACTTCCCGAATGCCGATCTGGCCCACATTGGCGACGAGATCGCGGACGGCGAGTACAACGTCGGCGACGGGCCTTTGCCGCTCGCCCTGTTTGATGGCCTCCGCACCGATTTCAGCCTGGCCCGCCTCGTCCACTACACCGGCACCCCGGCCGAGGACTTCCAGCGCTACATCCTGTTCACGAACTATCACCGCTATGTCGATGAATTTGTGGACTGGGCGGGCAAGCAGCTCGGCACCGGCGAATATGTCGCGCTATCGGGCGCAGGCGGGCTTCACCTGACCGAGCCGACCGAGAACGCCCGCGCCCGCATGTCGGACACGGCGTGGCGGCGGCATCAGATGCCGGCCTACCACCTCGTTGCGCCGGACCGCAGCGGGATCACGCTCGTCAATATCGGCGTCGGCCCGTCCAACGCCAAGACGATCTGCGACCACCTCGCCGTGCTGCGACCGGAAGCATGGCTTATGATCGGCCACTGCGGCGGCTTGCGCCCCACGCAGAAGATCGGCGACTATGTGTTGGCGCATGCCTACTTGCGCGACGATCACGTGCTCGATCCGGTGCTGCCGCCCGAGATCCCGATCCCGGCGATCGCCGAAGTGCAGGTAGCGCTGGCGCGGGCGGCAGAGATCGTCAGCGGCGCGGGCGGCTCGGACCTCAAGCGGCGGATGCGCACCGGCACTGTTGTCACCACCGACGACCGCAACTGGGAGCTACGCTACTCGCACTCGGCCCGCCGCCTGAGCCTCAGCCGCGCGGTCGGCATCGACATGGAATCGGCCACCATCGCCGCGCAGGGCTACCGCTTCCGCGTGCCCTACGGCACGCTGCTCTGCGTTTCGGACAAGCCGCTGCACGGCGAACTCAAGCTGCCGGGGCAGGCCAACCGCTTCTACGAGGAGGCGATTTCCAGCCACCTCGCCATCGGCACGACCGCCTGCGCGCTGCTCAGGGCCGAAGGTGCCCGCCTCCACAGCCGCAAGCTGCGCGCGTTCAACGAGCCGCCGTTCCGCTGAGGCGGCGGCGGCGGCGCGGGCAAGTCTTGCGCGAAGTCGCGTGCCCTTTGACATGCACCCCGGCAATGGTACCCTTGCTGTGGGGGAGGGCATGACATGGCCGCAGTGCAGGAAGCTTCTGACATGGTGCCAACACGCCGCCACCAGCCATGGGTTCGCCTCACGCACTGGCTGATCGCACTGGCGGTGCTGGTGTTGATCTATTCCGGCATCGCGATCCTGATGGTTCATCCGCGCTTCTATTGGGGCACTGTCGGCAACGACCTGATGAAGCCGATCTTTGAAGTTCCGGTCGGCCCCAATTTCCACGCGATGCAATGGTCGCCGACCACGGCTTTCTTCGGCAACCCCGATGGCCCTGTGACGGCGGACCGCCTGGCCGAGCCATGGAACGGGAACGGCTGGGCGCGCAGCATGCATTTCCTCGCCGCATGGGCGTTCCTGCTGGGGCTGGCGGTCTATCTCGGGCTTGGCGCGCTGACCGGCCATGCCCGCCGCGCACTGCTGCCGGGCGCCGATGAGTTGACGGCCGGGAACATCGGGCAGGACATCAAGGCCCACTTGCGCCTGCCGATGCCGACGGTGCGACCCGGGCCGCCGTATGGGGTTCTGCAGAAGCTGACCTATGCCATGGTCGCGTTCGTCGCCCTGCCGCTGATGTTTCTGACGGGCATCACGATGTCGCCCGCAATCACCGCAAGCTATCCTGTCCTGCTCGATGTGTTCGGCGGCGGGCAATCGGCGCGGACGATCCATTTCTTCACGTTTTCCTTCCTCGCGCTGTTCCTGCTGGTTCATCTCGTGATGATCGTCCTCACCGGACCGCTGCGGCAGCTGCGCGCCATGACCTTGGGGAAATGACATGAGCGGCAAGGGATTGATGATTTCGCGGCGCGGCCTGATCGGCGGGCTCGGCTCGACCAGCGCGCTGATGCTGACGGGCTGCGGCGAAAGCCAGCCGCCGACATATGGCAATATCCTGCGCATGGGCGACAATCTGACTTATGCCATGCAGCGCACGCTGCTTTCGCCCATGGCGCTGGTGCGCGAGTATGACCGGTCCGAAGTCACCTCGATGCCAGCAACGGGGACCTATGATCCAGCGCGCGCCGAACTCGGCCTGCACGATCCGCAAGGCGGGCAGGACTATGCGATCCTGCGCAAGGGCGGCTTTGCCGATTGGCGGCTGGTGGTCGAAGGGCTGGTCGACCGGCCCGCCAGCTTTTCACTTGCCGATCTGCAGCGCATGCAGCGCCGCACCCAGATCACCCGGCATAGCTGCGAGGAAGGCTGGTCTGCGATTGCGGAATGGACCGGCGTACCGCTGCACACCGTTCTTGAGACTGTCGGCGCGAAGCCCTCGGCGCGCTATGTCGAGTTCTACACCTTCGACAAGATGGCCGATAACATCGACATGATCGATGCCCTGCATCCCCAGACGATCCTCGCCTACGGGATGAACGGGCGCGATCTGCCGATCGGCCACGGCGCGCCAGTGCGCCTCAGGGTAGAGCGGCAGATCGGCTACAAGAGCCTGAAGTATGTCCGGCGGATCGTCGTCTCGGACAAGTTCGCCGACCTCGGCAACATCAGCTCTGGCTGGGCCTGGTATAACGGGATTTAGACGGGGTTACCCCTCCGACCTGCCTTCGGCAGGCCACCTCCCCATTTGTGCTTCACAAAAATGGGGAGGAGCTTGAGGGTTACCAGCCGCAGTTCTGGCCCTTGTTCTGCTTTTCCAGCCAGGTCTGCAGCGGGGCGAAGTAGCGGATCATGGCCTTGCCGCTGATCTCGCGGGTGCCGGTGAAGGCTTCCAGCGCATCGGGCCAGGGCTTGCTCGCGCCCATCGAAAGCATGGCATTCAGCTTCGCGCCGACCGCCTTGTTGCCATAGAAGCTGCAGCGGTGGAGCGGGCCTTGCCAGCCGGCTTCCTTGCAGGCGGCTTCGTAGAACTGGAACTGCAGCACGCGGGCGAGGAAGTAGCGCGTGTACGGCACGACTGCGGGAATGTGGAACTTGGCGCCGGGATCGAACGCATCGGCGGGGCGCTCTGCCGGCGGGACGAGGCCCTGATACTTGAGGCGCATCTGGTTCCATGCCGCCTCATAGCCTTCGGGCTTGATCGAGCCATCGAACACGCCCCAGCGCCAGCGATCGACCAGGAGGGTCCACGGCATCGCCGCCACCTTGTCGAGCGCCTGGCGCAGGAGGAGGCCGGTGTCCTTGTCTGGCGAGGGCACCTTGTCGCGGCTCAGCAGGCCGATCTGGACGAGATATTCGGGCGTGATCGAGAGCGCCATGGTATCGCCGATGGCTTCGTGGAAGCCATCGTTTGCGCCTTCCATGTAGTATCGCGAGGGCTGCTGGTTGTAGGCGCGCTGGTAGTAGTTGTGGCCGAGTTCGTGGTGGATCGTCACGAAATCGTCGGCGTTGACCTTGGTGCACATCTTGATGCGCAGGTCGTCCTTGTTGTCGATATCCCAGGCCGAGGCATGGCAGACGACCTCACGGTCGCGCGGCTTCACGATCTGCGAGCGGGCCCAGAAGGTTTCGGGCAAGGGCGCGAAGCCGAGCGAGGAATAGAAGCCCTCGCCAGCCTTGACCATCTTGACCGGATCATAGCCCTTTGCGGTGAGCAGATCACCGATGTCATAGCCGATATCGCCCGCGCCCTTGGGGGCAACCACATCGTAGATATTGCCCCAGGACTGGCCCCACATATTGCCGAGGAGATCGGCGCGGATCGCCCCGGACTTCTTCTGCACGCCGTCGCCATATTTCTCGCCCAGCTTGGCGCGGGTGTAGCAGTGAAGCTGGACGTAGAGCGGGCGGACCTCGTTCCAGATCTTCTCGGTGAGCGCGGCGAAGGTGGCCGGGTCCATATCGTAGTTCGAACGCCACAGCGCGCCGGTATCGGCAAAGCCCAGTTCGCGCGCACCTTCGTTGGAAAGCTCGACCATTCGGGCATAGTCGGCCTTCATCGGCTTGCCGACGTTGTCGTGCCACGAGAGCCACATTTCCTTGAGCTCGTCCGGATTGCGGCTGGTGCC
Source organism: Novosphingobium sp. (assembly GCF_027486195.1). Lineage (GTDB taxonomy): Bacteria > Pseudomonadota > Alphaproteobacteria > Sphingomonadales > Sphingomonadaceae > Novosphingobium. Next base: position 11,834 of record NZ_JAIXPP010000082.1, read on the forward strand.
CATCGCGGCTTCGATATCGCTGCCGTTGATCGGCTCGCCCTTCAAGGTGCCGTGGCCCTTGCCGTAGAGGCCCTGAATACGCGCCTGACGGGTGCCGAATTCTTCCGCTGCGCCCGGCGTGGTCGGCACGGGGCTGGTGATCTGCGTGCGCATCATCACGAGCTTGCGCTGGTCTTCCGCGGTGAGGCCGGGAACCTTGGCCATGCGCGCCGCCTCAGCAGCGGTCTTCACCATCAGCGTGTTGTATTCGGCGTTCGAAGCCGCAACGAGTGCTTCGGTATCGTCGGTAATGTTGGTCTCATAGACCCACTGGACGCGGCCCGAACGGACGGTCTGATCGGCATAAGCCTGATCGGCAGCCTTGATCCAAGCCTGCGCAGAAGCGGCATCAGCAGCGGGCGCAGCCTGCTGGGCGAGCGCGGGCGCGGCAACGCTGGCAGCCGCGAGCGCGCCGAGGGAAACGAATGTTTTCATGGAACTGGCTCTCCGCAAGGTGCAAATGGACGGCCTTTGCGGCCACCCTTGCGCGCACCGTTAGCCGCGCGGGTCGCCGCGTCAAGCGGTCAGAAATGAAACCAGTTCTGCGCCCATCGCGGGTTCGGTGACGGAGCTCATGTGCGTACCGGGAATGACTGCGTGGCGAGCATTGGGCAGGACTTCGGCCAAGCGGTCGGCGCTGCCGTTATCGTTGTCCTGATCGCCGCAAAGGACGAGCGTGGGCATGGTGATCGCGGCGAGCGTGGCCGGATCGGTATCGTCCATCGTGCCGAGGAGGAGACCTGCGGCGACGGGATCGGTGCCCATGGTCTTGAGGAACTGCTGCGCCGCATAGCCGCGGTCGCCGGGACGGATCGTGCCGAAGCGGTCGAGCACATCGCGGAAGAACGCCTGACGCCCCGTCCAGCCGGCAAGGCCATCGAGCCCCATACCGCCGAGCACAAGCCGCCGAGGCCGCGCGCCCGCGATGACAGCGCGGGCTGAAGTGCGCGATCCGAGCGAGAAGCCAACGAGGTCGTAGTCCGCAAGGCCGAGATGGGTAACGAGCGCTTCCAGATCGTGCACCAGCACATCGGGCGGGTAAGCGGCGGGATCATGGGAAGCGGCGCTCGCACCGTGGGCGCGCAGATCGGGCATCAGGCACTCGAAACCGGCAGCAACCAGCTGCGCGGCGGTGCCGAACTTGACCCAGTTTACATGGGCATTGGAGAACAGCCCGTGGAGCAGGATCACCGGGCGGCCTGCGCCGAGGCGGTGCAATGCGAGGTTCGCGCCGTCGAAGCCGGGGTAGGTCTCGCTCACTGGCTCAGCAGCCGGATGCCGGATACCATGAGGACGGCGGCGAGCGCGGGGCGCAGCACATGATCGGGCGAACGGGTGGAAAGCATGCTCCCCACTACCGCACCGGGCAGCGAACCGACAAGCAGGCTCGTCAGCAGGCCGAAATCAACATCGCCAATCATCCAGTGGCCGAAGCCAGCGACAAGCGTGAGCGGAACCGCATGGGCGATATCGGTGCCGACGATCTTCGCAACCCGCAGCGCCGGGTAGAGCATCAGCAGAACAGTGACGCCGATCGCGCCCGCGCCGACCGAAGTGATCGTGACGGCGACGCCGAGCAACGCGCCGAGCAGCACCGTGGGGATACGCGCCTGCCGGTCGTCCAGCCGCTCGTGCTGCTTGGCCATGACGGCGAGCTGCTTCTGGAACAGCGTGGCGATAGAGGTGACGATCAGCATCGCGCCGAGGCAGAGCAGCACGACGTGGCTGGAGCCTTTGCTCAGCTTGCCGAAATCGGACATCAGGATCAGCGTGACGGTCGCCGCGGGGACGCTGCCCATGGCGAGCCGGCGCATGATGTGCCAGTCCACCGTCTCGCGCTTCCCATGGACCGCCGAGCCGACGATCTTGGTGACCGAGGCGAACAGGAGATCGGTGCCCACCGCAGTGCCCGGGGCGACGCCGAACAGCAGGACGAGGATCGGCGTCATCAGCGACCCGCCGCCCACGCCCGTCAGGCCGACCAGAAAACCCACGAGCAGCCCGGCAATGCCGTGCAGCAGATCGAAATGCGCAAACATCTGTGCCCCTTCCGGTCCCGTGGTCGGGTCCCGTGCGGAAGGCATCGGAGTAGAGCCGCGAGGGCCGCGCGGCAATGCAAGAAACTCTATCAGCCGGGTTGACGTTTCTTTCGAACGCGATGGTGCAACGGAACATCGCAGGCTGCGGCCCATTCTGCGGAGTATGCGGCAACCGCGCTCCCGCGGCGCTGCACGGAGTTCCCGATCATGAATCGCCCCACCTTAGCCACCGCCTTGATGGCCGCCACTGCGCTGTGCCTCTCGTTCGCCGCCCCCGCTTATGCCGAGGGCAAGGCCGACAGGGCACGCGCCGCCATTGCCGAAGCGCAGACCAAGATCGATACCGCCGAAAGCTTGGGCACATCGACCGCACAGCCGGGCCGGACCGCAGAGGCCAACGCGGCACTGGCCCGCGCGAAGGAGAACCTTGCGGCCGGACACAAGCCCGAGGCCATCGCCGATGCGATCCACGCCTCGGCGCTGGCCGATGCCGCACTGGGCCAGATGCAGAAAACCGCAAACGAGCACAGCGAGGCGATGAAGATGCAGGCCCAAGCGCAGGCTGCTGAGACGGCACGCGCGCAAATGACCGTCGATGCCGCACATATGCAGACCGACATGGCCAACGACCGCGCAAATCGCGCCGAGAACGCAGCGGCGGTTTCGGCCAGCGATGCCGCCTTCTCGCGCAATGCGGCCATGGCGGCGCAGGCAGAGGCCCAAAAGCAGCCCATGCAGATGCAGACGACCGTTTCAACCGAACAGCAGACGGAACGGGTTATCGCCCACCCCGCCCCGGCCGCACGGGCGACTCGTCATGTCACGCGCCACCGCCGCGTCGTCCATCACCGCCGCGTGGTGCATCACCACACCGCGCGTGGCAAGGTGACGACCACGACGACCGTCACGCATACGGGAATGTAAACTGCGGCCCCTCCCCTGCGGGGGAGGGGCTCAAACGGCTGAACCTCAGCCCTTCTTCAGGTGGCGGCGGCCAAGGAGCTCGGCGATCTGCACTGCGTTGAGCGCGGCGCCCTTGCGCAGATTGTCCGAGACGCACCACAGCGAAAGGCCGCTGTCGACCGTCGGGTCTTCGCGCACACGGCTGACGAAGGTGGCGTAATCGCCGACGCATTCGATCGGGGTGACGTATCCGCCGTCCTCGCGCTTGTCGATCAGCATGACGCCGGGCGATTCGCGCAGGATATCCTGCGCTTCCTTCGCCGAAATCTCGTCCTTGAACTCGAGGTTGATCGCTTCGGAGTGGCCGACGAAAACGGGGACGCGCACGCAGGTGGCGGTCACCTTGATCTTGGGATCGAGGATCTTCTTGGTCTCGGCGACCATCTTCCACTCTTCCTTGGTCGAACCGTCATCCAGGAAGCTGTCGATGTGGGGGATCACGTTGAAGGCGATCTGCTTGGTGAACTTGCGCGGTTCGACTGAATCGCCGACGAAGATCGCGCGGCTCTGCTCGAACAGCTCGTCCATGCCGTCCTTCCCCGCGCCCGAAACCGACTGGTAGGTCGCGACGACGACGCGCAGGATCGTGGCCTTGTCGTGCAGGGGCTTGAGCGCCACGACCATCTGCGCGGTCGAGCAGTTGGGGTTGGCGATGATGTTGCGCACCTTGTAGCCGTCGATCGCGTCGGGGTTCACCTCGGGCACGATCAGCGGCACGTCCGGGTCCATGCGGTAGAGCGAGGAGTTGTCGATCACCACGCAGCCCGCTGCCGCCGCGCGCGGGGCGTGGACCTTGGTCGCGCTCGAGCCGATGGCGAACAGCGCGATATCCCAGCCCGTGAAATCGAAGTTATCGATGTTCTGGACCTTGATCATGCGCCCGGTCTCACCGAACTCGATCTCGGAGCCCTGCGAGCGCGACGAGGCAACTGCCGCGATCTCGTCAATCGGGAACTCGCGCTCGGCGAGGATATTGAGCATCTCGCGCCCGACATTGCCGGTCGCGCCTGCGACCACTACCCGGTAACCCATTGTGCTTACTCCAAATACGCCCGGTTGGGGGCGATCAAGTCCTGCTTGCCAAAAGCCCTGACCCTAAAGTCCGTTCGTGTCGAGCGAAGTCGAGACACCAAGCGCGGCGCTAAGTGTCTCGACTTCGCTCGACACGAACGGGGAAGGATGAGGACATACTGGCGGTTGTTACTTCTCCGTGCCCACGCCGTGCCGGTCGAGGAAGCGGAATACGGTTTCGTAGAGATGCTTGCTGACCTTGGGCCCGCCGATGCGGTGGGTGTAGCCGGGGTAGAGCATCATTTCGAACGGCACAGCCTCGCCTTGCAGCTTGGCGATCAACGCGGTCGAGTTTTCGAACACGACGTTGTCGTCCGCCATACCGTGGATCAGCATCAGCGGATCGCGGAGCTTCGCGGCATCGGCGAGTGCGCCCGAGGCTTCGTAGACCTTGGGCTCCTTGTTCGGATCGCCAAGATAGCGCTCGGTATAGTGCGTATCGTAAAGCTCCCAGCGCGTTACGGGGGCAACCGCGATGCCGGCAGCCCATTCGCCAGGGTGCTCTTCCAGCATCTTGAGCGTCATGTAGCCGCCGTAGGACCAGCCGAACGTGCTGACCCGCGCCGGATCGACGAAGGCGAGCGACTTCAAGTAGCGCGCGCCTACAAGCTGGTCCGCCACTTCGACCGTGCCCATCGCGCGATTGATCGCGCTTTCGAAGGCCACGCCGCGATTATCGGACCCGCGCCCGTCGATGGCGAAGTAGATATAGCCCTTGTCGACAATCGCCTGCGCCAGCGCGCCCTGCCAGCCCTTGCCGACGACTTGCGCATGCGGGCCGCCGTAGTGGTAGGAGAACACCGGGTAGCGTTTGCCCGGCTCCAGCGGCGGGGTGATCATCATCCAGTGGAGCGGGGTGCCGTCTTCCGCCGGGATCGTGCCGAACTCGGCTGCACGGTGGCTGGCGAGGTAGGGCGCGTAGGGGTGAAGCCCCTCGATGCGGTTTTCCTCGATCCACGCAAGGCGCTTGCCCGCTGCATCCGCGAGGTAGGACTGGGGCGGCTGATTGTCGGCGCTGCGGGTGACGACGAGCGTCTGGCCCTTGCGGTCCATCGCGGCGCTGTTGTGGAAGGCGAGCTCGGTCAGTCGGTCGAGCTTCGCCGGGTTTTTGAGATCGAAGGCATAGACCTGCGGCGCGAGGACATCGTCCTTTGTGCCGACGAAGGTGACGCGCCCGGTCTTCTGGTCCACGCCGAGGAGATCGGTGACGACCCAGGCGCCCTTGGTGAGCTGCGTCCAGGCGCCAGCCTTGAAATGATAGAGATGCGCGAAGCCGTCGCGCTCCGAGAGCCAGATCAGGCTGCCATCGGCGAGGAAGCGGTAAGCGTCGGAGAGGTTGATCCAGCTATCCTTGGCGGCGGTTTCGGTGAACAGCACCTCGGCCTTGCCAGTGGCCGGATCGACCTTGAGCATGTCGAGCTTCGACTGCGCGCGGTTTTCGCGCTGAACGTAGAGCGCCTTGCCATCGGGCGCCCAATCGACGCGGGCGAGGTAGATGTCCTTGTCCGGGCCAAGGTCCACCTGCACGCGGCTCGTGCCATCCGCGCCGATCACCCAGAGCGAGACTTCGGCATTGGCGCTGCCAGCTACCGGATAGCGCTGCTCGAAGGTCTTGGTGCCCTCTGCGCCGATCGCGGCGCGGGTCACGGTGCCGACGCCCGCTTCATCGAAACGCTCGACCGCAAGGCGGCTCCCATCAGGCGACCACCAGTAGCCCTTGAACCGGTTCATTTCCTCCTGCGCGACGAATTCAGCCTCGCCCCAGTGGACGGTGGCGGCGGTTTCGGCGGCGGTTACGGACTGTGGCTCGCTGGTGCCGTCCACCGGCCCCACGAAGAGGCGCTGGTCGCGCACGAAGGCGATATGGCCGCCCTTGGGGCTGAGCGAGGGATCAAGCTCGCCGCCCTTCGTGCCCGCGATCTTGCGCACCGAGCCATCGAGGCCCGCGAGCAGCAGATCGCCATCGATGGGGACGAGCACGGCCGCGCTGTCCGCCGTCCATTCGTAGCTGACGATACCCTTGAGGTCGCCGATGCGCTGGCGCTCGCGCTGCATCTTTTCCGCTTCGGAAAGCTCGCGTCCCGAGGAGAGCTTCTTCGAATCGACCAGCATGCGCCACTCACCGGCTTTGCGGTCGAATCCCCACAGATCATAGCGCTCGCGGTCATCCGCGCGGCCGCGCAGCACGGTGACATAGCGGCCATCGGGCGAAAGCTTGACCGCGCGCGGCACCGGCCCGGCGAGGCTGGGGCTGGCGAAGACGCGCTCGAGCGTGAGGGCTGGCGCAGTTTGCTGTGCAGTCACGGCACTATCCTTCGTCTCGGCGGCAAGAACGGGCGCAGCAACGGCGAGCATGCTCGCAGCGAGCAGAGTGGTCAGCAGTCGCATGGGAGCGATGGTCCTTGGGTAAGGTATGGCAAAACGAAAAGAGGCGCCCCGGCTTGGTTGCCGGGGCGCCTCTTGAAGCACGCTGCGGTGCCCCAGGCGGTGGGCTATGGAGCCCGCCCCGGTCAGCTTTCCGTGGTGGTTTTAATCGTCTTGCGCTCGGCAATACGCGCCGACTTGCCGGTGCGGCCACGCAGGTAATAGAGCTTCGCACGACGCACGACGCCGCGGCGGACCACGGTGATGCTGTCGATGTTGGGCGAGTAGAGCGGGAACACACGCTCCACGCCTTCGCCGAAGGAGATCTTGCGAACGGTGAAGTTCGAGCCGAGGCCACGGTTCGAACGCGCGATGCACACGCCTTCGTAGGCCTGAACGCGGGTGCGCTCACCTTCGACGACGCGCACGCC
>NZ_JAIXPP010000065.1 GCF_027486195.1 Novosphingobium sp.
CAGCGCGTGATCCAGGACACGATCCGCGAAAAGCTCCCCGAAGGCTTCCAGCGCGCCGAATACCTCCACGCGCACGGCATGATCGACATGGTCGTCAGCCGCCACATGCTGAAGGCCACCCTCGCCCGCACCATCGGCTACCTGATGGCGGCGCAGGCGGCTTAAGCGCAAAGGGCAGGGATTTCTTCACGGACGGGTCTCAACCCCATCCCGTTCGTGTCGAGCGAAGTCGAGACACCATACGAAGCACTTGGTGTCTCGACTTCGCTCGACACGAACGGAACCTTGGTTGTCATCGAATCGGACCAGCGTTCCATGCGCGACTTCGCCATTTCCGAAAACCAGCGCGTGCAGGCGCAGCTCGACCGTCTCGGCGCACTGTCCCTGCCCCAGGGTCGCCTCGGCCTCGATACCGTACGCGAGATCTGCGCGCGCCTCGGCAATCCGCAGCGCCGCCTGCCGCCGGTGTTCCACGTCGCGGGCACCAACGGCAAAGGCTCCACCTGCGCCTACCTGCGCGCGATCCTCGAAGCGCAAGGCCTCGTCGTCCACACCGCCACCAAGCCGCATCTGGTGCGCTACAACGAACGCATCCGCATCGCCGGAAAACTCATCAGCGACGAAAGCCTCGCCGATTTCCTCGAACGCGTTCTCGATGCCGCCGCAGACCTCGGCCCCAGCTTCTTCGAAGTCACCACTATCGCCACCTTCCTCGCCTTCGCCGAGACACCGGCAGACGCTTGCGTCATCGAAACCGGCCTCGGCGGCAGGCTGGACGCAACTAACGTCCTCGAAAACCCCGCCGTCTGCGGCATCGCTACCCTGGGCATCGACCACGAGTCCTTTCTGCTGGTGCCGGAGGAAGGCACCCCCGCAGAGCCCCTTGCCCGCATCGCCTTCGAAAAAGCCAGCATCGCCAAGCCCGGCGCGCCGCTCGTGGTGCAAAGCTATGCCGCAAGCCCGCTCGCCAGCGTTCTCGCCACCGCGAGCCACATCGGCGCGCCCGTCCACCTGCGCGGCCGCGACTGGTGGGCCGAGGTGGGCGAGGCGATCCACTACCGCGACGCGCATGGTACGCTCGAACTCCCGCTCCCTTCGCTGGTTGGCGCGCATCAGGCCGATAACGCCGCGCTCGCCGTAGCCATGCTGCGCCACCAGAGCGTCGTTCCGGTCACCTCCGAAGCGATGGCAAAGGGCATCCGCGCCGCCCACTGGCCCGCCCGCCTCCAGCGCCTCGGCCCGGGTCCGCTCTCCGCGCTTGCGGGCGATCGCACCGTCTGGCTCGACGGCGGCCACAACCCCGACGCGGGGCAAGCCATCGCCCGCCATTTCGCCGATAGCCCGCCGCTCCATCTCGTCATGGGCATGCTGACGAGCAAGGACCCCAGCGCCATCCTGCGACCGCTCGAAGGCCGCTTGGCTTCGGTCTCCATCGTCCCCGCCCCCGGCCACGAAGCGCACACGCCGGAGGATTTCGCGCCTTTCACCTCGCTGCGCGTGCACAGTTTCGCCAATGTGGCCGAAGCCCTCGCCGCGCTGCCTCCAGAAGGGGATGTCCTGATCGCCGGCTCGCTCTACCTCGCGGGCGATGTGCTGAAGCGCAACGACGAAGCGCCGGACTGAACCGCAGCGCGAGCACCCTTCGACAAGCTCAGGGTGAGCGAGGTTTGTGATTGCGGAAAAACCAAGATCCGCTCGTCCTGAGCGGGGTTTGTGATTGTGAGAAGGACCAAGACGCGCTCATCCCGAGCAAGGTCTGGTTTACGAAAAGCCTAAGGCCCGCTCATCCTGAGCTTGTCGAAGGATCAGGCGCAACGTCAGACTTCGGTGGGAACAACCACCACCACCTCGCGGCTCACCCGCACCCACTCCAGACACACGAACAGCACCGCCACCAGCCCCGCCGCCGCCGTCCAGCGAAACACCGTCGCATAGCCGTAGAGATCGAACGCCTCCCCCGCGATCCCGCGCCCGAGCGAGCCAATCAGGAACGTCAGCGACGACATCAGCGCATATTGCACCGCCGTGTAGCGCTTCGAGACGATGCCCGAGAGATAGGCCACGAAGGCCGCCCCCGCGATGCCGGTCGAGATGTTCTCGAACGAAATCGCCAGCAGCAACCGCACCATGCGCGGATCGAAGCCGAACAGCGCGAACAGCCAATGCAGCCCCAGCGTCTGCCCCACCGCATCGATATGCACCGCGCCCTCGGCCAGATCGGCATAGACGAAATTGCCCAGCATTGGCAGGATTGCGCCGATCAGGATCGTCGGCATCCGCCCCAGCCGCAGGAACAGATAGCCGCCCAGGCTGATCCCCGCGATCGTCATGAAAATACCAAAGAGCTTGGAGGCGAAGGCCACCTCGTCCTTCGAATAGTGCAGGAAATCGAGGTAGAACGGGAAGGCAAAACTCGACCACACGTTGTAGCACAGCGTGTAGGTCAGGATCATGCCGATCACCACCAGCACCCCCCAGCCGAGCCGCGCCACCAGTTCGGCCAGCGGCGAAATCAAGGCAACATAGAGATGGTTCGCAGCCGTCCGCGCAGGGGAAACGCTGCGGTCAGGTTCGGTCAGCACCGCGCGGCCATTCCGCTTCAGCACATTGGTGGTCGCGGCTACCAGCAGCGGCACGGCCACCGTCGCCAGCACGATCAATGGGGCATATTCGCGCGTGAAATCGCCAACCGAGGGGTGCTTCTCGCCCGGCCCCAGCGGGCTCAGCATCGTCACCATGAAGCGGATGATCGTGCCAATGGCCCAGGCCCAGCTCGTGCCGACGATCAGCAGCGCCAGCCACCGCGCGCGTGGTTCCAGTTCACCCGGCTGTGCCAGCGCCTCGTGCAGGGTGCCCTGCTCGGGCCGCGGCGTATCGGGCGCGCGCAGGGTAACGATGCAGATCACCCCGATCAGCCCCGCCATCAGGCAATAGACCAGCGGCCACGACATCCGCCCCGCCAGCACCAGCGCCAGCGCGCCGCCGACAATCGAGGCAATCCGGTAACCGAACTGGTAGATCGAAGAGAGCAGCTCGACCGGCGTATCCGCGTCCGCCACATCGATCCGCCAGGCATCCACCGCCACGTCCTGCGTCGCCGAAGCCAGCGCGGCGAGGAAGGCGAACAGCGCAAAGGTGCCGATGGCATGCGCCGGATCGGTCGCGGCGAGGCCCGAAAAGCCCAACACCATCGTGATCTGGCACAGCAGGATCCAGCTCTTGCGCCGCCCCAGCGCCTCCAGCCCCGGCAGCGCCATGCGGTCTACCAAGGGCGACCACAGGAACTTGAACGAATAGGAAAGCCCGATCCATGAAAGCACGCCGATGGTCGCAAGATCGATCTTCACCTCGCCCAGCCAGGCATTGAGGGTGCCGATCAGCAGCGCGTAAGGCAGGCCGGACGAAAACCCGAAGCCCAGCATCGTGGCGGATTTGCGCGTCGCCAGCGCGATCATCAGCAGCCGAAAGCCCTTGGGGCGCGGCGGCTTCTCCGCTTCTGCTGTTGTCGATGCCCCGGTCGAAGCCATGCGAAACCCTTGTCCCCGCTTTCAATTTACCCTGCATGCTAAGCGGCAAATTGCGCTATGCCTAGCGGCGGAGAGTGATGAAATCCGGGGAGAGCCGCGAAATGGCCACCACTGAACGAGCGAAGCGGCCCACGGATGGCCAGCTGGAACTGGCCCGTCTTGTCGCGGCAGGCGCGGGCCGCAAGGGCACGGCAATCAGCCACGTGCCCGCCAGCGTCTATACCGACCCCGCACACTGGGCGCGTGAGAAGGCGGCGCTGTTTGATCGCTTCCCGCAAGTCCTCGCGCCATCTGCCCTGCTGCCCGAGCCGGGCATGGCCGTGCCCCACGATGCCACCGGCCGCCCGCTGCTCCTAACCCGCGATACCGCCGGCAAGCTGCACGTCTTCATGAACGTCTGCCGCCACCGCGGCACGCGGCTGGTCGAAGGCGGTGAGGTGCAATGCGCCAAGCGGCTCGTCTGCCCCTATCACGCCTGGACCTACGGCACCGATGGCAAGCTCCTCGCGCTCCCGCGCCCTGATACGTTCCCCGGCCTCGACCAGCCCGCATTGGGCCTGATCGAACTGCCCAGCCTCGAAGCCGGCGGCCTGATCTGGTTCGCGCCCCAACAGACAGATTTCGCGCAGGCGACCGAGATCAGCGCCGATTTCGCCGCCGCAGACCTTGGCGCGCACCATCTCTACGCCCGCCGCACGCACCGGGTCGCCTCCAACTGGAAGCTGATCATGGACGCGTTCCTCGAAAGCTACCACGTGCAGCGCCTCCACGCCCGCACCATCGGCCCCTATTTCAAGGACGGGGTGACGGCGGGCGACGAGGTCGGCCCGCACATGCGCTCGCTGGTCGGCCGCGCGACCGAACTCGAAGGCCTGGATCTGGCGGACTGGCCCGCGCTGCGCCGTGTCGCCACGTTTGCCTACCAGCTCTTTCCCGCCACCGTCATCGTGATCAGCCCGGACTACGTGAACCTGATGACGATCATGCCGCAGGCGCACGATCTCACCCTCGTCGAGGACTTCATGCTGATTGCCGAAGCCCCGGCCACCCCCAAGGCCGAGGACCATTGGCGCAGAAGCTGGGAACTGCTCGACGGGCAGGTCTTCGGTTCGGAAGACTTCCGCGCTGCCGAACTCGGCCAGCAGGGCCTCGCCACCGGCGCGGTGCCCCAGCTCACTCTCGGCACGCTCGAAGGCGGCATCCGCCGTTTCCACGAAATCTGTCAGCGTGAGATCGCCCTTCACGAAGCAGGGTGACGGCGCGCACTCTCCGGCGTAAGGGCTAGCCATGGCATTCCCCCCCAAAGACAGGAGCGGCCGCCCGGGAAGGCCCGCGGCTCCTAACGCTGCAGGCTCACGCCGCAACCCGGCAGCCCCCGCCCCCTACAAGATCCCCAAGCCGCGCCTGCCCAAGGCCGCCGCCGTGCCGCAGACCCGCGCGCTGGCGGAAGATGGCACCCCGCGCGAAGGCGACCGGATCGCGAAGCTCCTAGCCCGCGCCGGCGTCGCCAGCCGCCGCGAGATAGAACGCTATATCGCCGAAGGGCGCATCGCGCTCGACGGCGAGGTGATCACCACCCCCGCCACGATCCTCAAGAACCTGCGCGGCGTCACGGTAGACGGCAATCCCGTCGCCGCCCCGGAACCGCCGCGCCTGTTCATGTTCCACAAGCCCTCGGGCCTGATCACCGCCGAGCGCGATCCCACTGGCCGCCCGACGATCTACACCGCGCTGCGCAATGCCCTGCCCGAAGGCGCGGGCCGCGTGATGCCGGTCGGCCGGCTCGATATCAACACCGAAGGGCTGCTCCTCCTCACCAACGACGGCGAATTGAAGCGCGCGATGGAACTGCCCGCCAATGCCGTGCCGCGCACCTACCGCGCGCGCACGTTCGGCGATGTCTCGCAGATCCAGCTCGACGATCTGATGCAGGGGATCGAGATCGAGGGCATCCACTACGGCCCGATCAACGCCAATCTCGAACGCAGCGCCGGCCGCAACAAGTGGATCGAGCTGACCCTCACCGAAGGCAAGAACCGCGAAGTGCGCCGCGTGCTCGAGCATCTCGGCCTCGAAGTCTCGCGCCTGCTGCGCCTGCGCTATGGCCCCTTCGATCTCGGCGAACTGCCGCGCGGCGGCGCTGAGGAAGTGCCGCAGGTCGTGGTCGAACGCTTCCGCAAGGGCCTCGCCGGCGATCACGCCACCCGCGTGCAGCAGGCCGTCCACGCCGGAAAGGCCTATGCGCCGCGCGCGCCGAAACCGGTTGAGGAAGCCGCCAAGCCCGCAAGGCCGGCGCGCCCGCTGCGCGAGCCCGAACGGCCTTCGCGCGCGCGCGCCGAACGTGTGCGGCCTTCCGCCGATGCTGGTCAGTTTGTCGCCAAGCCTTCCGCACCCAAGCAGCCCGCGAAAACCTATCCCAACCGGCCTTATGCCAAGGCTCCCGCCGAGGCGCCGTCACCCGGGCCCGATCAACGCGCGCCGAGCAGGACACTGCGCAGTTCGCCCAGAAAGCCCGGCGGGCGGCCCGGAGCCAAGCGCTGATGCTGCGGATCATTGCCGGCACCTGGCGCGGTCGCAAGCTCTCGGCCCCGGCGGGCGACACCACGCGGCCGACCGCGGACCGTACGCGCGAAACGCTGTTCTCGATGCTCACCAGCCGCCTCGGCAGCTTCGAGGAGCTCACGGTTGCGGACCTCTTCGCAGGCTCGGGCGCGCTCGGCCTCGAAGCGCTTTCACGCGGCGCGGCCAAGGCCGTGTTCGTGGAGCAGGACGCCGCCGCGATCCGCGCGTTGCGCGCCAATATCGCCGCGCTTCATGCGCAGGCGCAGTGTGACGTGCGCGCCGCCTCGGTCCTCGCGCTCGGCCCCGTGCCTGCGCCGCTCGATGTGGTGATGCTCGATCCGCCCTACGGCTCGGGCGCGGGCGCAGTTGCCATAGACCGCCTGATCCGGCTCGGCTGGATCGGCCCCGGCACTTGGGTCAGCCTCGAAACCCACGCGGACGAACCCGCCGGTGTGCGCGCGCTGGAAATCGATGCAGAGCGCAAGGTCGGCAAGGCAAGGCTGACGCTGATGCGGGTAGCGGGATAACCCCTCCGCCTTCGCTACGCTCAGGCAATACGGTCCTCCCCATTTCTGCGCAGCACAAATTGGGAGGTGGCCCGCCGCAGGCGGGTCGGAGGGGTATTCTCTCTAAGCCTGACGCGGCGCCATCAGCACGCCCACCAGCGTCACCACCCCCGCCGCTGTCAGCACAAGGCCCGTCCAAACCACGCCGCCATTGGTCGCCAGCCATGCCGCGCCCAGCGGCGCCAGCGCTCCGCCGACGATCCCGCCCAGATTGAACGCCAGCGAAATGCCCGTATAGCGCACATCCACCGGATAGAGCGACGGCAGCCACGCCCCGATCGGGCCGTAGCACAGGCCCATCACGAACAGCGTGGCCGAGAGCGTCAGGAACAGCACAGGCAGCGATCCCGCCGCAAGCCCGCTGCCGAAGCCAAGGCCCACCAGCCCAGTCAGCGCCGCCCCCACCGCCATTACCAGCCGCGGTGAGGCGGCATCGGACCACCAGCCCGAAACCACGATGCCGATCGCAAACACCACGTCCGCGCCCAGCTGGATCGCCAGCACCGTCTCGCGCGGGTAACCCAGCTTGGTCGTCGCGAATGAAAGCGCGAAGGTGGTAGCAAGATAGAACAGCGAAAAGCACGCGATCACGCCCATCGTGCCCGCCAGCACCGCGCCGGGATGGTCGGCCAGCAGCTTGCCCAGCGGCACGCGCGGCGGCGGCGCGGCTTCGAGCGAGGCCTTGAACGCGGGCGTCTCACCGATACGCAGCCGGATCCACAGCCCCAGGATCACCAGCAGCGAACTCGCCAGAAACGGCACGCGCCAACCCCAGCTGAGGAAGTCCGATTCGGACAGGAAGAGCCCCAGCAGAAGGAACAGCCCATTGGCAAACAGGAACCCCAGCGGCGCCCCCAGCGGCGCGGCAATGCCGAACCGGGCTTCCATGCCTTTCGGCGCATTTTCGACCGCGAGCAGCGATGCCCCGCCCCATTCACCGCCAAGGCCGAACCCCTGGCCAAAGCGCAGCAGGCACAGCAGCGCCGGCGCCACCCAGCCCGCCACCGCATAGCCGGGCAGGAAGGCCACCAGAAAGGTCGAGACACCCATCAGCAGCAGCGAGACGACCAGCGTCGACTTGCGCCCGATCCGGTCCCCGAAATGGCCGAACGCCACCGCGCCCACCGGACGGGCAAAGAACGCGATCCCGAAGGTCATCAGTGCCAGCAGCGTTTGCGCGGCCTGGCTCTCGGCGGGGAAAAACAGCGGCCCGATCACCAGCGCGGCGGCGGTGCCGAAGATGTAGAAATCGTAGAACTCGACCGCCGTGCCGACGAGGCTGGCCATAAGCACACGCGCGTGGACCACGAACGGATTTGCAGTGTTCATATATCCCCTACCCCGGCTTCATGGGTGCCATGCCCGCTCGCTTCGGTTGGCGCAACCAGCCTCCTCCCCGCAGACTTGCACGCACCGGCGAAGTTCCCTACTTGTTCCGGTGTGACGCTTGTAACCGCACCTGATTCCGCCCCTCCCGGCCAGCAATGGCTCGATGGCCTCAATCCCCCGCAGCGCGAGGCCGTGCTGACGACCGAAGGCCCCGTGCTCATGCTGGCGGGCGCAGGCACCGGCAAGACCGCCGCGCTCACCGCGCGCCTTGCGCACTTGCTGCGCTCGCGCCTCGCCTGGCCTTCGGAAATCCTCTGCGTCACTTTCACCAACAAGGCCGCGCGCGAAATGCGTGAGCGTGTCGGCCAGCTGATCGGCCCCTCGGTCGAAGGGATGCCGTGGCTGGGCACGTTCCACTCGGTCGCCGCCAAGATGCTGCGCCGCCATGCCGAACTGGTCGGCCTGCAAAGCAGCTTCACGATCATCGACACGGATGACCAGCTGCGCCTGCTGAAGCAGCTCATTCAGGCCGAAGGGATCGACGACAAGCGCTGGCCCCCGCGCCAGCTTGCCGGCCTGATCGACCGCTGGAAGAATCGCGGCCTCGGCCCCAAGGACTTGGATGCGCTCGACAACGAGGCTTACGCAAACGGCAAGGGCTCGAAGTTCTACGCCCTCTATCAGGACCGCCTGCGCGCGCTCAACGCCTGCGATTTCGGCGATCTCACGCTCCACATGCTCACCATCTTCAAGCAGCACCGCGAAGTGCTGGAATCGTGGCAGGGCCGCTTCAAATACGTGATGGTGGACGAATATCAGGACACCAACGCCGTCCAGTACCTCTGGCTGCGCCTCCTTGCGCAAACGCGCAAGAACATCTGCGTGGTGGGCGATGACGACCAGTCGATCTACTCATGGCGCGGCGCAGAAGTCGCCAATATCCTGCGCTTCGAAAAGGATTTTCCCGGCGCCAAGGTGATCCGGCTGGAGCAGAACTACCGCTCCACCCCGCATATCCTCGCCGCCGCCGGCGGGGTCATCGCGGAAAACAGCCAGCGCCTTGGCAAGACGCTGTGGACCGAGGTGAACGGCGGCGACAAGGTCCGCGTCATCGGTGTGTGGGACGGCCCGGAGGAAGCCCGCCGCGTGGGTGAGGAGATCGAGCGGCTGGAGCGCGAAGGCGCCCCCTTGGACCGCATCGCCATCCTCGTGCGCGCCTCGTTCCAGACGCGCGAATTCGAAGACCGCTTCATCCAGATCGGCCTTTCCTACAAGATCGTCGGCGGCTTCCGCTTCTACGAGCGCGCCGAGATCCGCGACGCGCTCGCGTACTTGCGCGTCATCGCCTCCCCGCAGGACGACCTGGCGTTCGAGCGCATCTACAACGCCCCGAAGCGCGGGCTGGGTGACAAGACGCTGGAAAAGCTCCACCGCCACGCCCGCGCACGCAATATCCCGCTGGCCGCCGCCGCGATCGAGCTGTGCGATACGGACGAACTCCCCGCCCGCGCCCGCGCCACGCTCGCCAGCCTGATGCGCAGCTTCGTCGGCTGGCGCGACGGCATCGCCACGCTCACCCCCGCCGAACTGATGCGCACCGTGCTCGACGAAAGCGGATACACCGCCGCGCTTCAGGCCGAAAAGAGCACCGAAGCCTCGGGCCGCCTCGAAAACCTCGTCGAATTGGCCCGCGCGATGGAGGAATACGAAACGCTCGGCGATTTCCTCGAACACGTCAGCCTCGTGATGGACAACGACGCGGCGGCGGACACCGAGAAGGTCACCGTGATGACCATCCACGCCGCCAAGGGGCTGGAATTCGACAATGTGTTCCTCCCGGGCTGGGAAGAAGGCGTGTTCCCCTCGCAGCGCGCGCTCGATGAAGGCGGTCTCGCCAGCCTCGAGGAAGAACGCCGCCTCGCCTACGTGGCGATCACCCGCGCGCGCAAACGCTGCACGATCCTCCATGCCGCCAACCGCCGCATCTACGGCCAGTGGACCAGCTCGATCCCCAGCCGCTTCGTCGGCGAACTGCCCGCCGATCACATCGAGGAAGAAACCACGATGAGCGGCGGCGCCTCGCTCTGGCGCGCGCAGTGGTCCGAACACTCAGACCCCTTCGCGCATGTCGCCAGC
>NZ_JAIXPP010000099.1 GCF_027486195.1 Novosphingobium sp.
ATGCAGGAAGCCGCCAAGCGCTGGCGCGCGGATGGCAAGCCCGGCCATGTCATCAACATCGTCGCCAATGTCGAGCGCGGCATGCCGCAGGCCGCGCACACCTGCGCCGCGCGCGCGGGGGTGATCTACCTTTCGAAGACGGTCGCCACCGAGTGGGCACCCCACAATATCCGTGTCAACTGCATCGGCCCCGGCGTGATCGAGACCGAGGGTTTCCGCATGTATCCGGAAGAAGCGCTCGCCCGCTTCCACAAGGCCAACCCCTTGAAGATGCGCGGCAATGCCTGGGATGTGGCAGAGGCGATCGCCTATCTCGCCAGCCCTGCCGGGCGCTTCATCAACGGTGATCTCATGATCATCGATGGCGGGCAGGCGCAATGGGGCGTGATCTGGCCGGCCGGAATGCCGGACTATTTCTCGGAAGACGGCGCGGCCTGAACCGCGCGGGCAAGACAGGAGAGCGAATATGAGCCGGCTTGAAGGCAAGGTGGCACTGGTCACCGGCGGCGGATCGGGATTGGGCGCGGCTGACTGCGAGGCGCTCGCCGCCGAGGGCGCAAAGGTCGTCGTCACCGACGTGAACCTCGCCGCCGCGCAGGCTGTTGCGGATCGCATCGGCGATAATGCCATGGCGCTGGCGCTCGATGTTGCCGACGAAGCGCAGTGGATTGCCGCCTATGCCGCAACCGAAGAGCGCTTCGGCGGGCTGCATGTGCTGGTCAACAATGCCGGCGTCGTGCTCAATGCCGATGTCGAGGACACCAGCCTCGACAAGTTCCGCTGGGTCAACGCGATCATGATCGACGGCGTGTTCCTTGGCATGAAGCACGCGATTCCCTTGATGAACAAGAGCGGCGGCGGCTCGATCATCAACATGTCATCGGTCGGCGCGCTGCTCGGCTATCCGATCTTCTTCGCCTATTCCGCTGCGAAGGGCGCGGTCCGTTCGATGAGCAAGTCGGTCGCGGTGATGGCGCAGGTCAAGGGCTACAAGATCCGCTGCAACTCCATCCACCCCGGCGCGATCGAGACGCCGATGGTCCAGCAAGCCGAGGGTCGCCCGGGCGAGGCGAAGGACATCCCCGATGGCGTGCTGCCACATGGCTCGCCCGGCCACCCCAAGGATGTCGCTGCGCTCGTGGTATTCCTCGCAAGCGACGAAAGCCGCTACATCACTGGCGCCGAACTGGTGATCGACAACGGGCTGACGATCCGGCCATTCTGAGGGCTGCGCATGCTGCTCTGGATTCCCGCCTTCGCGGGAATGACGAGGGGTGAGGCAGGAATGACGAAACCCTGAAACTCGTCACCCTCGCGCAGGCGGGGGTCCAGAGCCGCAAAAACCAACGTGGCCCTCAAGCCCCCATCATCCTATCCAGCTCGGCATGGAAGTGCCGCAGCCGCCCTTCCTGCTCGCTCCACAGCGGCCCCTTGAACCCGCGCGAACGCGCGCCCTTCTGCACCACCGGCAGCAAGTCGCTGTCCTGATCGAGCACTTCGCCAAGGCAGGGCGGCTCGCCCAGCTTGGTGTGGATCACATCTGGGCGGGTGCGGCCCGAAAGATCGACATCCTCGCCCATCCCCATCCACGCCGGGGCTGAGTAGCCGGGCGCATCGACATGGCGGTAGAGGATGATCGTGTCGTAGGTGAACTGGTTCGGATCGGTGGGATGCGGCAGGAAGCGGTGGAGGAACACCGCTTCAGGATGGCAGCCGATCTGCACGTTCGGAAACACCGAGTAGACCACGGAGTCCGAAAGCTGGCTGTCGCTGAACCGCTCGTAGCGCAGCCCCAGCTCGTCGGACCGCTTGCGCTTGGCTTGCTGCACGGCGGTGCGGGTCTCGCGCGCGGAGCCTTCGTAGCTTTCGGGGTCGATGCCTGCATCGCGCAGCATCATCTGGATGCCGGGATTGACGCTTTCCTGATCGGGGAAGCGCGGACTCGGCTGCGCAAAGGGTACGAACTGGCGGCTGAGCCCGCCCGGCCACAAATCGATCTGGGTGCGATCATCCATCAGGCACTGCGTCTGCGGATGGACGGCGTGGAGGTGATAGATCTCGGCGAAAGCATCCACCCCGCCCTTCCAGTTCGATCCCCAGTCCGACCGGCGATGCTGCACCACGTACATCTGGTCGATCTCGTAGAGCTCGAGCTGCGGCAGGATCGGCCCCAGAAACTCGGCGAGCGGCTTGATCTCCGGGTCCATCGACACGAACACGAAGCCCGCAGCTACTTCGCAGCGCACCGACGAGAGATCCGTGCCGTGGCACAGCACTTCCGGCCGGAAGGTCTCTTCATCGGTGATCGCGGTGCACTTGCCGTCAAGCGCGAACTGCCACGAGTGGAACGGGCAGGTGAACTGGCCGACGGAACCGAGATCGGCGCTGACGAGCTGGCTGCCCCGGTGCGGGCACACGTTGTAGTGCGCGCGGACCGTACCATCATCATCGCGCACCACGATGAAGCTCTCCGGCCCCACATCGAACTTCATGAAGTCGCCCGGCTCGGGAATGTCAGAGAGCGGACCGGCCAGCAGCCAGCTTTTCGCGAACACCTTGTCCCATTCCTCTGCGGCGTAGGCGGGGCTCACATAGCGGTCCGGCGCCGGGCGGGCGGTGCCGTTATCGATCCGCGGTGCTCGCGCATCGAAGGGAAAGCGCTTGCCGGTGTGAATATCCCAGAGGTCCAAGGCGTTCATTGTCGTTCCCGATCATGATTGCGGGCCGCCGCCGGGTTTCCCCACACGACGGCCCGCAGGCTTTTCAGTCTTGCCGCATGTTCCCTGCTCAGGGACCGCGGAACTTCACGCCGACTTCGACGCCGAAGTAGCGCGGCGCGCCGAAGTTGGAATTGAGCCACAGGCCCGCCACGTTCTGCGAGGCGATCCGGTAGCGCTCGTCCGTCAGGTTCCGGCCGATGGCCTTGACGTAGTACTTGTCGTCGATCTGCGAGAGCGTGAGCGAGGCGTTCACCAGCGTACGCGCGTTAAGGAAGGTGTTGCCGTCGATATCGGTGATCGACTGTGTGTTGAGGTTCTTCGCCGTATAGGCCGCCGAAGCGTTGGCGATGATCTTGTAGTTCGAACCGAGCGGCACTTCATAGGCACCGTCGATCGTCCACTGCCATTCCGGCGCGCGGTCCAGCGGTGCGTCGGCGAGGTTGTAGCCAGCGCCGGCGGCGGTGTACTGGTTGTACTTGCCGTTCTGGTAGCCGAGCACGCCGCGCAGGGTGAAGCCCTTGAACAGGCGTGCGGTCGCTTCCGCCTCGATGCCCTTGACCGTGGCGCTCGCCGCGTTGACGAACAGCGTGACCTGGTTCGGGTTGCCATTGACCACGATCGGCACGTTGAGCTGCTTCTGCAGATCCTTGTACTTCACGTAGAAGCCGGTGAGGTTGAAGCGCAGGCGGTGATCCCACAGCTCGGTCTTGATGCCAGCTTCGAACGAATCCGCCGTTTCCGGGCGCGTGGCGCGCGCCGCTTCACGGAAGGCGTCGAGGTCGGTCGCGAAGGCCGCGAAGCCGCCGATCTGGTCGTTGAACCCGCCGCTCTTGAAGCCGCGCGAGTAGTTCGCATAGGCGTAGATATCCGGCGTTGCCTGATAGCCAAGCGTGATGCGCCAGGTCGGCTTGTTCGACTTGTTGTTCACCGTCACCACATTGGCCGGGAACTTGAACACGCTCGCATCCAGCGCCTCGTTGATCTTGATCGTGGGATCGAAACCACCGCCAAGCTGCGGGATGAACGCCTGGTTGCGGCCATACCAGGTCTTGTTTTCCCAAGTATAGCGCACGCCGCCGGTCAGCGAGAGTTCGGGCGTGATCTTGTAGGTGCCCTCGGCGAAGACCGCCTTGGAATTGGAGCGCTGCGCGTTGCACAGGATGTAGGGCGTGTCGTTCCAGTTGCCGAAGGGCAGCGGCCCTGCCGTCAGATCGAGGAAGCCGAGGATCTGCGCAACGCAGAAATCCACCGTCTCACGCTGGTAGAACCCGCCGATCACCGCATCGAATGCAGTGCCGGTGTTGGTGGCAAAGCGCAGTTCCTGCTGGAAGGTCTTGCGATTGTCGTCACGCGTCGCATCGAAGAACGACAGCGGCGTGCCATCCTTTCCGATCGGCGCAGCGCCGGCATAGGAGTTCGGAATGCGCGAAAGCTGGCGGCGCCAGCCGGTAACCGAAGTCAGCTTGCCGAAATCGAGATCGTAGTCGGCATTCAGATAGAAGCCGTCCACGGAAATCCGCTGGCCGTTCTTCATCTTGATCAGGCCGTCCTGGCGATATGTCACCGCCGCATTGTCGAGCGGATCGCTGCTGGCGGGGTTCTGGCGGATCGTACCAAGCGCGTCGGTGGCGAAGCCGCCCGTACCCTTGTACAGGTAGTTCTCGTTGACCGAGGGTACCGTCTGCGAACGGTCGCGCAGCCATTCATACTGCGCGAGGATGTGCAGGCGGCTGGTCGGCTCCCACAGCAGCTTGCCGCGCAGGTTGACCACATCCTTGCCGCCGGCGGACTTGCCATCGAGGCAGCCCGTCTGGCCGAAGAAATTGCTCGTCGGCAGACCGCCGACCGGGCCGTAGCAGGCGCCGTTCTTGTAATAGCCGTCCGACTTCTCGGCGCCGGCCACGATGCGCAGCGCCATGTTGTCGAAGATCGGCACGTTGGCAGCGAGTTGCAGACGCTTCGAGCCGAACGAACCGATCTCGACGCGGCCGTCGACGCCAACGACACCGAGCTCGGGACGCTTGGTGCGCACCGTCACCGCGCCGCCGGTGGTGTTCTTGCCGAACAGCGTGCCCTGCGGACCGCGCAGGACTTCCACTTGCGCAATGTCGAACGTGTCGAGCAGCTGGGTCTGCACCGAAGGCACCACGAAGTCGTCCACGAGCACCGCGACCGGCGGCTCGAAGTAAACGATGATCGAGGTCTGGCCGACACCGCGCATCGCGAACGAGGCGGCATTGAAGTTGGTGATCGTGTTCGCCGAGAAGTTCGGCACGAAGGCGGCGAGATCACCGATATCGCGTGGGCTCGACTGGCGGATCAGGTTGGCATCGACCGCAGAGACCGCGACCGGGGTGCGCTGCAGGTTCGAGCTGCGCCGCGTTGCCGTCACCACGATTTCGCCCAGTCGATCGCTTGCCATGTCATCGGCGCTGGACTGCGCCTGGCCTGCTTGCGGCTGCGCCGCCTGAGCCTCATCATTTGCCAGAGCCGGCGTTGCCAGCATCGCTGCAGCCATTGCGCCAAATGCCGCCGACCAGCGAAGGTCCCTCAGTGCCATCCCCATCTCCTCATGCCCCGCATTCGTGTGCGGTGTGGGCTCAAGGATAGACTCCGGGGCGTATTTTGCAAGCAGACATGTATGTTTTTTTAAAGAGGCGGGATGCCCTTCGGGAGCACCTGCGCGATTTGCCCCGCACCTCGCGAATGCCCCCGCGTCCAGCGCAGCAAACGGCGCATCTGCGCCGACCCGCCGCGCCCAGACTGCAATCCACGGATCAGATATGCACGCGGCGGCAGCCTCCAAACATTCATGATTGTTTTCAGGCCAAGGCCCGGTATCATGATCACAAAGCAGGGCCGCGCGAAGCGGTCTGCGGGAGAGAAAGCACAGCTGCATGCCTGATCTTGAGGCGAGCCCAGGGGCCGATCTGGAAAAGCGCATCGCGCGGCTGGAAGCCGAATCGCAGATCCGCCAACTCGTCGCGCGCTACAGCTTCGATATCGATGATCGCCGCACCGATTCGGTACGCGCGCTGTTTGCCGATGATGCCGTGCTGCGCTCGCACGACGGGGTGATGTACGCGGCCGGGCCCGATGCGATCATGGCGCAGTTCGATGGCCGCTTCGCGGTGCTCGGCCCCGGCCACCACGTGATGCACGATATCCAGATCGATTTCGTGGACGACGAGACCGCCACCGGCCGCGTCGCCGGCCATGCCGAATTGATGCGTCATGGCCGGATGATGGTCGCCGCGATCCGCTACGATGATCGCTACCGCAAGACGCCCGCAGGCTGGAAGTTTGCCGAGCGCGTGATCGGCTTTCTCTACTACGTGCCGGTGGAAGCCTACCCCGGCATCCTCGCCCGGCCTGATCGCAACCACGCCTATGCCGAGCCGAAGCTGGCCGACTACCCCGAGCGGCTGCCCAGCTGGATTTCCTATGAACAGGCCCGCAAGGCCTGAACCCCGAAGGACCCCCAATGGCCTTTTCCTTCCTTTCCCGCTTCCGCATCCGCGCCGACAAGGAAGCCGAATTCATCGCGCTCGCCAAAGAGATGGAAGCGCTCGCGCCCGGTGAGCCCGGCACCCTCTCCTATCAGTTCTATCGGCTTGCGGAGCCGGGCATGTTCGCGGTCTACGAACGCTTCACGGATGAGGAAGCGGACAAGGCCCACGGGGCGTACCCCCACAACCAACCGCTGATCGAGCGGATGATCGCCTGCATGGACGGCTCCTACACGCGCGAACTGCTCTACGATCTCGAACCCGTTGCCCAAGGCTGACTGACACCATGACTGCAAAAAGCTTCATCGCGCAGCTGCGCACCAAGCCGGAAAAACGGGATGAGCTGATCGCGCTCCAGACCGAGCTCAAGAAGCTGGTGTTCGAGCACGAACCGGGCGCGCTGGTCTACGAACTGTTCCAATCAGAAGAAGACCCGGACCTGTTCCAGTGTGTCGCCACCTTCCGCGACGATGCGGCGTTCGAGACGCACATGCACATCGATTTCCACGACCGGCTGGTGCCGCCCGTCCTCGCCTGCCTCGCCGAAGACATGAAGCTTTCGTTCTACCGTTCGCTCGATTGAGATTGGGGTCTCACACCATGCTGTTCAAATCCAGCCGCGTCGCGGTCCTTTCCGGCCTCACCGCGCTGGCACTCGCCGCCGGCCTCAACGCGGCCACGCCCCAACGGATCAAGTCGACCGAAGACATGAATTCCCGTGCCGGCCCCTCGATCAATCCCGAAACCGCACCGGGCCGCCCGATCTTCGAACGGGCCTGCGCGATGTGCCATCTCGGCGGCGTGCCCAAGGCGCCCTCGCCCGGCTTCCTCGCGATGCTTGCGCCCGATGCGATCGTCACCGCAATGACCAGCGGCGTTATGCGCCAGCAGGCCGCGAGCCTCACCCCGGCGGAAAAGATCCAGGTCGCCGAGTATCTTACCCGCACGCCCTACGCCTCCTACCAGCGCCCCGCCCCGCCGCCGCGCTGCAAGGGCGCCGCCGCCAGGTTCGACATGACGGACGTGCCGGCCGATATCGGCTGGGGGCATGACAACCGCCGCTTCATCCCCGCCGGGATCGCCGGCCTTGCCAAGGCCGATGTGCCCAAGCTGAAACTCAAGTGGGCATTTGCCTATCCGGCCGCGACCCACATCCGCTCGCAGCCCACGATAAGTTGGGGAACGCTCTTCGTCGGCAGCCAGGACGGCACCGTCTATGCCTTCGATCCGGACACCGGCTGCACCAAATGGACCACGCGGCTCAGCGCCGAAGTGCGCACCGCGATCGTGGCCGAAGCTTCGACCAAGCGGCTCTATTTCGGCGACCTCCTCGGCAAGGTCCACGCGCTCGATGCCATGACCGGCAAGGAGCTCTGGGCCAGCAAGATGAGCGATCATGCCGATGCCACGATCACCGGCACGCCCACCTTGGGCGGCGGGCTGCTCTATGTGCCGGTATCTTCGCTTGAGGTCGTGCAGGCGGGCAACCCGGCCTATCCGTGCTGCACCTTCCGCGGCTCGGTCGTTGCGGTCGATCCGGAAACAGGCGCTGAAAAATGGCGCGCCTACACCGCCGGGCAGCCGGTGCCGCAGGGCAAGACCGTCGACGGCACGCAGATCCTCGGCCCCTCCGGCGCACCCGTGTGGAACAGCCCGACCTATGACGCCGCGACGAACCGCGTCTACTTCGGCTCGGGCGAGAACTATTCCACCCCCGCCGACGATGGCTCCGATGCGATCTTCGCGGTCGATGCCCGCACCGGCGCGCGCGTCTGGCACACCCAGCTCACCCTCGGCGACGCCTGGAACGTCGGCTGCATGATGGGCCTCGGCTCATGCCCCAAGGAAGGCGGGCCTGACTATGATGTCGCCGCCTCGCCGCTTCTCATCGATACCGGTACCGGCGCGAAGATGCTCGTCATCGGCCAGAAGTCCGGCCAAGCCTGGGGCCTCGATCCCGATAGCGGCAAGGTCAAGTGGATGACCCGGCTTGGCCACGGCGGCACGCAGGGCGGCGTCCACTTCGGCATGTCGGCAGAGGGCAACCGCGTATTCGTCCCCATCAACGACATGGCCGATACCGGCGACGCGCGCCTCTACGATCCCGCGATCCGCGGCGCAGGGCTCCACGCGCTCGATGCCGCTACCGGCAACGTGATCTGGCAGGCCCGCGCACCCGACAATTGCAACGGCCGCAAGTTCTGCGATCCGGGCATTTCGGCCGCCGTCACCAGCATCCCCGGCGTCGTCTTCGGCGGCCACCTCGATGGCATGCTGCGCGCCTATGATGCCGATTCGGGCGCGATCCTGTGGCAATACGACACCACCCAGCCCATGCCCGCGATCGGCGGCCAGACCGCCAAAGGCGGCTCTATGAGCGGCCCCGGTGCTGCCGTGTGGAAAGGCAAGGTCTTCGTGAACTCTGGCTACGGCATGTACAGCCACGCCCCCGGCAACGCGCTGATGGTGTTCGAAGCCGCGAAGTAAGCGGCAGACGCAAAAAGGGGGCTGGCGGCACACACCGCCAGCCCCCTTTTTTGTGCGTAGCTTAAGGCTTCTTCACCTCGAACTCGATATGCAGCGCCTTCAAACTGCGCAGCAGGAAGTGCGGGTGGACCGAAAAGTCGTTCGCCCCGTCAGCGAAATGCATATCCTCGAACCGGTCGACCACCGCCTGAAAGCCCCACGCGAGCTCCCGCCGGGCCAGTGGCGCGCCGAGGCAATGGTGCGTGCCAGAGCCAAAGCCCATGTGCGCGCCCGCCTTGGGCCGGTCGAGATCGAGTTTCTCGGGGCATTCGAACACCCGCTCATCCCGGTTGGCGGCGGCAAAACGCACGTTCACCAGCGCGCCCTTGGGGATTACCGTGCCCTCCAGCTCGGTGTCCTTCGCGCAGAACCGCATCAGGCTCTGCACCGGCGATTCCAGCCGGACCACTTCTTCCACGAAGGTCTTCATATAGCGCTCGGGATCGGACTTCAGCTTGTGCCAGACGTCCTTGTTCTCGATCAGCAGCTTCATCCCCGCCGCCAGCGCATTGGTCGTCGTCTCGCTGCCGCCGACGAAGGTATCCGCCATCATCTCGGCATGCAGCTCGTTGTCGCTCAGCGGCCGCCCCCAGCCCTCGATCACGGTGTTGACCAGCACGCTGATCAGCGAGTCATCAGGCTTGTCGCGCAGCCGCTCGAAGATCGGCTGGAAATAATGCTGCGCCTCGATCTCGCGGTCGACCATCTCGATCTCGTCTTCTTCGGGCAGCATCATCGAGATGCGCTTGAAGAACGCGTCGGTCCAGCGCTTGATCTTCCACATGTCCTCGCGGCGTGCGCCCATCTGCTCGCCGATGATATAGAGCGGCAGCGGCACGCAGAACTGGCTGACCCATTCGCAGCGCCCATCCGCCACGAAGCCATCGATCAGCTCGTAGGCCAGCGTTTCCACCAGCGGATCGATTTCCTTGATCCGGCTCGGCTTGAACGCCTCGTTGAACATGGCACGCATCTGCTTGTGGTTGGGATCATCGCGCCCGCTCAAGGTCGGCTCGGGCAGCCAGCCGCGCTCCTTGAAGCGCTCGACCACCTTCTTCTGCCGTTCGACATTGGCAGAGAGCGTCTGCAACCCGATGCTCTTGGGGCTGCTCGGAAACGTCTCGGAATCGAGCAGCACCCGCCGCACGTCCTCATAGCGCGTCACCACATACATGTTGGTGCCCGGCTGGCGATAGGCCGGGGCCTGATCCCTGAGCGTGCGATAGGCGTCATAGGGGCATTGCTGCACCGCCGGGTCGAACAGGTTGATCCCCAGCTCGTCCGCACCATCACTCATCGCACAACCACCCGTTCCTCGCCCCAGGGCGCAACCGGTCCTTCGCGGCGGAACGCATCGGGCAGTTCTTCCACCATGTGCAGCGTTGCCGCGAGCCGCCCGAAACCGACGAAAAACGCGCAAGTCATGCCGAGTTCGACAATCTCCGACTCGCTGAAATGCTTGCGCAGATCGGCATACATCGCCTCATCGATGCGCAGATGGTCGGTCGCCATCGCCTCGCCAAAACGGATCGCCGCCTTCTCCGCCGGGGTCAGGTTCTCCGCTTCCTGCGGCCGCTCCAGCGAGCAGACGAGGTCCTCCGTCACCCCATCTTCCAGCGCATCGGTATAGCGGATCGCCATACAGCTGCGGCACTGGTTGAAGAACGCCACCCGCAGCCGCACCAGCTCCACCAGCTTTTCCGGCAGCTGGCGATGGACTTTCAGCGCTCCGGCAAACTGCATCATGCCCAGCACCTGATCGGGACAATGGGCGAGGAAACGGATCATCCCCTGCTCGATCTCGGTGCGGTCTTCCGGCTTCATCGCCGCGCGCAGGCGCGGATCCCAATCCTCGGGGGCAATCTTGGCGACGCGGGTCATGGTGCAGTCCCTTCCGTCCAGCGCTGCCATCTGGTGATCATGGCAAAAGTGAGCATGGCAGACCACGCATTGGTCATGCACCATCCCCCCAACAACAACTGGCGATTTGAATAGAGCCAGGGGAGAGAGGCCATGCGCCACGTCAATCACGACCTCAGCCCGGTGGGCTGCCCGCACGCGCTGGCAGATGTGGATCTGTTTGCCCCCGGCGCGGCCGAGCACTGGTACGAGGCTTATGCCATCCTCCATGCCGAAGCCCCGGTGCTGCGCCTCCCCGGCGAAGGGATGACGCCCGACCGCGACGCCTTCATCCTCTCCAAGTACGAGGATATCGCCCGCGTTGTGCGCGATTGGGATCGCTATCCGCCCACGCTGTCACTCCTCCTCGAAGCGCGCAAGGCCGATCCCGCCTCGGTCCGCGCGATGCCCGATATCGATGCCATGGTGAAATCCATCGCATCGCTGCGCCCCAATCCCGAACTGTGGCGTGCCCACCGCCAGCAGTTAACCGATCCGTGGGTCGGCCCCGGCGCAAAGCGGCACGAGGCGATGATCACCGGCCATGTCGATGCCCTGATCGACGCATGGATAAGCGGCGAGCAATTTGATTTCGTCGCCGATTTCGCCCGCCCCCTGCCCCAGCGCACAATGGCCAGCGTGCTCGGCTTCCCGCTGGAGGATGTGAAGGACCTCGAGATCTGGGGCAATGCGCAAGTCATGTCCTATGTCCACGGCTGCGGACACAACAACGTGCTCACCCCCGAGCAGAGCGCCGAGAAGTTCCGCCTGCTCGCCGGTTTCTCCGACTACGTCCGCGATCACGTCCGCCGCCGCCGCGCCGATCCGGGCGAGGACATGATCAGCTACCTCACGCAGGTCCACTACGAGGCCTTGGACCGCAAGCTCACCGACGACGAGATCGACGGCATCGTCTACGCCATGGTCATCGGCGGACTGGAGACCACGCAGTACGCGCTTGTCGAGCAGGCCCAACTCCTGATCGAGCGCCCTGACCTCTTCGCAAAACTCAAGGCCGACCGCGGACTTATCCGCCCCTTCACCGAGGAAGGCATGCGCCTGCGCTCCCCCACGCAGGGCCTCTCCACCCGCATCACTTCGCAGGACGAGGTCTTCCAGGGTGTCGAGGTTCCGGCCGGCTCAACGCTCCACCTGCGCTGGGGCGCAGCCAACATCGATCCCGACGAATTCGACGACCCGCTCGACCTCAAGCTCGACCGCGCCGCCGTCACCCGCCACCTCGCGTTCTCCGCCGGCCCGCGCGTCTGCCCCGGCACCGGCCTCTCGCGGCTCGAGCAGACAATCGCCTGGAACCGCCTGTGCGACCGACTGGCAGCGCTCGACTACGCCCCCGGCAACACTTTCCTGCACCAGCCGGGCATCATGCTCGGCACGCTTGCGCTTCACTGCACTTTCCAAAGGGAGCCTGTCCAATGACCACCCTTCTCGCGCACATCAAGATCAAGCCCGGCTCGGAAGCCCAATGGGAAGAGATCATGGCCGACATGATCCACCAGACGTGGAGCACCGAAACCGGCGTGAAGCGCTACGAATACTGGAAGGGCGAGGCGCCGAACCTCTACTATTGCCTGCTCTCGTTCGACGACAAGGTGGCCTTCTATCGCCACCAGATGTCCCCGCACCATGAAGGCCACGATTTCGCCGCCGTGCTGGAAGACATCCGCCTCGAATATGTCGATCCGGTCAAGGGCTCCGGCGGCGGCCTCCCCGCCACGATCGATGCGCCGCTCCCCGCCGATGCCGACGCCGACCTCAAGACGGCGCAGGAACGCTTCCCGATCACCATTCCAGCATGGTGGAGCGGCCGCGCATGAGCGCTGCGACGTCGCTGGACGAGCTCCTCGCCAAGGATGCCATCGCCGACGTCCTCGCACGCTATTCGCGCACGCTAGACTGGCTCGATGATGAGGGGCAGGCGAGTTGCTTCTGGCCCGACGCCGCCATCGACTACGGCTTCTTCAAGGGCAGCGCCGCCGATTTCCTCCCCGTCGTCATGGCCATCGAACGCCGCAGCGCGCGGCGCTGGCACTTCCTCAATACCCCGGCGATCCGCTTCACCAGCGCCGCCCACGCCGAAGTCGAAACCTACGGCCTCACCGCCGGGGCACGGCAGGGCGAAGACGGCACTTACGCCGGCACACTCTACGGCGGGCGCTATCTCGATGCCTTTGAAAAGCGCGGCAGCGAATGGCGGATATCACGCCGCGATTACGTGCTCGATTGGTCGCACCCGATCCCCGATCAACCGGTGTTCGATCCAAACGCGGCCTTCCCGCTGCCGATCCTCGAAGTGCTGCAAGGCGGCCATCCGCAGTACCGGGCGCTGTAAAGCCCAAGGCCCACCCTTCGTCATTGCGAGGAGCGCAGCGACGAAGCAATCCAGAGCGGTGATGCGCTTCCGCTCTGGATTGCTTCGCTACGCTCGCAATGACGAAAGGATGGATTGAGAAGCCACCCCCTTTGATCCGCATCAATGTCCGCCCCCTCTCGGGCAGGCATAAACCCTCCACACCAAGCCAAGTGGAGGACCTGACCCATGTTCCAGAGCAATGTCGGCGATGTCGACCAAGTGATCCGTCTGCTGCTCGCCGCCATGATCATCGTGTTCAGCCTGATCCTCGGCCACCCCCTGATCGCGCTTGTGGCCATCGTGCCGATCGTGACCGCCTTTGCCGGCGTTTGCCCGCTCTACAGCGCGCTCGGCCTGCACACCTGATCGCCACACACTTGCTCCGGGCGCTGGCAAACGGCATAGCGCCCGGACCATGCATGACATCCGCCTGATCCGCGAGAACCCCGCCGGGTTCGACACCGCCCTCGCCCGCCGCGGCGTTGCCCCGCAGTCGGCAGCGATCCTCGCGCTCGATACCGCCCGGCGCGATGTCGCCACGCGGATGCAGGAAGCGCAGGCCCGCCGCAACGAGGCCTCGAAGGCCATCGGCGCCGCCATGGGCAAGGGCGACAAGGACGCGGCGGAAGCGCTCAAGGCCGAAGTCGCCGAACTCAAGACCGCGCTCCCCGCGCTGGAAGAAGACGAGCGCCGCCTCACCGCCGAGCTCAACGCCGCGCTTGCAGCCCACCCCAATCTCCCCGCCGCCGATGTTCCGGAAGGTGAGGATGAAGCCGGCAACGTCGAAGTCAGCCGCTGGGGCACGGCGCGCAGCTTCGAGTTTCAGCCGAAGGAACACGCCGATCTCGGCCCGCCGCTCGGCCTCGATTTCGAAACCGGCGCCCTCATTGCAGGCGCACGCTTCACCTTCCTGCGCGGCCAGATGGCCCGCCTCCACCGCGCGCTGGCGCAGTTCATGCTTGATCGCCAGACGGCTGAGAACGGCTATACCGAATGCAACCCGCCGCTCATGGTGAAGGACGAAGCCGCGTTCGGAACCGGCCAGCTTCCCAAGTTTTCCGAGGACTTGTTCAAGACGACCGATGGCCGCTGGCTGATCCCCACCGCCGAAGTCAGCCTCACCAACTCTGTCCTCGGCCAGATCCTCGCCGATAGCGCCCTCCCCTTGCGCCTCACCGCGCTCACCCCTTGCTTCCGCTCCGAAGCAGGCGCGGCGGGGCGTGATACGCGCGGGTTCATCCGCCAGCACCAGTTCGAAAAGGTCGAGCTCGTCTCTATCGCGCGGCCCGAGGATTCGGACGCCGAGCACGAACGCATGACCGAAGCCGCAGAATCGATCCTGCAGGCGCTCGAGCTCCCCTACCGCAAGATGCTGCTCTGCGCGGGCGACATGGGCTTCACCGCGCAGCGGACCTACGATCTCGAAGTCTGGCTGCCCGGGCAGGGGGCGTTCCGGGAAATCAGCTCCTGTTCCAACTGCGGCGATTTCCAGGCCCGCCGCATGAACGCGCGCTACCGGCCCGAGGGCGCGAAGGGGACCGAGTTCGTCCACACGCTCAATGGTTCCGGCCTCGCCGTCGGTCGCACGCTCGTCGCGGTGCTGGAAAACTACCAGCAGGGCGATGGCACGGTCGAGGTGCCCGAGGTGCTCAAGCCCTACATGGGCGGCGTGACCCGCCTCGTCCCGCTCGGCTGATGGCGCGGCTCCGGCTGGTTGCGGCGGCACTGCTGCTTCTGGCAGCAAGCCCTTCCGCACAAGCCCAGCCCGAAAACCTGCTCGATAGCGCGGGGCCCTACACCGTCCGGGCGGGTGACAGCTTCAGCGTGATTGCGCAGCGCATGGGCGTCAGCATAGAAGCGCTCGCCGCCGCCAACCATCTGCGCGCGCCCTATATCCTGCGCGTCGGGCAAGTGCTCAAGCGGCCCGCTACGGATAGCACGCCCCGGCGCGCCAACCCGCCCTCCGCCCCGGCCCGCAAACCCGCACCGCCGCCTGCCAGCCGCGAGGCCGGCGCTCCGCGCCTCGCCTGGCCCACCTCCGGCGCGGTCACCGCGAAATTCGGCGCCCCGGTCAAGGGCCTGCCCAACAACGGCATCGATCTTGCCGCCTTCGCCGGGATGACCGTCCACGCCGCCGCCGCCGGCAGGGTTGTCTTCGCCGGGACCGAGCCCGAGCGCTTCGGCCAGCTGATCCTGATCGACCACGGCGGCAGCTGGGTCACTGCCTATGCCTACCTCGGGCAGGTCCGCGTCAAGGAAGGCCAGACGGTCAAGGCCCGCCAGATCATCGCCCGCATCGGCAAGAGCGGCGAGGCCAAGCGCCCTGGCCTTCACTTCGAACTGCGCAAGGGCACGTCCCCGCGCAACCCGGCGCTGTATCTTCCGATCAGGCTTTGAACAGAAAGAACACGAGGCCCATCAGCAGGTAGCTGGCGATCCAGAACGCCGCGCCCCGGACCACTTTTCCCGCCGAAGCCCCGGCCCGCGCCTCGCCAATCGCCAGTGCGGGCGCCACGAAAGCGAGCGCCAGCCCGCCCGACATCATGAAGTAAAGCCAAGGCTTCACCGCCAATGTCGCCGCGCCGACGCGGGCGAACATGTGCCCCATCATGGAGGCCGTCAGCAGCAGCAGCGCGCCCGCCAGCACCACCTGCGCTGGCCGCCGCGCCGCCGGGCCGTGCCAGATGAGCCCGAACACCAGCGCGGCCAGTGCCGCCG
This sequence comes from Novosphingobium sp., assembly GCF_027486195.1. Taxonomy (GTDB): domain Bacteria; phylum Pseudomonadota; class Alphaproteobacteria; order Sphingomonadales; family Sphingomonadaceae; genus Novosphingobium. Next base: position 15,744 of record NZ_JAIXPP010000099.1, read on the forward strand.
CAACCACCGCCACCCAGTTTACCGGACCCATTGCATTCTCCTTGGCTGCAGCGCCGCGTCCTACACCCTTCGACAAGTTCAGGGTGAGCGGGAAATGGGGAAAGTGCGCGGACCCGTGACGCGCCGCCAAATATCGCGTAAGCGCCCCCGCCATGGCCACCACACCCATCATCCTTCCGGACGCCCCCAAAGTCGGCATGGTCAGCCTCGGCTGCCCCAAGGCGCTCGTCGACAGCGAACGCATCCTCACCCGCCTGCGCGCCGATGGCTATGCCATGAGCGCGGACTATGCCGGGGCAGATGTCGTCCTCGTCAACACTTGCGGGTTCCTCGACAGCGCCAAGGAAGAAAGCCTCGCCGCGATCGGCGAAGCCATCGCCGAGAACGGCCGCGTGATCGTGACCGGGTGCATGGGCAACGAAGCCGAAGCGATCCGCGCCCGCTTCCCCAGCGTCCTCGCCGTGACGGGCGCGCACCAGTATGAAGCCGTCGTCGAAGCCGTCCACGAAGCCGCGCCGCCCTCGATGGGGCCGTATGTCGACCTGATCCCGCAGGCCGATCCGGGCGACGTCAAGCTCACCCCGCGCCACTACAGCTATCTGAAAATTTCCGAGGGCTGCAACCACGCCTGCGCCTTCTGCATCATCCCGAGCCTGCGCGGCAAACTCGCCAGCCGCCGCATCGATGCCGTGCTGCGCGAGGCCGAGAAGCTCGTCGCCGCCGGGACCCGCGAACTGCTCGTCATCAGCCAGGACACTTCGGCCTACGGCGTCGATGTCCGCCACGAAACGCGCCAGTGGAAGGGCCGCGAGGTCCGCACCCACATGACCGACCTCGCCCGCGAACTCGGCCAGCTGCGCACGCCGGACGGCCACACACCGTGGGTGCGGCTGCACTATGTCTACCCCTACCCCCACGTCGATGCCGTCATCCCGCTGATGGCGGAGGGGCTGCTGACGCCCTACCTCGACATCCCGTTCCAGCACGCCAGCCCCAGCGTGCTCAAGCGCATGAAGCGCCCCGCCAACGAGGCCAAGGTGCTCGAACGCCTGAAAGCATGGCGCGCGATCTGCCCGGACATCACCATCCGCTCCAGCTTCGTCGTCGGCTTCCCCGGGGAGACCGAGGCGGACTTCCAGTACCTGCTCGACTGGCTGGATGAAGCCCAGCTCGACCGCGTCGGCGCCTTCCGCTTCGAACCCGTGGCCGGCGCCGCCGCCAACGACCTGCCCGATCCGGTGCCGGAGGAGGTCAAGGAAGAACGCTACGCCCGGATCATGGCGAAAACCGAAGCGATCAGCGCCGCCAAGCTCGCCGCCAAAGTGGGCCGCACCGTCCGCGTGATCATCGACGAAGTTGGCGACCCCGACGAAGACGGCGACGTGGGCGCCACCGCGCGCAGCCAAGCCGACGCCCCCGAAATCGACGGCGCGGTTTACCTGCGCAACGTGCCCGAGGGCCTGAAGGCCGGCGACTTCGCCGAAGTGCTGGTGGAAGACGCCGACGCGCACGACCTGTTCGGCGTGATTTTGCCCGCAAGTTGACACGGTTGACACAGTCCTGAGTGAAAACTCGGGAGGCCTCGGCAGACCCGCCCCTCTGCGCCGGAACGTGCGGGAATCGTTGGACAAGCGAGGCATTGGCATGACCATCCGAGGACCATGCCGCAGGTGCCTACCTGTAGGACAGCGGTTTATATCTGACGCGCGTGTCTGTTATTCGTTCCCCGGTCAGTCCCCGATCCCGTCCGCAAGGGTGTGGAGCATCGCGAAGAATGCGGTGTGGTCCGCCGGCGTGAAGGGCCCCATGCGCAGGGCATTGCACAGCCAGTAGCCATCCAGCGCGGTGCGGACCGCGAGGGCCAGTGCATAGTCCGGGTGGGCGCGGTGCTGGGCTAGGCGCTGCTGCATCATGCCGCCGAAGGGCGAAAGCAGCTCAGGCTCGTTCGCCGCTGCGGAAAGCAGCGCGGCAGCCATGCCTTCGACCTTGGGATCGGGCGTTTCGGCCAGACGTATCCAACCGTGGATCTGCGCCTTGAGACCGGGGCCGGCGATCCGCTCGACCACCACAGAATCCGCCTCGAACACCGCCAGCAGCCGATCCAGCATCGCCTCGATCAGGTGCCGCTTGGTGGGAAAATGGTGAAGCACTCCGCCCTTGCTCACCCCGGCGCGCGCAGCAACCGCATCCATGGTGAGGTGCGCCGCCCCGGTATCGAGCACTAGCGCCTCCGCCGCATCGAGCACAGCTTCGCGCCGCGCGCCGGGGCCTTTCCGCATGGGGCTATCTGCCATGATCGTTCCTTGCCTAAGCGCGCACCATAACCACGAGTGCGGCGGGATCAACGCCGGTGGGAAAAAGCTGGCCGATTCCCTATACCGTCTATATAGACGGTTTTAGAGATTATCTGGACTGATTCGGTACCCGCCTCATCCGCTCCCGCTCGAAAGGTCCGCCATGCGCCTTCGGATCGAACCGTTTCTTTATGCGATTGCCGCCAGTGCCGCGGCGGTGCTGCTCGGCCAATGGCTGGGGCACGATCCTCTGCAGCGCGCACTCTACATGGTGCGGTTCACCGCGCGCGTCGGCGTGCCGCTGGTGCTGCTGATCTACACCGCCTCCTCGCTCCACCGCCTGTGGCCCGGGATCTGGACGACATGGCTCAGCCGCAATCGCCGCTCGCTCGGCCTCAGCTTCGCGCTGACGCACACGGTGCATCTGGTCGCCGTATTCAACTATATCGCCCAACCCGGCAGCCCACCGCAGCCTGCTGCCGGGATCGTGGGCTATGTCTTCATCTATCTGATGGCCTTCTCATCGAACCCCGGTTCGATGAAGCAAATGGGCCAATGGTGGCACCGCCTGCACACGGCGGGCGTGCAGATCGTGTTCCTCTACTACCTTGCCGGCTACGCCTCGATGCTGGCTGAACCCGAACTGCGCTCGCTGGGCCTGACAGTGGTGCCGCTGCTACTCGCGGCGCTGGGGGTGCGGATCGCGGCATGGCGGGCGCGGCGGGTGGCTGGCGGAGTGGCTTGAACGCGGGCTGGCAGCATGCTGCTCGCAACCTCGCGTGATCCGCATAAGGCCGAGAACAAAGGACGCTGGCGCAATGTGTAGGGCTCTGGCCCTTGCCCGCCGGAGGCTCCACTTTCAGGACCTGCAAACCGAACAGAGCGCCTGCCGGGAGCGGAGCGGGTTTCGTCAACCGTGTGACGTGAAGACTTTGTTGGGCGTCGTGCCGGCTACGCGTCCACCGCTCGACAGTTCCGACCAGTTCTGGACGTAGGCGCGCAGGTCGCGGAAGCTGAAGGTTGCGCCGGCGCCTTTGCACACCTCGACGATGCGATCATAGACGATCGTGAAGCGGATCACTTCCGATACGCAGAACACCATTGTTGCGAGGTGTTCCTTGAGGTGCAGATCGTTGCCGCCCGCGAAGGCGGCGAGGGTCGTCACCGATTGGACGATGTCCTTTTTCGCGCGCGGTTTCTTGGCGGTGTCGGTGCCCCCATCGGTAAAAATGCCCAAGCTGTTGCTGCCGACATAGCTGCACCCGAAGCGAAGCTCGTTGGCGCCGTTGTTCTCGTCCTTGAAGTAGAAGGTTCCGTTGCCGTTGCGGAACCCCTTGCAATAGAGCCCTGATTCCTTGACCAGCATCGTGATCTGCGCCGCGCCAGTGGCGACGACATTGATATCGACCATTGCGGTGGAGGCCACGCGTTGCACCCGGTGGCCGCCGGGCACCGTGCTGGCATCGGTCACGAGCAGCGCAAGCGCCTTCATGTCTTGCGGGTAGGTATCGAGACGAAGGTCTGGCATGGCGAACGAGCTCCCGCTTGGCACAAACAGCGAGCGCTCCGTGGAGCCGGAGCCGCTGGATGACCGCTGATGTTGCGCGAACCCGTTAGTAATGTGTGGCTTGATTATCAGCCCCGGCGCGGGCTGTCATGGCAAAAACAGGCTGCGGAATGGCGGACAAGCTGCGGCGCGCGGGCGGGAATGCGGGGCGGTTAGCGTGGGGATGGTGCTGACAGGGTGACGGGATGCAAGGGCGATGGCCCTTGCCCGCCGGAGGTTGAATTACCCCTCCGTCAGCGCTTCGCGCTGCCACCTCCCCATTTGTGCTTCGCAAAAATGGGGAGGATCAATGGCTCAGCGCGGGAGTTCGGTCACGCCCATCAGGGCTTCGTCCACGGCGCGGGCGCATTGGCGGCCTTCGCGGATGGCCCAGACGACGAGGCTCTGGCCGCGGCGCATATCACCGCAGGTGAAGATGCGTTCGTGGCTGGTGTGGTAGTCGGCGGTGTTGGCCTTCACGTTGCCGCGCGCATCGAGTTCGACGCCGGACTGTTCGAGCAGGCCCTGCTTGCGCGGGCCGGTGAAGCCCATGGCGAGGAAGATGAGATCGGCGGGGATGACGAAGGTGCTATCGGGCACTTCTTCCATCTTGCCGTTCTTCCACTCGACGCGGACGCATTCGAGGCCGGACACGTCGTTTTCACCCAGCACGCGCTTGGTGAGGACGGCGAATTCGCGCTCGACGCCTTCTTCGTGGCTGGAGGAGGTGCGCAGCTTGAGAGGCCAGTTGGGCCAGGTGAGCGCCTTGTCTTCCTTTTCGGGCGGGCGCGGCATGATTTCGAGCTGGGTGACCGAGAGCGCGCCCTGGCGGTTGGAGGTGCCGACGCAGTCTGACCCCGTGTCACCGCCGCCGATGACGACGACGTGCTTGCCGGTGGCGACGAGCGAGCCGCGCGGGGCGGCGCGGATTTCATCGTCTCCGGCGACGCGCTTGTTCTGCTGGGTGAGGAATTCCATGGCGTAGCGCACGCCGGGGAGTTCGAAGCCGGGGATGCCGATGGGGCGCGGATCTTCGGCGCCGCCAGCAAGGACGACCTTGTCGAAGTTTTCGAGCAGGCTGGCGACCGAGACGGTGACGCCGACTTCGACCGAGGTGCGGAATTCGACGCCTTCGGCCATCATCTGCACGAGGCGGCGATTGATGAGGTGCTTTTCGAGCTTGAAATCGGGGATGCCGTAGCGGAGCAGGCCGCCGACGCGGTCCGACTTTTCGAACACGGTGACCGAGTGCCCGGCGCGCGCGAGCTGCTGCGCGCAGGCGAGGCCAGCGGGGCCGGAGCCGACGACGGCGACGGACTTGCCGGTCTTCTGCGCGGGAACCTGCGGTTCGACCCAGCCTTCCTTCCAGCCCTTGTCGACGATGGCGCATTCGATCGACTTGATGGTGACGGGCTGGTCAACGAGGTTGAGCGTGCACGCTGCTTCGCACGGGGCGGGGCAGATGCGGCCGGTGAATTCGGGGAAGTTGTTGGTCGAGTGGAGATTGTCGAGCGCGGTGCGCCAGTCGTTCTCGTAGACGAGGTGGTTCCAGTCCGGGATCTGGTTGTTCACCGGGCAGCCGTTGTGACAGTACGGAATGCCGCAATTCATGCAGCGCGCCGCCTGGCCCTTAAGCGTGCTGTCGTCATGCGGGATGACGAACTCGCGGTAGTGCTTCAGACGCTCCTGCGGTGCGTCGTAGGAACGATCCTTGCGATCGATTTCGAGGAAGCCGGTTGCCTTGCCCATGTTCTTGATACCCTAGGATTATTCTGCGGCTACGCTGGCGGCTGCGGCGCGCTCGGCTTCGAGCTGGCGCAGCGCGCGGGCATAATCGCGCGGCATGACCTTGACGAAGTGCGGCAGCGCCTCCGCCCAGTTATCGAGCAGCGCGCGGGCGTGCTTGCTGCCGGTGTGGAGGTGATGGCGCTCGACGAGGATGCGCAGGCGCTCTGCGTCGTGGCGGAGCATATCGCCCATGCCGAAATCGGTCACGTCCACGCCGCGCTGCTGGGGCCTGCCGGTGCCTTCATCCTCGTCGCGCTCGGCCGAGACGGGGGTAAGATCGACCATAGCCGGATTGCACAGCGGGGCGAAACGGCCTTCCGGATCATAGACATAGGCGACACCGCCCGACATGCCCGCGGCGAAATTGCGCCCCGTGTTGCCGAGCACGACGACCACGCCGCCAGTCATGTATTCGCAGCCGTGATCGCCGGTGCCTTCGACCACCGCGACGGCGCCCGAATTGCGCACGGCGAAGCGTTCGCCCGCGACGCCGTTGAAATAGGCCTCACCCGCGATGGCGCCGTAGAGCACAGTGTTGCCGACGATGATGTTCTCGTTCGCGGCGCGGTCCACATGCGAAGGCGGGCGGACGATGACGCGGCCGCCGGAGAGGCCCTTGCCGACATAGTCGTTGGCATCGCCGGTGAGATCGAGCGTGACGCCGTGGGCGAGGAACGCGCCGAACGACTGGCCCGCAACGCCGGAGAGCGTGACGTGGATCGTGCCAGAGGGGAGGCCGCGGTGGCCGTGGCGCTTGGCCACTTCGCCCGAGAGCATGGCGCCGACGGTGCGGTTGACGTTGCGCACCTTGCTTTCGATGCGCACTGCCTCGCCGCGTTCCAGCGCGGGCTCTGCAGCGGCGATCAGCACGTTGTCGAGCGCAGCGTCGAGACCGTGGTCCTGCGTGCCGCTCCAGCCGAGCGTGGTGCCGGCTGCGGGTTCGACGCGGTGGAGGAGGCGCGACAGATCGATGCCGCGCGCCTTCCAGTGCGTGATCGCGGCGCGGGTATCGAGGCAATCGACGCGGCCGACCATTTCACCGACGGTGCGGAAGCCGAGCTCAGCCATGATGGCGCGCAGCTCTTCCGCGACGAAGAAGAAGTAGTTGATCACATGCTCGGGCTGGCCGGTGAAGCGCGCGCGCAGCACCGGATCCTGCGTGGCGACGCCGACCGGGCAGGTGTTGAGGTGGCACTTGCGCATCATGATGCAGCCCGCCGCGATGAGCGGGGCGGTGGCAAAGCCGAACTCGTCCGCGCCGAGGAGCGCGGCGACCGCAACGTCGCGCCCGGTGCGCAACCCGCCATCGGCCTGCACCGCGATGCGGCTGCGCAGGTTGTTGAGCAGCAGCGTCTGCTGGGTTTCGGCGAGACCGATTTCCCACGGGCTCCCTGCGTGGGTGAGCGAGGTGAGCGGCGAGGCGCCGGTGCCGCCTTCGTAGCCCGAGATCGTGACGTGGTCCGCCTTGCACTTCGAAACGCCCGCCGCGACCGTGCCGACGCCAACTTCGGAGACGAGCTTGACCGAGACGCGCGCCTTGCCGTTCACGTTCTTGAGGTCGTGGATCAGCTGGGCCAGATCCTCGATCGAATAGATATCGTGGTGCGGCGGCGGCGAGATCAGGCCGACACCGGGCGTTGAGTGGCGGGTCTTGCCGATCACCTTGTCGACCTTGTCACCCGGCAGCTGGCCGCCTTCGCCGGGCTTGGCGCCCTGGGCCATCTTGATCTGGATGTCGTCGGCATTGACGAGGTATTCGGTGGTGACGCCGAAGCGGCCCGAGGCGACCTGCTTGATCGCCGAGCGCATCGAATCGCCGTTGGGCAGCGGCACGAACCGATCCGGCTCCTCGCCGCCTTCGCCGGTGTTGGACTTGCCGCCAATGCGGTTCATCGCGACGGCGAGCGTGGTGTGCGCCTCACGGCTGATCGAGCCGAACGACATCGCGCCGGTGGCGAAGCGCTTCACGATGTCGCTGGCGGATTCGACCTCGTCGAGCGGCACGGGATCGTTCGCGGGCTTGAAATCGAGCAGGCCGCGAATGGTGAGCATGCGCGCGGACTGATCGTTGATCGACTGCGCGAAGTCGCGATACTTTTCGGGCACATTGCCGCGCACCGCGTGCTGGAGGGCGGCGACGTTTTCCGCCGTCCACGCGTGTTCCTCGCCGCGCAGGCGCAGCTGGTACATGCCGCCAACATCGAGCATCTTGCGGTAGACCGGGCTGTCACCATAGGCGACCGCGTGGCGGCGCACCGTCTCTTCGGCGATTTCGGTGAGGCCGACGCCTTCGATCATCGTGGCGGTGCCGGTGAAGTACTTGTCGATGAAGGCTGAGCTGAGGCCGACCGCATCGAAGATCTGCGCGCCGCAATAGGACTGGTAGGTCGAGATGCCCATCTTGGACATGACCTTGAGGATGCCCTTGTCGATGGCCTTGATGTAGTTCTTTTCGACCTCGTAAGCCGAGAGCGGCAGTTCGCGGGAAACGCGGATCGATTCCAGCGTCTCGAACGCGAGATAGGGGTTGATCGCTTCCGCGCCATAACCCGCGAGGACGCAGAAGTGGTGCACTTCGCGCGCTTCACCGGTTTCCACGACGAGGCCGGTCTGCATGCGCAGGCCCTGGCGGACGAGGTGGTGGTGGACGGCGGCAGTGGCCAGCAGCGCGGGCATCGCGATGCGGCCCGCATCCTGCGCGCGGTCGGACAGGATCAGGATGTTCTTGTCCGCCAGCACCGCTTCGGTGGCGGCCCAGCACATTTCCTTGATCGCCATTTCGAGACCGGCAGCGCCGCTGGCGGCGTCCCAGGTCGTGTCGATTGTTTCGGTGCGGAAGGCACCGTCGAGTGCGGCTTCGACCGAGCGGATCTTGGCGATATCGGCGTTGGTGAGGATCGGCTGATCGACTTCCAGACGCTTGTGCGTGCCGGCATCGTGGCCGAGCAGGTTCGGGCGCGGGCCGATCATCGAGACGAGGCTCATGACCAGTTCCTCGCGGATCGGATCGATCGGCGGGTTGGTGACCTGCGCAAAGTTCTGCTTGAAGTAATCGAACAGCAGGCGCGAACGGTCCGAGAGGACGGCGATGGGCGTATCGGTGCCCATCGAGCCCAGCGGATCATCGCCGGTCGTCGCCATCGGTTCGAGGAACCGGGAAATGTCTTCCTGCGTGTAGCCGAACGCCTGCTGGCGGTCCAACAAGGACGAAGTCGGCTCGGGCAGTTCGCCTTCCTCGGGCTCGACCACGGCGAGCTCCTTGAGCTTGTACTGCGCGGCGGCAAGCCACTCCTCGTAGGGTTCGTCGCTGGCGAGGCGGGCCTTGATTTCCTCGTCCTCGATGATGCGGCCTTCTTCGAGGTCGATCAGCAGCATGCGGCCGGGCTGGAGCCGCCACTTGCGCACGATGTCTTCCTCACGGAACGGCAGCACACCGCTTTCGGACGCCATGCAGACGAGATCGTCACGCGTGATCGAAAAACGCGCGGGGCGCAGACCGTTGCGATCAAGCGTGGCGCCGATCTGGCGGCCATCGGTGAAGGCGACCGCGGCGGGGCCGTCCCACGGCTCCATCAGTGCGGCATGGTATTCATAGAAGGCGCGGCGCTTGGCATCCATCAGCGGATTGCCGGCCCAGGCCTCCGGTATCAGCATCATCACCGCGTGGGCGAGGCTGTAGCCGCCCGCGAGCAGCAGCTCGAGCGCGTTGTCGAGGCTGGCGGTGTCTGACTGGCCGTGCGGAATGAGCGGCCACATCTTGTCGAGATCGGGGCCGAGCAGCTCCGATTCCATGGTGCGGCGGCGCGCGTTCATCCAGTTGACGTTGCCGCGCACGGTGTTGATCTCGCCGTTGTGGGCGATGAA
>NZ_JAIXPP010000026.1 GCF_027486195.1 Novosphingobium sp.
AATGTAGTCTTGCTGCGTATGCGACCCGAGACCCCGAAGCTTCATATCCTGCAGCATCCGCTGACGCAGTGACCCGCTTGGGCTGGAGGTAATCGTAGTGTCCATGGTGAGTTCCTCTCCGTTGAAGGAACCTCACAATCTCACGGCGACTCGACCGCGCCCTACGCCCCGGAATTACGGCGCGACCCCACCCCAAGCGCCACTCCCGCAGAGCGGGTTCGTCCTTGTCCCAAGCCAAGCCGCAGGGCGCACCAAGCTGGAGCCTGGCACACTGCAGATCCCGATTCCCCCCGTCTCGAAGTCGCTCCAGGGTCCAACATTCGGGAAACCTCGTCAGGGGAGTGCTGTGCTCGACCGGGATGCGACGCTTACGGCGTTGCATGGCGAGCTGCGCGCCTGTGGCTGCCCGCCGCCCTGAGGCCCGATCAGCCCCAGTAGTGGGCAACGGCCTCGCGGCGCTGGTCTTCGGTGCTTGACGCGATCCTTGAAGACTGTTCAAATTTCCAACAGTTGGGGTCCTCTTTCGCGGGACACTCGCAGAAACGGAGTTTTTCCATGTCCGTGGTGCTGACAGTCAATCGCCGCAAGCGGACGGTGGATGCCGATGCCGACAAGCCTCTGCTGTGGGTCCTGCGCGAGGATCTCGATATGCCCGGCACCAAGTTCGGCTGCGGTGCGGGCCTGTGCGGGGCCTGCACGGTGCTGCTCGATGGTCAGGCTGTCCGCTCGTGCCAGACACCGATTGCCGAAGCCGCCGGCAAGCAGATCACCACGATCGAGGGCGTGACCGCGCTGCCCGCCGGGCAGAAAGTGGTCGATGCGTGGACCCGCATCGATGTTCCGCAGTGTGGCTATTGCCAGGCCGGGCAGATCATGTCGGCGACTGCGCTGCTCACCACGAACCCCAAGCCGAGCGCGGAAGACATCCTGCTGGGCATGAACGGCAATATCTGCCGCTGCGCGACGTATGTGCGGATCGAGCGGGCCATCCGCGAGGCCGCCGGACTGGAGACCAAGGCATGAGTGCGATCACCGGCAAGGTGGCACTGAGCCGCCGCTCGTTCATCGCCGCCTCGCTGGCAGGCGGGGCTGCGCTGACTTTCGAGGCGAAGATCGCGCTTGCGGCGGGTCCCGGCGTGCCGGATGCGACCGTGCTCAACGCGTTCATCCGCATCCTGCCGGACAACAGCGTGATCATCGGGGCGAAAAACCCCGAGATCGGGCAGGGCATCAAGACCATGCTGCCGATGCTGCTGGCGGATGAGCTCGACGTGACCTGGGAACAGGTGAAGATCGAGCAGACCGACGCCAACGAGAAGGCCTATGGCCCGCAAGTGGCCGGTGGCAGCACCGCGACGCCCATGAACTGGCTTCCGGCGCGGCAGGCCGGCGCGGCTGCGCGGGCGATGCTGGTGGGGGCAGCTGCGGCGCAATGGAGCGTGGACGCGGCAAGCCTCAAGACCTCCGCCGGGCGGGTGATCCACGCGGCGAGCGGGCGCAGCGCGACATATGCCTCGCTCGCCAAGGCGGCGGCAGCGCAGCCAGCGCCGGATCTTGCCAAGGTGGCGCTCAAGAAGCCGGATGAATTCCACATCATCGGCACCCCGAGGAAGGGTGTCGATACGCCGAAGATCGTGCGCGGGGAGCCCCTGTTCGGCATCGATACGCGGCTGCCGGGGCTGCTCCATGCAGCCATCGTCAAGTGCCCGGCGATTGGCGGGACGCTGGTGAGCCATGACGCTTCGGCGGTGAAGGCAGCGCGCGAGGTCGTGGCCGTGGTTCCGATCAGCAGCGGCCAGTGCCCGGCAGGCAAGCAGGATGCGGTGGCGATCGTCGGTACCTCGTGGTGGGCCGTGCAGAAGCTGCGCGACAAGCTGGTGGTGCAGTGGGATATCGCCGCGCAGCAGGGCTTTTCTACCGAGCTTTATGCCAAGCAGGCCGCCGAGGCGCTGGCCAAGGCGCCCGACGCCACGGTGTTCAAGGCAGGCTATGCCGATGCGGCACTCGCCAAGGCCGCCAAGGTGATCACCGGCGATTACAGCTATCCCTTCCTGGCCCACGCCACGCTCGAGCCGCAAAACTGCACCGCGCTGTGGCATGCGGACGGCACGGCGGAGTTCTGGGCGCCGACCCAGAACCCCGGCAATGGCCGCAAAGATGTGGCGGCGATGATGGGCATCGCACCGGAGGCGATCACCATCCACATGACGCGAATCGGCGGCGGCTTCGGCCGGCGGCTGATGAACGATTACATGGTCATGGCTGCGCAGGTCGCGAAGGCTGTGCCGGGGCGCCCGGTCAAGCTGCTGTTCGACCGGACCGACGATCTGCGCAACGACTACTACCGCCCCGGCGGCTGGCACCGCTTCACCGCAGGGCTCGATGCAAGCGGCGCGCTGACGGCGTTCAAGGACCACTTCGTGACCTTCGGCGCGAACGGCAAACCGATCCGCGCGGCGGACATGCCGGCCTCGGAGTTTCCCGCCTCGGTCGTGCCCGATACGCATCTCATGCAGTCGTTCCTCGCCACCAACCTCACCACCGGCTGGCTGCGCGCGCCGACGTCCAACGCGATGGCCTTCGTCTATCAGAGCTTCATGGACGAAGTGGCCGAGGCAGCGGGAACCGACCTCCCCGCCCTCATGCTGCGCACGCTGGGTGCGCCGCGCGATCTGCCGACAGAACGCCCGAGCATCGTGTTCAGCACGGCCCGTGCGCGTGCGGTGATTGAGCGCGTGGTGGCCTTTGCCGGCTGGACGGGCAAGCCATCCACTGTGCCGGGCAAGGGGCGCGGCTTCGGCTTCTACTTCAGCCACCGCGGCTACTTTGCCGAAGTGGTCGACGTGACGGTGGCCGATGGCGCGGTCAAGGTCGACAAGGTGTGGATCGCGGGCGACATCGGCTCGCAGATCATCAATCCGCTCAATGCCGAGCATCAGGCACAAGGCGCCGCGATCGACGGGCTGGCGCAGGCGCTGGTGTGGCAGCCCATCGTGCAGGAAGCGGGCGCGGTGCAGACGGTGACGTTCAGCGATTTCCCGCTGCTGCGCATGGATGCCAAGCCCGCCGAGATCGCAATCAGCTGGGTGAAGAACGACTATCCGCCGACCGGGCTTGGCGAGCCGACCTTGCCGCCGGTCATTCCCGCAGTTGCGAATGCCATCCGCGCGGCGACTGGCAAACGGCTGCGCAGCCTGCCGCTACAGCTGGCCTGAGCGGCGTTTTGCGCAGGGCAAAAAGAATCTTCGCAAGCGCAACAAATGACGCGAGTTAGCGATTGACCAATCCTGTACGCTTGTACAGAATTCGAATCAGGCCGGAGGGTGCATCGGGGACAATTCTTCAGGGGGCTTTACGCAGATGGACGTTCCAGGCGCGGCAGACCAAGTATTTTCGGCCCTCGGCAATGGCCCTGCGCCTTCAGTGAACGCACCTCCCAGGCATACACGTGGCAATCCAGTCGTTCGCAGACTGACCGCCGCGTTGCTGTTTGGCGCAGCCAGCCTGTTCTCCGCCTCTGCCGTGATCGGTCAGGCCAGCCTTCCTGCCGATGAGGGGATCGAGAAGGAAGACGGCATCCCCGTCACCGACGCCCTAACGCGCGAAAAGTGCGGTTCGTGCCACACGGCGGACGACAAGGGCAATCTCTCGCGCATTTCGTGGGTTCGCACCACACCCGAAGGCTGGGATCAGGCGATCAAGCGCATGGTCCGGTTGAACGGAGCCGCGCTGACGCCCGATGAGGCCCGCCATATCGTGCGCTATCTTGCCGATACGCATGGCCTTGCGCCGGAAGAGGCCAAGCCCGTCCAGTACCTCGTCGAAAAGCGGGTGATTGACGAAACCAATATCCCGAGCGAATCGGTGCGCACCAGTTGCGCTGCCTGCCACGCATTTGCCCAGCCGCTTTCGTGGCGGCGTTCGGCGGCGGAGTGGAAGAACCTGCAGGAATTCCACGTCGCGCTCTATTCGCAGGCCGATGCCCAGTATCGCCGTCCGGCGGTGGACCGTCCCGGCGCGGTGTTCGGCCAGACCGATCCGATCGTGAACAAGCCCGGCATGATCCCGGTTACGTCGGGACAGGTCGCGCTCGATTATCTGCGCAAGGTTGCACCGCTCAAGACGCCGGAATGGACCGCATGGGAAGCCCGCAAGCAGGCGCCGCGCCTCGCCGGTAAGTGGCTGGCGAGCGCTTGGCTGCCCGGCAAGGGCCTGTTCTACGGCACCTTCACCGTTGCGCCCGGCGCGGCGGAAGGCGAGTTCAAGACCGAGACGGCGCTGAAGAATCTGGCCGATGGCGATGTGCTGAGCGCGCCCGGCGGCGGCCTCGTCTATGGCGGCTATGCCTGGCGCGGCCGCACGATGCCGGCCGCAGCGCCAACCGCGCCGAACGCCTTCAACCAGCCGCTGCGCAGCACGATGATGTTCGGTTCCGATCGCCGCAGCGCCACCGGGCGCTGGTTCTGGGGCGATTATCAGGAATTCGGCTACGACGTGACGTTGACCCGCGCCGATGGCAGCCCGGTGATCGGCGCGGTCTGGCCTGCCTCGCTCAAGGGCGGCGCCAAGGCGCAGACGGTGCATATCTACGGCGATGCTTTCCCGGCGGGGCTGACGGCCAAGGACGTCGATCTCGGCACCGGGATCACGGTGACCAAACTGGTTTCTGCAGCGCCCGGTGAGGTCGTCGTCACCGTCGATGCGGCGGCGGATGTGAAGCCTTCGGTGCACGATGTCTCGGTCGGATCGGCTGTGCTGGCCAGCGCGTTGCCGGTCTACCAGAAGATCGCCTATCTCAAGGTTAGCCCGGAAACCGGCATCTCGCGGCTGGGTTCGGGCAAGCGCACACCGGGCTATGCCCAGTTCGAAGCCTGGGGCTTTGACGCCGGAGCCGATGGCAAGCCCAATACCGCCGATGACGTCAAAGTCGGCGTGGTGCCCGCCGAGTTCCACATCGAGGAATTCCAGGCGACCTATTATGACGACGACAAGGACTTCGTCGGCAAGTTGACCCCGTCGGGCTTCTTCACCCCCGCGAGCGACGGCCCGAACCCTGAACGCAGCGGCAATCGCAACAATTACGGCGATGTCTGGGTGGTGGCGACCGCGAAGGAAGAGAAAGACGCCACTGGCCAGCCGCTGACCGCGCGGTCCTACCTTGTCGTAACCGTGCCCGCCTACAAGCGGTGGGACAACCCGGGGGTGTCGCAGTGACCACCATGACGGCCACTCGGCTCGCGCACCGCTATCGCAGCGGCGAAATCCATGAGTTCCGGGCGCAAGGCGCGGACTTCATCTATCTGGTGACGGCGGGCGCGATCTTCGCCGCCGATGACATGACCCGCAAGGTGCTCGATCTTCTGGGCGAGCATGGCGAGATGGACCATGACGATCTCGTCCGCGCGCTGGTAGGCGAGGGCGTTTCGGCCACCGATGCGGAAGAACTGGTGCGCGAACTGCGGCTGGCGCGGGCGATCCAGTCGGCGCAGGTGGTCCATGCGCTGATGCCCGCCGCCCCGCCGGCGGATTACCCCCTGCAGGCGCTGGTGCTCAACGTCACCAACCAGTGCAACCTGGCCTGCACTTATTGCTACGAATTCGGGGCCGACAAGATCGCGACCCCTGCCGGCAAGCCCAAGTACATGTCGCTGGAAACCGCCAAGTCCTCGGTCGATTTCCTGCTGAAGAGCGCGGACCGGCGCGAGGCAGTGCACATCACCTTCTTCGGCGGCGAAACGCTGATGAACTTCCGCCTGCTGCGCGATGTCGTGCTCTATGCCGATGAAGCGGCGAAGGCGGCGGGCAAGCGCATCACCTACAGCCTGACGACCAACGCCACGCTGCTGACGGACGAGATCATCGCCTTCCTCTCGGACCACGTGATCGGCGTCACCGTATCCATGGACGGCCCGCCCGAACTGCAGGATGCCCGCCGGGTCTACAAGAACGGCAAGGGCAGCTATGCGGTGATGGAGCCGCGCCTGCGCAAGCTGATCGCCGGGCACAAGACCCGCGCCGTCACCGCCCGCGTCACGCTGAGCGCCGGGGTGACCGACGTGAAGCGGATCTACCAGCATCTCAAGCACGACATCGGCTTCCACGAAGTGGGCTTCGCGCCCGTCACTACAGCGGGCGAGGAGCGCGACTATGCGCTGGACGGCGATGCGATGACCGGCGTGCTCGCCGATTTCGAGGCGCTGGCGGACGAATGGCTGGACTACGCACTGCAAGGCAAGGTCCACGGCTTCACCAATGTGTCCGAAACGATTTCGGAACTGATCGCGGGCACCA
>NZ_JAIXPP010000100.1 GCF_027486195.1 Novosphingobium sp.
ACGCTCGGCTGGGGCGGCTGGTGGTTCTGGGACCCGGTCGAGAACGCCTCGCTGATGCCCTGGCTCGCGGCCACCGCGCTACTCCATTCGTGCAGCGTGCTCGCCGCGCGCAACGCGCTGCGCACCTGGACGGTGATGCTCGGCGTGATCGCCTTCTCGATGTCGATGGTCGGCACGTTCCTCGTGCGCTCGGGCATTCTCACTTCGGTCCACGCCTTCGCGGTCGATCCCACGCGCGGCACCTTCATCCTGGCGCTGCTCGCGATCTACATCGGCGGCGCGCTGCTGCTGTTCGCCCTGCGCGCCAGCACGGTGACCGAAGGCGCGCGGTTCGCCGTGCTCAGCCGCGAATCCGCGCTGGTGTTCAACAATGTGATGCTTTGCGGCATCCTCGGGATCGTCCTCGTCGGCACGCTCTATCCGTTGCTGACCGAGGCGATGGGCGTCAAGGTCTCGGTCGGCCCTCCGTATTTCAACCCGGTCTCGGCGGTCTTCGCGATCCCGATGATGCTCGTCATGGTGGTCGGACCGGTCCTGCGCTGGCGTGAGGACAAGGGCGGGCGGATCACCTGGCAGATCGCGGTGCCCGCAGTTGTCATGGCTGCTTCGCTGCTGATCGTCGAACTGCTGTTCGCGCCGATCAATCTGCTGCCCGCGCTGGGCCTCGCCATCGCGCCGGGGCTTGCGGTCGCCTCGCTCCAGCCGCTTGTCGGCCGCAATCTGCGCCGCACGCCGCTGGCCACTTATGGCATGGTCGTCGGCCACCTCGGCATTGCCGTGGCGCTGTTCGGCATGGCAAGCGAGGGCGCGTTCTCGACCGAGCGGCTCGCCGCGATGAACCCCGGTGACAGCCAGCAGGTCGGGCCGTTCAAGGTCACGCTCTCCAGCATCGGCCCGGTTGCCGGGCCGAACTGGACTGCGCTCGAGGCCACCGTTGCTGCAAGCTACGCGGGCGGCGAGCCGACCGTGCTCCACCCGCAGGCGCGCACTTTCGCCAATCCCCCCGGCAACCGCACCGAAAGCGCGCTGCTCACCCGCTGGAACGGCCAGCTCTACGCCGTGCTGGGCGAAGAGGGTGAAGATGGCCGCTGGCAGATGCGCTTCTGGTGGAAGCCCTTCGTGCCGATGATCTGGTATGGCGGCGCGTTGGTCGCACTGGGCGGCCTGCTCGCGCTGCTCGGCCGGGTGGCGCGCGATGTGAAGCGGCTGGTGGCGACCGACAAGATCGCCTGGCGCCGCGAAAGGCAGGGCCGATGAGCGAAGCAACTGCCCCCGCAAAGCGCCCCGGCCTGGCCGTTTGGCTGCCGCTTGGCCTGTTTGCGGGTTTCCTCGCACTCGTCTTTGTCGGCCTCTACTGGCCGGCTGACCGCGAGGTTTCGAGCGCTTTCATCGGCAAGCCGCTCCCCGCCTTCGACCTGCCTCCCGCCTCCGATGAGCGCCCCGGCCTTGCCACCACGGTGTTCAAGCAGGCCGGCAAGCCGCGCCTCCTCAACGTATTCGCCAGCTGGTGCGTCCCATGCGCGGTGGAAGCTCCGCAGCTGGCCGCGCTTGCAAAGCAGGGTGTCGAGATCGACGGTGTCGCCATCCGCGACCGCAAGGAAGATGTCGCCCGGTTCCTCGGCCAATACGGCAATCCCTTCGCGCGGATCGGCAAGGACGATCTCAGCCAGGTCCAGCTCGCCATCGGCTCATCGGGCGTGCCCGAGACGTTCGTGGTCGATGGCAAAGGGATCATCCGCTACCAGCACATCGGTGATATCCGGCCCGAAGACGTTCCGCTGATTATGCGCAAGCTGGCGGAGGCAGGGCAGTGATGCGCGGCCTGCTCCTCGCGCTCTTGGCGTTCTTCGCCATCTCCGCCCCGCTTGCTGCGCAGGACATGCTCCCGCCCGCGCCCTATGCCTACAAGCAGCTCGCCGATCCAAAGCAGGAGGCCAAGGCGCAGGCGCTGATGGAAACACTGCGCTGCCTCAAGTGCCAGAGCCAGTCGATCGCCGATTCCGATGCGCCGATGGCGGGTGATATGCGCCATCAGGTGCGCACGCGCATCGCGGCCGGCGAGGATCCCGAGGCAATTCGCCAGTGGCTGATCGAGCGCTACGGCGATTACGTGAGCTACACGCCGCAAGTGAAGCCGCTCACCTGGCCGCTGTTTGCCGCGCCGCTCCTGTTCCTCGCGCTGGCGGCCTTCCTGCTGCGCGGACGTTTCCGCCGAGGTAAGCGCGCATGACCTGGGTATTCATCGTTGTGATCGCCGTTCTCGTGCTCGGCGTGATGGTGTTCGTGCTCAAACTGCCGCGCACGGGCTGGGAAATCACCGCCGCCGCATTGCTGTTCGGCATTTCGGGCTATGCGCTGCAGGGCCACCCCGGGCAGGCCGGTGCGCCGCAGGCCCCTGTCGAGAACGCCAAGCTCGCCGACCAGACGCTGATCAAGGAACGCCAGCAGATGGGCGCGGCTTTCGGGCAGGGGCAGTCGTGGCTGATCCTTGCCGATGCGCTGACCCGGCAGGGCCAGTTCGGTGCCGCGACTGAAGTGCTGCGCAAGGCGATCGCGAAGTCGCCGCAGGATGCGGACTTGTGGGTCGCGCTCGGCAACGCGCTCGTCGGGCATACCGACGGCGTGATCACGCCCGCTGCGCAGTTTGCGTTCCAGAAGGCGGCGAACATCGCGCCCGATCATCCCGGCCCGCCGTTCTTCATGGGTCTCGCGCTCGCGCAGTCGGGTCGTTTTGCCGAGGCGCGTGCCCTGTGGGCCGAGCTGCTGGCCCGTTCGCCCGCCGATGCGCCCTACCGCGCCGACCTTCAGGCCCGGCTCGAACGGCTCGACTCGCTGATTGCCGAACAGGCCCAGATGCAGGCCGGCATGGCTGGCGCACCGTCTGCCGCACCGCCAGGTGCCAAGCCGGCACAGCAATGATCTGAAAATACAAGCTCTTATTGTCCATTTCCGGTACTACTGACACCCATGTGCATGCCATTGCGGGGGGCAGGGTGCGGTGCTAAAGCGCCGCGCCGTCCGGGGCATTTCTGCTATGTTTCCGGTGGATTGGGCGAAGGCCCGGGGGCACCCTAGCGATGAACGAAGCCGTGGTTGACGCTGCACCGGAAAGCGGAGGGCAGAGCGCCCCCAGCGCTGCCGCAGCTGCGCCCATGGCGCGGCAGGCCGGCGGGCTCAGCCTCGCGGTCGGCGCAATCGGCGTCGTCTTCGGTGATATCGGCACCAGCCCGCTCTACGCGCTGCGCGATACCTTTGCGGGCCACCATCCGCTCCCGCTCGATCGGCTGCATGTCTACGGCATCGTCAGCCTGATGTTCTGGTCGATGATGCTGATCGTGACGCTGAAGTACGTCACCGTCATCATGCGTGCAGACAACAAGGGTTCGGGCGGCAGCCTCGCGCTGCTCGCGCTGATCAACCAGCAGGCCTCGGGCCGGCGCTGGGGCAAGGGCATCATCCTTCTCGGCGTGCTCGCGACCGCGCTGTTCTACAGCGATTCGATGCTCACCCCGGCGGTCTCGATCATGAGCGCGGTGGAGGGCATTTCAGTCTACAATCCGTCGCTTCACCGCTTTGTGGTTCCGCTCGTGGTCGCCATCGTGATTGGCCTGTTCGCGATCAAGAGCCAGACCACCGGCACGCGGCTCAACTGGGCCTCGCGCTGGGCGGGCCCTTTCATGCTGCTCTACTTCGCGACGATCTCGCTGCTCGGCCTGCGCAGCATCGCCGCCGATCCGCAGGTCATCTGGGCGCTTTCGCCGCAATGGGCGCTTGCGATGTTCATGGCCGATCCCTGGCACGGCTTCATCGCCATGGGCACCGCCGTGCTCGCGGTGACGGGGGCCGAGGCGCTCTATGCCGATATGGGCCAGTTCGGCCGCGTGCCGATCCGGGTATCGTGGCTGGTCTTCGTGCTGCCCGCGCTCGTGCTCAACTATCTCGGGCAGGCGGGCCTGCTGCTGCGCGACCCGCAGGCGATCCACAGCCCGTTCTTCCTGCTCGCCCCTCCGGGGTTCGAGTGGCCCTTGCTGGTGATCGCCACCACCGCCGCCGTGATCGCGGCCAAGGCGGTCATTTCGGGCGCGTTCCTTGTCACCCAGCAGGCGATCCAGTTGGGCTTCATCCCGCGCATGACGATCCGCCACACCTCGACCAGCCTCGGGCAGATCTACATCCCGGCGATCAACTGGGCGCTGATGATCGCGGTGATCCTGCTCGTGCTGGTGTTCGAACGCTCGCGCAATCTCACTGCAGCCTATGGCATCGCGGTGACGGGCGCGATGCTGATCGACAACATCCTGCTTGCGGTGGTGCTGTTCAAGCTGTGGCGGTGGAAGCCGGTCTTCGCGCTGCCGCTGCTCGCGCTGTTCTTCACGATCGACGCGACCTACCTCGGCGCCAACCTCGCCAAGATCCCCGATGGCGGCTGGGTGCCGCTGCTGATGGGGCTCGCCATCTTCACGCTGCTGACAACATGGTCCCGCGGCCGCGCCCTGATGCGCCAGAACATGGCCGAAGGCGCGCTGCCGCTTGAGGTGTTCACCCGTTCCGCCCACACCAGCGCGGCGCGCGTGCCGGGCACGGCGGTGTTCATGGCCTCGGCGGCAGCGGGTGTGCCTTCAGCGCTGCTCCACAACATCAAGCACAACAAGGTGCTGCATGAACGCGTGGTGGTGCTCACCGTGCAGATTGCGGACGTGCCCTCGGTCGAGCCGGCGGACCGCGCGGTGGTCAAGGATTTCGGGCAGGGTTTCTACCGCCTGATCCTGCGCTTCGGCTTCATGGAGGAGACCGACGTGCCGGCCGCGCTGTGCGGCGTTTCGGTCTGCGGCGAGCCGTTCGACATGATGCGCACGAGCTTCTTCCTCTCGCGCCAGACGCTGATCCCGGCGGACGTGCCCGGCATGGCGCTGTGGCGCGAAATGCTCTTCGCATGGATGCTGCGCAATGCCGCGGACGCGATGGGCTTCTTCCGCCTGCCCACCAACCGCGTGGTCGAACTGGGCAGCCAGCTCAAGATCTAAAGGTGGGTTTGAGGGGGCACGATGGCCCCCTCCCGATCACTTCGGTGACGGTGTCGGCGAAGGAGTGGCCTTCAGAGCATCCTTGGCCTCGCCTGCGCCCTGCTTGATGCGCTTGCCCAAGCGGTCTGCGGCTTCCTCGGCGCGGTCCATTGCGGCATCGGCCTTTGCGCCGATCTCTGCAGCGCCGGTGCTGGTAGCTTCGCGCGTATCGGAAGCGGCTGTCGACATGTCCTCACCGGCGGAGGTGGCGGTATCGGCGGCGTTCTCCTTGGTCTTTTCCGAACAGGCGGAAAGCGCAAGGGCTACGGCAAATGCCGCGAGAGAAACTATACGCATGGCTGGGGGATACCTTTCTGGCGTGGACTTTCGTCCGGAGCGCGCGGTTCCCCCCCACAAACGCAAACGGCGCGGCGTCCACGTGGGACACCGCGCCGCTGTGCGCGCTTAAACGCGGGTTATCAACCGAGATTCGCGCTCACCATGCAGTAAAGCATCGGCAGCGAGAGCAGCAGGTTGGTGCGGCTGGCGTAGAGTGCGCGGGGAGCGGCAGCAGCCTTCTCCTCGGCGGTCGCCTCGATGATGCCGAGGATCTTCTTCTGGGCCGGCCAGATGATGAACCACACGTTGAACGCCATGATGATGGCGAGCCACATGCCGACGCCGATCAGCTTCACGTTGCCTTCACCGCTGAAGGTCAGCGCTTCGTGGCCGTAACCGTCGACGATCGAGATCGCGAGGCCGGTGATAAGCGTGAGCAGCGCGCCATAGCGGAAGAAGAAGAACACCTTGGGCGCGATATGCCCGGTGATCGCGCCCTTCTGCTCGGCCGGGATCTTGGGCATGGTCGGCACCTGCACGAAGTTCAGATAGTAGAGCAGGCCGATCCACAGGATGCCGAAGAAGGCGTGCGCCCAGCGGAACACCGAGTTGCCGTCAACTGGCGCACTGGCATGGAAGGCGATCATCACGCCAATGGCGGCGGCGAGGCCGACCACCAGCACGAGATGCAGATTTCCAAAGAACTTTGCCATTTATGATTCCCCCGAAGAGATGGTTTTTGATGGCTTTCCGGCCACCCAGCCGGTCCGTAGCGTGTCATATGCGCGACAAGGCGCGCTTGTCATTGCATTTTAGGGCGATTCGTCAACCGGCGGGCGGGTTTTGCTCCACTTCCACTTCTGCTTCCTCGCCCAGCCCATGGCGCAGCAGCATGGGGATCTGCGCGAAGGTGAACAGGAACGAGAGCCCGCTCACGCCCCACAGCTTCACCAGCAGCCAGGTATCGAACGCAAGCGTGTGGCGTAGCACTTCGTTGAGCACGGCAAGGAACAGGAAGAACCACGCCCAGTTGCGCGAAAGCTTGAGCCAGCCTTCGTCCGAAAGCCCGTCGAACGCGCTCTGCAGCAGCGTGCGCAGCATGGCCTTGCCGCGAAACAGCCCGCCGAACAGCACCCCGGCAAACAGCAGGTAGATCGCGGTCGGCTTGATCTGGATCCACACCGGATCGCCGAGGAACACGGTGAGCGAGCCGAAGCCGATGATGAGGATCGTCGAAAGCCACAGCATCGGGGAGATATGGCCAAGCCGCCATTTGGAAATCACCAGCGCCGCGACGGTGGCGATCATGAACACCACGGTCGATTTGGTAACGGCCACCACCGCGCCGAGGCTCTGGCCGTCCGCATCCTTCGGGCTGAACCAGCGGTAGGCCAGGAAGAACACGAGCAGCGGGCCGTAATCGACCGCGAGGTTCACCCAGGACGATTTGGGCTTGGCAGCAGGCTCGTTCACCGCACGACTCCCGCAATCACCCGCGCGACGAGATCGGGATCGAAGGGCCTGAGGTCATCGATCTTTTCGCCCACGCCGATGGCGTGGATGGGCAGGCCATATTGCTCCGCCGCCGCCACCAGCACGCCGCCGCGCGCGGTGCCGTCGAGCTTGGTCATGATCAGGCCCGAAACGCCCGCCACTTCCTTGAACGTCTCGATCTGCTGCAACGCGTTCTGCCCGTTGGTCGCATCGAGCACGAGCACCACGTCGTGCGGCGCTGCGGGATTGAGCCGGCCCAGCACGCGGCGCACTTTGGCAAGCTCGTCCATCAACTCGCGCTTGTTCTGCAGCCGCCCGGCGGTATCGACGATCAGCGCGTCGATGCCCTTGTCGGTCGCGGCCTTCACCGCGTCGAACACGATCGAGGCGGGATCGCCGCCCTCCGCGCCCGAGACGATTTCGATCCCCAGCCGGTCCGCCCAGACGCGCAGCTGGCCGATCGCGGCGGCGCGGAAGGTATCGCCCGCCGCCAGCATCACCGAATAGTCCTGTTCCTGAAACAAGTGCGCCAGCTTCGCGATCGTCGTCGTCTTGCCCGAACCGTTGACCCCGATCACCAGAATCACCTGCGGGCGCGGGAAGGCCACGATTTCCAGGGGCCTCGCCACCGGGCGCAGGATTGCAGCGATTTCCTCGGCCACGGCTTCGGCAAGCGCGGCTTCGTCCACGCCCTTTTCGAAGCGGGCCGAGGCCAGCTTTGCGCGGATCCGCGAGGCGGCACGCGGGCCGAGATCGGAGAGGATCAGCGCGTCTTCAAGGTCGTCAAGCTGCGCGTCGGTCAGGCGGGTGCCGCCGGCGAGGCCCGCTAGGTTCTCGGTCAGGCGTTCGGACGTCTTGCGCAGGCCGCCCATCAGGCGATCGGTCCAGCCGCCTGCCGCATCGGTGGTTGCGCTTGTCTCGGGGGTCATTCCAGCAGGCCTTCGCGAATTCGGGTCGGTGTCAGCATCACAATTTCCCCCGGCGCGGTGCCTTCCGGCAGCCGGTAGGGGGCGAATTCGGGGGAATGGCCGGTTCCGTCGCGCTCGGCAAGCACTTCGCGCGGGCGCCCTATCTGGCCTTCCAGCCAGCGCGCACGGGCAACCGCGACGGCGGCGCGCACTTCGGCGGCGCGCTCGCGCACCACGGGCGGCGGTACTTGCGGCATGCGCGCAGCGGGTGTGCCGGGGCGGGGGGAGTAGGGAAACACGTGGCCGTGGACGATCCCGCAGTCTTCCACGATCGCCACATTGGCTGCATGCATCGCGGTATCTTCGGTCGGGAACCCGGCGATGAGGTCTGCCCCGATGGCAATGTCTGGCCGCCTGGCGCGCAGCCGCTCGCTCAGCGCCACGGCTTCGGCGCGGGTATGGCGGCGCTTCATGCGCTTCAGGGTGAGGTCGTGCCCTGCCTGCAGCGAGAGATGGACGTGCGGCATGACCCTCGCCTCGCCGGTGATCAGCTCGAACAGCAGGCCGTCGATCTCCACCCCGTCGAGCGATGACAGGCGCAGGCGCGGGAGGGCCGGAAAGGCGCGCAGGATCGCCGCCACTAGATCGCCGAGGCGGGGGCTCCCGGGCAGATCTGCACCCCAGCCGGTCACGTCCACGCCCGTCAGCACCACCTCGTGCGCGCCTGCCGCAAGATGCCCTTCGACCACACCCAGCACTTCGGCGATGGGCTGCGACACGCTTTTCCCGCGCCCCGCCGGGATAATACAGAAGGTGCAGGCATGGTCGCATCCCGTCTGCACCGGCACGAAGGCGCGGGTATGGCGGGCCTTGGGCGCGGGCAGGGAGGCGTGCATCGGCTCTGGGTGCGCCTGCCATGCTGCGGGATCGAGCTTCGCGGTATTCGCGACCACGCCGTCCACCTCGGGCATCGCAGTGAAGTCTTCCGGCGCGATTGTCGCCGCGCAGCCGGTCACCAGCAGCCGTGCATCGGGATGGGCCGCACGCAGCCGCCGCACGGCGCGCCGCGATTGCCGCACCGCCTCTGCCGTCACCGCGCAGGAATTGACCACGACCGTGCGCTGCGGCGCCCCCGCCACCATTGCGCGGATCACCTCGCTCTCGGCCAGATTGAGCCGGCAGCCGAGCGTGACCACCGCCTCGCTCACAGTCTGATGCTCACAGCGGGTAGGCTTCCTCGTCGAAAGTACCGGCAAAGCTGAAGGAAGCCGGGCCGGACATCAGGATCCTGCCACCCTCTGCCCAGGCAATTTCCAGCTGCCCGCCGGGCAGGTCCACCCGCACCGGGCCGGTTACCAATCGCCGCCGGATCGCCAGCACTGCCGCCGCGCAGGCCCCGGTTCCGCAAGCCCGTGTCAGCCCCACGCCGCGTTCCCAAACGCGCAGCTTGATATGGCGCGGCCCCACGACAGAGGCGACGCCGACGTTGACCTTGACCGGAAACAGCGGGTCAGTCTCGATGATCGGTCCCAGCTGCGAGAGCATGACCGCATCGGCATCTGGCACGAAGAACACCACATGCGGATTGCCGACATTGACGGCCGCCGGGCTTTCCAGTTCCGCCCACCCTACCGGCATGGCCAGCGTATCCATCGCGTAGGCCAGTGGAATCTCGTCCCAACCGAACCGCGCCGGCCCCATGTCGACGCTGGCGCCGCTCATTGTCGCGGTCGAGGCGATGGTCCCGCCCAGCGTTTCGATCTTCTGCTCGCCGCCCAGCAGCAGCCCGACCGCGCGCGCGGCATTGCCGCAGGCTTCCACTTCGCTGCCATCGGCGTTGAAGATGCGCATGCGCACGTCGGCGGTGGCGGCAGGTTCCAGCACGATCAGCTGATCGCATCCGATCCCCGTGCGCCGTTCAGCGAGCGCGGCGGCGCGCGCCGCAGACATGGGCACGGGCACGTCACGCGCATCGATCACGATGAAATCGTTGCCGAGGCCGTGCATCTTGCGAAAAGCGACAGACATGTGGTCCGTCTAGGAGCCAGCGCCGCCCGGTGCAATCATTTCAGATTTCAGGCCGAAAGGGCACTCGGCGGTGTGGAAGGCGTTTCGTCCTTCGGCGTGGCGACCAGCAGGCCTTGCTCGGCCAGTTCGCGCTTCACATCTTCCGCAGAGGCGGGCTGTCCATAGAGATAGCCCTGGCCCTTGAAGTTGCCGAAGCGGCGCAGGGCGGAGAGGACTTCCGCGCTCTCGATCCCTTCCGCAGTGATCGGCAGCGCCATTCCGCGACCCAGCGAAGAGATGGCCTCCACGATCGAGGCGCTGTCCGCGCTGCGGGCGAGCGATGAGACGAAGCTGCGGTCGATCTTGATCCGGTCGAACGGCAGCGTGCGCAGCTGCGCAAGGCTCGAATAGCCGGTGCCGAAATCGTCGAGGCTGATGCGAATGCCCTGATTCTTGAGGCTGGTGATCAGCGATCGCACAACTGCGATGTTTTCATGCAGGCATGTCTCGGTGATCTCGATTTCCAGCCGGGTCGGCGGAAAGTTTGCGGCGACCAGCATCTTGAGCAGCCGCTGCGCAAACCACGGATCGCGCAGCTGCAGGGGCGAGATGTTGACCGACAGCGTTAGGCTGGAATCCCATGCCTTGGCGTCTTCCAGCGCCAACGTGATCAGCGCTTCGGAAAGTTCGGCAATCAGGCCGATTTCCTCGGCTACCGGGATGAACACTTCCGGGCTCACCATGCCGTGGCGCGGCGAAAGCCAGCGGGCCAGCATTTCGAAGCCGGTGATCTCGCCAGTCTCGAGGTCGATCTGCTTTTCGTAGTAGGGCACGAATTCGCCGCGCTTCAGCCCGTCGCGAATGCCCTGTTCGAGCTCGCTGCGGAAGCGCAGTTCCTTTTCCATGGTCGGCTCGAACCATGCGAAGCGATTCCGTCCGCGCCGCTTGGCCTGATACATGGCAAGGTCGGCGCGGTGGAGCAGGTCCTGCGCGACCTGGTTCGCGCTGTGCAGCGCGCTGCTTGCACCCACGGCGATGCCGATCGAGGCGGTGACTTCCGCGCGCAATCCGCCCGAGATGATCGGCTCGGCAAGGCCATCGTTGATCCGCACCGCCAGCCGCTCGACGGCGTTCTCGCCGCCCGGCGCGAAGATCACGGCACAGACGAATTCATCGCCGCCCAGCCGCGCAACCACGGAGCGTGTCGGCATGAGCGCCTCGATGCGCCGCGCGGTCTCCACCAACACCGCATCGCCCACTTTGTGGCCAAGCAGGTCGTTCGATCGCTTGAACTTGTCGAGGTCGATCATCATCACCGCGACCGCCTCACTGCTCTGGGCCGCCGCATTGACCAGTTGCGCGATGGCGTCGTCGAGGCTGCGGCGATTGAGGCAACCGGTCAGCGCATCGGTGCGCGCGAGCCGCGTGGCGCTTTCCTCGGCCTTGCGGCGCTCGGCAATCTCGGTCTGCAATTCGACATAGCGGCGCCAGCCGAAGATCAGCAGCGCGATGTTGAGGATTAGAGCATTCGTCAGAAGCACGTCCGGGCTGCCGACTCCGTAGATCCAGCTGCGGGCAATGCCGGTGAGCACGGTCGATCCGGTGCCGACGAACAGGAAAATGGCCGCGACAAGGATGCCGAGCGCGACGAGATCACGCTCGGCGCGCTGGAGCGGCGGCTCGTGGCCCACGGCCTCTTGAGCAGCCGCTTCGGTCCTGTCATGTTCAGCCTTCGCCATGATCGGCTTGCCCATTCCTTTCGGGTCCTATCCGGCAAATTAGCCACATGGGCTGAAGTTTTGGTTAAGGTCGACTTGCCGCTGCAGCTCGCCGCCGGGAAATGGGGCGCTTCGGCGTTGGGACTTGCGCCGCAGCCCCGTTTCGCGTAAGCGCGCGGCTCTGATCGGTAGCTGCGGTTGCCGGTTCAGGATAGTTTGATCCCGGTTTCCGTGTTGGACGCCATACGCTGGTCGGCGAGGTTTCGCCCACCGGCGTTTTTCGCGTTTCGCTGCGTTTCATCGGGAAAAAGGAGCGTAACGCGTGTTCGATAGTCTGTCAGACCGGCTTGGAGGCGTCTTCGATCGCCTGCGCGGCCGCGGCGCGCTGCGCGAGGAAGACGTCCAGGCCGCCATGCGCGAGGTGCGCATCGCGCTTCTCGAAGCCGACGTCGCGCTCCCCGTGGTCCGCCGCTTCATTGATTTGGTGACCGAACAGGCCACCGGCCAGCAAGTCCTCAGATCGGTCACTCCCGGCCAGCAGGGCGTCAAGATCGTCAACGACGCGCTGGTCGAGATGCTGGGTTCGGAAACCGCCGAACTCGATCTCGCCGCCACGCCGCCCGTTGTCATCATGATGGTCGGCCTCCAAGGCTCGGGCAAGACGACGACGACCGCCAAGATCGGCAAGCTGCTCAAGGAAAAGCAGGGCAAGAAGGTCCTGATGGCCTCGCTGGACGTCAATCGTCCGGCGGCGCAGGAACAGCTTGCGGTGCTGGGCGAACAGGCGGGCGTTGCCACGCTGCCGATCGTCCCCGGCCAGTCGCCCGTTGATATCGCCCGCCGCGCTGTGAATGCTGCAAAGCTGCAGGCGGTCGATGTGCTGATGCTCGATACCGCGGGCCGCCTCCACGTCGATCAGGCCCTGATGGACGAGATGAAGGCCGTCGCCGAAGTCTCGGCCCCGCGTGAAACGCTGCTGGTGGTCGATGCGCTGACGGGTCAGGACGCGGTCAACGTCGCGCAGAACTTCGCGGGCGAAGTTGATCTCACGGGTGTCGTGCTCACCCGCATGGACGGCGATGCACGCGGCGGTGCGGCGCTTTCGATGCGCGCCGTTACCGGCAAGCCGATCAAGTTTGCCGCCACCGGTGAAAAGCTCGATGCGATCGAGCAGTTCAATCCCGAACGCGTTGCCGGCCGCATCCTCGGCATGGGCGATATCGTCTCGATCGTCGAGAAGGCAGCCGCCACGGTCAAGGCCGACGAGGCCGAAAAGCTCGCGCAGCGCATGGCCAAGGGCCAGTTCGACATGAACGACCTGCGCACGCAGCTGCAGCAGATGCAGCGCATGGGCGGGCTCGGCGTGCTGGCGGGCCTTATGCCCGGCATGAAGAAGGCCAAGCAGGCCATGGCCAACTCGGGCATGGACGACCGGGTGCTGCTCCACATGGATGCGATCATCGGCTCGATGACCCCCAAGGAACGCGAGCGCCCCGAACTGCTCAACGCCAAGCGCAAGATCCGCGTCGCGAAGGGCTCCGGCACGCAAGTGCAGGACGTCAACAAGCTCATCAAGATGCACATGGAAATGGCGAAAGCCATGAAGCAGATCCGCAAGATGGGCGGGCTCAAGGGCCTTGCTGCCATGTTCGGCGCCGGTGGTTCTGGGGGCGGGATGGGCGGCGCTCTCGGCGATGGCGGAGCCGGCCCCGGCCAGCTTCCCGGCGGCGGCATGGGCGCAGGGATAGGCGGCATGCCCGGGCTCCCCGGTTTGGGCGGCGGCAACATGCCCGCCAACCTCGGCGATCTGCTCAGGAAAAAGTGATTTCAAGTTCAGTTTCAGTTTCAGTTTCAGTTCTACTCGGAAAGGTTTGAAGTATGTCGGTTTCCCTTCGTCTCTCGCGCGGTGGCTCGAAGAAGCGCCCTTACTACAAGGTTGTGGTCGCCAACAGCCGTTCGCCGCGTGACGGCGCCTATCTCGAGCAGGTCGGCACCTACAACCCGCTCCTCGCCAAGGACGATGAAAACCGCGTCCGCCTGACCGAGGACCGCGTGCGCTACTGGCTCGGCGTCGGCGCCCAGCCGACCGACCGCGTTGCTCGCATGCTCGACAAGGCCGGCATCAAGGAACGCGCCGCCACTGTGAACCCTGCGAAGGGTGAGCCGGGCAAGAAGGCCAAGGAGCGCGCTGAAGACCGCGCCAAGAAGATCGCCGAGGCCGAAGAAGCCAAGCGTGAGGCCGAAGAGGCCGCCGCTGCCGCTGCTGCTGCTCCGGCCGCTGAAGAACCGGCTGCCGAAGAGGCACCGGCTGAAGAAGCTGCTGCCGAGCAGGCCGAAGGCTAAGCCGGAAAATGCACGGCCGCCCCGTCACGCTCGCTGCAATCAGCGGCGCGCATGGCGTGGGCGGCGAAGTGCGACTGAAGCTGTTCGGGGAAGGCGTGGAAAGCCTCAAGCCCCACCGCAGCTTCAATGACGGCGCGCTCACGCTCACCAAGCTGCGTGATGACGGGAAGGGTGGCGCCATCGCCCGCTTCTCGGAAATCGCCGATCGCACTGCGGCTGAAAAGCTGCGCGGCACCGTGCTGACGGTGCCGCGCGCCAGCCTCCCGCCGCTGGCGGAAGGCGAATACTACTACACCGATCTCATCGGCCTCCCCGCGGTCTCGACCGGGGGCGAAGTGCTCGGCACCTGCATCGCGGTCGAGAATTTCGGCGCGGGCGATGTGCTCGAGATTGAACGGCCTGCCGAAGAGGGCAAGCCGTCCAAGCGCTTCATGGTGCCGATGCGCGCGCAGTCCGTTCCCGAATGGAACAGCGAGCGGCTGGTCATCGAAGCGGCCTACGCGGCCGACTGACAGGTCTGCGTGTCGCAGCAGGGCTCGCTGCGCTCCACTTGCACCGCCGGCGAGATCAGTTCGCGCACCAGCATGCGCAGCTCGCTCCACAGCGTCGGCACGGGCTGACCACTACGCTGGCTCACTTCGCGAGCCTGCAAGGCTGCCTTGTGGGCTTCCATCCAGCCCCGGCTCCATACTTCATCCATCATCGCTCATCTCCTCTGCTAATGGCTGCATTGTGCCCGCCCGGCGCGGACAGAGCCAACAAATGCTCTGGCATATCCCATAAGGTGACCTTATCATGAGGCATGCCTGATCTGCCGCCCCTGTCCGCCGTCCGCGTGTTCGAATCTGCAGCCAGGCTCGAAAACTTCAGCCGCGCGGCGGAAGAATTGGGGATGACCCAGGCCGCCGTCAGCTATCAGGTGCGCCAATTGGAAGACCGCGTCGGCCGCCCCCTGTTTCTGCGCGAGAAAGGCCGCGTGCGCCTCTCCGAAGCCGGACGGCGGTTGGCACCCGCCGTGTCTGCCGCACTGGCCGATATCGCCGCCGCCTTCGCCAATCTCAGCGCGGATGACAGCGGCGTTCTTGCGATCAGCACGATCCCCTCGTTCGGCGGCACCTGGCTGAGCACGCGGATTGGCAAGTTTCAGATCGCTGTGCCCGATCTCGCGCTGCGGCTGGAGACGACCGGGCGGATCACCGATTTCGCGCGCGAGCAGATCGACGTGACCATCCGCTCCGGCCTCGGGCCCTGGCCCGGACACACCGCCGAATTCCTCATGCGCTATCATGTCACGCCGATCTGTTCGCCGGCCTTCATCGAGGAGAACGCGATCCGCGCGCCGGAAGACTTGCTGCGGGTGCCGCGGCTTGCGCAGGATGATCCATGGTGGGCCGGCTGGTTTGGCGCGGCTGGGCTCGAACTGCCGCCGGCGCAACCTGCGGCCAGCATCCTGTTCGACAGCCAGCTCGAAGAGGCGCGCATGGCAGGTGCCGGCTTCGGCGCCGCGCTGATGACGCCTGTGTTCTGGGCTGAGGAGATTGCCGCTGGACGGCTCGTGCAGCCGTTCCCGACCTTGTACTTCCCACCGTTCTCGCTCTGGCTGGTCCGCCCCGAAGGCCGCCACGGCGTGCGCAAGATCGAACGTTTTCGCGAATGGCTGCTGGCGGAAATGGCCGCCGAGCGTGCGCGCGGAATAGCGCCGCAAGAAGTCTGGATGCCGCCGCCAGTAACAATCCGGTAATGGAGGTGCGCTAAAGACTGCGACAGATGAACGCGCCTTTCGCTTCGTCACTTTCGGAAACAGCAAGCCCGCTGTGGCAGTCCCTTTCGGCCTACGAGGTCGGCCCGGTCGATGCCAACCTCTCCTTCACGCAGCGCCTCGCCCGCGAGAACGGTTGGAGCGACGCCCACGCCGCGCGGGTGTTCGAGGAATACCGCCGCTTCCTCTACCTTGCGGCCACCGCCCCGCATGCGGTCACCCCGTCCGACGCGGTCGATCAGGCCTGGCACCTTCACCTCACTTTCACGCGCGATTACTGGGAGCGGCTCTGCCCCGACGTGCTTGGCCGCGCGCTGCACCACGGCCCGACCCAAGGCGGCCGCGCCGAGGGTGAGCGCTTCTTCGAACAATATGCGCTGACCCTGCGCAGCTACGAAGCCGCGTTCGGCCCCGCGCCCGCCGATATCTGGCCCGATGCGCGCCGCCGCCTCTGGGTCGATCCCCAGGCCCGCCGCGTCCATCCGCGCGAAGTGCTGATCATCCCGCGCCGCCTCGTGTGGCTTGCGCTCCTGCTCCTTGTCGTTGGTCTCGTGCTCTGGAGGCTTTTGTGACCGGTCTTGGCCCGCTCGATCTGCATGGCCCTGAATTCCTCTTGCTCTATCTGGAGCTGGCGCTGCTCGCGCTGGCGGCTGCATACATCTTCCCGCGCTATCTGCGCCCCGCAGGCCACGGCGGCCGCCGCCCGGATGAAGAGGAACTCGCGCTGCTTGCCGGGGGCCGCGAACGCCTTGCCGAAGCGGTGACAGTGCGGCTCCTCGCTGAAGGCGCGGCGATCGTGCAGACCGGCGGCGCGCTGGCCATCCGCAATTCGCACGGCGGGCGCACGCCAGCGGAGCGCCGCGTCGCAAGGCTGACCTCGCCCGCCCAGTGGCGCGATGTCCACCGCGCGCTGTCGGACCCCGCCGAAGCGATCGAGCGCCGCCTGGAAGACAAGGGCCTGTGGATTGGCCGCGATGCCGCCCGCCAGCTCCGCCTGATCCAGACCGCGCCGCTGGCGCTGCTGTTCCTGTTCGGCCTCGCCAAGTGGATTGTCGGCGCGATGCGGGATCGCCCGGTCGGCCTGCTTACCGCCCTGCTTTTCGTCACGGTCGTCGTCGCCGTGCTGCGCTATGCCGTGCTGGACCGCCGCACCGGTGCGGGCAAGGCCGCGCTGGCGGACGCGCGCTTCCAAGCCGCGCGCCTGCGCCGCGCTGCACCGACCGACGAGGCTCCCCTCGCGGTCGCGCTGTTCGGAACGGCGGTGCTGGCGGGCTCGTGGCTCTCAGACTTTCACCGTGTGCGCAGCGCTGGCACCGGGAGTGATGCCGGGGGCGCGAGCGGTTGCAGCGGCGGGGGAGGGGGCTGCGGAGGAGGCGGCGGCTGCGGCGGTTGCGGCAGCTGACCTAAGGTCAGGACCTTCGGCCCCCTTCGCTACGCTCGCCATGATGGGAAATTGGTGCCACTCTCCCCGGATCTGGTTGGGAGGCATCAAATGCGGTTCAAGGACATCCTTCTGGCGATCATGGCGAGCGCCATGCCGGTTCCGCTTCTCGCCCAAACTGCCGAGCCAGCCGCCGCCAACGATCCCGCCGCATTTGATACCGAGATAAATGCCATCCTCACCAAATGGATGGCCGAAAACCACATCCCCGGCATGGTCTTCGGCATGGTGAGGGACGGCCGCCTTGCCTACGTCAAAGGCGAGGGCGTGCAGGACAACACTGCCAAACGACCGGTCACGCCCGACACGCTTTTCCGCATCGCCTCGATGACCAAGGCCTTCACCGCCATGTCGATCCTCAAGCTGCGCGACGAGGGGCGCCTCGCGCTGGATGATCCGGCGGACCGCTATGTCCCGGAACTGCGCGGATGGACCTATCCCACCAGCGATTCGCCGCGCATCACGATCCGCGATCTGCTTACCCACAGCGCCGGCTTCGTAACGGACGATCCGTGGGGTGACCGCCAGCAAGTGCTGTCGCAGACGGCCTTCACCGCGATCCTCAAGGCCGGCGTCACCTTCACCCGCGCGCCCGAAATGCGCCACGAATATGCCAACCTCGGCTATGCGATCCTCGGGCGGGTGATCGCCAACATCACGAAGGCCCCCTACCGCAGCTTCGTCGAACAGCGCCTGCTGACCCCGCTGGGCATGACCGCCAGCGGGTTCGACGTCCTGGCTCACCCCAAGGACAAGCGCGCCGTGGGCTACCGTTGGGAAAACGAGGCCTGGGCCGAGGAGCCCACGATGAAGGACGGCGCCTTCAATGCGATGGGCGGCCTCGAAGTCAGCGCCACGGACTATGCCAAGTGGCTCGCCTTCATCGTTTCCGCGTGGCCCCCGCGCGACGGCGCGGATACCGGCCCCGCCAAGCGCGCCACCGTCCGCCAGATCATCCGCGGCGTGAACAATGCCGCCGTGTTCCACCGCTATGCCACCGATGGCGACAAGCAGTGTCCCGGCACCGTCTCCTACGGCATGGGCTGGCGGATCATCGGCGATTGCGACTACGGCACCGTCCTCGCCCACGGCGGCGGCTATCCAGGCTATGGCAGCCATGTCATGGTTCTGCCCGAATACGGGGTCGCCTTCTTCGCGCTGACCAATCGCACCTATTCCGGCCCCAGCCAGCCGGTGTGGGACATCGCCGCCCTGCTGCGCACGAAGGGCGTGATCGCGCGGCGAGGCGAGCCGGTCTCCGAGGACCTCGCCAGCTTCTACACCGCCGCGCAGACAGTCTGGTCTGCAGGCACGGTGGACGCATTGCAGGGCCGCGTCGCGATGAACTTCCCGATGGACCGCACCAGCGCAAACTGGGCCAAGGTGCTGGCGGAAACTAAGGCCAAGTCGGGCGCATGCGAGACAACAGCGGCCATCACCGCCGAGGGCGCGATGAGCGGCACCTTTACGTGGAAGTGCGAGAAGGGCAGCATCGAAGGCACCGTCCTTCTTGCGCCGACGAAGCCGATCACGCTGCAGGCGCTGGGATTTGCGTTCGAGGGGAAGGATTGAATTCGGTAGGGGGTTGTATATACATGACGTATATACGGAGGTGCCCATGGGCAAGGAATACAAAACCAAGAGCTTCAAGTCCGGCAATTCGGTGGCGATCCGGATGCCCGCGAGCCTGGGTGTTGAACCCGATCGCGAATGGAGTGTCGAAGAAAAGGACGGCGAACTGATCCTGCGTCCAAAGGACAAGCCCAAGCGCAAGTTCAATATCGACAAGGTTTGGGGCATCGGACGTGGGCTTGGCCTGCGCGTGCTTGAGCCGGAAGATCGCGTGTTTGAGCACAGCCCTCGTCTCTGGGATGACCCCGACTGGCGTGCCCGACACGGTTGGCCTGAGACTGGCCCGGACGGCAGCGACGCGTGAAGTACATGTTCGACACCAATGCTGTCATCGTCGCATTGGAGGGTGATGATCCAGTGTTCCGTGCACGGCTGGCAGATGTCGAGGAGGGCGACATCGTGATGTCGTCGATGGTTCTCGCAGAAGTTGCCCTTGGCATGGAACATGGCAAACCTCCGCTGGCTCGAGTCCTTGATATCTTCCTGGAGGAGGTGCCGGTCCTTGCTTTCGACGAGAAGGCGGCAAGGGCCTATGCCAAGATCCCGTTCAAGCGTGCCAGCTATGACCGCCTCATAGCGGCGCACGCTTTGTCGCTTGGCCTGACGGTGATCACCGGCAACGTGAAGCACTTCGCCGATGTGCCGGGGCTCAAAGTCGAGAACTGGACGGTGTGATGTTCACTGATCCATGTTTGGTCTCAAACTTCGAGACCGCCCTGTTCCTTGCGCTCGCCACAACTTTCGGCCTGTCAATCGGCGTTGGCCTTGGTTGGCTAGTTAGGACGAGGTTGTCCGAGCAAGGTACAAAGGTTGGTTGCCTCGCCATGCCTGTGACTGCTCTCGCAGCCGGCTACCTTGCGGCCGTTCTTCTTCCCGGCCGTGGAGCGCGCGAAAATTGTGGCTTCACCCCGGAAATCGCTTTCTTCCCCGGATACGCGTTCATTGTTGCGCCGTTGGCGATGTTGGCGGTGCTAATTCTCTTTCATCTGGTGGGGCGACGCGGCTAGGCCCCCGAACATGACCTTCCACACCACCGTCCTCACCCTCTACCCGGAGATGTTCCCAGGCTCCCTCGGCATCAGCCTTGCAGGCCGCGCCATGGCGGAAGGCAAGTGGGCCATCGATACCGTTCAGATCCGCGATTTCGCGGCCGACAAGCACCGCACGGTTGACGATACCCCGGCAGGCGGCGGCGCTGGCATGGTGCTGCGGGTCGATGTGCTGGCCAAGGCCATCGACCATGCGCGGGAAGGGGGCGCAGACCGCCCCGTCATCGCGCTCACCCCGCGCGGCAAGCCCCTCACGCAGGCCCGCGTGCGCGAGCTTGCAGGCGGCCCCGGCGTCATCCTGCTGTGCGGCCGGTTCGAAGGTTTCGACGAGCGCATCTTCGAAGGGCGGGGCGTCGAGGAAGTCTCCATCGGCGATATCGTGCTCTCGGGCGGCGAACCGGCGGCGCTGATGCTCCTCGATGCTTGCATTCGGCTGCTTCCCGGCGTAATGGGCGCGCCTTCCAGTGGGTCAGAAGAGTCGTTCGAGAACGGCCTCCTCGAGTACCCGCACTATACCCGACCCCAGGAATGGGA
>NZ_JAIXPP010000117.1 GCF_027486195.1 Novosphingobium sp.
ACGGTGAGGCGGCCTTCGATCGAGAGGTCGCGGATGACCTGGCCGGTATATTCGATCACATGGCCGGTGCCGCCCGCCGCGCCGAGCACGCCGGTGATGTGGAGGACGACATCCTTGGCGGTGACGCCGGGGAGCAGCGTGCCTTCGACGCGGACTTCCATGGTCTTGGAGCGCTTCAGGAGCAGCGTCTGCGTGGCGAGTACATGCTCGACCTCGCTCGTGCCGATGCCGAAGGCGAGCGCGCCGAGGCCGCCGTGGCAGGCGGTGTGGCTATCGCCGCAGACGATGGTCGCGCCGGGGAGCGAGAAGCCCTGCTCCGGCCCGACGACGTGGACGATGCCCTGCTCCGCATCTGCATCGCCGATATAGCGGATGCCGAAGGCGGGCGCGTTGGCTTCGAGTGCTTCGAGCTGCGCGGCGCTCTCGCGATCGGCAATGGCGACGCGCGCGCCGTGGGAATCGCGGCGGGCGGTGGTCGGCAGGTTGTGATCGGGCACCGCGAGGGTGAGATCGGGGCGGCGCACCTTGCGCCCGGTAAGGCGCAGCGCCTCGAACGCCTGCGGGCTCGTCACTTCATGGACGAGGTGGCGGTCGATGTAGACGAGGCTGGTGCCATCGTCGCGATCCTCGACGACGTGGGCGGCCCAGATCTTTTCGTAGAGCGTTTTGGCGGTGCCAGATGCGATAGTGGTCATGGTATGGCGCGCTAGACCCGGCGCGGGGGCATTTCAAGGCGTGGCAGCGGCCAGCGGCGCAATTTTGTTGCCCGTTGGGGGCATTTCAGACCTGCCCGAGAGGATCGCTGGGAACGCGGCGCGTGGTGGTGTAGAGGGCTGCGCATGATTCAGTTCCTGATCGTGTTCGCAACCGTATGGGCGATGGAGTTCGTGGCGTGGAGCAGCCACAAGTATGTCATGCACGGCTTCGGCTGGGCCTGGCACCGCGACCATCACGAGCCGCATGACAGCTTTTTCGAGCGCAACGACCTTTATGCCGTGGTCGGCGCGGCGATCTCGATCAGCGGGTTCATGATCGGCAGTCCGCTGGTGGCCGGCGCCTATGCCTGGTGGCCGGCGACGTGGATCGGCGTGGGCGTGCTGATCTACGGGATCATCTATACACTGATCCACGACGGCCTCGTCCACCAGCGCTGGTTCAAGTATGTGCCGCGCAAGGGCTATTTCAAGCGGGTGGTGCAGGCGCACAAGCTGCACCATGCGACGATCGGCAAGGAAGGCGGGGTGAGCTTCGGCTTCATCATCGCGCTCGATCCGGCCAAGCTGAAGCAGGAACTGCGGCGGCAAAGAGCGGCGGGGATTGCCGTGGTGCGCGACGCGGTGGATTGAGGTTCGCGTAGGCCCGAAAAATGGGGACTGTCCCTATTTATTCGTTGCGGGTCCAGATCCAGGTGCCGCTGATTGCCATGACGGCGACCGGGATCAGCACCCAGGGCCAGCCGGCGGTGAGGCCGGTGACCACGACCGAGACGGCCATGGCGATCAGCGCGGCCCATTTGGCGCGGCGGGGGATGGCACGGCGCTGGCGCCAATCGAGCAGCAGCGGGCCGTAAGTCGGGTGATTGAGCAGGCGCTGCTCCCACACCGGATTGCCGCGCGCGAAACAGAACAGCGCGAGCAGCAGGAACGGCACCGTGGGGAGTAGCGGCAGGAAGGCGCCGACTGTGCCGATGCCAACGAACATGAGGCCAGCGCCGGTCCAGAGGTGGCGGCGCATGTAGCTACCCCTGCGCGATCCGCGCGGCGTGTTCGCGCACGAGGGCGATCATGTTGGGGACGCCTTGCGTGCGGTTCGAGGAGAGCTGGTTCTTCAAGTCGAACGGCGCGAGGACAGCGGCAATATCGGTTTCGGCGACTTCGCCGGCCGGCCGGTCCTGCACCGCGGCGAGGACGAGCGCGACGATGCCCTTGGTGATCGCGGCGTTGCTGTCTGCGAGGAAATGCAGCGCATTGCCATCTGCCGCGACGGGATAGACCCAGACGCTGGCCGAACAGCCGCGCACGAGGGTGGCGTCGGTCTTCAGCGCTTCGGGCATGGGTTCCAGCTTGCGGCCGAGATCGATCAGCAGACGGTAGCGTTCGTCCGCATCGAGGAATTCATACTCTTCAAGGATGTCGTCGAGCTGGCTCATGGGCGGCGGACATAGCGGATTGGGCGCAGTGGGCAAGACGGTAGAAAGTACCCCTCCGGCCCGCCTGCGGCGGGCCACCTCCCCCTGTGTGCTGCGCAAAAATGGGGAGGACGAAGGGATCAGATATCCACGCCCGCCGCGATGGCTTCGAGCTTGCGCAGGCGTTCCTTGATGTCGCTGAGGTCGATCCGGCCAAGCGCGTGGGCTGTGCCTTGTTCCGGGCGGGCGAGCTGCGCGCGCTGGAGATCGAGCCAGTTGTTCCACGCGGTGAGTGCAGTGCGGGCAAGGATCGCGATGGCCACCAGCGTGGCGGCGGCGAGCACGGCGGCTGTTGTGAAGGGCATGGCGGCTCTCTCCTTCGTCTCAGTGTTCGCGCAGGGCTTCGATATCCTGCGCGAGGCGGCTGGCATCGCGGCCATCGGTGAGGATGCGTTCGAGCACTTCGACCCGCTTGCGCAGTTCGATGACTTCGCGTTCGAGCGCCGGATCAGGCCGGCTGGCATTGCGCAGTTCGGCGAGCGGGTGGCCAAGGCCGGCCTCGTAACGGGCGCTGCGCATCTTGGCCCAGGCGAGGATCGCGACGATCGCGACAATGGCGCTCCAGAAGCTCATGGATCAGTCCTCAGGTGACGGGGTTCAGTTGGCGGTTGCGGTGCGCAGGTCTTCGATCTCGCTGGCGAGCGCGGCAACTTCCTGGCCCTGGCGATCGGTGGCGATGCGTTCGAGGACGCGGACCCGCTGCTCCAGCTTCTGCGCCTGCGCGGCAAAGCTGGCGGCCTGTTCGGCGCTTTCCTTGGCAGCGAGTTCGAGCTTGCGCTCCTTGAAGGCAATGCGGCGCTTGTAGACATCGGCGGCAACCCCGAAGATCGAGATCAGGCCGATCATCAGCGCGGCAAAGGCAATCGCATCGGCGGCGTTCATTGCTTGGTGCTCCTGGCCGGATCGGACGCGCGCAGCGCCTCGATCTCGTGTGTCAACTGGTAGCCGCTGTCGGTCACGATGCGCTCGACATTGGCGAGGCGATCCTTGACCGAGCCGAGTTCGGCGCGAAGCTGGGCGTTTTCCTGGCTGAGCAGCTTGATCCGCTCCTGCTCGGCAGTGCTGGTCTTGGGATAGACCGCCTGCCCCCAGGCGCCATCAAGCGGATAGCCGTGGCGGATGCGCAGCCAGGTGGTCAGCACCCAGCCACCGAGCGTGGCCAGCGCGATCGTGCTGATCAGCGGGGTGAGTTCCACGAGTTTCGAGATTTCCTCGGCGCCCATCAGTTCCTCCCGTGTTCGATGGCCGAGCCATCCCGGCGCGCCGAATCCCGCAGCGCCTCGATCTGGCTGGCGACGTCGTAGCTCTTGTCGGTGACGATGGCTTCGAGGACGCGGACCCGTTCTTCGAGCGCGGTGGCGCGGGCGGCGGCCTGGTTGCCGACTTCGCCCAGCGCCTTGGCGCGGATTTCCTCGATCTTGCGCTGGTGCTGGGTCCAGATCGCGAGGACCGGGATCAGGAGCGCGAGGATCGGGATCATCAGCGCGAGTGTACCGTTGTCCATGGAAATTCCCCCGGGGAGGTTCAGGCGATCAGCGCAGCTTCTCGATCTCTGCCGAGAGGCGCGGATTGCCCGAAACGTAGAACTGTTCGACTTCGGCGAGGCGGCGGTCGATATCGCGGAAGGTGCTGCGCACTTCCCGTGCGGTGCGGGCCGGCGACTGGCGCACGCCCTGCCAGAACTTCTGCTCTTCGCGGTCGACATAGAGCCGGGCAGGCTTCTTTTCGGCCAGGAAGCCCAGCGCGAAGTAGATCAGGAACGGCCAACCCATCGAGAAGGCAAGGACAAGGAAGCCGAGGCGGACCCACAGGACATCGATCCCGGTGTAGTCGGCGATGCCGGAGCACACGCCCATGAACTTGCCATTGACCTTGTCGCGATAGAACTTGGTGCGTTGGGGCAGCTGGTTGCTCATTTGGAAATCCCCCTCTGCTGCGCGACCAGACGGTCCAGCTCGCGCAATTTCTGATTGTCGGCGTCGAGATCGGGCAGAACCCGAGCGGGACGGAATTCCGGATTGTCGGCGGCGACGAGGCGTTCGACGGTGTCCATGCGTTCATCGAGGCGGCGGGCGAGCTGATAGAGCTCGTCAAGAAGCGCCTCATCCCCCGAGGTGAGCGTGGCGGCGGTTTTCCACTTGGTGATGAAGTGGAGCACGATCCACGGGAAGGCGATGAACAGCGAGACCATCGCGATCAGCGGGACAAAAATCTCTTCCATGGATCAGCCCTCCTTGGTGCCGGTCTGGCCGAGCGCGCGCTTCATCGCCTCGAGTTCCTCGTCGACCTTGTCCTGCCCGGCGAGCGCGGCGATTTCGTCCGCGAGATTGGGCTGGGCGCCATCGGCGAGGCTGAGCGCATCGGCGCGGCCTTCGGCATAATCGACGCGGCGTTCGAGCTGGTCGAAGCGCGAGAGAGCCTCATCCACGCGTTCGCTGGTCATCAGCGTGCGCAGGCGGACGCGGTTTTCGGCGCTTTCGAGGCGGGCAGCGATCGCGGTCTGGCGGCTGCGGGCTTCGCGCAGGCGGGTCTGCAGCTTTTCGATGTCAGCCTCGTAGGCGCGCATCGAATCGTCGAGCACCTTGATTTCGCCGGCAAGCTGCGCGCCCATGTCGGCGGCCTTGTTCTTTTCGACGAGCGCGGCGCGGGCGAGGTCTTCGCGGCCCTTGGAAAGGGCGAGCTGGGCCTTGTCCGCCCAATCGGCCTGGAGCCGATCGAGCTTTGCGACGTGGCGGGCCATTTCCTTCTGATCGGCGATGGTGCGGGCGGCAGAGGCGCGCACTTCGACGAGGGTTTCCTCCATCTCCATGATGATCATGCGGATCATCTTGGCCGGGTCATCCGCCTTGTCGAGCAGGTCGTTGAAGTTGGCGGCGATGATGTCGCGGGTGCGGGAGAAGATGCCCATCAGGTTGGCTCCGGTGGTAAACGAGGCGGAAGGCCGCGGGGTTTCGGTATCGGGACGGCGTAGCGCACCAAGCTCGATTTCGAAACGGGATTGCGAGCGCCCGACTGGCTTGAAGGGCGTGTCCGCGCCCATCAGGCGAGCTCACCCGTGATCGCGGCGCTGGAGGCGACGACCTGGGGAGCGGCGGCAGAAACCGGGCGGGTGGCGACGGCGACGTTGAGCGCCATCATCGCTGCGATGCTGATCAGCGCCGCGCGGCCGAGCTGGGTCGAGAAGAAGCGGGCAGTGTACATCGAAAGTCTCCTGTTGGTTCCCTGTGCGGGAATTGATCCTTGCTTTGCATGGGGCGTGCCAAACTGCAGAAGGCCAGCAATTCCGGCGTTTTGGCAGATCAGCGGAATCGCTTATGTGGGGATTCTTGCCTAGGCTTGGGAATTTCTGCTAGACCTTGGGACAGACTACGAAGCGGGGCGCTCCATGGATCGCGAAGTCCAGTTCATCGGCCAATCGAGCGCCTTCCTCGATGCGGTGGAGCGCGCCAGCCGCGCCGCGCCAATGCGCCGCCCGGTGCTGGTGATCGGTGAGCGCGGGACCGGCAAGGAACTGATCGCCGAACGCCTCCACCGCCTCTCCACGCGGTGGCAGGAACCGCTGGTGACGATGAACTGTGCAGCGCTGCCCGAGACCTTGATCGAGGCGGAGCTGTTCGGACACGAGGCGGGCGCCTTTACCGGCGCGACGCGGGCGCGAGCGGGCAGGTTTGAAGAGGCCCATGGCGGCACCCTGTTCCTCGACGAGCTGGGCACGCTTTCGATGGGCGCGCAGGAGCGGCTGCTGCGCGCGGTGGAATATGGCGAAGTGGCGCGGATCGGGGCGAACAAGCCGATCATGGTCGATGTGCGGATCGTGGCGGCGACCAACGAGAACTTGCCGAAAATGGCCGACGAAGGGCGCTTCCGGCCTGACTTGCTCGACCGGCTGAGCTTCGAGGTGATCACGCTCCCCCCACTGCGCGTGCGCGAGGGGGATATTGCGGTGCTGGCCGACTACTATGCGCGGCGCATGGCAGCAGAGCTGGGCTGGCCAAGCTGGCCGGGCTTTGCCGTGCACGTGGCGAAGCAGATGGAAGACTACGCCTGGCCGGGCAATGTGCGCGAGCTGCGCAACGTGGTGGAGCGTGCGGTCTATCGCTGGGACGACCCTTCGCGCGCGATCGGGCATATCCAGTTCGATCCGTTCGAAAGCCCGTGGCGGCCGGCAGGGGCGGCGGCGGCAACGGTGAAGACGGCGGGGAGCGCGGCGGCGGAGGCCCCTGCCCCTGTGGTTCAGCACGATCTGGATGGCGTGTGCGACTTGCGCGGTGCAGTCGATGCGCACGAGCGGGCAATCCTGGAGCACCATCTGGGGCGCAACCGCTATAACCAGCGGCAGACGGCAAAGGCGCTGGGGCTGACCTACGACCAGCTGCGGCACTGCCTGAAGAAGCACGGGCTGCTGGAGCGGGGTGAGGGTTAGAGTTCCGGGACTTGCGCTGCGGCGCGGGGAAGAGATTTTCGCGCAGAGATCGCAGAGGCGCGGAGAAAGGAAAAATGGTTCGCGCAGAGCGCGCAGAGATCGCTGAGATGTTCATCTTGCGGCGAAGCCGCGCTACCATTTCCTGAGGTCGTTTCTCAGAAGAGAGCCTGCGGCGCACTCAACATCTTTGCGAACTCTGCGATCTCTGCGCGAGAATCATTTTCTCCGCGCCTCTGCGCCTCTGCGCGAGACCCCTTCCTTTTGCGCCTCCGAGCGAAACCATCTAACGGCTGAATGATGCCCCTCACCCGCCTCACCTTACGCGATTTTCGCAACCATGGCGCGACGCGGCTGGAGGAGACAGCGCGCTTCAACGTTCTGATCGGGGAGAACGGCGCCGGGAAAACCAATGTGCTGGAGGCGATCTCGCTGCTCTCGCCAGGGCGCGGCCTGCGGCGTGCGCAGCCGGCGGAAATGGCGGCGCGCGGCGGGGATGGCAGCTTTGCCGTGGCGGCGGAACTGGGCGGCGGCGACGTGGCGCTTGCGACCGCGACCACGCCCGCAGCACCGGGGCGGCGGACGGTGCGCATCAACGGCGCGGAAGGGCCGGCGGCGCGGCTGGGCGAATGGCTTTCGATCACCTGGCTGACGCCTGCGATGGACCGCCTGTTTGCCGAAGGCGCGGGGGCGCGGCGGCGGTTCCTCGACCGGCTGGTGCTGGCGGTGGAGCCGGGGCATGCGCGGGTCGCCAGCCGCTATGAGACGGCGCTGCGCGAGCGGAACCGGCTGCTGGAAGGACCGGGGGAGCCTGATCCGCTGTGGCTCGACGGGATCGAAGTCGGCCTCGCCGAAGCGGGCGCGGAACTGGCGCGGGCGCGGGCGGGACTGATCGCTGGGCTGGCGGGCGCGCTGGCGGATCTGCCCGAGGCGCCGTTTGCGCGGCCGGCGCTAGCCTATGGCGCGGGCGGGCCGGTTGAGGCGGAGGCCTTGCGCGCGGCTTTGCGCGATGGGCGGCGGCGCGACCGCGCGGCGGGGCGGACTTTGACCGGGCCGCACCGCGATGATCTGGGCGTTACGCTGGCGGCCAAGGCTGCACCGGCGGCGGATTGTTCGACCGGCGAGCAGAAGGCGATGCTGATTTCGATCGTGCTCGCCCATGCGGCGCTGACGGCAGGCGCGCGGCCGCAAGTGCTGCTGCTGGATGAAATCGCGGCGCATCTCGATCCGGTGCGGCGCGCGGCCTTGTATGAGCGGCTGGCCGAGGCGGGCGCGCAAGTGTGGATGACCGGGACG
The DNA here is from genome assembly GCF_027486195.1 of Novosphingobium sp. Lineage (GTDB taxonomy): Bacteria > Pseudomonadota > Alphaproteobacteria > Sphingomonadales > Sphingomonadaceae > Novosphingobium. The sequence goes on from NZ_JAIXPP010000117.1 coordinate 7,905, forward strand.
GAGCTTGCGCCGTTCGAGGGTCTGGGCGCGGACGCAGCGGTGTGGCGCGTGGCAGATGGGGCGGTGGTGCGGGAGTAGGTCCCACGGGTCGTCATTGCGAGCGTAGCGAAGCAATCCAGAGCGGTAGTGCGCGGCGCTCTGGATTGCTTCGCTACGCTCGCAATGACGAAGTTTATGTGGAGATGGTGAGGGCGGACCCTAGCGCTCTGTCGCCGCTTTGAGCGCCTTGGCCACATCGTCTTTGGTCGCCGCGACGATCCGGTTCACGCCTTCGGCCGTGGGGTGGATGTGATCATCGAGCAGAAGCTTGTCGTTGCCGATCACCGCTTGCAGGAAGAACGGTACGAGCGGCGCTTTGTGCTTGGCGGCGAGCGCGGGGAAAATGGGGTTGAAGGCGCTGACGTAGTCCTTCCCCATGTTGGGCGCGGCGAGCATGCCGGTGAGCATCGCGGGGATGTGGCGCTTGTCGAGTTCCGTCAGGATGGCATCGAGATTGGCGCGCGTTTCGGCGGGCGGCAGGCCGCGCAGCATGTCGTTGCCGCCGAGGCCGACGAGGACGAGCGCGGGCTTCACCTTCTGGTTGTCGAGCGTGAACGCGAGCCGTTCGCGCGCGGCGGCGGTGGTATCGCCCGAGACGCCGGCATTGACGACGCGGGCCTTGATGCCGCCGGCGTTGAGCGCGGCTTCGAGGCGGGGCGGATAGCCCTCACCCGGTGCGAGACGGTAGCCGGCGTAGAGGCTGTCTCCGAAGGCGAGGATGACGGGCGCATCGGCGGGAATGGCGGGCGCGGCGACGGCGGCCTGCGTCTGGAGGGCTTCGGGCGGCGGCGCTGGTTGGGAACAGGCGGCAATCGCAAGGGCAAGCAGCGGGATCAGGCGGCGCATCGGGAGTCCTCAAGGGCTAGGTTGCGAGGTGCAACCCATTCGTGGCAATAGCGGGAAGTGACAAGTACCGCCACCGGCTCGCCCTCCCCTGCCCCCCTGATCCCAGCCCCCGTCATCGACGCGCGTGATCTGACGCTGAGCCTTGGACAGGGCGAGGCGCGGGTGGATGTGCTGCGCGGGGTGAGCCTTGCGGTCATGCCGGGGGAGACGGTCGCGCTGCTGGGACCTTCGGGTTCGGGCAAGAGCTCGCTGCTGGCGGTGCTGGCGGGGCTGGAGCGCGCGGGAAGCGGGAGCCTCAGCGTGGCGGGGCAGGACTTCATGGGCCTTTCCGAGGATGCGCTGGCGGCGGCGCGGCGCGGGCGGATCGGGGTGGTGCTGCAGGCATTCCACTTGCTGCCGACGATGACTGCGCTGGAAAACGTGGCGACTCCGATGGAACTGGCGGGGGTGCGCGATGCTTCGCCGAGCGCGCGCGCGGCGCTGGAGGCGGTGGGCCTTGCGCACCGCATGGGGCACTATCCGGCGCAGCTTTCGGGCGGCGAGCAGCAGCGCGTGGCGATTGCCCGCGCACTGGCGCCGAGCCCGGCGCTGGTCTTTGCCGACGAGCCGACGGGGAACCTTGACCATGCCAATGGCGAGGCGGTGGCGGAATTGCTGTTTGCGCAAGTCAGGCAAGTGGGCGCGACCTTGCTGATGGTGACGCATGACGAGGCGCTGGCGCAGCGCTGCGGGCGGATCGTGCGGCTGGAAGATGGGCAGATCGTTTCGGACAGCGCGTTGTGAGCTGTGGGGCGCTGCCGAACCTCGCCGTGAGCGTGGATACCCCTCCCCAACCCCTCCCCATCGGGGAGAGGCTATGATGGGTCGGTGGAGCCTTGCCTGGCGGCTGGCGCGGCGGGGGCTGGACTGGCGGTTTCGCGGGCTGCGGCTGCTGATCGTTTGCCTAGTGCTGGGGACGGCGGCGCTTTCGGCCATTGGAACGCTGACGGGCGGGATCGGGCGTGAGCTGGCGGCGCGCGGGCAATCCATGCTCGGCGGCGATCTGGAGCTGACGCTGGCGGGGCGCGCGGCGGCGGCCGACGAGCTGGCGGCGATACGCGGGCTGGGCACGGTTTCGCAGGGGGTTCGCTTGCAGGCGATGGCGCGCCGGGCCGAGAGTGCGGACGATGCGGTGCCTGTGGAGCTTAAGGCGGTCGATGCGCGCTGGCCGCTGTATGGCGCGTTCACTGTGGAAGGTGGGCGCAAGGCAGGCGCGCCGCAGGGGATGACCGCGTGGATCGATCCCGGCGTGGGCGACCGGCTGGGGGTCAAGGCGGGTGACCGGCTGAAGATCGGTCAGGCCGAACTCATCATCGGCGGCGTGATCGCGGGCGAGCCGGACCGCCTTTCCGAAGGCTTTGCGCTGGGTCCGACGGTGATCGTGAGCGAGGAAGCGCTCGCTGCCTCGGGGCTGGTGCAAGTCGGCTCTATGGCGCGGTGGAAGTACCGGCTGCGACTGGCGGACAAGGCCGATCCGGCGGCGCTGGCGGATAGCTTCAAGACGCGGTTTGCGAGCAGCGGCTTTCAGGTGCGTACGCGCGACAAGGCTTCGCCGGGGCTGGACCGGTTTGTCGAGCGGATGGGGCAGTTTCTGGTGCTGGTGGCGCTGGCGGCGCTGGGGATTGCGGGAATCGGGATTGCGGGGGGCGTGTCCTCCTACCTTGAGGCGCGGCGGGCGAGCATTGCGACCTTGAAGATATTAGGCGCGGATGCGGGCGATATTGTGCGGATCTATCTGCTGCAGATCGCGGCGGCAGCCTTGGCGGCGATTGCGCTGGGGCTGCTGCTGGGTGTGGGCATAACGCCGCTGCTGGCGCGGGCGCTGGAGGGGCTGCTGCCGATTCCGCCGGGGTTCACCGTGGATGCGGGGGCGCTGGCGGTTGCCGGGGCTTATGGTCTGCTGATTGCGCTGACCTTTGCCGCGCCGCCGCTGCTGGACGCGCGGCGGGTGCCGGCTATGGCTTTGCTGCGCGCGCGGGTGGCGCCGCTGGGGCGCGGCTGGCGCGTTCCGCTGTGGGTGCTGCCGGTGGGCCTTGGGCTGAGCGGGATTGCGGCGCTGGCGGTGCTGACCTCGCCGCAGCCTATGCTGGCAGCCGGGTTCCTCGGCGGAGCAGCGGCGGTGTTTGCGCTGCTCGCGCTGATCGGGCGGGGCCTTTCGTGGCTGGCAGCGCGGCTGCCCCGGCCCAAGCGGCCACTGCTGCGCATGGCGCTGGGCAATCTGCACCGGCCGGGGGCGCAGACATCGGCCTTGGTGGTGGCGCTGGGCTTTGCGCTGGCGGCCTTCGTGCTGCTGGCTGCGGTGCAGACGAGCATCGATGCCAATATCGCCAAGCGCGTACCGCAGCGGGCGCCGGATTACTTCGTGCTCGACGTGCCGCGCGGTGCCGGGGCGGAAACGTTCAAGGCGCTGGTGCGGCGCGAGGCGCCGGGCGCGGCGGTGCGGATGGTGCCTTCGATGCGCGGCGCGGTGCTGGCCTATGGGCCGGAGGGCGCGATGACCGAGGTCGCGACGCTCAAGGCGATCCCCGAGGATTCGTGGCTGCTGCGCGGCGACCGGGGGCTGACCTATGCCGCAGATATCCCGCAAGGCAACGTGCTGAGCGCCGGGCACTGGTGGCCGAAGGACTACAAGGGCGAACCGCTGGTTTCGGTCGACGAGGATCAGGCGAAAGCCATTGGCCTCAAGGTGGGCGACAGGCTGCGCATCAGCCTGCTCGGCACCGAGCGTGAGGCGCGGGTCGCATCGCTGCGGCGGATCGACTGGTCCTCGTTCGGGTTCAACTATGCGCTGGTGTTCAGCCCCAATGCGCTGGAAGACGCGCCGCATACCTTTGCCGCGACGATCACGCTTGCAGCGCCCGAGAAGCGGCAGGCCGTGCGGCGCGCGATCCTTTCGGGGCTGGTGAAGGCGCTGCCGGAAAGCTCGGTGATCGAGGTGGGTCCGGTGCTGGGCCAGGCGCGCACCTTGCTGGGGCAAGTCGGCACCGCGATCTTTGCAGCGGCGAGCGTGGCGGTGCTGGCTGGGCTGGCCGTGCTGGCGGGCGCGATCGCGGCGGCGCGGGCGGCGCGGCAGTATGACAGCGTGATCCTGCGCGTGCTTGGCGCTAGCCGGGGGCAGCTCCTCGCGCTGTTGGCGGCGGAATATGCGCTGCTTTGCACGGTGCTGGCGCTGGTGGCGCTGGTGCTGGGCGGAGGCACGGCGTGGCTGGTGATCGTGCAGCTGTTCGAATTCGACTGGGCGCCGGACTGGGGGCGCGTGCTGGGCGTTCTGGCTGGAGGCGTGGCGCTGGTGATGGTGCTGGCGGTGGCGGGATCGCTATCGGTGCTGCGGACCCGGCCGGCGGAGGCGCTGCGGGCGCTCTGATTTATGACCCCTCCCCCGTTCGGGGGAGGCTGGGTGGGGGCGCGCGGCGGTGCGTACACACGAGAGGCCGAACCCCCTCCCCCAACCCCTCCCCTCCGGGAGGGGGGCAACAGGTTGCGCTTGGTCTACCGGAACACGTCGATATCGTTGGGGTTCTTGGGATCGAAGCCGTAGCGGTTCGGGCCGCGCGTGCCTTCGAGGCACATCAGGACGAGCAGCGCAAAACCGCCGAAGAAGGGGAGGAACATGAGCAGCAGCAGCCAGCCGGTGCGGTCCTGATCGTGCAGGCGGCGCACCGAAACGGCGAGCGCGGGGATGAAGCTCACCAGCGCGAACAGGCTGCCGATCGCTCCGCCTCCGCCCGTCAGGCGGCTGCCATAGCTGAAGCCGGTGCCAAAGTCCGTAGAGGTGCGGGCGACCTCGTTGGTGCCGAACAGCGCGTTGAGCACCACGAAGACCAGTACCCAGAACAGCACGAACATCCAGTATTCGCGGCGGCGCGAGCGGCCGGTGAACTCGAAGTAGCGGCGGTAGGGCAGCAGCATCCAGTTCATCGCGCAGGGACCTTTCGTGATACCATGACGGCAGCTTGAGCCATCAATCGGCATTTGAGGCAAGGGTTGCTGCGCATTGCACGCTGGCCACCCTTGCCGCATCGCACAATTCCGGGTAAGCGCGCGTCGATGACCCGGCCTTAACGCTGGGCACGGCGTCCTGCCTGCGGCCTGCGCTGATCCCGTGATTCTATCGAAAGCGTCTTCATGTCCAATACCCTGCGCAATATCGCGATCATCGCGCACGTCGACCACGGCAAGACCACGCTGGTGGACCAGCTGTTCCGCCAGTCCGGCACGTTCCGCGACAACCAGCGCGTGGAAGAGCGCGCGATGGATTCGAACGACCTCGAAAAGGAGCGCGGGATCACCATTCTCGCCAAGTGCACCTCGGTCGAATGGAACGGCACGCACATCAACATCGTCGATACCCCGGGCCACGCCGACTTCGGCGGCGAGGTGGAGCGTATCCTGAGCATGGTGGACGGCGTGATCCTGCTGGTGGACAGCAGCGAAGGCGCGATGCCGCAGACCAAGTTCGTGACCGGCAAGGCACTGGCGCTGGGTCTCAAGCCCATCGTCGTCGTCAACAAGATCGACCGTCCCGATGGCCGTCCGCAGGAAGTGCTCGACGAAGTGTTCGACCT
>NZ_JAIXPP010000126.1 GCF_027486195.1 Novosphingobium sp.
CAACTCCCCTGTTACATCCCGGCGCGGGTGCGGCCCATTTGCCCCAACCGGGCCAGCAGCGCCAGCCTTCGTTGCAGCAAACGTTGCTGTTCGGCGAATGTTTCGTCGGAAAACTCCGCTTCATGCCGACGCGTGGCCTCTGCCAGCGCGGCTTCGACGGCCGGCAATCCGACCAGCAGATCGACCGCTTCGGCGAGTTCCTCCGCCGCATCGGGTGCCTTGCCGTCCAGAAAACCGAATCGCATTCCGGCGTAATCGTCCGCCAGCGGTGCCCGGAGGCCCCGTCTTGCCAATATGGTAAGAACATTGCTGCTTTCAAGCGGCTGCCCAGGACTTTGGGCACCGCTGTGGACCATATCGATCAGCGCATCGAGCAGCGCGGCAAGGCCGGGATCGGCAACCTCGAGCCGGGCGAGCGTTTCGGCATGGCGCGCGATCTGCTGCGGCTGGTCGATAAGGCCGGTGAGGACGGCGGCGAGGAGGGGGCGGCCTTCGCCCACGGCCTGCATCCGCGCGGTGACAGCGGCGGAAAGCGGCGGCGGCGCGGGCTTCCACGGGCCTTTCCGGCCGGAGCCGGGGCTGCGCTGCGCGGGTTGGAATGGGGGCCGCTCGCGCTGGGGGTAGGCGAGCGCGCCGAAGCGGTCGAGCAGATCGCGGCGGTAGAGCCCCTTGATATCGCCGTCGCCAATCGTCTCGACATGCGCCATCAGGCGGGCTTTGAGCCCGGCCTTGTCCTCCGGCGTGGCGAAGGGGCCGGCCTGGCGCTCGATATCCCAGAGCACTTCGACCATCGGGCGCGCGGCGGCGAGGACCTCTTCCATCGCAGGGGCCCCGCGCTGCTTGATGAGGTCATCGGGATCGAGCCCGGCGGGAAGCACCGCGATCCGGAGCGAATGGCCGGGGCGCAGCAGCGGCAGCGCGCGGACAATGGCGCGCGCGGCGGCGCGCTGGCCGGCGGCGTCGCCGTCGAAGCACAGCGTGGGGCATTCGGTCATGCGCCAGAGCCGCTCGATCTGGTCTTCGGTTAGCGCCGTGCCCAAAGGGGCAACCGCCTCGCCGATGCCCGCCGCGGCCAGCGCCACGACATCCATATAGCCTTCGACCACAACGACGCGGCCGGACTGGCGGCTCGCCGGAGAAGCGCGGTGCAGGTTGTAGACCGTGCGGCCCTTGTCGAAGAGCGGGGTATCCGGGGAGTTGAGGTACTTGGGGGCGTCCGTTTTCGTCTTGTCGAGGATGCGGCCGCCGAAGGCGATCACGCGGCCGCGCGGATCGCAGATCGGGAGCATCAGGCGGCCGCGAAACCGGTCGTAGGGATCACGGCCTTCGACAACGATCCTGAGGCCCGCCTCGATCAGCATGCCTTCCGGGAACTGGGAGAGGGCCTCTTTGAGCGCGGTGCGGCTATCGGGCGCGTAGCCGAAGCCGAACTCCTTGACGACATTGGCCGGAAAGCCGCGCGAGGCGAGGTAGGCGCGGGCCTGCGCGCCCTGATCCTCGGCGAGGCTTTTGACGAAGAAGGCCTGGGCAGCGGCCATGACATCGTGGAGCGACTTCTGCTCCTCAGCTCGCTTTGCGGCGCGGGGATCGGGCGCGGGGACTTCCATGCCCGCGCTTGCGGCAAGTTCCTTCACCGCGTCGAGGAAGGGCAGGCCCTGATGGTCGGTCATCCAGCGGATCGCGTCGCCATGCGCGCCGCAGCCGAAACAGTGGTAAAACCCCTTCTCGTCGTTGATCGTGAAGCTGGGCGTCTTTTCGTTGTGGAACGGGCAGCAGGCCTTGAACTCGCGCCCTGCCTTCTGGACGCGCACACTCCGCCCGATCAGCGCGGAGAGCGAGACGCGGGTGCGCAGTTCATCGAGCCATTGGGGGGTTAGGGACATCAGGGCCTTCCACCGCGCAGCGGGTGGATCCACAAACTCCCCTCCCGCTCGCGGGAGGGGCCGGGGGAGGGCATGTTATCGAGCGTTTCCCCGATACGAGCCACAACACCCTCAAGATTGTCCATCACTTCGTTATTCCAGAACCGCACGACCTTGTAACCCTCGCTTTCGAGGAAGCGGGTCCGGCGCGCATCATAGTCCACTGTTGCAGAGTGCTGACCGCCATCGAGTTCGATGACAAGGCGCTTTTCCCGGGAGGCAAAGTCACAGATGTATTGACCGACGGGAAACTGACGGTTGAAGCGCACCCCTTGTACCTGTCGCGCTCTTAGAGCGCCCCAAAGCTTGCGTTCGGCTTCGGTGGCATTCCTGCGCAATTCCCGCGAGCGTGGGGTGGGGCGGGAGTAGCCCTTGTCATTCTCCCGGAACCACTCTTTGCCATGCTCGTCCAAGTATGCTCTCCGAATGGTCGGGCTGCTGCGCGAACATGCCCTCCCCCAGCCCCTCCCGCAGGCGGGAGGGGGGTCTATGCCAGCGCCGCCTTCACCAGCCCGCTGGCCTTGCCCATATCGAGCTGGCTGCCGTGGCGGGCCTTGAGGGTGGCGACAACTTTGCCCATGTCCTTCATCGAGGTTGCGCCGAGTTCGGCCTTGATCGCCTCGATCGCGGCTTTCACCTCGTCATCGCCGAGCTGGGCGGGGAGGAATTCCTCGATCACGGCGAGCTCGGCTTGCTCGATATCGGCGAGCTCCTGGCGGCCGCCTTCCAGATAGAGCGTGATCGATTCGCGGCGCTGCTTGGCCATCTTCTGGAGGACGTCGACCACCAGCACATCGTCATCGGGCGTGCTGGATGCGGTGCGCAGCTCGATATCCTTGTCCTTCAGTTTGGCGAGGATGAGGCGGACGGCGGCGAGGCGGGGCTTGTCGCCGGATTTCATGGCGCTGATCTGGGCGGCCTTGATGCTATCGCGGATCATGAGAGTACGTATTCCTGTGGATGGAGCGCCGTCATACGGCGCGAGACCCTGTGACTTAGGCGAAACTTTCTGCCTTCGCTAGGTTGACGGCAAGGGACGAGGGGCCTAGCGACCGAGCCTTAGCGACATCGCCAGAACCATGCCCACGGAGCGCCCCCTACAATGGCCGACCCCGCCTACACGCACGCGCCAAAACCAGCTGGAGCCACGGGCGTTCTCGTCCTCGCCGATGGTTCGGTGGCCTGGGGTCGCGGCTTTGGTGCGGTCGGCACGGCGGTGGGCGAGGTGTGCTTCAACACCGCGATGACGGGCTATCAGGAAGTGCTGACCGACCCTTCCTACGCGGGGCAGGTGGTGACGTTCACGTTCCCGCATATCGGCAATGTCGGCACAAACCCTGAGGACATGGAAAGCCATGACGTGCCGGGCGCCATCGGCCTCGTGGTGCGCGAGGATGTGACCGATCCGGCCAACTTCCGCAGCGTGGAGCCACTGCAGGCCTGGCTTGCGGCGCGGGGCAAGATCGGCCTTTCGGGGATCGACACCCGCGCGCTGACGCGGCGCATACGGCTGGCCGGCGCGCCCAACGCGGTGATCGCGCATGATCCGGAGGGCCAGTTCGATATTCCGGCGCTGATCGCCGAGGCGCAGGGCTGGCCCGGCCTTGAAGGCATGGACCTGGCCCGCGTGGTGAGCCGCGAGGAGCAGGCGGACTGGCAAGGCGGCGTCTGGCATCTGGGGCAGGGTTATGCCCGCTCGCCGCATGATCCGCGGCCGCATGTCGTGGCGATCGATTATGGCGCGAAGGACAATATCTTCCGCAATCTGGTGCGGGCCGGCGCGCAGGTGACGGTGGTTCCCGCCGAAACTGCGCTGGAGACGGTGCTGGCGCTGGAACCGGCGGGTGTGTTCCTTTCCAACGGGCCGGGCGATCCGGCGGCGACGGGCACTTATGCGGTGCCGGTGATCCAGGGGCTGCTGGAGCGCGATATTCCGGTCTTCGGCATCTGCCTTGGCCACCAGATGCTCGGCCTCGCGGCGGGCGCACGCACGATCAAGATGCACCAGGGCCACCGCGGCGCGAACCACCCGGTGAAGCGCCATGCGGATGGCGTGGTCGAGATCACCTCGATGAACCACGGCTTTGCGGTGGATAATTCCGCGCTGCCCGAGGGCGTGGAGGAGACGCATGTCTCGCTGTTCGATGGTTCGAACTGCGGGATTTCGATTGTCGGCAAGAAAGCGTTCGGCGTGCAGTATCACCCTGAGGCGAGCCCGGGGCCGCAGGATAGTTTTTATCTGTTTGAGAAGTTTGTGGGGATGCTGGGGTGAGGCGCTATCTCGATAACCCGGTTACCCCCACCCAACCCTCCCCCGACCGGGGGAGGGCTTTTTCGGTTGAGCACCGCAATGGCGCATCGCGCAACCTGCCCCTCCCCCGGTCGGGGGAGGCTGGGTGGGGGTGCTCGGCGCTAGAAGGGATCGCTGCGATTTCGGGCGAGCGCGAGTTCCTGCGCGATCACCGTCAGAACGCCGTCTGTGTTGGCGAGGACATCGTTGTTCCAGAAGCGGATCACGCGGTAGCCTTGGGCTTCGATCAGGCGCGTGCGCGCCGCATCTGCCTCGCTATCGGCGTGTTGCCCTCCGTCGAGTTCGATGGCGAGGCGCAAACTGCGGCACGCAAAATCGACGATAGCATTGCCGATGGGATATTGCCGGGTAAAGCGCGCGCCAAGTTGTTCGCCTCTCACCCGCGACCAAAGCCGTTTTTCCGCTTCCGTAGGATCTTTGCGCAGTTTGCGCGCCACCGGCGTCAGGCGTTTTTCGCTCATGCGTCGTGCACCCCCACCCAACCCTCCCCCGACCGGGGGAGGGCTTTAGTACACTAAGGCCGGTCCATGCCCAAACGCACTGACATCTCCTCGATCCTGATCATCGGCGCCGGGCCGATCGTCATCGGCCAGGCTTGCGAGTTCGATTATTCGGGCACGCAGGCGGTCAAAGCGCTCAAGGAGGAGGGCTACCGCGTGGTCCTCGTCAATTCGAACCCAGCGACGATCATGACCGATCCGGACATGGCGGACGCGACTTATGTCGAGCCGATCACGCCCGAGATCGTGGCGAAGATCATTGCGAAGGAGCGCCCGGATGCGGTGCTGCCGACGATGGGCGGGCAGACCGCGCTGAACACTGCGCTGGCGCTGGCGAACGATGGTACGCTGAAAAAGTACGGCTGCATCATGATCGGCGCGGACGCCGAGGCCATCGACAAGGCCGAGGATCGCATGAAGTTCCGCGATGCGATGGACAAGATCGGGCTGGAATCCGCCCGTTCCGGCATCGCGCACACGGTGGACGAAGCGCTCGCCGTGCTGGAGCGCACCGGGCTACCTTCGATCATCCGGCCGAGCTTCACGATGGGCGGCACCGGCGGCGGGATTGCCTATAACAAGGACGAATTCGTCAAGATCGTGCGCGGCGGGCTGGAAGCTTCGCCGACCACCGAAGTGCTGATCGAGGAATCGCTGCTCGGCTGGAAAGAGTACGAGATGGAGGTCGTTCGCGACCGCAAGGACAACTGCATCATCATCTGCTCGATCGAAAACGTCGATCCGATGGGCGTCCACACCGGCGATTCTATCACGGTCGCCCCGGCGCTGACGCTGACCGACAAGGAATACCAGATCATGCGCAATGCATCGATCGCGGTCTTGCGGGAAATCGGCGTGGAAACAGGCGGTTCCAACGTGCAGTTCGCGGTCAACCCGAAGGACGGGCGCTTGATCGTGATCGAGATGAACCCGCGCGTTTCGCGCTCCTCGGCGCTGGCTTCGAAGGCCACCGGCTTCCCGATTGCGAAGGTCGCAGCCAAGCTGGCGGTAGGCTACACGCTCGACGAGATCATGAACGACATCACCGGGGCGACCCCGGCGGCGTTCGAGCCGACGCTGGACTATGTCGTGACGAAGATCCCGCGCTTTGCGTTCGAGAAGTTCAAGGGCGCGGAGCCACTGCTCGGCACGGCGATGAAGTCGGTCGGCGAAGTCATGGCGATTGGCCGCAATTTCCAGGAATCGATGCAAAAGGCGCTGCGCGGGCTGGAGACCGGGCTCGACGGGTTCAACCGCGTGGTTGAGCTGGAAGGTGCGACGCGCGACCAAATCGTGGCTGCGCTGAGCCGGGCGACGCCGGAGCGGCTGCTGGTGATCGGGCAGGCCTTCCGCGAGGGGCTGAGCGTTGACGAGATCCACGCCGTCACCAAGTACGAGCCGTGGTTCCTGCGCCAGATCGAGGCGATCATCGCCGAGGAAAAGCGCATCAACGTGGAGGGGCTCCCGATTGACGCGGCGGGCCTTCGGCGCCTGAAGTCGATGGGCTTTTCCGACAAGCGGCTGGCAACGCTGGCGGTGCGGTCGGTCGGCGTGGCGGGCGGCATGGCGGAGACGACAGCGCGCCGCTCGGGCCTGATCCACGACGTGCTGAACGCGATGGCCGGCGCGACGAGCGAGGAAGAAGTGCGCGCGCTGCGCCACAAGCTGGGCGTGCGCCCGGTGTTCAAGCGGATCGACAGCTGCGCGGCCGAGTTCGAGGCGGTGACGCCCTACATGTACTCGACGTATGAAAGCGGCCTGTTCGGCGCGCCGGAATGCGAATCCGCGCCGACGGACCGCAGGAAAATCGTGATTCTGGGCGGCGGGCCGAACCGGATCGGGCAGGGCATCGAGTTCGATTATTGCTGCTGCCACGCCTGCTTCGCGCTGGGCGATACGGACCCGGCGAGCGGCGAGGCCGGGGCCGGCTTCGAGACGATCATGATCAACTGCAACCCCGAGACGGTCTCGACCGACTACGACACTTCGGACCGGCTCTATTTCGAGCCGCTGACGGCCGAGGACGTGCTCGAAGTGCTGGAGGCGGAGAAGGCCAACGGCACGCTGGTGGGCGTGATCGTGCAGTTCGGCGGGCAGACGCCGCTGAAGCTGGCGCAGGCGCTGGAGGATGCAGGCATTCCGATCCTCGGCACTTCGCCTGATGCCATCGATCTGGCCGAGGACCGCGAGCGGTTCAATCACCTCGTTGAAAAGCTTGGCTTGCGCCAGCCGCTGGGCGGCATGGCCCGCAGCCGCGACGAGGCGGTCGCGGTGGCGACTCGCATCGGCTATCCGGTGCTGATCCGGCCTTCGTATGTGCTCGGCGGCCGCGCGATGGAGATTGTCGACAGCCAGGCGCAGCTCGATGATTATATTGCGACCGCGGTGAAGGTTTCGGGCGATAGCCCGGTGCTGATCGACCAGTATCTGCGCGATGCGATCGAATGCGACGTCGATGCGCTGGCCGATGGCGACGACGTGGTTGTTGCGGGCGTGATGCAGCATATCGAGGAGGCCGGCATCCATTCGGGCGACAGCGCCTGCACCCTGCCGCCCTATAGCCTGCCGGACGAAATCATTGCCGAGATGGAACGACAGGCCGTGTTGCTGGCCAAGGCGCTTAGCGTGCGCGGCCTGATGAATATCCAGTTCGCGGTGAAGGACGGCGAGGTTTACCTCATCGAGGTGAACCCCCGCGCCAGCCGCACGGTGCCGTTCGTCGCCAAGGCCATCGGCCAGCCGATTGCCAAGTATGCCGCGCGGATCATGGCGGGCGAGAAGATCAGGAACCTGCCGCCGATCAAGCGCGATGTGCCCTATATGGCGGTCAAGGAAGCGGTGTTCCCGTTTGCGCGCTTCCCGGGTGTCGATCCGGTGCTTTCGCCCGAGATGAAATCGACCGGCGAAGTCATGGGCATCGACAGCGGCTTCCCGGTGGCCTTTGCCAAGGCGCAGCTGGGCGCGGGGATGGTGCTGCCGCAGACGGGGACGGTGTTCGTGTCCGTGAAGGACGGCGACAAACCGGTGATCCTGCCCGCAGTGCAGAAGCTTGATGCACTCGGCTTCCGCATCGTGGCGACGGGCGGGACGGCGACGTTCCTGACCGCGGCGGGCGTGAAGGTCGAGCGGGTCAACAAGGTCGCCGAAGGGCGGCCGCATATCGTCGACCGGATCATCGATGGCGAGATCGCGCTGATCTTCAACACCACCGAAGGCTGGCAGAGCCACAAGGATTCGCAATCGATCCGGGGTAGCGCGCTCTATGGCAAGGTGCCGTATTTCACCACGGCGGCGGCATCTGTCGCAGCGGCGGGTGCAATCGAGGCTCTGCGCAGCGCCGAACTTGCGGTACGCTCCTTGCAGGATTATTATCAGCCCTCCACATGATCCCCATCATCGCGGCGATTGGGGCCCGGTTCGGCATTGTGCTGGCTGGGGTGGAACGGTTTTCCTCTTGTCCGGCGTGGCAAGGGATTGAAAGGGTAAAGGATTAGGGATGGCAAGTGTTGAGAAGCTGCCGATGCTGGCTGAAGGCTATGCGAAGCTGACGGCGGAGCTGAAGGTGCTGCGCGAAGAGCGTCCCCTGATCGTCGATGCGATCGAGGAAGCCCGCGCGCACGGCGATCTTTCCGAAAATGCCGAATATCATGCTGCGAAAGAGCGACAGGGCCAGGTCGAGGCCGGGATCAGCGATCTTGAAGACAAGATCAGCCGCGCGCAGATCATCGATCCGACGACGCTGTCCGGCGATCGCATCGTGTTCGGCGCGACCGTCACGCTGCTCGACGATGCAGACAAGCCGGTGCGCTACCAGATCGTGGGCCAGGCCGAGGCGGACGCCAAGGTCGGCCGCATCAGCTACAATTCGCCGCTGGGCCGCGCGCTGATCGGCCGCCGGGTCGAGGACGAGATCGAAGTGACGGTGCCTTCGGGCGACCGGTTCTACGTCGTCGAGAAGATCGAGTTCATTTGATCGGTCTTTGCGGACTGATCTGAACAAAGCGGCCGGGGCGTGGTGCCTCCGGCCGCTTTTGTTTTGGCGCTCACTCCGGCTTGTGCAGGGCCGGTTCCAGCAGGCGGTGGAGGTGGACGACCACGTAGCGCATTTCGGCATCGTCCACAGTGCGCTGGGCACAGCTGCGCCAGGCATCTTCGGCGCTGGCATAGTCGGGATAGACGCCGACGAGATCGATCGCGTTCAGATCGGAAAATTCAAGGTGCTGCGGGTCCTTGACCCGCCCGCCCATGACGAGGTGCAGTTTCTGCATGGCTGGCTTGTCCGTTTCCTTGGGAAGGAAGCGCGGCACTGGCAAAAAAGAGAGGGGCACGCAAGCGCCGGACGCTACGGAAAGGGCTCTAATCAGCCTTCTTGCCCGGCAGGCGGCGCGTGATCACCGGTGCGAGCGTGCGCAGGGCCTTGCCGGCAAGGTCAGTCAGGCGAGCCTTGTCCGATTTGGCGGGCGCTTCGGCTTCGTCAGCGCTGCTGTTGGCAGCCGCTTTTTCGCCGACCGCGCCTGCCACATAGGCTGCGGCGAGCTCGAGGCCGACCGCCGCAATATCCGCCGCGCGGCGGGGCAGCGACATGCGCGAAAGCGTGCCCTTGCGGGTCGCCTTGTCACCGACAACGCCGCTGCCGGTGCGGGCAATCGCTCCGGCGACCAGCGCGCCGAGCAGGATGCCGCCGGCGAGCATTGCGACGGGATGCTCATCGACGAAGCCCTTGACCTTGCCGAGCGGATCGGTGGCGGTTTCGGGCGTCGCGGGCGCTTCGGACTGCGGGGCTTCGCTATCGCTCATGTTTCGTCCTCGTCCGCTCCGGCCGCAGGGGCACAGCGGTTCTTGATCAGGGCAATGAGGGGGCGGCGGAAGAACCACGCGGCGAGGAGCGCCAGCGTGCCGCCGATGACGGGCACGTTGTCCTTGGCGATGGCCTTGGCTTCGTCCACGGTGTCGAGCACCCGGTCCATCGCGGCTTCCTTGATGCGCGTGGATATCGGACGTTCGGTAAGGTCGGTGCGCAACGTGGTGATCTGGCCACGCACACGCGCCCAGGCCTGATCGCGGCGGCTGCGGGCTTCGTGCAGCGTCTCATCGCTCATGCCGGGCCGTCCTTGCCCTTGAGCGCGCGGGCGATGGAGCCGACGCCGCGGACGACGCCGAGTACGCTGAGGCCGGTGAGCGCGAGGAGGCCGAGGACGACCACGGCCAGCGCACCCCAAGGCCCGAGCAGCGGGGCCAACGCGAGCAGCAGTCCCATCACCAGCGCCATCAGCGCGAAGAACAGCAGCGCGAGCGCCAGCGCGGCGAGCGCGAGGATGCCCTTGGCGCGGCCGAGCACGAAGCCTGCCCGCGCCTTCTGGAATTCGATCTCCGCTGCGAGGAGCGTCTGGCCGTCTTCCAGCAGTGCGCGCGCGCCGCCGAGCAGGGTATCATCCCCTGCCGCCGCCTCGTCCGTGGTGCGGGCCGCCTCTTCGGTCACGCGCGGGTTCAGGCTTCCGTCGTTTCGCTGTCTGTTTTCGCCGGCTTGCGGCGCAGGAAGCGCGTGAGCACGAACCCGGCGACCGCTGCGATGCCGAGCGCCTTGACCGGGCTCTTCTTCACGAAGGTCACGATCTCTTCGCCGATCTCGGGAATGTCCTTGGCTTCGAGCGTGGCGGCAGTCGACTGCAGCGTGTGCGCCGCGCCGCGGGCGTAGTCGCCATATTGCACGCCGAGCTTTTCGTCGATCACGCCGGCGTTGCTCTCGATCGTTTCACCCAGAGTCGAGAGCGCAGCGGTGGCCTTGCCCTTGCCCTGGCGCGCGAGATCGAGCGCGACGACCTTGGCCTGCTCGGCATATTCGCCGGCCTTTTCGGTGTACTCGCTGGCGGTGGCAGCCACAGTCTCGGTGATCGCGGCGGTGCGTTCGCGCGCTTCGCCGGTCAGGTTCGCGGCGCTCGCCTTGGCATCCTCGATCGCCTTGCCGAAGCGGGTGGTGACGGCATCTGCGGTTTCTGTGACGGTTTCCTCGATCTGCGCGATCTCGGCAGGCACGGCTTCAGCGACGGTTTCGACCACCTTGAGCGCGGCCTTTTTGCGGGTTTTGGACTTGGCGGCGGCTTCGGGAGCCGCGTTCTCGGGGGTATCGGTCATCGTGCGGGTCCTTTCGCGGGGGCGATTCTGGAATGGTGAACAGTCCTAGACCAATTGCCGCAAGTGCGAAAGGCGCGCGCACCTGGATTTAGCGTGTGCCAGAGACTGGTGGGCGCGGCTGCCCGGCCGAATTTGCCGCCTGCCTTCCATAACTGCGCAAGGGCGTGCCGGTTCCAAGCTTGACCTTGTCACCCCGGCAAAGCGCCGATAGGGGCGCGGCATCACGTCGTCACACTCTCACGTCACCAAACGAGGAAATGCCATGACCGCGATCATCGACATTCACGCCCGCGAGATCCTCGATAGCCGGGGCAACCCGACCGTCGAAGTCGATGTCCTGCTGGAGGACGGCTCGTTCGGCCGCGCAGCGGTACCTTCGGGCGCTTCGACCGGCGCGCATGAAGCGGTCGAGCTGCGCGATGGCGATCCCGCGCGCTACAAGGGCAAGGGCGTGCTGCAAGCCGTCGGCGCGGTGAACGGCGAGATCGCCGGCGCGCTGGTGGACATGGACGCCGAAGACCAGCGCGATATCGACCTTGCGATGATCGCGCTCGACGGCACCGAGAACAAGAGCCGCCTTGGCGCTAACGCGATCCTGGGCACCAGCCTTGCGGTGGCCAAGGCTGCGGCGGACGCGCGCGGCTTGCCGCTCTACAGCTATGTTGGCGGGGTTTCGGCGCACCTGCTGCCGGTTCCGATGATGAACATCATCAACGGCGGCGAGCATGCCGACAATCCGATCGACTTCCAGGAATTCATGATCATGCCGGTCGGCGCGCCGACGCTGGCCGAGGCGGTGCGCTGGGGCAGCGAAGTGTTCCACACGCTGAAGAAGGCGCTGCACCAGAAGGGCCTCGCCACGGGCGTGGGCGACGAGGGCGGCTTTGCCCCCAACATCGCCAGCACGCGCGATGCGCTCGATTTCGTGATGGCCTCGATCGAGCAGGCCGGGTTCAAGCCGGGGACGGACATCGTGCTCGCGCTCGATTGCGCGGCGACCGAGTTCTTCAAGAGCGGCAAGTACGAGATCAGCGGCGAGGGGCTCTCGCTCTCGCCGGAAGCCATGGCGGATTACCTTGCCGCGCTGACCGATGCCTATCCGATCCGTTCGATCGAGGACGGCATGAGCGAAGACGATTTCGAGGGCTGGGCCGCGCTGACGAACAAGATCGGCAAGAAGGTGCAGCTGGTGGGCGATGATCTGTTCGTCACCAACCCCAAGCGCCTGACCATGGGTATCGCCAAGGGCCTCGCCAATTCGCTGCTGGTCAAGGTCAACCAGATCGGCACGCTGACCGAGACGCTGGAAGCGGTGAGCATCGCGCAGCGCAATGGCTATACCGCGGTCATGTCGCACCGTTCGGGCGAGACCGAGGACGCGACGATTGCCGACCTCGCGGTTGCCACCAACTGCGGCCAGATCAAGACCGGCAGCCTCGCGCGCTCGGACCGGCTCGCCAAGTACAACCAGCTGATCCGCATCGAGGAAGAGCTGGGTCAGTCGGCGCGCTATGCAGGCGCGGCGGCGTTTGGCCGTCTCGCCTGATTTAACTGGCCGCTTAAAAACACTTCACATCGGCGTCGCTCTCTGCCAGCCTTGCTGGCGGAGAGTGATGCATGGGTGAATTTCCGACGACGGCTGCGGCGGTAACGCCGGGCTGGATCGAAGCTGGGCTGGCGCGCGCCGGGCTGCTGGGTGATGCGCGGATTACCGGGCTGGAATGGAAAGCCATCGGCACCGGACAGGTGGGCGATACCGCGCGCTTCACGCTGACCTACGACCGGCCCACAGCCGCGCCCGCCACGCTGGCGGGCAAGTTCGCCTCGGCCGATCCGACCAGTCGCGGCACGGCGGCGGCCATGATGCTCTATGTCAAGGAAGTGGGCTTCTACCGCGCGTTCGCGGCTCAAATCGCGGTGCGCACGCCTAAGGTCTATGCCGCCGAGATCAATGCTGATGGCACCGATTTCGTGCTGCTGTTCGAGGACTTGGCGCCGGAGCGGGGCGGGAACCAGCTGGAGGGCTGCGATCTTGCCGATGCCGAGGCGGCGATCCGGCAGGCGGCGGCGCTGCATGCGGCCACCAAGGGACATCCGGCGGTGCTGGGGGCGGACTGGCTGCATGGGCGCGAGGGGCTGCTGACGCAGATCGGTCAGCTCTACCATCAGGCCCACGCCATCTTCCGTGAGCGCTACGACGGGCAGCTTGCGCCCGATGCTATGGCGCTGTGCGACGAACTCGACCGGCGGGTAGAGGGCTGGCTGGGCCGTCAGCCCGAGGAGCCCTGCCTGATCCACGGCGATTTCCGGCTGGACAATATGCTGTTCGGTGTTGGTGGCGGGGCGGAGCCTATCGCGATCGTCGACTGGCAGACTTGCGCCATTGGCTGCGGGATGACCGATGTTGGCTACTTCATGGGCTGCGGGATCGGCAGCGCACTGCGGCGGCCCAACGAGGCGGCGCTGCTGGGGCTCTATGCCGAGGAAATGGCGCGGCATGGGGCGCCGATTGTGCAGGATGTCATGATGCGGCGCTACCGCATCGGGGCGCTGCATGGGCTGTTCACCGCAGTTTTCAGCGCGGCCTTCGTGGTGCGCACCGAGCGGGGCGACGCCAACTTCCTTTCGATGGCGCGGGGGGCGGCCGAACTCGCGCTCGATCACGATAGCATTGGCGCTTTGGACGCCATGATGGAGACAAGGACATGCTGACCAAGG
Source organism: Novosphingobium sp. (assembly GCF_027486195.1). Taxonomy (GTDB): domain Bacteria; phylum Pseudomonadota; class Alphaproteobacteria; order Sphingomonadales; family Sphingomonadaceae; genus Novosphingobium. Next base: position 13,584 of record NZ_JAIXPP010000126.1, read on the forward strand.
GCGACGACTTCCCGCTGCACCAGACCCCGGAGCCAGTCGCCTACTCCGGCACCGACCGCAATTTCTACGACCGCTATTTCTTCAACGGCTATGCGCCGGACGGCTCGGACTTCTTTGCGGCGGCCTTCGGCATCTATCCGCACCTCAACGTGGCGGACGCGCATTTCTGCTTCATCAAGGACGGGGTGCAGCATTCGCTCCACGCCTCGCGCGAACTGGCGATGGAGCGGCTGGACCTGACCTGCGGGCCGATTGCGATCCGCGTGGAAGAACCGCTCAAGCGCCTTTCGATCAGCGTTGAGGGGGAGGGCATCCGCGCCGAGATCGTGTTCACCGGCCGCGCCTTTCCCATCGAGGAGCCGCGCTTCATTCACCGCATCGGGCCGCGCACCTTCATGGACTACACGCGGCTGACGCAGAACGGGCACTATACCGGCTGGGTCGAGATCGACGGCGTGCGCACGGTGCTGAAGCCGGGAACGGCAGGCACGCGCGACCGCAGCTGGGGCGTGCGCCCGGTTGGCACGAGCGATACGCAGCCGCACGGGCACGGCGTGGCGGCGCAGTTCTTCTGGCAGTGGACGCCGATCAACCTGCCCAGCCGCAGCGTATTTTTCCACATCAACGCCGATGCGCATGGCGCGCCTTGGAACACCCGCGCGGTGATCGCACCCGATGGGGCGGGGCATGATGGTTTCACGGAGACGCCTTCCGCGTTGCTCGATGCGCCCTTGCAGCCGGGCACGTTGTGGCCTGCGGGCGGCACGCTGACTGTGGGCGGCGGCGATGATCCGCTGACGCTGACCTTCGAACCCTTGCAGCGCTTCCAGATGCGCGGGCTGGGCTATACCTCGCCCACGTGGGGGCATGGGCTCTATCACGGCGTGCTGGAAGTGGAGCGCGAGGATATCGTGCTGGCGGAGGTCGATCCGAAGCGGATGGACAACTTCCATGTGCAGATCGTCAGCCGCGTCACGACGAGCGCAGGCGAGGTGGGCACGGGCGTGTTCGAGCAGCTGATCTTTGGCGCTTACGCGCCGCTGGGGCTGGGGTGAGGGCAGGCGGTCTGCGTCCCCTCTACACACACTTCGTCACCCTGAACTTGTTTCAGGGTCCATCGTGCGGCAAGCGCGGTGTTTGCCGATAGAGGGCAAACCGCGCGGCATGGTGTTCTCACCGCAAGCCTCCGCGTGGGCGGAGAGATGGACCCTGAAACAAGTTCAGGGTGACGTTTTTTGTGCGGAAGAACTAGTGTTTAGGCACCCGCCGCACCGGCACCGGCACGTTGCAGATATCCACCCCGCCCGCTGGCCGAATGTAGAAGGAATCGCGCCGGTTGGCCCGCGCATCGGCGTAGCTGGCGAAGCTTTTGCTTTCGGTGGAGAGGAATTCATAACGCGGTAGGCCCGCCACATCGCTGCCGATGCGGATGCTGTGGATCGGAGTGCGTTCCTCCGCCGTCTTGTAGAAGCCGATATCGCCGGTGCCGCGCGGCAGGCTGGAGAGGTACTCCATCCCCTCGATCACCCGGCCGACGACGGCGATATTGCGATCGAGCTGGCGCGGGGCCTGGCCGATGACGGCGTAGAGTTCGGCGCCCGAGCCGGTATCGGGCGGATAGTCGCGGCCGACGCCGACTGTGCCGTAGCAGTGGATGGGCCACGCGCGCGGATCTTCTTTTGGCTTCAGTTCAGCGCCCACTGGAAACCCGGACGAGAACCCGATGATCGGTGCATATCCGTCGCCAAGTCGGGCGGTAGCTATGCTGTCGCCCACTTTGTCCATCGTTCCACCGAGAAGATCAGCAAATTCGTCGACGGTTTTGGGTTGGCTCTTAACTGGCTGTGGATCACGCTGGCTTAGCTGAGGCCATGGCCGGAACTCCTTGAATGGTTTGGTCACCGCTTGGACGTAGGAAGACTCATAGTCTCCCTGCGGCACCACCTTCAGCCCGGCAGGCAGCGGCTTGGCCTTCGCCTTGTCCTCGCCGTCCGGATCGCCCCATTGCACGACGTAGCCATCCTGCACGCGGTTCACGCTCGTGCCGTCCCACCACTTCGCCGCCGCCAGCTTGCGGATATTGCCGATCCACCCTTGCGAAAACGGCGCTGGCAGCAACTGGATCACCACCCGCCGCGCCGCGCCCTTGGCATCGGGCGCCAAGTCCATGACCAGCAGATCGGACGGCGCAATCGCCGCCCAGTCCGCCGCCGGGGCTGCCGCAACGATTTCGGTCGGCGCGAGCGCTGACGTCTTTGCAGGGGCAGCGGCGGGCGCAGACTCCTTCGTGGGGGCAGGGGCGGGCGCGGCGTTGCAGCTGGCGAGCAGGGCAACGGAGAGCAGAAAGGGATGTTTCATCACAAACGACTTGTGCCAGCCTTCGCAGCCTTGCGGAAGTGGTTGCTTGCCGTTAGGGGCAACGCCTTCCAGTGCATGCGGAGCGGTGGCCGAGTGGTCGAAGGCGCTCGCCTGGAAAGTGAGTATACGCCAAAAGCGTATCCAGGGTTCGAATCCCTGCCGCTCCGCCAAGTGGTCTATCCAGCACAATCCACTAAAGTCCGAAAAGCCGCAGAAATGCTGCGGTTTTTCCACCTTGCTGATCCACGTTGTTCTTAATATGTTCTGGTCATTCCAGAGGAGAGTGTGGGGTCAAGTGTGGGGTTGAATAGGAGCCGGATCGATGGGAAATCTCAGCGCCCTCAAAATCAAAAGCCTCAAGGAACCTGGTCGCTACTCTGATGGGGACGGACTGATTCTGGATCTCAAGGCGCCCGGTCGGGGCCATTGGACGGTCCGGGTGCAATATGGCGGCAAACGCCGCGACATCGGACTGGGCTCGCTGGAGCATATTGGATTGGCCGATGCCCGCGCGGCAGCAGGCGAGATTCGCAAACAGGCTCGCTCGGGAATTGATCCGCTGGCCGAGCGAAAGAAGGAACAGGTGATCGTTCCGACGTTCAAGGATGCAGCAGAAACAGTCCATCGTGAGCACCAGGGCGCCTGGAAGAATGGCAAGCATCAAGCCCAATGGATCAACACGCTCGAAACCTATGCCTTTCCGAGGCTGGGCAAATTGCTTGTCTCCGAGATGGAAGGACCGGCGATCCGAGATGTTCTCGCGCCCATCTGGCTGGCAAAGCCTGAAACCGCGCGGCGTGTCCGTCAGCGGATTGGCGCAGTCCTCGATTGGGCCTATGCGAAGGGGTATCGCTCCAGCGAGGCGCCCATGCGTTCGCTGTCAAAAGGATTGCCGCGCCAGCCCCGCAAGGACGGGCACTTTGCAGCCATGCCTTTCAGCGATGTTCCCGCGTTTTTGGTGCGTCTTCGCCAACGCGGGTCGGTTACCCGATTGGCGCTCGAATATTTGATCCTTACCGCAGCCCGATCTGGAGAGGTGCGCGGGGCACGCTGGTCGGAGGTCGATCTGGCGGAGAAGGTCTGGCTCATTCCGGCCGATCGGATGAAGGCTGGCAAGGAGCATCGCGTCCCCTTGTCCGACGCAGCGCTTGAAGTGCTGGGGCGCGTCAGACCATTCGAATCGGAGATTTCCGACCTGATCTTCCCGGGTCAAAAAGCCAGGAAATCGCTTTCTGACATGACCTTGCTCAAGGTGCTTGAGATGATGGATGTCCCGGTCACTGTTCACGGCTTCCGTTCCACTTTCCGGGACTGGTGTGCTGAGGAGACCCAATATCCCGGCGAGGTGGCTGAAGCGGCGCTGGCGCATACGATTCCGAACAAGGTAGAAGCAGCCTATCGGCGCACGGATTTTTTCGAAAGGCGCAAAACCCTGATGAGCGAATGGGCCCGATATTGCTTTCCAGGGTAGTCCCAGCGTCGGCAATGGATCCGATGTCTCCAATACGACCGTACCGATGCCACACTTGTTTGAAGCTTTTGCCTTGACGTGATGACGCGGGCGACCTCTGCACCAGCGTAGGTGAGCGATGATGTGGTCGTTGTAGGTCCACGTCTACCGCGCAGCGCTGGATTTTGGCCTTCCCGCGGCCTTGCCTGCGAACGAGCCGCGGGTGCAGCAGCTGGTCCGGCAAGGCGCACTTCAACGCGGCGCCGGCGTCAACCAGGGCACGCTGACCACGAAAGAAGCGGTCGCATCCGAACAGCGCATCGTTGCGGCCTTGGCAGCAGGCAGGGGGAAGGTCTCGCCGATCATCGGCACCGATGAAGCGGGCATGTGGCTGCAGTGCCTCTCGCAGCTCAAATATGGCATCACCTTGAACGCGGGGTAGGAAGGGCAGGACGCCTACTGCTCGGCTCAACCAATCGAATCGTGGCGATCCAGGGCGTCATGGGCACCGGCAAGAGTACGGCGCTCAAGCCAGTGGCCGATATCGTGCGCGAGCAAGGCAGGACCGTGCTGGACCTGAACAGGGACACCCGGCTGTGATCTGTCTTTGAAAACGGCATTCGGCAGCCAGTGATCTTGCAAGATCAAGCGCGTTACCGAGGATCGTTTTATCCTGCCCGCAAACCATTTTGCGTTGCTTCACTTCGGCAAGGATCAAGAGGGTGTCGATGCCGTGGTGTGCGCTTGCCTTCTCTCCATTGCGCAGGAAGCTGGAATAGTCCTCGGCAGCCAAGCATCAGAAGCTAGAATTCGACGCCGACCGGGTGGTCGAGCAGCCGACTGACTAGAGCAGATTCCGATGCGATTGCAACGGACCGACTGCTCCAGGCATTTGTTCTACCGCGTTTTCCGAGCCAGCAGGTGATTCAACCTGCTTCGAAAGCGCTCTAGATACTGCACGGCGTTCATTAACGCGGCAAGACCGCAAGCCCATCTGGTCCACAGCGACCAGAGACCCTTCGATCGGGCCATTCCCCGTGGCCGCGCACAGGCTCGTATTGCGATCTACCTGCGCACAGCTCTCACAACTGCGGGGTAAACAGAAGAACTATATTGATATGCTATCGAGAGGGATAAGGAACCTACCAAATGACTGTGATATGGACGGTAGCTATCAGTGCAAAATCTCGCTCGAAATTGTGCCGCAAGACCGTCTAATCGGGCTGTTTTAAACGTCAGAGATATTCAAGGCGAAACGTATTTCGCGCAAATTGATCCATCCGATATTGGTGCAGCGTTCGTTTTTTATAACGATCGCACAGAGAAGGAACGGCGTGATTGGGTTAGCCGCGTGTTTCCGGGGCATCTCGCTTTTGAGGCCGCCAAAGTCGATCAGCTGTTTTCGACTGTTTACCAATCCCGCTTCGACGTTGTACTTGTAGGCTCGAACGACGCGCCGCGCGTGATCAGGATGCTGCGTGTGCACATAGGCAGTATCTCGGACAAGCCGAAGCTTCTCCTGGTGAAGGCAATGTCTCCTGCGGACCGCGCAGCGGCATTGATGGCCGGATTTGACGATGTCATCGATTACACACGCGCGACACCTGAGGAGGTGGTCGCACGGGTCAGAGCCATTGTGCGCCGATACCAGATCAGCGCTGCCGACGCCGCGCTGAGTGCGGCAGAGAACTCCAATCTCTCGCGCATTGCCGAAATATCGGCCCTTACTGCTCGCGAGCGGCGCATTCTTGAAGCGCTTGCGAAGCGACTTGGCAGACCGGTTTCACATGCGTTTCTTTCGAGGCTGATCAGCGAGGACGTGGCCGGTGCCTCGGCCCTCTATCTGAGAGTGGTTATCTGCTGCCTGCGCAAAAAGCTGCGCAAGGGCGCATCGATCGTAGCCCGGCTGGGGCAGGGGTATGAACTCTCGCTCGATCCAGGCGTGTCCATGTAAATTGAGGCCCTGGCTCTCCAAGCTGAGGCGTCGACTGGCTTGATGGAACGTATGCAACTTGTCGGTAAGGTTCTGTGCAGAACCTCTGAAACGGATGCTGTAGGTTGCCAAAAAGGCGGGAAGGTTGAACTCCCCGCCTCTCGGTTTTTGTGCTCAACTCAGCTGTCAAAAGAGCCAATGAGCTCAAGCGGATAAAGCTGCGCCGCGACGGAACCGCGTGAAAGCCAGTGCAGCCAGAACGGCGAATGCCGAAAGCAGTCCACTACCAGCCAGCGGCGAGGGTGCCGCAGGGCCGTACGTGATCCGTGGGGTCCAGCCATTGGAGTCACAACAAACGCCAGATCCTCCGTTGAGGCTTGAGATTGTGCTGTAAAGCGAAACTGTCTGGCCATAGGCCACATCAAGGCTTGCAGTTGCCGTGCTGGGCAGGCCGATGGTGCTGTCGCCCGTATACAGCGTGTAGAGATCATTGCTGCTGACGATATTAGCGATGACATTGCCACCGTTCGTAAGGGCGATGTTCCCCGACCAGAAGTAGCCGGCACTCTGCCAGCTGAATGACGATGGAGCACTTACGTCACCACTGACGGTACCAGTGTAGGAACCATAAATAGAATCGAAGGCGTTGATCGTGAATGTGGCGGCATTCGCAACAGAACCGAGCGTGACCGTTGTAGCCAGTGCAGCTGCCGACACGAAAGCCTTCATGTTTCTCAATGTAGTGTTCATAAATCTCTGCCCCCGACATAACCTCGAAAAGTGCGCACGTATTGCGACCCTCATTATTCTAGACATGCGGCAGACCCGCGAAATAGCCATTCAGGTTATCGCGGTAGTTTCCAATCAAGCGCTTGGAAGCCCGTGCTGGTAGTGCGATTATGTCCAGACGTCTCCGGTTGGCACCGGCAGGATCGCCATGCAGGCGCACGGGTCGTCAATCACCAGCAATGCCGTGCGCGACCAAGGGGATTGCCCGAAGCTGAAGGCACCGCGCAGCCGCAGCCGCACAAGTTCTGCCATCAGCCGCACGCGCGAGATCTGCTGGTCGGTCCACTCGCCAAACGCGTAGCTGGTTCCCGGCTGAAGCGTTGCGGATTGAAAGTCGTCGGCCAGATTCGAGATCGACAGTGCACGAACCCGCACATCCGCGCCGCAGAGCGGCGAACGGGCGAGGAGCGCCACCTCTGCCGCGCGCGTGCTGCGGCCCCATGCCTGATTGACCTTCAGTTCGGTGCGATAGCCAGCCCGCCGGAAGACCTGCCCTGTCCGTTGGAGCAGGGCACGCGGATCCTGCGGTTCCTGCTGCAGGATGTGCGGAACCGTGCTCACAAGGGCCGCAAGAAACGCGGCGCGCAGGGCCCAGGTGCTCAACACCGCCGATTTGCCCAGCGCGATCCGAGGCTGCACAAGGCGACTGTCACCAGCGAGAGGCCGACGCCGAACATCTCCGCACCCTCGCCGTTGTGCCAATACTCGTAAGCATCCAGACTGCGTGCCATGAGGACCAGCCGCACGGTGTTGAGCAGGATGATTGCCAGCCACACCATTCCGATCGAGGCAAGGTTGCGCCGGGTCCATGCTGCGCCGTCAAGTATGGCGATACTGGTATAGCACAGCGACACGAGCGAGAGATTGGCGAAGGACGAACACGCCATCCCAACCGTGATGCCCACGTCATTCGGCGGGGTGATGTGATTATCCGACCAGGTGGAACCCGGCACGGCGGCCGTCATCAGCACACCGGCGAGGGCCGTGTCCATTCTCAGGATCACGTCGCCCAAAAGGAGGACGACCAGACGCGATCCGATCCGATAGAGGCCGATCGCCATGAGGATGACAGCGAACTTGCGCTGGTTGTCTGACCAGCCCTTCGTACGAAGAACGATCCATCCGATCAGCAGCAGGCCGACATACAGCATGTTGCCTGACAGCATCATCGTCAGTCCCAGCAAGGAAACAACCGACCAGACCTGCCCGGACGTTGCGGCCGGGGTCAGCTTGTCGCGAACGAGCAGCGTGATTGCACATCCCCAGACGATGACCTCGATCATGCTCCAGGATGCGCGATCGGTTCCCGCCGCCAGTTCGGTTGCCATGATGCCGGCCATGCGCAGCGCGGAGCACAGCAAGGCGACCCACAGCAGCAACTCGCGCGAAGACATGTGCGCGAGGCCTGCAGCGCACACCGACAGGCCGGCTGGCCTGCGCAGGGCCCATCTCCCGTTCACTGCGCCGAGTACTTGATGACGGCTTTGGATCGAAGCTCGTCGATTGCTGCTTTCAGGCGCCTGTCGAGGTTCTGCTTGTTCACAATCTCGCGCGCGGCTTCGAGCTGGATCTCCGGCGGCGTGTTCGTTGGTACCCGGCCTTGGATGACGCCGATAAGGGCTGCACGACCCTGGGGCATTACGAACACATCGCCGGGTTTCATTTTCAATAGCTTGTCAGTCACTGGTGCAGGCAAATCAGCGCTGTCCAACGTCTGGAGCCTCCGTCGATACGGGGCCTGCACCTCCTGAAGGTAGCGTTCCGCCCTATCCATCGTTGCGAACACCACCTCCGGATTCGTTGGGCTGGTCGAGAGGACGCAGTTGAAGCCGTCGATGACGAAGGTCTGGCGCTCCGCAAACACGGCGGGATGTGCGGCCATGAACTGCCGGGCCTCCTCGTCACTTGCTGGCGGCGGGGGCGTGCCGGCAAAGCGCTGCACGACGGTGTTGGCGAGGATCATTGCATCAGCGCGCGCACGCAAGGCCGCTGTGCGCGGATCCTTTGTCATGCCCTGCTTGCCTGCAATAGCAATGAGCAAGTGCCGTTCGATGATCCGATCCAGCAATTGCTTGCGTGCTGAGGCGCTGAGCTGACTGTAGTCAGCACCAGCTGCAATGACCTCTGCAGCAAGCTCGGAACGGGTAATCGGCTCGTCATTGACGGTCGCAATGGTCTCGCGGCGGATCTGTTCGTGGCGCCAGACTTTATACGCGGCGATCAAAGACCCCGTGAGGAGGGCCACCGCTGCTACCACCATCAGCCAGTAGCGCCGTCGCGACAATGTTGTCCGGAAACGCGCGAGGCGCCGCGCCCATTTGCGCAGTGCGCGTTGAACCGACAGCCGCCGCGCGGGCCTCTTGGGTTTGCGCCAGGCAAACGCAAGCTTCAGCGTCCTGCGCAGTTTGACCCACGTCCGCCCCGGAACCTTTTTTGCCGCTGCCTTGGCCTTTGGCTGACTGCGGGCCTTGCGCGCCATGCGATCGAACAACCGGCGAAGGCGGCGCCAGGCGACGACAACGAACGCAGGCTGGCTATCCTCTGGACGCGACATGGGTACCTTCTTCGGCGCCGCTGGTGTCCATGGTCAGGCAACCGAGCTCGGGTTTCTGGAACCTTCCATTTGCAGCAAACACCCGAAGTTAGCGAGACTTCCAAAGGCGTACGTCCATAGCCGGGAGTTTTACGACAACCGGCTCTGGCGGATGCGCCGGCGTTTCGCGCGATGCTTATCTGATCGAGGTCCCGAGCCGGCAGCGCCTGCTCGCTGATGCCGGTGTCATCGCAAAGTTGCAGGCGGAGATTGCGATCCTGCCGCGGCTAGAACGGGGATGCTTATCCGGCTCCACTTTCGGCGTCAGGTGTTCGCCGGAGAGCAAACTTTGCTTGCGCGGTGGTCCCGATTCACAATGAGACGGCGCAGCCACAGATTGAAAATCCATCACCTAGGTAATCTAGCATATTCAAGGTTCTCTCTTTAAATTATAAAGCACTTGCGGAAGTTTTTACTGGCGGCGGGCGCTGTCCGCTGAGGTTTAGCGAATGGCTATCCGTACCTCAGGTGTGGGCTGGGTGCATTTGCCGGGATGCACTATGGGTGCGAGATATAATGAAGCGGAGCAGCTGATGCCGATGCAACGCCGTCTAGCAGCGATTCTGAGCAATAGTTCTTTGCCTTACGAGATCGATGAGGAGGGGGGGCTTCTACATATCTGACGGGTTTGCATTGCCGTTATGGATATCGGTGGCTACCGGTGGAAAGTTCATAAAAATTTTTACTTATGTCGACGTCCGGGATGGGGTATCGGAAGGCGCTGTGTTGAAATTAGTAAATGAATTAAATGCTTATTATTTTCCGAACTCGATTTCTTATAGGTGGGGAAAGCTTTGGTCGTATTTTTACATTCCCGTCGAAATCCTCCAGGTTGACGCAGTTATTGTCGAAACGACGTTCATCTGTGCAAGTAGTTTTCTGGCCGGCGTCCGTGATCTGGATAAGCACAATATTGTGCTTTGATACCGTCGGCTGTGCGTGCTGACGAATGGACCGCCTGTTTGCTGCCTCGGCTAGAATCTCCCTCGTATCGGCCGGCCAATGCCTTGGAGCGCATCTGAGGGGCGGCCTTGGGCCGACAGACGTAGTCATTTGGGCTATGGAGTTGGACCTTAAAACTATTCAACCAGCCGAAATTTGATCTAACGGGAGTGGGTGTCTTATTCCTCGGCCCCGCGAACATTGACCTCAGCAGAACCCAAGCTGGCGACAAAAAAATGGTACGTCGCCGAGATTTTGCAAAGCAAATCAAGATACGCACTTCAGAATTTGAAGATGCAGGGCTTTACAACTTTTTATCCTCATTTTCAATCTTGTCGAAAGCAGGGCAAGATCTTCCGCAATGTGTTGGTGCCTTTGTTTCCACGGTACGTTTTCATCAACTCTGCGCTGGACCGGAAACAGGTTCGACTTATCAACTCAACCTACGGTGTCAGGGGATTGCTGACCAGCGACACCAGAAGCCCATCCTCTGTCAGTCCTGCTGTCATGCAGGATCTGCTTGATCGCTGCGATGACGCGGGCATCGCATCCAGCGGGCTTTCGCGGGGTGATGAAGTGCGCTTCATTTCGGGGCCGTTCTATGGCCATCTTGCCTCAATCGAGAGCCTTGATGCTCACGGCAGGATCATGGTTCTTTTCCGATTGCTCGGCATGGAAAACAGGTTGGTCGTGGAACCGGCTGCTATCGCACCGGTCGGTCGGTAATGCCATCACCCGGATTGGACGCGGGGAGCGGTTGCGCAGCTGGATTGAACGCGCTGCTTGGAGTTGCTGGCCCAACCCCGTCGAACACTAAGCCCCGATAATCTGAGCGATTTCCAAACCGCGGGGGCCGGCAATGCGGGCATAGGCCATCGGACTATATCATCGCCGGTGTCACGAGCTGTAGGCGGGGGAGGAATTGACGAAATTTCTCCCTGAGCACCTCGATTCTCAGGGAGTGCGGTAGCTTTGCGATATTCATATCAGAGCGATATGTTATCCATCCAAGTAAGTTTGCATTTTCGTCAAGTCAAAATCCCTTGTATATTTTGATCTAAGCGAGGATTGCGTCGTGAAGATTGTCATTTTTGGCTTAGGATACGTCGGCTTCACCCAGGCGTGTTGCCTTGTTAGCCAGGGTCATCAGGTTGTTGGGGTCGATCTCAGCAAAGATAAGGTTGCCAAGATCATGGGCGGCGAGCCGCCCATCGTGGAGCCCGGGCTGCAGGAAATGCTGTTGCATGGCTTGCGAGAAGGGCGCCTTAGCGCGCTTACAGATGTTGGCGACGAACTGGCTGACTGTGACATTGCGGTTGTCTGCGTCGGCACGCCCAGCTCGGTCGATGGCTCGCATGACATGCGCTACATTGCCAACGTCACACAAGACATCGCCGAAAGCCTCGTCAAGCACAGCGATTTTCGCGACCAGCCTCTCGCGGTGGTGTTCCGTTCGACTTTCCGGCCTGGAACGATCGAGGACCTGGTGCAGCCCATTTTTGAGTCCGTGCTGGGGGATGCTTGCGAGGATCAGGTGCAAATTGTCTACAATCCCGAATTCCTGCGCGAAGCGACTGCGGTGGCCGACTATTTTTCGCTGCCCAAGATCGTGGTCGGCACTCAAGACGGCAGGGGCTCGGCCCTGATGGAAGCGCTTTATGCTGACATCGAGGCGCCCTTCTTCAATGTCCCGTTCCGCGTCTCTGAGGCAACCAAGTTCATCGACAACACCTGGCACGCGGTGAAGGTGGCTTTCGCCAACGAGATCGGTCGAATCTGCTTCGGCATGGATATCGATTCCGACAAGGTTCACGAGATTTTCGTTTCGGATACCAAGCTGAACATCTCTGCGCATTACCTCCGTCCGGGCGGGGCCTTTGGTGGGTCGTGCCTGCCGAAGGATGTGCGGGCACTCCAGCGCATTGCCGCCGACAAAGGGGTGAGCACCCAGCTGATCGACTCGCTTCTGCGTTCGAACGATGCCCACAAGCACTGCATGTTTGAACGGGCATCGGCCGAATTGCAGCGGGGCGAACACGTGCTGCTGGTCGGCCTTGCGTTCAAGGCAGGGACTGACGACCTGCGCGAAAGTCCCAACGTCGATCTGGCCCGCATGATGCTCGATCATGGGTTTGATGTCTCGATCTACGACCCTGCCATCGAACCGGAAATGCTGCAGGGCGCCAATCTGGGATACGTCTCGGCCCGCCTTGGCCATCTGGACAAGATGCTGCTGACCCGGGAAGCGGCTGAACGGGGCCGGTTTTCGCGGACTATTGTCTGCAATGCGACCGCCAATTCACTCGACCTGTCCGGTCACCGCATCGTCGCTTTGAGCGCGATATGACCGATTCAGTGGCGATCTGGGCTCCCGATTCAGGCGAACAAGCCGGGGGAATGCTCGACAAGGATCCAGCCAGGTTGCCACTGTCGGACAAGCGGGTTCTCATCATTGTCGAAAATCTGCCGGTCCCTTTCGATCGGCGCGTTTGGCAGGAGTCGCTCGCGCTTCGCGATGCGGGGGCGACGGTCTCGATCATCTCGCCGAGGGGCAAGGGTTTTGAACGCAGCTACGAGTGCCATGAAGGTATCCATATCCACCGGCATCCACTTACCGCAGATGCAAGTACGGTTCTTGGCTACCTGTTCGAATACGGCACGGCGCTGCTCTGGCAGACCATCCTGGCATGGCGGATATTCTTCGGCCGCGGCTTCGATGTGATCCACATCTGTAACCCGCCCGACCTCGGGTTCCTTATTGCGATGCAGTTCCGCCTGTTCGGGCGCCGGTACATCTTCGACCACCACGATATCAATCCGGAGCTCTTCGAAGTAAAATTCGGCAGGCGGGGATGGCTCTGGAGGGCGGTTGTCACGCTGGAGAAGATAAACTTCCTGTGCGCCCGCGTCGTGATCTCGACGAATGAAAGCTACCGATCGATCGCTCAAACGCGAGGGAAGAAGCGGAAGGACGACGTTTTCGTGGTCCGCTCCGGCCCAGATGTCCGTCGCTTGAAGCATGTACCGCCCGACCCCTCGCTGAAGCGCGGACGTCGCTACATGGTTTGCTATGTCGGCGTGATGGGCGAACAGGAGGGCCTCGACCTTCTTCTGCAAGCGGTCTGTCATCTCGTGAATGAATGTGGCCGTACGGATATCGGCTTCTGCCTCGTCGGCAGCGGTTCAAGTCGGAGCGCGATGGAGCAGCTTAGTCACGACATGGGCATTGCGGAGTACGTTCACTTTACCGGACGCATCTCCGATGAGGAACTGGCCCGGGTCCTTTGCTCGGCTGATGTCGGCGTGAACCCGGATCGCGTAAATCCGATGAACGATCTTTCAACCATGAACAAAGTGCTGGAATACATGGCGTTCGGTAAGGCTCAGGTGCAGTTTGCGGTCAAGGAAGGCCGCGTGTCGGCTGGCGAGACCTCTCTCTATGCAGAGCCGAACAATCCAGTAAGCTTGGCCGCGAAGATCCTGGAACTGCTAGACAACCCGGCGCAGCGGGAGGCAATGGGCCGCGCGGCGCAGCAACGCTTCCACGAGAGCCTGTCCTGGGACCATCAGAAGCCTGTGCTGATAGCGGCCTACCAAAGGGCTATGAGCCGGGCCTGATCAGACTGTCGATGACCATTCGACAGGATCAATCCCCGCTGCATTTTACCGCGATGCGCAGAGTAGTTCCGGCCGGTTTGACATATGGCCGTGACAATCGCGAGAATGCGATTGTCACGGGCCTCGTCATGCTCATGACACTCCTGGGTGGTGGCCCGGCCACGGTGCCCACCCCCCGCTTCGTTGCGGCTGTTCTTGCAGCGATAATGGCCGGGGTTCTGCTCGCATCCGTGCGCAATCGTCGGCCACTGCCATTTCGCTTTGCCGACGGACTGGTTGCCGGCCTTGTTGTGCTTATTATCGCCCAGCTCGTCCCATTGCCGGCCTCGCTCTGGACAGCATTGCCGGGCCGCGCTCTCACCATGGACATCGACATGGCGGTATTTGGAAGGCTCGGTTGGCGACCGCTCTCGGTAGATCCTTCGCTCACGGCCGAAACCGCAACCCAGTTGCTGCCTGCACTCGCGGCCTACATAGCCGTGCGCACCGGACCGGCGGCCCGCCTTGTCGCTGTTATCGATGGCGTTCTGATTGCGGGCGGGCTTGGTCTCCTGCTCGGTGCGCTCCAGATGCTGTTCCAGGGTGCCGCGGTTCTCTCGCCTTACTCGCGCGGCGACTATCTGGTGCCGACCGGCTTCTTTACGAACCATAACCATCAAGCGGTGTTCCTCGAGTGCCTTTTCCCTCTCGCGTTGATCCGCACCCGGCTCGCGCCGTGGACTCGGCGACGCTTGCCAGCTGATCTCAAAACAGTGTTGGGCGTCAGCGCTACGGGTGTCCTCGCCTGTGTGGTTCTCGCCACTGGATCGCGGATGGGAACGGCTTTGCTGGTCCCGCTGACAATAACGTCATGGATTGCGCTGCGCGGCGCAAGCAAGATCGGGTTTCTGCGAGCCGTCACCTTCACTGGCGGTATCGCCATGTTGGTCGCCCTGGGCGGAACGCGCCTTGTTGCTTCGCTGCAAAAAGGTGATCTCGCTTCCGATCAGCGTTGGGACTTTTTCCGGGACGCCTGGCAGGCGAACCTTTCCTACTGGCCGGCGGGTGCAGGGCTGGGAACCTTCTCCATCGCCTTCGCCCCGCTTGAGCCACTCGCGCATCTGGGGCCGCACTATCTGAACCACGTCCATAACGACTACCTTGAACTAGCCTTCGAGGCAGGGGCGGCCGGAATGCTGCTGGCGGGTGTCGGGATCATCTGGTTCTTGAGCCGGATGACAATCGCCTATCGGGACAAGGCGGCCACCGACATGCAGATGCTGCACCGCATGGCGTGTATACCTGTGCTTCTCCTGCTGTTGCATTCGATCTTCGACTACCCGTTGCGGACACTAGCATCCGAAATCGTGATGGCTACGTCGATCGCCTTGCTCTCAATTAATTATCCGCCGCATTTCTTTAAATTACACTTGAAGAAATAACGCCGAAATAACTCTCCATGGTCAGTGATTATGCTAAATAACTATCTCAAAACATGCGTTCGAGTATCATTTTATTCGTCAATGGTGTTGATATCAGCTTGCAGAACCTCGCTTCCAATCGCGGACATCCCTAGGTTGCCATCGGCCGTTCTCGATCGGAGTGAGGAAAGTGATGCGCAGAACCAAGCGCTCCATTCCGTTCTTCGCGTGGATGACACTATTTCCATAGCGGTCGCACGTGAACCAACCTTGTCGCTGCCTAGTGTTCGCATCGCCGATGACGGCACGGTGGACGTGCCCTATGTCGGGTTGCTGACCGCCGCTGGTCGCACGCCTCGTGACTTTGCCGAGGAGATTCGGGTTCGGCTGCGGAGGGACTACTTGGCCGATCCGCATGTGTCGGTGAACATCATCGAGTATGCCTCCCACCTGGTGATCGTGGAAGGGGCGGTCGTACGTCCGGGCCAGTTGACCTATAGCAAGGGCACCACGCTGCTTGGCGCGATCGCGAACTCCGGCGGGGCAAGCCGGGTCGCCAAGCTGGACCAGATCGCGATCTTCCGCACGACGGGCGGGGCTCGGCAGGTTGCCGTGTTCGATCTCAAGCAGGTTCGCGCGGGCCGGCAACCTGATCCGCTCCTCGAGCCGGGCGACCAGGTGATCGTGGGCTATTCCGGCATGAGGCAGGCTTGGCAGGATCTGCTGCAGGCTGCGCCGCTCTTTGCCATCTTCTATCGGCTCTGATGGGAAATTCGATGAGTTATCAATCTGAAAGCGCGGCCAGCGAAGCCGATCCCGCTGTGGCTGCTGCTTCGGCGATTGCGCTGCGGGTTCCGGCAGAAAAGGCGACCATTCGCCTGCCGGACATTCTTGCGCTCATTCGCCGCGAACAATGGCTCATCGGCGGCTTCAGCTTTGCCGGTCCGCTTGCGGCTATCGCGCTCACTGCATTGACTCCTCCTGTTTATCAGGCGGTGCTGATGCTTAAGATCGACAACGAGCGGGCAAAGATTGTCGAAGGACAGGCCCTGGTTGATCCCATTGTGGCGCTCAGTGATACCAGCCGCTACCTGACAACCCTGTCGAAGCTGACGACGAGCCGATCCCTCGCAAAGTCGGTGATGGAAAGCCTCTCGCTTGCCAAAGACGACATGTTTCTCAAGGCGATGGGCAAGAGTGTGCCGGCGACGGATCTGCCGGCGGCGCAGCGCGAGAACGAGCGGCGTGAGGCAGTGATCAAGCTTTTGACGGAAAACGTCGGCATGATCGCTCCCGGTGACAGCAGGATTGTCCAGCTCACGTTCAACTCCCGCAATCCGACGCTCGCGGCCGAGATCGCTAACGCCTATGGCGACCGCTTCCTGGCGCAGAACGTTCAGCAGCAAGCGAATGCGAATGCCTATGCGACCAAGATTCTCCGCCAGCAGGTGGAGGAAACCCGCGCCCAGCTCAGTGACGCTGAAACCAAGGCCATCACCTATGCGCAGGAAAATGACCTGATCGATGCCAGCGATGCGGCGTCGGGCGCCGACAACGGCAGCGGCAATGGCAAGGAAGCGGGCGGGGCAAAGTCGATCACCACCGCCAGTCTCGTTGCGATGAACAGCAACTACAATGCGGCAAAGGCGGCTCGCATCGCTGTCGAGCAGCGCTGGCGCACGGCCGAGGTCGCAACCGGCGCCAGTTTCCCAGAAGCGAGGGAGAACAGCACGCTGCAAGCCTTGATGCAGCAGCGTGCAGGCGCGGTCGCCAACCTCGAGAAGCTCCGCACGCACTACGTTGCGAGTCAGCCCGACGTCGTTGAAGCGGCTGCCAACGTGCGCGCTCTTGATGTCCAGATCGCAGATGCAATCCGGTCCATAAAGCTTTCTATAAAAGCGGAGTACAACACGGCGCTGAATGCCGAGCGGGCCATGCTCGATCAAAAGGACGCCCTGGCGGGTGAAACGATCGACGAACAGCGCAAGCGGGTTGAGTTGAACCTGCTGGCCCGCGACGCGGACACGTTGCGCCAGCAATTGCGCGACTTGCTGACCCGACTCAATCAGGTCACCTCGGCCGCTGATGTCGAGAACAACAACATGGTGATCGTCGACAAGGCGGAGCAGCCAGAGCTGCCGGTCAGCCCAAATCTGCTCAAGAACCTGCTCCTGGGTATTGTCGCCGGCATTGGTCTGGGTGTTCTGGCCGCAGTGCTCCGCCAGATCGTCGATGACACGCTGCACACGCCCGAGGACGTCGAAGGCAAACTGGGGTTGCCGCTTCTGGGGGTCACGCCGTGGGTCGGCGATGCGATCAACGAAGAGCTCAAGCGTCCGCTGTCTGGTCTCCGCGAGGCCTATCACTCGATCCGTACTGCGGTCGATTTCGCCTCGGGCGGAAACCATCAGAAGGTCCTCCAAGTCACCTCAAGCGCATCGGACGAAGGCAAGTCCACCGCTTCGCTGGCCATTGCTCAGGATTTTGCGCGGATTGGCCGGAA
Organism: Novosphingobium sp.; assembly: GCF_027486195.1. Lineage (GTDB taxonomy): Bacteria > Pseudomonadota > Alphaproteobacteria > Sphingomonadales > Sphingomonadaceae > Novosphingobium. The sequence goes on from NZ_JAIXPP010000126.1 coordinate 31,170, forward strand.
GGTTCTGCTCATCGACTGCGACATGCGCCGACCGAGCCTCTACAAGCACTTCGGTATCAGCAAGGAAGACAAGGGCCTTTCCGATGTCATCCTTGGTCTGTCCGAATACAACGATGTGATCCATACCGCTGATGATATGGGTCTGATCTTCCTGCCTATGGGCACGATACCGAGCAATCCATCTCCGCTGTTGTCTTCTGATGCCCTGACCGAGTTCTTCGCCGCCCGGCGCCGTGAATTTGACGTCATCATCGTCGACTCGCCGCCGGTCATCGGACTAGCTGACTCGCCGCTGCTGTCACGACACAGTGACAACGTGATCTTCGTCGTCGAGGCCTCGCGTGCGCACTACGGACAGGTCAAGGCCGCCATCCGCCGCATGCGCAATCACGGCGCAAGCGTCCTGGGCGCGGTCGTATCGAAGTACGATGCGCAGACATCGGGTTACGGATACCAGTACGGCTACGGCTACGGCTACGGCTACGGTTACAACTACAGCTAGAATGCACAGGCTCACGGCAGGCGGATTACATGTGTCTGCCCCCGCCGCTCCCCATGCCGATGATCGTGACAAGACGCAGATTAGCAGCTTTTGGATGCACACTGGTGCTATTCGCGGCCGTCTGCTGCCTGGCGGGGGCACGATTGCTGGTTGCGGTGAACCGAGGAGACCTTGCCGCGTATCTCCCATATGGCGCCATCGCAGTCATGCGAAGCGAATTGCACGGAACCGGCAGCGACGCGCAAAGTGATGGTGTGCTGGCGGCCTTGCAGACGAGTCCGTTGATCGCGTCGGCTTTGAACGCACTGGAACTGCGCGCATCCGCAGAGAAAGTGCCCGATCAGTCGCGCGGCGCCCGGTTTCTCCTTCTGGCGGGCAGGCTCGGATGGCGTGACATCAGCGTACAACGCAAACTGTACAATATGGCGGTTAGTGCGAGCGATTTCGGCAAGGCGGTCGAGCATGCGGATGCAATCATGCGGGTGGCGGGCTCGCAGGAAGATCTCGACAACAGCTTGCGGGTAGCCGCCAACGTGGCGGCCTTCCGCACGGCCCTGCTCCCTTACTTTCGTCAGCAAGCGCCGTGGACCAGTCGCTGGCTGGTGCTTTCCGTCAATGCACTGTCCGATCCGGCGGTTGTTGATCTTGCACAAGCCATCCCGGCGCGGGCCGAGGAAAATGCCTTTGGCACTGCGGCGCAAGTCATGTGGGCACTCGTGGCGCACGGCCGATTCAAGCCTGCGCTGGAAATCGACTCCGCCATTCGCGAGGGCGGCCAGACTTTGCCGCTGAGGCTTGAATGGCCTGCTCGGCCGCGCAATCCGGACAGCCCCTTCGCGTGGCAGTTGGGCAAGGGCTATGCCATGAAGCAGGGCAGGTCGAACAGACTCGAGGCCATCGACGCGGACAGGCTGGGGCTGACCTATCGGTTGTTGGCCTTGCCGCCCGGTGAATACGAGATGAACGTTACCCAAGGACAACAGACCCCCGGCACATGGCAATGGGCCATGGGCTGCGGCATCAAGCCCTTGGCCGTTGCCTGGCTGCTCGAGACCAAAAACGAGTTTTCGGTTGAGGACGATTGTCCGGTGCAGTGGATCGCTCTGCGCGGCGATCTGACCTCGACGCCCCTTGATGTGATGACCATCCGCGCGCTCGATGACGACCAGCAATGAGGCCAGCCAATCTTCATCAACGCGTAGGACGTCTTGCGCTTTTGCACGTCACTGCTGATTATCCTGATGCGCTTGATGTCCGCAAAACACCTGCGGTTCGGAATTTGGTCGACCTCGTCGCCAACGACTTCGACCACCGCGTGATCTCGCTCAACCGCAGCATGCCGGACTGGACTGCAGTGACTGGAATGGCAACCGGTCGGCATTCCCCAATCCTGGAACGCCGCACGGGCTTCAGGCTGGAAAGCTTACGTTATGCCGGCTTTCCAAAGGGCATCCTGCACGCGACTACCTTGCGAAAGCTGGCGGATGGATTGTGCAACCTGACTGATGATTGTCGGCGCCCAGATCTCCTGATCGGGTACAAGCTGTCCATCGAAGGTCTCGTTGTCGCCGAAATGGCGCGCCGGCTTGGGCTGCCCTATGCCCTCGTTGTGCAGGGCAATACGGACGCGAAGATCGTTGCGGCACGGCCGGATCTGCGCAGATTATTTGCGTGGGTACTGCAGGGTGCCGAGGTGGTTTTCTCGCTTGCGCCTTGGGCCATCGCACGGATCGAGGCCCTGCTGCGGGTTCGAGCGAGGACCATTATCCATCTGCCGTGTCCGATCGCGCTGGACCAACCGATTGCGCCCAGGGTCACAGGCGCAAGTCTGATAACTGCATTTCATTTGCGCCACCATCGGCTCAAGAATTTCACCGGGCTTGCACGGGCCGTAAGCCTTGCGCGCCGGATCGACAGCACTCTTGAACTAGAGGTTGTTGGCGGCGGGGACGCACGGGACACGGCCGTGGTCCGCACGATAGCCCAGCGTTCTCGCGGTATCCGGCTTGCCGGTGCAGTGTCCAACAGGGACATGGCAGCAAGATACAATGACGCTGCGGGCTTTGTGCTGCCAAGCCGGCGGGAAAGCTTCGGGATGGTGTTCCTCGAAGCGCTCTTTTGCGGCGCGCCGGTTGTCTATCCTGCAGATCGCGCCATCAGTGGATGGTTCGAGGATGAGCCATTTGCCATTCCGGTTGATCCCGAGGATCCTCGCGCGATTGCCGCGGCCATGCTGCACATCAAGAGGGACGAACCGCGCTTGAAACGAGCGCTTTCGAATTGGCAGACATCGAGTGCGGCCGACAAGTTCAAGCGGGCCTCGATCGCGCGCGCCTTTGAGGGCGGTCTGCGTGCTGCGGCGATGGCCAGCAGTGCTGCGCCTGTCCCTGCGTATGGCGATGCAGCATGAGCCTCGCACGCCACACAACCTACAATCTGGTGGGGACGGTTCTCCCGATCGTATTGGCGCTGGTCACTGTGCCGATCTACCTCAAGCAGATCGGCGCTGAACGTTACGGCGTACTTTCGCTGGCGTGGATCATCCTGGGCTATTTCGGCGTTTTCGATCTCGGCCTCGGACGGGCTGTCACGCAGCGTATCGCCGCATCGCGCGGCGATACGGCCGAGGCGAGGGCAAGGATCATCGGCACCGCGCTCGTTGCCAACCTGGTGATCGGCCTGGCTGGTGCAGCAATTCTGCTGCCGGCAGTCTACTATGTGTTCCAAGGCGGGATCGGCATGTCCGCATCCCTGCGGTCCGAAGCCTATGGCAGCGCACCGATCCTTGCGTTGGCGCTTCCGATATCGACCACCTTCGGGCTGTTGAACGGCGCCTTGATAGGACGCGAGAAATTTGCTTCGGTCAATGCCATCGGCGTCGTCTCGTCGGTGCTCTTCCAGATCGTCCCGCTGTCGGCCGCCATCTATCTGGGCAATGACCTGAGCTACTTACTGCTAGCCTCGATTCTCGCGCGCGGCGTGGGAACGGTCATCCTTGCGCGCGAGTGCCAGAAGGAGTTTGGCGTATCGGCCTTCGTGAAATTCGACCGGGCCTACCTATCACAGTTGATCCATTATGGCGGTTGGGTGACCGTCACGGGCCTCATCAGTCCGCTGCTCGTGGTCGGTGACCGGTTCTTCATTGGCAAGGCGCTTGGGGCGGCGGCTGTTGCGGTCTATTCTCTGCCAACCCAGATCACTTCGCGCCTCAGTCCGCTTGCGGGTGCACTTGGAAACGCCGTGTTCCCCAGGCTTGCTGCTGCCGACATGGAGGAAGCCGATCGCCTGAGCGAGCTGGGAGCCCGTGTCCTTTACGCCTGCATGACTGCTCCGGTCGCGTTTGGGATTGCAGTGATGGCACCCGCCATGGAGCTCTGGCTTGGCAGCGAGCTAGGCAGTCCCGCCGGACCCGTCGGCAGGGTGATGCTGGTCGCTGCGTGGATCAATGTCTTCGGACAAGTCCCGTTCTGGCGATTGCACGCGCAGGGCAGGCCGCGGGCCGTCGCCCTCGCCCACCTTGCGGAGATCGTTGTCTACATTCCCTTGCTGCTGCTGCTGGTGGCCAAGCTGGGTCTGGTGGGCGCAGCGCTGGCTTCGCTGGGGCGGATGGCCATCGATGCTGCGCTGCTGCGCAAGATGGCAAACTGCCGTCTCGTCGGCTTCGCCAGCTTTGCCGGCGCATTGTCCCTTTTTGCAGCAGAGGAAATCGCGATCCGGATGTTGGAGCCCGGACTGCCTGGCAGCCTGATGATCGCGGCACTTGCTGGCGTCCTGTCAGCACGACTGAGCTGGTTCGTGCTGCCGACAGAAGGCAGGGAGGCAGTCATTCATCTTCGCGTACGATTTCTCCGGCGCCTCGTCGGCAAAGTCGGCGCGGCATAATTCTGCGCAGTCCGGTATGGGCGGGGCGCAAAGTTCCACACTATGAACATAACTGACATCAAACCAGAAAACGGCTTGTCACTGCGTTGGGCGGTACTGTTCGTCTATGCGCTCCTCTTGCCGCAACAACTATTCTTCACGGCGCTGGACTTCGTTGTATTCCCCTACCGGCTCATCCTGATTTGCATGCTTCCGGGCATCGTGTCCGCCTACATGAGCCGCAAGGTCAGGGCGACTTTCGCCGACCTGGTGGTACTGACCACCATCGTTTGGATTTTCCTGTCGCTTTCAATCACGATCGGGCTCGAGAAGGCCATCGCGAACGGAGGCGCTTCGTTGCTGGACGTCGGTGTGTCCTATTTTGCCGCGCGCTGCACGATCACGTCAACCCAGCGGGCGCGCGTGCTGCTGGTCAGGCTCGGGCCAGCGTTTCTTCTTGCCGGTATGTGCGTTATCTTCGAGACACTGTCGGGCCAGTATCTGCTTCAACCGTTCATGGCCAAGATGCTGGGCGTCAATTTGCAATCGGCGCTGTTCGCTTCGGTCAATGATCGCCTGGGGCTGATTCGCGGAACCGGACCTTTTTCTCATCCCATCCTTGGCGGATTACAGCTGGCCAGCATCCTGCCACTGTTTCTCCTTGCGAAGATAAAGTTCGCGCCACGCATGATCGGCATCATGGCGGCGGCTTGCTCGCTTGGAACCGTCAGCTCTTCTGCAGTGATCGCGTTGTTTCTTGCAGGTGGCCTGGTGGGATATGAATACCTGGGCGCGCAACTCAACTTCCTGCGGTGGAGAACCCTCGTTGTTGGCACAGCCTTGATCGCGACCGGCTTGCAGCTGATGACGCAGGGCGGCATCGTCGGGATCGTCGTCAACTTCATGACTCTCGACAAGTGGACGGCCTATTACCGGACACTCGTCTGGAAATACGGCGTGATGAACGTCGCCATGCATCCGCTGTTCGGTCTTGGGTCACAGGATTGGCTTCGGCCTGCCTGGATGCCCGGATCCATCGACAACTATTGGCTTTACATTGCCATGTCATACGGTGTGCCCGAGGCTCTGCTGCGCATTTCGCTTCCGGTCATCGTCGCTTTCACAGCGGGATGGGGAATGGCCGCACTCAATCGCTCCGACCGGCGCGTGCTGCTCAGTTATTCCATCACGATCATCATCCTGACCTTGATGGCTTTCACAGTGTCGTATTGGGGCATCACCCAGGCCTGGTACTATTTCCTCATAGGAACAACATTGTCGCTGGCACAAGCCGGACACCGCTTCCCCGAAACGGCGGGGACCGGCGCCTCATGAGCTTGCTGGTGTCCGCAACATCGATTGGCGTGCCGCAGGTCAGCGTACTGGTGGTGGCCTTCAATTCGCTTGAGCACATTGGCCTGTGCTTGCGTTCGGTCTTCGCAGCAGCCGGCAGCCTGGTGATCGAAGTCCTTTTGATCGACAACGGCGTCGACGGCACTGCCAGCTTTGTCGCGCGCAGTTTTCCCGAGGTCACGCTGATCCCCAGCCGCGGGAACATCGGGTTCGGTGCAGGCAACAATGAGCTGGCCCGCCACGCCAGGGCGCCACTCCTGCTGTTGCTGAACCCCGATATGGTGGTCTCGCCGGATGCCATTGCGCATCTGTTTGCCCTGAGCCGCAAGCAACCTGATGCTGCAGCATGGGGCGGCGTTACTCTCAGCGAAGATGGCAGTGCCGACGTTGCCAATCACCTCCGCTTCCCCCGCCTGCGCGATTTTCCCGCACGCCTCGCTTTTCAAGGTGATCGTGCTGCCGCTCCCGAGCGGGCAATCGGGTCTCGGGACACGCCGGTGGAACTGGTGACTGGCGGCTTCGTGATGATCAGTCGCGCGGTCTGGCATGAGCTTTGCGGATTTGACGAACGCTTCTTCCTTTACTGCGAGGAGAGCGATCTCTTTTTGCGAGCGCGCAAGGCCGGCCGTGTCGTGTGGCGGACGCCGCGCGCGACCGCGATCCATTTCACCGGCAGTGGCAACAGCCTTGCCGCACCGCGCCTCCTGTACCAAGCGACGGGCCTGTCTCAGTTTATGCACAAGCATTGGCCGTGGCCCAAGGCGTGGGCAGGCGTAATGCTGTTCTGGCTGATCGCTTTGGAGCGCTACCTGCTCGGCTGTCTTGCCGGTTGGTTCTGGCGCTCGGCAGGGCGGGTCGGCACCGCGTACAGGCTGGTCACGCTCCACCCGCAGCGGTGGATGAGGGGCTATGCCAGCGCTTACTGGGTGCGCCGTCTCGGTCGCGGTGAGGTTCGATAGACCAATGATGCAGCATTTCGTCATCACGAGGTTCAACATCGCCAGCGAAGGGCGGGAAGCGGCAATCCGCAATTCGGCCGGTTGGCTTGATCGCCGGTTCGACCTGTTCGAGGCCTATTGTCTGCCCAGCATGGCCGCACAGACCGTCAAGACATTTCACTGGCTCGTCTATTTCGATGAGGCGACGCCGATACCCTATTATGAACGGATTGTCCGCGCCCGGCAGTCGATCGACTTCGAACCCCGGTTTGTGGGGCCCTTCGATCAGGCCTTGGTCGCGCGGGATGTCGCCCAGCGGACAGGCGACGATGCCCGGATCATACTGACCAGCCGGATCGACAATGACGACGCCGTTGCGCAGGATTTCATCGAACGGATTCAGGACGAGGCGTCGCGCGCGCCAGTGGGCTGCGTGCTGAACTTCCGCAACGGCCTCGCCTTGCAGGATGGCAAGATCTACACGGCGACCGATACGAGCAATCCGTTCACGACGCTGATCGAAGCCGGTGGGCGGTCTGCGCAGACGATCTGGGCCGCGCGCCATCACGAACTCGGCACCAAGTGGACCGTACTTCAGGTTCATGGCCGTCCCGCTTGGTTGCAGGTCGTGCACAGCGAGAACGTGTCCAACCGGATCAAGGGCGCAAGGGTCGGTGACCGCATGGCAACACGGGCCTTTGCGCTCGATCCTGCGGTGAACCTGCTGCCGGTTTCGCGCGTGGAACTGCTTTGGGATTTGCTGGTGGGCTATCCAATGAGGGTAGGTCGCGAAGCTGCGATTGTCCTCGCCAAGCGGCTGATCGGTCGGCGCTGAACTGGCCTGATGTTGCTGATTGCCGGAAGTCTTGGTGATGTCCTCGCGTGTGCGGCCATGCTCTTCGCCTGGTCGCAGGCGCCTCGTCGCTCAGGCATGCCCAGGCGGCGGCAGTGGCTCCTTCTGGCATTGCTTTTTGCAGCTCTTGCCATCGAGAAGGCGCTGCACCTTGATGCGGTTGCGCACGAGTCCATGCGCGCCATTGCAAACCGGATTGAAGTCTACAGCGCGAGACGCGGTGCGCAGGCTGCGGTTTTTCTGGCGGCTGTCGCGGGTATAGTCTGGGCCATGCAGCGCGCGCTCAGGCAGCGGGGATTGCCGGTCGTTGTTTGGCGAATCCGGTTCCTCGGTTTCCTGTTGCTGGGCCTTGATGTCATCCGCGCAGTCTCACTGCATCAGGTCGATCAGATCCTGTTCGCTTCGGTGTGGAGACTGCACCTCAATCACCTGCTGGAGGGAGGGCTGACGGCGCTCCTCCTATTCAACACGTGGCTCTGTCTTCGAGCATGGAAGGTAAAGAAGTATCGAACCGCCGAGCTCTCAGGTCGGCCTTCGGCAAGCCGCCGTGATCGCAAGCGATAATACCCGTAAAACGCCGCTCAATTCATTATAAGAAGGATCAAGCCATGAGAATATTCATGTCAGCCATGCTACTTGCCATGTCAGTAGTATCGGTCCCTACGGAAGCCGCATTCGCTCAGGGCATGGTCGTTTCGACTGGCGATTCGGACGAATGTACGCCGCAGGCACCAGCCAAGCGAGCATCGAGCGCTAAGCGCAAGATTTCCAGGCACAAACGGGTCGCTCGTCCCGGATTGAAAAAGCACAAGGCCGCAATTCGTAAGCCCGCAGTTCGCAGTGCGGTGGCAGGACGCAGGTCCGCGAAGCGTGTCGTCCGTCACGCGATCAAGCATCGCCTGATGCGCGCGGCGACCCCGGTCGCCGACAACGGCGCGCGCTGCGTCTCGCACAAGACCAAGCCCACGATCGAGCAGCAGCCTTCAGCGCCGGCCGTCACGACACCGGAGGCTGCCGGCACAGTGACGACCATGGGTGAAGTCGGTGCAGCGGGCGCGGCAGGGGGTGCCGGTGCGGCCAGTGCGGTGGGCGCAGCCGGGGCTGCTGGTGCAGCTGGCACCGCCAGTGCAGGCACCGGTGGCGCTGCACCCGCAGCAGGCGCCGCAGTCGGCGGAGGCACCACAGCGCTGGGAGCGATCCCCACAATCGCAGGTGCTGCAGGTGTCGCAGGCGCCGCCGTGGTTGCTGTGCCCAAAAGCAACTGAACTCCAGCATGTGATGGCCACTCAAGGGTGGCCATCACTTCCCAAGTGGACATCATGAAGTTTAGACCGACAGAATTGGCTTCGGTTATCGAAGTTTTGCCTAATCGCTTTGCCGACAGCCGGGGCTATTTCTCAGAGACGTTTCGACAGGATCTGTTCGATCGCGAAATCGGTGAGGAGAATTTCGTTCAGGAAAACGAATCCCTCAGCCGGGCAATCGGTACGATCCGGGGGCTGCATTTTCAGAAACCGCCAGCCGCTCAGGCCAAGCTCGTACGCTGCACGGGCGGAGCCATCTTCGATGTCGCGGTCGATCTCAGGGCCGACTCGCCCGACTTCGGGCGTTGGGTCGGCGTGACGCTTTCCGAGGAACGCGGCAATCAGCTGTGGATCCCTGCCGGTTTCGCCCATGGTTTCTGCACACTCACCCCCGATGCCCGCGTCTCATACAAGGTTACGGCGTTCTACAGCCCACGCCACGACAGCGGCGTGGCGTGTGATGATCCGGACATTGCTATCGACTGGCCGGATCTGGCTGACCGATCAACACTCTCTGCGAAGGATTTCGAGCTGCCACGGCTCGCCGACCTTCCGACCCTATTCAGGATACAGGACAGAACATGCGCGTTATAGTCACTGGCGGTGCGGGCTTCATTGGCTCGGCGCTTGTCCGACACCTTGTCCTGGAACGGGGTTATACTGTCCTGACCATCGACGCGCTGACGTATGCCGGCAACGAGCAATCGCTGAAGGAGGTGGCAGGATGCGCCCGGCACGAATTCCTTCGTGCTGATATCTGCGATGCGGCAGCGATGGAGCGTGCCTTCGCAGATTTCCGGCCGCAGCGGGTGATGCACCTGGCGGCTGAAAGCCACGTCGACCGTTCGATCACCGGCGCGCGGACTTTCATCGACACTAATATCATCGGGACGTTCACGCTGCTTGAGGCATCGCGCAAGTACCTTGCCTCCCTCGATCCTGTCGACGCCGGGCAGTTTCGCTTCCTCCATGTCTCGACCGACGAGGTTTACGGCTCACTCGGCGATGAGGGTCTCTTCCGAGAGGACACCCCATACGATCCCAGTTCGCCCTATTCCGCATCCAAGGCGGCATCCGATCATCTCGCAAAGGCCTGGTCGGCAACGTATGGCTTGCCTGTGGTTGTCTCGAACTGCTCAAACAACTACGGCCCCTACCAGTTTCCCGAAAAGCTGATCCCGCTGACGATCCTGAACGCGCTCGAGGGTCGCGGCCTGCCGATCTATGGAAAGGGCGATAATGTGCGCGACTGGCTCCATGTCGATGACCACGTCCGCGCGCTCGACCTGATCGCGGAGAAGGGGCGGAACGGGGAGACCTACAACGTCGGCGGACGCAATGAGCGGCGCAATATCGATGTAGTCAGCCGCATTTGCAGCGTGCTTGATCGACTGGTGCCAAGATCCACGCCCTATGCGGACCTCATCGTCTTCGTACGGGATCGTCCCGGCCACGATGCCCGCTATGCCATTGACGCAACGCGGCTGGAAACAGAGCTGGGATGGCGGGCGAGGCACGACTTCGATAGCGGGGTCGAACAGACAGTTCGCTGGTACATCGAGAATCAGTGGTGGTGGGGTCCGCTGCGCGGATCATACGATGGGCAGCGGCTCGGTCTGATCGCCGAAGCGGCAGCCGTCTGAGCGATCAGAATTTCATGCGTATCTGCGTAACGGGACTGCAGGGACAGGTCGTGCAGAGCCTTCTGGCGCGCGGTGCCGGGCTGCGGCATACCGTCATCCCAGTTGGTCGTCCGCTACTCGACTTGTCGAAGGACGATCCTGTGGGCGTCCATAGGACGCTGGCGCAGGCCCGGCCGGATGTCGTCGTGTCGGCCGCTGCGTACACCGCTGTGGATCAGGCTGAAAGCGATCGCGAGGCCGCCTTTGCAGTGAACGTGCGCGGGGCGGGTCTGGTGGCCCGTGCTACTGCCGCGATGGGGGTCCCACTGATTCACATGTCTACTGACTATGTCTTTTCCGGGACGGCATCTACGCCCTACCGAGAGAGCGATGTGCCGGACCCGCAGAGCATCTACGGTGCAACCAAGCTGGCCGGTGAATACGCGGTACTGGCCGAGAATTCCAACACCGCCGTCTTGCGCACCGCATGGGTCATTAGCCCGTTCGGTCGAAACTTTGTCAGGACCATGCTGGCGCTCGCGGCGACCCGCGATGAACTATCGGTCGTGAGCGACCAAGTCGGCAATCCGACTTGCGCGATGGATATTGCTGATGCGGTCCTCGCGATCGCTGGCAACCTCGTTGCCAGCAACGACGCCGGTTTGCGCGGGATCTTCCACCTTGCTGGCGCGGGCGAGACGAGTTGGGCAGGGCTTGCCGAGGCTGTATTCCGTCGATCTTCGGAGATCGGTGGCCCAGTTGCGTCGGTTCGCCACATCCGATCAGATCAATATCCGACGGCGGCACGCCGCCCTGCGAATTCCAGGCTCAACTGTACGAACCTAGCAGCGTCACATCGCGTGAGGATGCCGAACTGGTACCAATCCCTGCCCAAGACCGTCGATGCCCTTGTGCAAGAGAGGCTGAAGCTTTCGCGTTGCTGACCTTGAAAATGCCAGCTTGCCGAATGGGGAAATGACCAATCCCCAAAAACCAAATTGTATAATTAATATGGGTTTATGAATCAAAGAATTTGTAAATTATATAAGAATAGTAGATATTAAAGAATTATGATCAGATAATTATTCCTATTACTATGATCGGGTGAATTTTTTCGGCAAAATACTTAAAGCGGAACACGGATTCAAAGCGGCGAACATCTCTGTCTGCGTCAGCTGGTCAGTGCAGCAAAATCCGGTTCTGATCCGCGTCCGCCGTCTGACATAAAGCCCAAAATCCCACTAAAAATTGCGATGAGGATGGCATGAAAGGCATAATTCTTGCCGGGGGGAGTGGAACACGCCTCTACCCGATGACACTCCCTGTGTCGAAGCAACTACTTCCTATTTATGACAAGCCGATGATTTACTATCCGCTGTCTACCCTGATGTTGGCAGGAATCCGTGAAATACTCATAATCACGACGCCACAAGACCTCGCACTTTTTGAAAAACTTCTCGGCACTGGTAACCAGTGGGGCATACACCTTACGTATGCCGTTCAGCCTGAACCTAAGGGGTTGGCTCAGGCCTATACCATCGGGGCGGAATTCGTCGATGGCGGGCCCTCCTGCCTTGTACTGGGGGATAACATCTTCTTCGGCAGCGCTCTGCCGGACGTGCTGAGCGCCAGTGCCGCGAACGTGCATGGCGCCACAGTGTTTGCCTACAAGGTCAACGATCCGGAGCGTTATGGGGTTGTCGAGTTCGACGACCAGATGCGGGCGATCAGCATCGAGGAAAAACCGCACAAGCCGCGTTCGAACTGGGCTGTGACAGGGATGTATTTCTACGACGCGGGTGTGGTGGATATTGCCGCCAACATCAAGCCGTCGAACCGGGGCGAACTGGAGATCACGGATATAAACCGTGTCTATCTCGAGCGCGGCCTGCTTTCGGTCACCCCACTGGGTCGAGGCTATGCATGGCTCGATACCGGAACGCCCGACAGCCTGCTCGACGCATCGGAGTTCGTCGCGACGCTGGAGCGACGGCAGGGGCTCAAAATCGCGAGTCCCGAAGAAATCGCCTGGCGGAAGGGTTTCATCGGAAATGATGAAATTGAGCGACTGGCCAGCGCACATGGGAAGAGCAGATACGGCGAGTATCTTGGACGGCTTATTACCTGATACTCGGTGCGTCATCTCGGAAGGTCATGACAGCCTTCAGATGCATAAAGTTATTTTAAGAATATTTTCAGAGGAGCAAATATGTACAAGATTACATTGTGCGCGATTGCAGCGGCCACTTTGGCTGGTTGTTCCACTGTGGCCCATCCGGGCCTCGTAGAAGGCACGCCTGCGCCGCGGATCATCAAGGGCAAGCACGATGTTCCAACGTGGACCAACGTGGGAAGCTTCGGCGCGATCAGGGCTGATGACGATGAACATGCTCAGTCCGTGTGCGCAGGTCTTAACGATGAGAAGTATACCTTCCGAGCCGAGGGTTTCCACTCCGCAGCAATCGACATCAACGGCGAGAAGTTTCCGGCGGGCGGATACTACTGCGTCGCGAAGAAGCGTCGCTGATCCAGGGCCGACATCCAGCTAGCTCGCTCGATCAATGTCATCGCACAGCACACAGCGCCGGCGCAGGAAGTCAGGGAGAGGATGGGGCCGCAGGTTGGGGAGCCGATTGTCCCACCTCATCGGCCGCGTTTTCGGAAAGACGTCCCGGCGCCGGAATGCGCAGTTCCTTCGCAATCGGGTCGTCTATCCGATCTGTCTGATCATAGGTCATAAGCGGAGCCGGCGCGTGGTCTACGCGAGCGGTGAGAAGTGGCGGTGCTGCGGGCGATGTGGCTCTCGGTTGCCCAAATCACAGCCAGTCGAGTGATGTGCAACTGGTCAGTCCGCAGAGCGCGCTGCGGGGTGCCTGCCCAGACTGATCCACTGATGGTTCCTATCCAAATCGAATGTACAGCCGGGGCGCGACGGCCTTCGCGCCGGAGTGAATGATGATACGTTTAGTACGGCACTTGATCTGGCTGGTTGCGGCCCTGGTAATTGCGTTGCCATGTGTCGCAACCGCCAGCGAGGTTGTTGCCACGATCGACGGCGTCGATGTGACCAAGGGCGACATCGACCTGCGCATGCGCACTGACGAGACGCTGCGCTTCCAGCCCATCGATTCCCCGCAAGCCCGGTTGGAGGCGTTGCGGCAATTGTCGGTCGAAATAGCCGTCGAGCACGTTATCCGTGGGGCCCTGATCCCGGGCAGTGATTTGATGATGAGTGTCGAACAGGATCGGCGCAGGAAACTGCTGGGCATCTTTGAAGCGTCCAGCACTGCGGGCATTTCGCTAACCAACGAAGAAAGCGAACGGTTCATTGCCGCCAATCCGCAGTTCTTCAGCAAGCGCAAGACATGGCACTATCACGAAGTGGTTGTGACGGCCGAGGAGCGCGATGTGATTTCGATCATGCGCGCCAAGGCGGCATCGATCGGATCACTGCCCTCGCTTGACACCGCAGCGATGTCCAATGCGTTTGATTGGGTCCGAAACCGCAAATTCGCGACCATTATGCTGAACCGCTGGATGGGATCGGAGCAGATCGATCCTGACTTGATGAAACTGCTCGAACAGATGGTCTCAACGCAGCGGCGCGTCCACGCCGAATGCCGCGACAACACCTGCTCGTTCGTCGTTCTGCATGAGGTCGTGGATGATCCCGTCGACCTTCGGTTCGGACGGCAGGTGGTCGAGGAAACATTGCTTGCACAGAAACGCGCCCGCGCGGCAAGTGCCCTGCACGGAGGAATACTCAAGCGAGCGGTCATCGAGTTTCGCGACCCTGCGATCGCAAGGGCGGCCTCCGGGACATGGGGGCTTCCGCCCTATCTGAAGGCAGGCGGCTTCAACAAGGCGATCTGGATCTTGCAGATCTCGCTCGTATTGCTCTCAATCGTCTGGGGCGGCTGGTATCTGTCTCAACCGCGCGAGGTGGCAGCGGTCGAAGGCACCATCCGACCCAAGGGGCTGGGCAAGCTGGACGAGCGCTTGGAGAGCTGGCGCTTCCTTCGCCTTACACAGCGAGGTCTGGTGGCGATCATCATCGTTCTGATCTGCGGTGAGGGCGTCTGGGCCCTGGCCCGGACGTCGTTCCTGGAATTCGACCACGACTTCGCGGCGGTGGCCGGTGGAAGCTTCCTTGTGCTTGCGGTGATCTACGCCATCTGGCGCTACTCGCCGTCTGCCCGCCGCCTTGCGAGCCAGTTCCGGTTCAGCGGGTTGGGACTGCTTGCGGCCTGCGGAGTCAATGCGCTGCTCACCTGGGCGGCAGGCTGATGATTCCGCGCAAACCCCGAAAGCGCATTGCTCCGGAGAGTGTGCCCTTGGCTGGGGAACACGTCGTGCTCGTCGCGTCCAGAAAGCAGGCCCGTTCGGACGGCGCGGAAGCTGGCGACCTTGCAGTAACGGTGCGGCGCAAGAAGCCTGGCGGTGCTTCCGCCGCGTTCATCCATCCCGATGCGGTGGCAATGCCCAGAAAGAAGCCAGCTTCACGCAAGGCCGCCGAAAAGGCTGACGACTCTCCGCACGACGTGGTGGACGTGAGATTGCGGCGGACGATTGTTTCCAACCGCATTTTGACAACACTTTTGCAACTGCTGATCCTTGGCCTCACCGGCTTCGTGGCGGCTCAGCAGTTTCAGGGGGCGGACCAGTCCGATCGCCCCTTGGTTGCAGTTCTCGCGTGGTTGCCGGCTATTGTGCGCGGAGTGCTGCTGGCAAGCGTCGCAGTACTCGCGCACTGCGTTGCGCTGTATCGGCAGGATTTGTACGAAGCATGGGAGCGGGCGCCTTCGGTCCGGATATTTGTTGCGCATTTTGCGCTGGCCATCACGAATTTCATCGCAGTTGCCGCCGCCCCACCCCTCGTGGTTGCGCTGAAAAGCGGTGGATCTGCATGGTTAGCCTACTACGCCGTCGCGCCGGTGCTTTGGGCAAGCTATCTGGCGACGGGTTTTGCCCTCCTTGTGCCTGGCTGGGAAGCCTTCGCTCGGACGATCCGCCTGCGGGCTGGCGCACTCGGGGCGCTCGTTCTGGTGTGCTACGTGGGTTGGCGGCTGTTCGAGCAATCGGGCTATCCGAGCTCACGCCCGTTCATTCAGGCTACGATGGCGGTCGTCACCTGGATCAGCGACGGAGTGGGGCACCCGCTATGGTTCGTGAAGATCGCCGACAACGGCATCCCCGTCTACCGCGCCGGCACCTTTACCGCTTTCATCCTACCGGGGTGCTCAGGACTGGAGGGAATGATGCTGACGGCGGGCATGTTGCTGGCCGCCGTGGCTATGGAACACCGTCGGCTGCGCATCTGGTTCGCGCTTGTTTTGGTCACGCTGGCCGTGTGCGGCGCATTCCTTGTGAATGTGGTGCGCCTGGTATTGCTGTTCTACATCGGAGACAAATGGTCTGCGGAAGTTGCGGTGACTGGTTTTCACGCCAACTTTGGCGTGTTTTCCTTCGTCTGCATCTCGATCCTGTTCTTCCTTGCCATACGCCGTTACGCCGACAAGGCCAGAAGCGGACCGATCGACCTGGTGCCGCCTCGCATCGGTCTGATGCCTGTCCCGCCGACGCGCGTGGCGTACCCGTTGATGGCATCGATCGCCGCCACCTTGCTGGTCGGGTTGTTCAGCGGCACGTTCAACTGGTTCTACCCCGTTCCGACCCTGTCTGCCGCCTTCCTGCTGGTGCGATTGAAACTACCGGCGCAGGAGCCGGACTGGTCGATCACAGCGATTCCGGTTGGCGCCGGGGCGCTGGTCTTCTGGCTCTGGATCATGCTGGTTCCGGCAGATGCGGATGCATCCGCGAAGTTTGCCGAAACGCTGTTCGGAGCCTCGCCGCTGTTGGCGACGCCGTGGCTGATCGTGCGATTTGCCGGCTCGATCCTTGTCGTGCCGATTGCCGAGGAGCTCACGTTTCGGGCTTTGCTGTTGCCTTGGGCGATGCGAGCCTTGGATCGGCATGTCGCGCGCAGCCTGCTCGCTCCGCTAGCCCTCGTGCTCAATGCGGCAGCCTTTGGAGCCATGCATAGCGGTGTCGCCGCCGGCATGGTGGCAGGTCTCATTTTCGGACTGGTCTTCTGGCGGCGGCGCTCATGCCGCGATGCCATCCTAGCCCACGCCTGCAGCAATCTGCTCTTGTGTCTGTATGTGCTGGGATCGGGTGATTGGTCTTACCTGTAGAAGATGTCTGGTAGTTTGTGTGCAGGCCGACCGCACCGATTGGCCGTCCGACGAATTCAACCATCGAAAATGCATAGTACGAATGTACTACATTGATAAATAAAACGTTTAGTGCGGTGGAACTGTCTACTGAGAGTGCTAAGGAGGTTGGGAATCAAATGAAAGTGACCGCGATGAGTAGGTTGAAATCGATAGCTTTTGCACTCGCGGTGGCGAGCAGCCTGCTGGCTTCGTCGGTTCATGCGGCGCCATGCATACCATCCGCAGCGACGAACTTTTGTCATGCAGACTTTAACATAAACAATATTACGTCATCAACGTTCAGGAATGCAACGGCCCAGGCCGCCGGTTTCAATGGAACTACCGGAGCGAACGCCAGCGCCCCGGATAGTTTTGCGACTGGGGGCATGAGCTATGCCATAGATGGAACCGGGTATGGTGCGATCAGCATTAAATCGCTGAAGAATATTACGACGACGCTGGTCTGGACTGCAACGCAGGCGGGGCCATTCAGGTTCGACTGGATCGCTTCAGGTCAGTCATCGGCTGGTGCGAACTTCTACGTCGTGATTAACGGTACTCAGACCCTACTGACCAACACGGCGACGGCGGCTGTACCCAAGTCAGGGACCAGTACATTCAACGTCGGCTTAGGACAGACGATCTCCTTCAGGGTTGTTGGTACCACCAACAATGCTTTGCTTAACTCTGCACAACTCGAGGTTTCTTCGTTCAAGGGCGTTCCGGAAATCGACGGTGGCATTTTGCCGCTTGGCATGCTGCTCCTCGGCGTCCTGTTCATTGCTGCGAAGCGCAGGGATGCGGGCGAGGGCGAGGCAGGGCTCTTCGCGTCAGCCTGAATGTCATTGCGCAAGCAGTTCGGTAGCATTCCCGGCGCGCAGGTGACCCTGCGCTCCGGCGCTACCACTAAAGGGCGGTGTCGATGAGGTATCCCGGACCAGCCGCTGCTATTCTGGGCTTCGCATCGCTTTCGGCACCTACGGTTCAAGCCGTTCCGCCAGCACTCACGCAAGCGACTGGCGAGCGTCTGTCACTCGATGAGCTCCCTCTCGCCGGGGGCGTCGAGTGGGGCCCGCGCAGCGTGCCTGCTGTCGCGATATTCACCGATTATCGCTGCCCGTTCAGCCGCGCAATGATTGCGCAGCTTACTGAGCTCGGCGCACATGTCATCGAATATCCCATCTCGATCCTGGGATCGCGCGATCTCGCGAAAGCTGTGATATGCGCACCAGACCGGGCCAAAGCCATGCGCGATGCCTATGGCCGAGTGCCTCTGCCTGCCGGTAACTGCGACACGGCGGGTCTTGACCAGAACGAGGCTTTCGCTGACGCGCACGGAATCACCGAGGTTCCGGTCATGGTCCGTAGCGATGGAACCGTGATGCGCGGGTATGTCGACCCGGACCGGCTCGCCGACTGGCTCGACACCGCGCCGCAATAAGCGCCTTTGGCACCTCGGCGCGTTTCTACACTCATCTTCCCAGCCATCGTCGCAGCGGCCGACTCATACCAACCGCGTGGGCCAGCTTCATGCGCGAACGCAGTCGACCATGTCTCAGCATTTCCCGTCTCTGCCACCGTCAGCAGCAAAGCCGCTAGACGTTATCCGGCTTCGACTGCATGTCCTTCTGATGCTGCTCGATGCAGCGGCGTTGCTGATAGCCAACTGGATTGCAGATCTGGCGTTTCACAACCCGGCGCCAATAGATAACTACCCAAATCGGGTCGAAACGCTTATCGGTATATATTTGACGTTAGCTGTATACACGAAGTTGTATGCGCGTAGCGACGACAAAAGTGTTTTAGGAAATTCGATATCTGCGATAAAGGCGTTGCTGTCGGTTCAGTTTATCATCGTAATCATCAATTTTATTAACAAGTCTTCAATTTATGCATCACGCGGCCATGCGGTGCTGTTGTTAATATATAGCGTCAGTTTCCTCATTGCCGCGCGGTTGATTGTCCATTTGGTGGTGCAGAGGCTTCGCCTGCGGCCGTTGGAGAACGTGCTCTATGTGCGGGACGGCATCGAACTTCCTGAAATCCGCCATCGTCACTTTAGCGTCGACATCGGCAGCGATGTGGCGCTTGTGGATTACAACAATCCTGAGTCGATGCACATCATCGGTGGTTATTTGATGTACATGGACCGGGTCGTGGTAGCATGCCCTCCGGAACGGCGTCAGGCCTGGTCGGTCATCATGAAAAGCCTGAGCGTTCAGGGCGAGTTCGTCGATGACAGGGCGCACCTGATCGGTGCGACTGGTATATACCAGTCGGAGACCTATTCCTCCCTGATCGTCGCCTTGCCGCCGCTGTTTCTCCACGAGCGTCTTATGAAGCGCATCTTCGATATTGTGTTTGCCGGCGCCGCGCTTGCCGTCCTCGCACCCCTGATCGGCCTGGTCGCGCTCGTCATCAAGATCGAGGACGGTGGGCCAATCATGTTCGTCCAGAAGAGGACCGGACACAACAATCGCTTTTTCCGCATGTACAAGTTCCGCTCGATGCGGGTCGAGCGTTTGGATCCGCATGGGGCTAGATCTACCGATGTCGATGACGATCGCATAACAAAGGTCGGGCGGTTCATACGCCGCACGAGTATCGATGAACTGCCGCAGCTGATGAATGTGCTGCTGGGAGACATGAGCATTGTTGGGCCGCGTCCGCATGCAACCGGATCGCGGGCCGGAGGAATGCTGTTCTGGGAAGTCGATCAGCGGTATTGGCAACGTCATACGCTGAAACCCGGCTTGACTGGCCTGGCGCAGATCCGCGGCTTACGCGGGGCAACCGATAACGAAGAGGATCTACTTCTTCGCCTTCAGTGCGATCTCGAATATGTCCGCAACTGGACCCTCTGGCGGGATCTCGGGATCATCGCCGCGACGGTCCGCGTGATCGTTCACCAGAAAGCCTACTGACCACCGTAAAAATGCGCTGCCGCGGATCGCATGGCTTCTCCGCTAGCGGTTTACCGTCAAACAAATTCTGGGGATCGCCTGGCTCGCCCTCTAATGAACCCGCCGCGCCGCTCTCGTCTGGGCGATGCGTCGGCAAACGGCGCGAATTCGGGCTGCGCCTTCGCGAGCGGGCATGCCGATATCCAGCACGTCTTCGGCCCCCCAATTCAATACCATCGCCCGCTCAGAAGGTGTCAGCATTCCGCTCACGGTGAAGATGGCAGCCGCCGGTGTCCTGCGTTGCACTTTCTCGATCAAGGCTTTCAGGGCCGAGGTTTCATTCGCGCAAAGGAGGACCGCATCGCATTCTGCCAATGAGCGTGTGCGCTGCAGCTCGGGCCCATCTTCGATCCGGACGCAGCTCGGGTGATCGAACAAACCGGCAAACCACGTTGCCACGTTGGCGTAGCCCATGGCTGAGGCTGCAAAAACCTCCCCGCAAAGCTCGCCTGCATGGATGTGATCTCCATATCGCTCTGCGGCAAGCAACGTCATGTGGTCCGGCTGAAGCCGAGCCATGACCGATCGGGCGCCACCTCGGTAGGATTCCAGCAAGGCGATTTTGATCGGTTTCGGCATCGGAGCGAACCTCGAGAAAACTCACCTCTTGCCCCGCCGCTGGTTCTGCGCACGCGAAGGCTTGAGCTAACAGGTTGGAAAGCAAGGACGAACTCAGACCTCTTCGGCATGGCGCGTGATGTTCGCGACACTGGCTGCAGAATTCACCTTGAGCTTCGTGAAGATCCGGTGGCGGTGAATTTTCACCGTGTTTTCGCTCCGGGCCATCTCGGCGGCGATCATCTTTGTCGGGTAGCCCTTCGAGATCATGCGGGCAACATGCAGCTCCGTCGGGGTGAGCAAGGCGATCATGGACTGTGCCAATTCTTCGCTCTGTCGCCGGCAATAATTGCGCCGCGAACTGCCGACAGCGGCATTGATGGCACTGCGCAGCGCCATCTCGCCGAATGGCTTCTGGAGAAAGTCGAAGGCGCCGGCCTTCATGCAATGCACTGCAGTGACCACGTCCTGGATGCCGGAAATGAACACGACCGGGAGTGCAGCACTTGAACGGTTGATCCACTCCTGCACAGCCACGCCATCGAGGCCCGGCAGGCGGATGTCCAAGATAACGCAGCCGGTCTTGTATTGGGCGAGCAGATCAAGCAACTTGCTGGCGTTCGAATGTGCGCTTACTGAGAAACCGAGATTTTGTACTGTCTCGGCAATGCCTTCGCGCAGGGCGTCATCGTCTTCCACCACAAAGACCATTTCGTGGTCGGTCTGGCACACACTGGCCAAGGGATGACTACCGTCGACAGCTGCGCTGCGATCCTGCAACTGACAAGGACGCATGTATGCGCGCAACCCGCAAGCGGCCTCATCTCCAAGCGACCATCGGGTCGAATTTGGACTGTCCGGCGATTCGGTATAGGCATATTTATGTACGTCCTGGTGAAAGTTACCCATTTATCTGCCTGCTACCGATCATGGCCGGCAGTTACGCGGGAAAATACAGAGATCGCCATAGACGAATCGATTATAAGGCGAACTCATAGTGTGGATTGCGCCCCAGGACCGCAGCAGGTCCTCGCTCGCAACAGAAGTGCGCCGTCGAGAACGGTAAATCACGAAAATCATTTCAGAATATGCGGGGCGGTTGAGCGGGACACGGTACCCTTGGCCGCCGCGGCGTACAGATTGCGGTCACCAATGATCAAATTTAGGGCATCCGACCCACGTTTGTGCGGTGCGTTGGCTGAGGCCTCGCGCG
Organism: Novosphingobium sp.; assembly: GCF_027486195.1. Lineage (GTDB taxonomy): Bacteria > Pseudomonadota > Alphaproteobacteria > Sphingomonadales > Sphingomonadaceae > Novosphingobium. The sequence continues at coordinate 52,552 of NZ_JAIXPP010000126.1, forward strand.
GTTGTGGCTGCAAGTCATCGCGGGGGAACATTAGTTTTGTAGTCGTTTTCGATTCATGCGGTTCGTGAGACGGTCCGGAGGCTGGCGCACGATGTGTTGAAGCTATACGTTTATTTGCGTACTGAGCGATGCTGAGGTTTTGATCACGCAAGAGCATGTCCTTGCACGCGCCTGCCATTGGCACGAGTTTCGTCCGCACCATCCATCCTCGAACAGTGTGACGCGCAGTTGCACCAGCGCAGGTCGAGGACCCGACCGATCTGCTAAATCTTCGGATAAGCCTAGGCCGTAAACTTATGAACCGCGCCATCGAGGCGGCTAAATGGCGAACATATCGGGCCAACGCGCCCGCAGGGAAGAGCGCCAGTTGCGCAGTACATCCCGCACATAGCTCGGCGTTTCGCCGTTCATTGGAATTCGCCCCGAGCGCGCCACCGCGCCCGGCCCTGCATTGTAGGCGGCGATAGCAAGATGCACCATGCCAAAGCGGTCAAGCAGTGTCCTGAGATAGCGCGCAGCCCCTGCAATGTTGGTAAGCGGATCATAGCGATTGCCAACTCCCAGAGCCTGAGCTGTTCGAGGCATTAACTGGCCAAGGCCAGCTGCACCAGCCTTGCTCAGCGCCAACGGATTGTAGCGGGATTCTGTCCAGATCAGCGCATCGAGCAGTCCGGGAGGCAGAGCATACTGTCTTTCCGCTGCAGCTACATGCAGCAGGTAGATCGCTCGTCTGAACCTATCAGCTTTATCGTTTGCCCTGACAAAGCTGGGAGGGCGTTCAGCCATGGGCTGTAACCGGATATTCTGACGATCCGCTTCTGGACGTGTCCAAGCGCCGAATGTCACAAGTGCAAAGCCATCTTGACCGGCTTCGGTCCTTACGCCGGCGCTTGAACTTGCGTTATCTGCTTCGCTTGCGAGCGGAGTTTCTGCAGCCAAAGCTGTGTTGGGGAAAGCCAGCGTCAGTGCAGCCAGCACTGCACATCGAAGCGAACCGATCATCTCGAATGTTCCTCTAGCCGACTCGTGCAAGAACATATATAGAACATTGCGCGCGATAAAGCGCGTTTCGAATGGGCGCAGAGCGGAGGCTGCGCGTGCGGTGGCATCCTTGATGGAGATGCCCGATGCCGACTGCCCTTCTTACCGATCGCCTTGAAGTCCGTGCCCGCCAGATCGTTGCCGACCTTGGCGGCACCTGGTCGTGTTCGCGCGGCATGTGCCGATGTCCGGCGCATGAAGACCGCACCCCGTCGCTCAGCGTGACGCTGGGCTCGCGTGCGATCCTGTTCCACTGCTTTGCCGGATGTGCGAATGACGAGGTGCTGGCTGCGCTCGCTCAGCGCGGCGTGAAGGCTTCATCATTGTTCGACGGGCGGACTGAGCCCATTCGAACCGCTCTGCCGGAAACGGTGCCGAGTGAGAGCATCCAGCGGCTCTGGCGGGAAGCAACGTACCTCGCGGACAGCCCTGCCGAGCGCTATCTCGTAGGTCGCGGTATCTCGGCGGGATCTCCCGATCTGCGGTATCACCCGCGCACACCGCTTGGGCCCAAGGGCGCGGTGAGGTTCCTTCCAGCGCTGCTCGCGGCGGTGCGCACCGACCTCGGAGTAGTCGCGCTGCATCGCACCTTTCTCGAGTGCAAGACTTTCACGGTTGCCCGGTTCGACGGGCCGAAGCGCGCTCTTGGCGCGCTTGGTCGGGGTGCGGTGCGCCTTCATGGGCCTCGCGGCGGCAAGCTTGGTCTGGCCGAGGGGATCGAGACGGCCCTCTCTGTACGGGAGCTCTTCGGCATCCCCTGCTGGGCGACGCTCGGCACCGAGCGTTACGGGCTGGTCTCGGTCCCGGAGAGCGTGAGCGAGTTGCACTTGTTCATCGATCACGACGCAGCGGGCGACCAAGCTGAGCGCCGCGCCCGGGCTGCCTACGAGCGGGAAGGGCGCGTGATCGTGACGCACCGTCCCAAGCAGCCGGGTGCCGACTTCAACGATGTTCTGCGGGCCCGGCAGCCCGTCTTAGTCTGATCCACAGGAGAGGGGAGGAGGCGTGGAGCCTTTCGAGACCCGCATGGCGCGGGTGTCGTCAGGAGGTTTTCATGTCCACTCTCCCTACTCTTGCTTTGCCGCTGTCTGGTGAGCCTGCGGTCCTTTCGGTTGCCCGGGCACTTGCCGCCCGGCTCGACCGGTCAGAGCCGATCTCACGATCGATCCTGAGCGTCGAACTGACCGACCAGTTCGGCGGCACGGACGCTGCCGGACGCTGGTCGGTCCGAGACGCCAACGCTTCGCTTGAGCTCGCTCAGGTCATCTGGCTGCAGGGAAGGGTGCAGCTTCTCCTTAGCTCCAGCCCAGCGGACGCTGCACGGCGGTTCGACGAGCTCGACACTCTTGTGCCGCGTCAGACCGTTCGCAGCGACGAGCAGATCGAACTGCAGCAGTTTGCCACTCCGCCGCGTCTCGCGTGGCTGGCCGCGCGCGCCTCAGCACCAGCGCGCGGCGAGCTTGTCCTTGAGCCCTCGGCCGGGACAGGAATGCTAGCGGTATGGGCAGCGAAGGTTGGTAGCGGCCTCGCGCTCAACGAGATTTCCGCGCTTCGCCGTGAATGCCTCGGGCACCTGTTTCCCGGTGCGGCAATCACCGGCCATGACGGCGAGCTCATTCATGAGCTACTGCCCGCATCAGTGCGGCCCAGCGTCGTCCTCATGAACCCGCCCTATTCCTGGAGCGCCGAGCGCGGCCGCGATGGCAAGACTGCCCTGCGCCACCTCCGCTCGGCATGGAGCCGTCTCGCTGCGGGCGGACGGCTTACGGCGATCCTGCCCGAGTGGTTCGACCTTGCGGGCTTTTTCGACCGTGCTGCCGGCCCGGCAACCCTGCGCCTCGATCTTGTGATCGAGCGCGGGTTTGTCGCGCATGGTACGTCGATCACGACGCGGCTACTCGTGATCGACAAGGTCGACTGCGGCGACGAAACGCTCACCGGCCGTACTTCGGACTTCAGCGAACAATCCGTATTCGTCGACGCGCTGCCCCCGCGCGCGGCCACCGCCACCACATCGTCTTCCCCGCGGCGGCCGGTCAACGTGCTGCCGCTCCTGCGCCCGTCAGCGCGACCTGTCCTCGCGCCATCGCCCCGGACGGTATCGTCTGTCGGAGCGGCGTTTGTCGCGTTCTCCGCACTCGAAGTCCCTGCGGCGACGCCGGAGCAGGTCGGCCACTATCTCCCCTACCGCCCGAGCCGGATTGCCGTAGCAGGTGCGGCTCAGCACCCGACACCACTCGTGGAATCCGTCGCCATGGGCTCAATCACCGCGCCGGTTCCAACCGAGGTGCCAACGCTTCCGGGCAATGTCGTCGCCAAGGGCCTGCTCTCGGCTGCCCAAATCGAGACCCTGATCTATGCGGTGAATGCCCATGCCCGCGATCTGCCCGGGCGTTTCGAGCCCGAAGACAAGGGCTGCATCCTCAAACCGAGCGCTGAGGGCAACGCCTTTCGCATGGGATATTTCCTCGGCGATGGCACTGGCGCGGGCAAAGGTCGGCAGGTCGCGAGCGTCATTCTGGATCGCTGGGTCCAGGGCTTTCGGCGGCATATCTGGATCTCAAAGAACGAAGCCTTGCTCGAGGACGCGCGGCGCGATTGGTCCGCGCTCGGCGGCTTGCCCATCGACATCCAGCCGCTCGCGACCTGGAAGCTCGGCTGCCCTGTTACGATGCAGGAGGGCATCCTCTTTGTGACCTATCCGACCCTTCGCTCGGGCAGGGCGGATACTACGCGGCTCGACCAGATTCTCGCCTGGGTCGGCGAAGACTTCGATGGCGTGATCGTTTTCGACGAAGCTCATGCGATGGCCAACGCAGCGGGCGGAGAAGGTTCGCGCGGCAAGGTCAAAGGCTCAGAGCAAGGCGTGGCCGGTGTGCGCCTGCAGAACCTGCTGCCCCGCGCCCGTGTCCTCTACGCCTCGGCGACTGGCGCCTCGGACGTCAACAATCTGGCATATGCAACCCGGCTTGGCCTTTGGGGGCCCGAAACGGCCTTCGCGACACGCGAGGAGTTCGTGACCGATATCCGCGCGGGCGGTATCGCAGCGATGGAACTCGTCGCCCGCGACCTGAAGGCGCTCGGGCTCTACACGGCGCGGGCCCTTTCCTTCGCGGGGGTCGAGTACGAGATCCTCGAACACGCCCTGAGCGCAGACCAGATCTCGGTCTACGATGCCTATGCCGATGCCTGGGCGATCATCCATGCCAATCTGCGCGACGCCCTCGAAGCCACTCGCATCGTCGATGGGGAAACCGGCGGCACGCTCAATAGCGGCGCGAAGTCGGCAGCGCTGTCGGTCTTTGAGGGCACGAAGCAACGCTTCTTCGCGCAGTTGCTCCTGTCGATGAAGCTGCCGAGCCTGTTACCGGCCATCGACACCGCAATCGCCGAGGGCAATGCGGTCGTGGTCCAGCTTGTCTCGACAGCCGAGGCGATGCTGAACCGCCGACTGGCCGACCTCACCGACGAGGAACGCGAGACGCTCGAGATCGATCTCAGCCCCCGCGAGTACGTCGTCGACTACCTGATGAAGAGCTTTCCCGTCCGGCTGATGGCGATCTTTACCGACGAGAATGGCAATCCCCGCTCTGAACCGATGAGCGACGAGCAAGGTTGCCCGGTCTTCTGTCAGGCGGCGCTCGCCGCACGCGACCGGATGGTCGAGCAGCTTTGCGCGTTGCCGCCGATCGCGACCGCGCTCGATGCGATTATCGAACGCTTCGGGACCGACAGGGTCGCCGAAGTGACGGGCCGGACGCGTCGACTCATCGTCGGCTCCGATGGGCGGCAAAAGCTCCAGTCGCGCACACCGCGCGCGAACGTGGCCGAGACGCAGTCCTTCATGAACGGCGACAAGCGCATCCTCGTCTTCTCGGATGCCGGCGGTACAGGCCGCAGCTATCACGCCGACCTTGCCGCGAGGAACCAGGCTCGGCGCGTCCACTTCCTGCTCGAGCCGGGTTGGCGCGCGGATGCGGCCATTCAGGGCCTTGGCCGCACGAACCGCACCAATCAGGCCTCAGCTCCGCTGTTCCGGCCTGTGACCACCGATGTGCGCGGCGAGCGCCGTTTCATCTCCACGATCGCCCGGCGGCTCGACAGCCTTGGCGCGCTCACACGCGGCCAACGCCAGACCGGTGGGCAGAACTTGTTCGACCCCGCCGACAATCTCGAAAGCGCATACGCCAAGGATGCGCTCAACCGCTGGTTCGGCCTGCTGTTCCAGGGCAAACTTGCGGCCGTGGGCCTCGCACGTTTCCAGGACCTGACCGGTCTCAGGATCGAAAGCCCCGACGGCGGCATGGTCGACGACTTGCCGACAATTCAGCGCTGGCTCAACCGCATCCTTGCCTTGCCGATCGAACTCCAGAACGGGATCTTCGACGAATTCCTCGGCCTTGTCGAAGCGAGGATCGACGCGGCCCGCGCCGCCGGCACGCTTGATCTCGGGCTCGAGACCATCGCGGTCGAGAGCTTCGAGGTCCTGTCTGACACCCTCCTCAGGACCGACAATGTGTCCGGGGCCACTACGCACCTGCTCGAACTCGAGATCGCCCGCGCGCTCAAACCGCTGACGCTGGAGCGGCTCGTTCAGCTGGAAGCAGCATCGGGCCATCGCCATCGGTTCCTGCGTAACGCGCGCTCGGGTCGGGCAGCCCTGCTGGTTCCGGCGCGCAGCTTATTGGCCGACGATGGCAGCCGGATCGTGCGGCACGAACTGGTGCGCCCGCTGAAGCGAAGTCACCAAACCGCTGACCAGCTTGCCGAAAGCAGCTGGGAGGCGGTCGACGAACCGACCTTCCGCACAGCCTGGCAGGTGGAGGTCGATGAAGCGCTGTCCTCCCTCAAACGCGAGCGGCTTCATCTCGCCACCGGACTGCTGCTGCCTGTGTGGGACAAGCTGCCAGCCGAATATGTCCGGGTGAACCGCATCTCAGCGCGAGACGGGCGCTCGCTGCTGGGACGGGAGGTTCCGCTGCATGCGGTCGGTGAGATCTGCAGCGCTCTGGGGCTCGATGCGCGGCCTGACATTGCGCCTGAGAGCCTCGTCGCGGCGGTCCTCGCGAGCGGGCGTGCCATGCCGGTCAAGGCGCGCGAGCCGCTCACGCTCAAGCGCAGCCTCGTCAACAGCGCCCAACGGCTTGAGCTCACGGGCTGGTCGGCTGCCCGGCTCGATTGGTACAAGGCCCAAGGCTGCTTCACCGAGATCATCCGGTTCCAGACCAGGTTGTTTGTCCCGCTGGAGGGGGCTGATCTCGTGCTTGGCCGGTTGCACGAAGGGATGACCGGTTTTTGATCACAGTGCGCCGATATGCGGCGCCAGTATCGAAGCGGTCTCCAGCAGCCCGTGTGCTTCCAGCGATCGCAGCATGTCGCCGGGTTGCATTTCCGGGCGCTGCAGGCGTTGACGCATCGCGCGAATTGCTGAAATCGCAAGACCTTCTTCCAGTGCAATGGTGTCGGCAATGAACTCGTCAGCACTTCGCGCCTCGAGGTTCAGCGAGCCGAGAACGTCCGCCGGAAAATCTGACAGGTTCTCCGTCACGATGGCTTGAGCCTGGGTCTTGAGTGCGGCTGCTACGACATGTTCGTCGTCAGGATCAGGCAGGCCCACCGCCGAACCAAGCAGGCGGTCGAAGTCTTCGACAAGCGCTTCCGGAAAAGCGCGCTTCATGCTGGCAATCGCGCGGGACGCCCGAGCGGTCGCATCAGGAAAGCCTCGGTCTGCCTGAAGCCGTGCGAGTGTCCGCTCGGTTTCTGCAAGGATAGGAGACGACCAACGGACACGGAAGAACTCCGCCTCGGCAAGGCTCAGCAGCAGATTTCGGCGCCAGACGCTGACCAGCGAGCAGGCATCGATCAGCGCGGTGTACCGGTTGGCGAACATCGGCTTTCAGATCAGATCCGAATCGCCGGCCATCAGTGCATCGAGTGCTTCAGTCCGTTCGACGTCACGCTTTGCTTTGTAGTCGAAGACATCCTGCGCCTTGATCCGCCTGTGCCGCCCGACAAACGAATAGGGCATTGCCCCTTGCTCCAGCAGTTTGATCAGATGCGGACGTGATACATTCAGCAGATCTGCGGCCTGCTGGGTTGTCAGCAATTCCTGGATCGGCACGAGCGTGACTGCATGGCCGCTACCGACATGACGCAGCAACTCGAGGAACAAATCAGACATCGCCGGCGTCAAGTTTACTTCCACCGGGCTAGGATCGCCGGGCGCCCGGACGCGCAGCGTCGCTTCACCAGCCTTTTGCGCTGCCAAAATCTGCCGAAGCTGGTTGGCCATGTGACGATCGTCGGCCGAAGGCATACGGCCGCCAAAAGGCTCAGCGTGTGCGGGCAATGTCATGACGTCCTCGGGAAGGTTAGCGGCTATACTTGATCGCATATATTCGAAATATTCGCAACGAAATTTCGGTCTTTGCTCGAGCTTCCGTACTCCGATTGAGAGAGGGGAGGGGGCTTTGCCCTGATTGAGCCAGTCAGGCGCCGATGGTCGGCGTGATCGACGGGCTCGTCATCAGGAGTGAAGACGATGTTTCAGACAATCCCCTTGAGCAAGCTTGTATCCTCGCCCCGCAATGTTCGCCGTCATGGCGATCCGGCCGCGGATGCCGAACTCAAGGCCAGCATTGCCGCACATGGCCTGCTGCAGAACCTCGTGGTTCGTGCCGGGGCCAAGGGCAAGTTCGAGGTCGAGGCCGGCGAACGCCGCCGCCGGGCGATGCTGGCCCTTGCCGAAGACAAGGTCTTGCCGCGCGATCACCAGGTCACATGCCTCGTGCTTGGTACCGACAGCGAGACCGCCCCCGAGGCGAGCCTTGCCGAGAACTTCCATCGTCTCGCGATGAACCCAGCCGACGAGGCGCAGGCTTTTGCTGCGCTGATCGAGGGCGGTGCGAGCACCGAGCAAGTTGCGCGGCGCTTCGGGCTCACGGTCCGCTTCGTCGAGGGCAGGCTTCGGCTTGCCACGCTGGCGCCGGTGGTATTCGACGCATTGGCGGCCGGCGAGATCACGCTCGACATGGCCAAGGCCTATGGCGCGACGTCGGACCAGCAGATCCAGGCGCGCGTCTTCGCCGAAATCTCCGGAGCGTACTACACGCCAACCCCGGACAGCATCCGCCGCATGGTGCTCACCGGCACGGTCCGCGGCAGCGATCCGCGCGCGAAGCTCGTGGGCCGCGACGCCTACTTGGCGGCAGGCGGCCGGATCGAGCGCGAGCTTTTCGACAATGCCGACACCGAGAGCTGGGTTGATGTGACGCTGCTGGAATCGCTCGCTGCGGCGAAGATGGAGGAGGAAGCCCGCGCGCTTGCTGCTCAGAACGGGCTCGCCTGGGTCAAGCCGACGCTCGATCCTCATGCAAGCCACGATCTGGTCGAAGGTCTGGTCCGGCTGCCGGCCGAGCCTGCCCCGCTCAGCGAAGCCGAGGTGGCCCGGCTCGAAGCACTCGATGCCTCGTGGGATGAGCACGCTGCGGTGCTTGAGGATGAGGATAGTGCACCGGAGGCCATTAAAGCCGCTGAAGCGGCGATCGCGGCTATCGAGCGCGAAACGCAGGACTTCCGCAATCGCCCGCCGGTTTTGCCCGAGGATCGCAAGGGCACAGCCGGCATGATCCTGACGCTGTCTCGCGAGGGCAAGCCGGTGCTCCAGCCGGTGTTCTACAGCGAACGGCCAGAGGCTCCATCAAGCTACGACGGCGGCATCGAAGTCGTCAGTGCCGATGACGATGCTCGCGGAAGGCGTTCGACGCTTTCGCGCCGTCTCGTCGACGAGCTTGCGATGCAGCGCCGCGATGTTCTCGCGCTACATCTTGCCTCCGACCCGCGCCTTGCGCTCGACGTCATGGTCTTCACGCTCGCCGATGCGGACAGCCACGACTGGCAGGCGCGCAGCGCCTCCACCATCCGGGGCGGCGTGCCCAGCGGTCCGATCGTCGGCTTCGAACCCGGCGATGCCGCAGCGACCCGCGCGCTCGCCGAGCTCCGGGCCGGTCTCGACGAGAGCTGGCGCTCCGGGCGCGGCCAGTGTGAACGCTTCGAACGGTTCCGGGCGCTCTCCGACGAGGCCCGCGCGGCCTGGCTCGGGCATGTCGTTGCCCGCTCGCTCGAGGCGAGCCTCAACATGAGCGGCGAGCGCCGGATCCCGTTCCAGGATCACCCCGGTGCGCTGATCGGCATCGATATCGCGCAGTGGTGGCGGCCGACCGCGGCGAACTTCTTCGACCGCGTGCCCAAGCAGGTCATTCTCGAAGCTCTGTGCGAAGTCGGCGGCGCGGAGCTCGCGGCACGCTATGGCACGGTCAAGAAGGCGGATCTGGCGGCAAGCGCCGAGCGCATCTTCGCCGGCACCACGATCGCGGAAATCGCCGAACGCGAGCGCGCACTGGCATGGGTGCCGGAAGTCATGCGGTTCGGTGCTGGTCACGCCGATGATGTGGCTGCGGCTGATGCCGAGCCAGCGGAAGGCCAACTGGTCGATTGCGCTGCCGGTACCGATAATGGGTCGCAACCCGTTGCCGCCCCCCGCGATCTGGCAGCATGACCTCCTCCTGACAGGCTGACAGTCGCGGACCCTTGAAGCGGTCCCTCGGGCACTCCCTGAGGGGCCGCTTCTTGCGTTCAAGAGAGAGGAGAGGGGGCGCCCCTGGGGGCGGAATCCGTGGGCAGGAGCGCTGATATAAGACAAGAGAGGCTGGAGTGGCGGTGAGGCGGGATTTCTTGGGACACCGCGGCACTCCGTGGGATGAAAAGGCCCAAAATATCGGGGCTTTCGGGTCTTCGGGCCAAAAATCGGCGGCCGTCGAGACTGTCTAGAGCGATTTCCATTTAGACAGTGAAACGGGCCGCTGCAACGGTTCTGAGAGAACTCTGAGAGGCCACTCAGAGAGCGCTCAAAAGGCCCTGAAACCGGGCACTTCAGCTGATCTGGCCGGACCCACGGTGACGGCGCCCCCAAAAACACATGTGGACGCGCGTGTCGCAGTTCGATCTGAGCGAAAGTCGCCGGAATTGCGACGTTTCCTGCAAATGATGCGATGTCGAGGCGCCGGAAACTGCGACAAATTTCATCTACATTTTGGTAAGGGCTGCACCTGCCATTCATGCTTATGAGACGGCTTTGACACTGACCCAGGGAAGGCAACCGCCGCCTGCAGCGACGCGCACATTTCTCAAGCTCATCTCATCGAACCCAGTTCTCTTGGATGACCAGATGCCCTGAAGCTTCTTAGCTTGTTCGGCGTCTGCGACAGGCAGCGGTATGGCTTTCGTCAGCTCGACAAAGGCAGCCGCGACCACAGCTGGCGAACCGCACCGATCAGCGACCCCGCTCTGCACCAAGATCCGATGAATTCCGCCATCTTCTGTGCGATAAATCTTGATCAGCCCCCCGGGGAATACGACAGTGCGTAGGCCGAGATTGATCGGCGGGCCGCTAAAATGAGTGGTATCGGAGATTACCGGGCCATTCCAAGGGCTGCCAGATTTCGCGATCTCGGGAACGACATCTAACCCGGCTTCAACAAGCACAGGCCTTCTGGACAGGTCATCCGAACTTGCAGGGGCTACAACATCGGCCTGTGCCGGCGCAGGTTCACTGCTACACCCGCTAACGTGCATCGCCAGGCCAAATAGCCAGATAGCCAGAAATCTGGGTCGCATCAGAGCCTCCGAACCACGGCGACGACGCGCCCGATGATGTGGAGTTCGCCGTCTACGGCGAGATCGGGCGGGACGGCCGGGTTATCGCTCAATATCTCGACTGCGCCGCTCGCACGAGGCCGCAGTCGCTTCACCTGGACGATTTCACCGACTGTGACAGCCCAGATGCCGTCCGCGGTTCGCAGGACATCTTGAGAGCGATCAATAAGGATCACCTCGCCACTCCGGATGGTAGGCTCCATCGAGTCGCCATCGCCGAGCGTCCAGAAAAGCTGCTCTGGCGCGGCCCGCGTGAAGTTACGAAGCCAAGAGCGCGAAAACACCCGCTTCTCGCTCCCGACTGGCCCATCGAGGTACGTCGCGCCCATGCCAAACCGCAGATCGACCTGATCGATCTCGACCAAATCAGGATCAACGGCAGCCGCCTCTGGCGCGCCACGCCAAGGAATTCGGCGATCAACCATCCCGTCGGGCGTTTCAGATGACCCTGTCGGCGCGCGAGCAGCGTGTTGCCCCAGCGCTACGTACGCAACGTCGACGCCATGTCCCTCAAGCCTCGAGAGATAGTCGAGCGGGATCGGGCTGCTCCCGGTCTCGTACGCAAGCTGCGTGTTCTTCGAGACCCCACCACGGCGCCCGAATTCAACCTGATTGAGCCCAAGCCGCGTGCGCTCCTCGCGCAGTCGAGAAGGAGCATCAGCAAGCACGCAGAAAGTCCAAAATTCTGGGTTTACTGGTCCGCAATGCTGGGATATGGTCCAAGAAATAGGGACAAAGAATTGGACAAATTCCCATGATACTGGACCTCATGCACCCCGAGGACATCAAAGCCGCCATCCGCAAGCGATACGGCACGATCTCCCGCTTCATTGAAGAGCGAGACTTGCCCGCAACTGGCGTCAGCGATCTCCTGCGCGGCCGGACAAGCCGCCGCGTTCGTGAAGCGGTCGAAGACGTTCTCAAAGCACAAGTTTCCACAAACTTGGACTGTAGCGACGGGCCCAGCACCGCGCACGAGAAAAGTGCACGCCGAAAGGTGGCGGCATGAATTCGTCAGTCCCGCGCATCGGCGTCTTTGCTGCCCTCATGCATCCGCGCGAGCGCATCCAGCAGGTGTCTGGTCTCGGTCGCGATCGCGCGCTGCCCAGCCTCCTCGGCGTCGTCTCCAAACGCTTCCGCGAGCTCAATCGCCGCCGTCGCGGCAAAGCTCTCCGCACGCCGGGTGGCGACCATGAATGACAGCAATATGCCCTGCAGCGCCGCAACTTCGGCTTCCAGTGTAGCCACCCGCTCCGAGAGGTTCTTCGTCATTCGCCTACTCCTTTCCGATTGCTTGCAGTGTGGCATGACGACCTGCCGCCCGCATCGTTTTGATGGGGGCATGAAATGAACAACCCCGCCGAACTCGGCGCGGTGCTGCGCCTGCCGACTGACCAGATCGATCCTGACGGCCTTGAGCGGATCGGGTTCTTCTACCCGGCGGAAGCCGAGGCGCTCGCTGATGTGATCGCCAGCGATGGGCAGCAGGAGCCGATCGTGATCGCGCCGCCGGCGCCGCGGGCGAAGGACCGGCGCTATCGCCTGGTATATGGGCGGCATCGGCTTGCGGCCTGTGCCGCGCTGGGCATCGAGGTGCTGGCTCGCGTTGTTTCCGGCACGAACGACGAACTGCTGCGGATGCAGACGGCCGAGCAGATCGACCGGCGCGACATGACCGTGCTCGAGCGTGCGGCGTTCGTCGGCCGGCGTGCTGAGATCGTGCGTGAACGGGCTCTCAAGGCGGCTGGTGTGTCCAGTGATCAGGCCCTTGGAGCGCTTAGGACAAACTTGTCCGGAGCGACAAACCCGCTCCTGACAAACTTGTCACCAGCGCAAAGCGAGACGCTCGCCAAGCTACCGAAAAAGGCCGATATCCAACCGCCGGAAGCTGTTGGCATCACCAAGGCTGACGTCGACGCTGACACATCGGCTGTTGCTGGCCAGTACGGCTGGGCAGCGGAGGTTCAGGACGAGTTCGGCCTGCACTACCGCAAGCTCCACCGCCTGCTCACGATCTATCGCGCGCTGATCAAGCCGTTCCGCGCCGAAGTCGAGGCGATCGCCCATTGCCGCATCGCATCGAACGCAGACGCGCTGCTGCAGCTCGCCGCGAAGCATGAGCCGGTGCGGCAGGCTGCGCTCAAGTGGCTGGCGCTGAACCCTGAGGCGAAGACCGCCGAGGATGCGCTTGTCGCGCTCGGCATTTCGACATCGAAAGGGCTGCGCGCGGCCGACTTGCTGGAAGGCGAGAGCAAGCTGCTCACCCGCGCCACCAGCAATCTTGAGCGCCTCACGCCGTCGACCTGGATCAGCTTCGCGCCCTCGCTGGCGGGGATGATCAAGCCTTCGGCGCTGACAGCCGTGCGTGACGCGATCGATGCGCGGATCGCCGAGATCGAGGGGAAGCGCTGATGGCCTTCAACAGCACAAGCTTCCGGCAACGCGGCGCCGGACAGGAGCACCGCGGCCTCACGCCAAAGGAGCTGGCGATCATGGACCGGTGGGATGCCGGGAAGTCTATCAACCAGATTGCGCGCGAGCTTGGCCGACCGGTGGAGCAGGTGCGCAAACTCGTGATCTACTACGACGGTGCGGCCGATCAGCACATGAGCAATCGGGCAACGGCTGCCGCCAGCGCGCAGCTGCTCCACGCCATCCAGCGGGAGCGCGCGGCATGATCGGGCTGACCCCTGTCCAGCTGCAGATGCTGCGCTTCATCGCCGGCTATCAGGCGGCGAACGGCGGCGTTTCGCCCACGTTTGAGCAGTGCGCGCGCGCCATCGGGAGCCGCGCCAAAAGCCGTGCATCGCAGGTCATCGCCGATCTTGAGCGGCGCGGTGCCATCGCGCGCATCCCGCATCGTCGCCAGGCGATCAAGGTGCTCCGGCCCGTATCGATTCCCAGTGTCAACGGCGCACCGCTCTATGCCGTTCCGATGCGGCCAAGCTCGTTCGAGCGGTACAGCGGGGAGCGCCTCTGATGGTCGCGCTCAGCTTCAAGGGGCAGTTCGCCGAGCCGATCGTCGCGAAGATCAAGCGCCAGACGATCCGCGCTGGCCGCAAGCGTCCGCCGCGCGCGGGCGAGCGGCTGCAGCTCTACGTCGGCATGCGCACCAAGCAGTGCCGCAAGATCATCCCGGACCCGATCTGCACCGAAGTGCGCGTGATCTGCATCACGGTCGATCCTGCCCACCCGCAGATCATCGCCGAGATCGATTTCAGCGACTTCAAGCTGCGCGAGCACGAGATCGAGCGCTTCGCCATGGCCGATGGGTTTGTGGCCACCAAAGGCTGCAGCGCGCGCCGGGCGATGGGCAATTTTTGGATGCGTCACCACGGCCCGGGCGAGTTCCTCGGGCTGCTTATCCGCTGGGAGCCGAACTGATGGCACAATCGCTTGCCGCCAAGCTGCGCCGCCACCGCGAGGAGATGGAGCTCGCACTGCAGCTCAAGGTCACGCCGCGCGAGGCGCGGGCGATCCTCGACCAGCGCGCTGCACGCGCCCGGTGGGAGGAGACGCACCTTCGGCTGCAGGCCCGCATGCGCGGGATCACCGCCCCGCACGGCGACGCCGAGCGAGCGCAGCCCTGGTACCAGCAGGGGGCCATGGCATGAACCTGCGGCCCGCTCCCTTCGCGCTTACGCCCGCGACTGTCGCCGCGCTGATCGGCGATGCGCCGGGAACGGTCACCGTACCCGTTCTGCCGCTGCGCCTGGTCGATCGTCCACGCCGCTCCGAAGATCCGCGCCTGGCGCGGGCGAATGATGATGGGGGTGCGCTGTGAACACCTACCTTTGCAAGGGCTGTGGCTCCCCTATCATTCCGGGACAGCTTCGACGCGGCGACAACTGGCACGCAGAATGCTTCTCGGATGCTGAGGCAAGGGTGTTCGGAGCGCGCCGGCGAAAGCTAGGCAAGACGCCGCGCGGTCTCACACGAACCCAGCACATTATTCTCGACGAGGCTTGCTGCTCGCCGGCCGGCTCCGTCGTTTTTGCACGAGGTGACCGCAAGGGTACGCGGGTCGCCGGCTGCGATGAAATGGACCGTCCCATCATCGTTGCCTACGCAAATCCTGAATACTTTCTCGTCACCCGCGGCTTCCTCGAAGCGGCTAACGAGCGGCACGTCTATCGGATCACCGATGCCGGTCGCGCTGCTGTTCGAGGTGCGCTGTGAGCCGCTGGCGCTTGCGCGCGCTCGAGCAGATCGCCGAGCTGACCCGCGATCTGCCGGAGACGCTGGCCGAGCGCCGCAAGGCGCTGTGGGGCAAGGGCTATCCGGCGCACGAGGGCACGAGGTGGGGTCGTAAAATGTGGGGTTCCGAGGTCAGAAAGTACCTCGCCGCGCATGGCGATCCGACGGGCCGCGTGAGTGCCAAGCCGGTAGCCTGGCCGGAGCATATTCACTTCCCGTTCCGGGAGAGCGACCAGTGAACGACCGCATCGAAGCCCTGCGCCAAGCGGCGCGCGCCGAGGCCGCTGAGCACTCCGATCGGCTGGCCAAGGCCATGATGATCGGCGGCGATACCCGGCCTGTGTCGCGTGGCCGCGCCGCAGCCGCCTATGGCCAGACAGCCTGCCCGCGCTGCGGCGTCCGCAGTGGCGTCGGCTGCAAGCATCGCCCGGCTGGGGACACCTCGACGAAGCTCTCTTCGTTCGATCGCCGCAGGGGGCTTGCATGAGCGGCGCTCTCAACTGGCTGCCCATGGACGATAGCGCGCGCGGCGGGCGCAGTGTGCTGCTGCGCGCGGGCAACAAGATGGCGCTGGGTCGGTGGAACGGCGCGGCGTGGGTCTATCCCGCCACCGGAAACCGCCCGATCGATTTCAGCCCGGTCTCGTATTACGACCCGGCGAGCCGCAACGAAGGCGCTAATGCCTAAGGCGCGTGCCCATCCTGGTCAGCTGGCGTTCGAGCTGGATGAGCCATCGATGGCAACAGGCCCGGCCGCGCTGGCGGGGCTCGAAGCGCGCATCTGCGCGACCGTGGGCACGATACTCGCCAGTTGTGGTCGCCCGCGCGAAGTGATCGCGGCCGAAATGACTGTGCTGCTGGGCGACGAAGTCACCAAGGCCATGCTGGACGCCTACTCCAGCCCTGCCCGAACCGAGCACAAGGTGCCGATGAGCCGCTTCTTTGGCCTGATCGCGGTGACCGCGAGGCTCGATCTCATGGACCCGCTCGTGCGTGAAATCGGCGGCTCGCTGCTGATCGGCGCGGAAGTGCAGACCGCGCGGCTGGGCCATCTGCGCCAGCAGGCGCGCGCGATCCAGAACGAAATCAAGGCGCTCGAGCTGACGGCGCCGCTTATGCGCGGGGGCAGTGCCGGGTGAGTGCAGCGTCGATCATCTACCCGGAGCAGTTTGGACACCAGGACACGGAACCGACCGGATGGTTCACAGTGGCCGAGCTGGCCGATCTGCGGCTGCCCGGGCTGCCTGCCGACAAGCGGTCGCTGCAGCGCCGCGCGGCGGATGAGCGCTGGATGGAACGGCGGGCGCTCGACGGCGAATTGCTTTCGCGCAAGCGCCCGGGGCGCGGCGGGCCGGTGGAGTTCCATGTCGCGCTGCTGCCCGTCGCCTCGCGGCAGGAACTGGTCCGTCGCGGCTTCTGCAGCGAGGCCATGGCCGAAGCGGAAGCGGCATCCGAGACCGAGCAGCTCTGGCAGTGGTTCGGCGGGCAGCCTGACAAGGTGAAAGAGCAGGCCAAGAGCCGCCTTGAGGCCGTTAGCGCCGTGCAGCTGATGACCGAGACACTGAACGTGGGCAAGAACGCCGCGGTCAGCGCGATCGCGCGCAAGCACGGCGTGAGCGCGGCCACGCTGTGGAGCTGGATCAAGGCCGTTGGCACCGCCGATCGGAAGGACTGGCTGCCGCTGCTCGCGCCGCGGCGCAAAGGCGGCGGCAAGGCTGCCGAGATCCCCGAGGAGCTGTGGCAGCTTTACAAATCGGACTGGCTGCGGCTTTCCGCGCCGCCCGCGGCAGCGAGCTATGAAGTGGTGCGTCGGCGCGCCAAAGCGCTGGGCATCGAAGTGCCGCACATCAAGGCCTTCCAGCGCCGGATAGCGCGCGAAATCGACCCCTATGTCGTCATTCTCATGCGGCAGGGTACCGACGCGCTGGAGCGGCATGTGCCCTCGATCCGCCGCACCGTCGACGATATCGATGTCCTCGAATGGGTGAACATCGACGGCCACGTGTTCGACGTGGAAGTGAAGCACCCGGACACCGGCAAGCCGATCCGGCCGACGCTGGTGGCGATCCAGGACATCCGTAGCTCCAAGATGCTCGCCTGGCGCGTGGGCGTGAGCGAGAGCGTGGCCACGGTTCGGCTCGTCTTCGCCGATTTGATCCGCGACTGGGGCATCCCCAAGGACATCATCCTCGACAACGGCCGGGGCTTTGCCGCCAAGTGGCTGACGGGCGGCGCGGTGACCCGCTACCGGTTCAAGATCAAGCCGGAGGATCCGCAGGGGCTGCTCGTTGCGCTCGGCGTCAACATTCACTGGGCAACGCCGTTCCACGGCCAAGCCAAGCCGATCGAGCGCGCATGGGGAGACCTCTGCAACTACATCGCTAGGAGCGCCGAGATGGACGGCGCGTATACCGGCAACTCCCCGGTCAATAAGCCGGCAAACCGGGGCACCCGAGCGATCGACTGGCACGAGTTCTGCGCACTCGTCGACCACGAGATCCGCGAGCACAACGCGCGCGAGGGCCGCACCGGGCGCGACTATGCCGGTCGCAGCTTTGACCAGGTGTTTGCGCGAGGGCTGGCACAGACGATCATCACGAAGCCGAGCCGCCAGCAGCTGCGCGATGCTCTGCTCGCTGTCGAGCGCAAGCGCGGCGACGCCGAGACCGGCGAGATCAGGCTGCTGGGCAACCGTTATTGGGCGCTCGAATGCCGCGAGATCGCCGGCAAGTATGTGACCGTGCGGTTCGATCCCGATGATCTCCACACCGAAGTGCACGTATACAACGAGAGCGGGGCCTATCTTTTCACGGCGCCGGTGCTCGAGGACCACGGGTTCAAGGATCAGGCCGGGGCCACGGTCGTCTCCAAGCGTCGGAGCCATGTCCGCAAGATGGCGCGGGAATATGCCGAAGCGGCCGAGCTGGTCGATCCGGCGGAGATCGCGCGGATCAAGTCCGGCCTGCGCGCCGCGCCCGAGCCTGAACTGCCGGCGCCTGCCGCCATACGCATCCAACCATCGCGCCAGAGCGTGGCCGCTGCCGCCGCGCCGGAGCCTGCGCCGCCATCCGCGCGGGCGCGCAACCGCCTTTTCGCCGCACTCGGGAAGCCGAGGCTGGTGGAATGAAAAGGTGCGCGGGGTCTGCCTGGTAAACCGGCCCCGCGCACCCGTCCCTTGAGAAGAGACAGGAGCATCTAGCATGGAAGATCAGGGCGATAAGAGCCTCTATATTGAGGAGCAGCGCGAGTGGCTGATCCGCTGGCGCGAACAGACCGGCACGGCCTGGGACAAGATCGCGAAGAAGACCGGCCTCGCCAAGGGCACGATCAGCGTGTTCGCCAGCGCATCGGGCTACAACGGCAAGAAGCAGAGCAGCGAATATCCGATCGCGCAGAAGATCGAGCGCATGCGCCACTCGATGGCCCAGCAGGCGGCGCTTTCCGACGAGGTTCCCGACGTGCCGGAGTTCTTCCGCACCGAAACGAGCGACGCGCTCGAGCGGATGCTGGGCTTTGCGCAGCACGGCATGAGCGTTGCGGCAGCGCTCGAGGCCGGATGCGGCAAATCGACCGCCGCGCAGCACTACCAGCAGGTGTTTCCGAACGTGTTCTACGTGGAGCTCTGCAAGTCGGCCTCGGGCATGAACAACATGATCCGGATGCTGCTGGAGGCGATGGGCATCAAGGATGCGCCGAGCGGCACCTTCGCCATGTCGAACATGGTGCGCGAGCAGCTGCGCAAGGTGGACAAGCCGCTGCTCATCTTCGACGAGGCGCAGCATCTGGGCGAAGACAGCCTCGAGGAAATCCGCAGCTGGAATGACCGCGATCATGTCGGCATCGCGTTCTTCGGTAACGTGGGCATCCTTCAGAAGCTGGCGAAGTATCCGCAGCTGTGGAGCCGGCTGGAGCTCAAGATCCAGCGGCGGCTGCCGACGATCGGCGATATCGATGCGCTGGCCGATGCGTGGCACATCGCGGACCCGGCGATCCGCAAGGAACTCCACAGCATCTGCGGGCGGCTCGGCGGCCTGCGCAACGGCACCAAGGTTCTGCGCCTGGCGCGGATGATGGCCATGGCCGAAGGCACGTCGATGGGCCTCGACCACCTCATGGACGCATGGTCGGAACTCGACGTGCGCATGGTGGCGGCATGACGAACTCAGTCAGAAAAGACGCAGTCGGCGCGATTCACGCCGTGCATGCCGCATTCGGTGCGCCGGGCGACTACGGATACGAGGATCCCAAGGGCAAGGCGCTCTCAGACCTCTACAAACTTTACAACAAGCTCATCGCGATGGGCCTGATAGCGCAGCTACCTGAAGACGAGCCGGAGAAGTCGCTCGAGCTGCGTCTGGCTGAGTGCTTGGCCGCAGCGATCGATACGCCACTCCTTCGCCTCAATGACATATCCCGCGGCGAAGAGGATGGAATTGCGCTCTACCTCGGCTCGTTCAAGCCGGAAATCTCCGAGCGCGCGGCAGGCCTTCTTGAGGAGGCAGGGCTATGATCGCGAAGATCCAGAAGGTGCTCGCCGACGCGCGAGCCATCGATGACACGCCGCTGCATGTCGATTTCCTGCTCGCCGCCAATGCGGCGGTGTGGGGCACGGTGCTGGCGCTGCTGTGGGGAGGGCTGCTCTCGTGAACGCGCCCTCTCCGATCAACCTTTTTGTCACCCGGGATAAAACCGCAAGGGCGGTAGCCTATGTGGGGCCGAACATCGAAGGCAGGCCTCGCCCGCGCTGGATCTCGCCGGATGTGGTGATCAACGTCGCGGCCGCGCTTTACTCGATCGAGGTCAATGAGCTGCTCTCGCGGCGGCGCAATCCGCGCTTCGAAGAGGCGCGGGCCCTCGTGGTGTGGTGCCTGTGGACCATACCGACCGAGCCCATGTCCTACGTCCAGATCGGGCGCCACATGGACGTGCGTGACCACACCGGCATCACGAACCTGCATGTCAAAGCGGTCGCGCTTCGGCTGTGCGACGGGTTCTTCGCCGACTGCTGCACCGCGATGCGGCGGTACTTCATCCTGACCAATGGAGGCGCACATGAACGCGCTTAACCAAGCGCCGGCCGTGCCGGCGAAGTTCGACAGGAGCAAGCAGCGCCGGAACTCGATGCTCGGCAAGCTCGCGATCGGCTGGAAAGCCATCGATATGGTGGAAGCCGATTATCGTCAGGCCATGTTTGAACGCACCGGCCAGACCAGTGCAGCGAACTGCACTGACGCACAGCTTGAGACGATGCTCGAGTTTCTCAAGTCCAAGGGGTTTCGCCCGATCCCCAAACCCGGAAAGGCAAAGGCGCAGCATCCCATGGCCCGGAAGGCGCGCGCCATGTGGATCTCGCTCTACCAGCTCGGCGCCGTTCACAGCGCCGACGAGAAGGCACTGGAGGCGTTCGCGAAGCGCCAGCTCAAGTGCGAGAAGCTGGTCTGGGCACGCCAATCGGACGCGCGGTCCCTGATCGAGGCGCTCAAGGCGATGGCTGTCCGCCACGGCTGGCCGCAGCCCAACCTCCCGCCGATCCAGCTGCAAGCTTCGCTTTGCGAAGCGATCCTGGTGAAGCTCAAGGACAAGGGCATCGCCCCGGCAGACTGGTCGATCCACGATGCCCAGCACAAGCTTTGCGGGATCGACAAACGCGAGGCATGGACGGCGGAAGATTACCAGCGCCTCGCCGAAGCGCTGGGGCAGAAGCTACGCGCGGCCGGACCGATGGAGGCGCGCCATGGCTAAGGTCGTCACTGCCTTTGCGGACAACAGCGGCGCTATACACGCCGCGCCGATCGACGCCATCCTTGTCGATCTGACCGCGGTGCTCGGCAGGATCGGCGCGGAAGGTGGCCTCACCACCGGGCTTGCCCAGATCATCCTGGAGAAGCGGAGCGAGATCGAAATGATCTTTGCCGACTTCGACGCGATGACGGCCGCGACGGAGGCCCGGCCATGAAAAACTTCTGTTCAAAGCCGCGCCTCACGGTTGTGGCGCTTGCGACCCGCTGCATCATGGTTGGCGCGCTGCTGTTCTGGATGAGCGTGGGCGCTGCCGTCTGGTGGCTCTGCATCGGCGGGCCGGCGCAGTGAACCTGCAGGTCGCCTCTCCTTCCGGTACCGGCTCGCGGGTACTGGATGATCTTGCCGACGTGATCGGCGAGGAGGCGGCCTGCAAGCTTGCATTCCGGTTCCGGGGCCTGCGCCTCTACATTCCGAAGGACCCCGCGAGCGACCCGCGCATTGCCGAGGCGATCGGCGAGGATCTGGCGGCGCGGCTCTGCGATGCGCTCTACCGCACCACGATCCCGATGCCGGTGCGCGAAGTGGAGCGGCGCATGGTCCACAGCCTCGCCGCGCAGGGCATGACGCGGCAGGCCATCGCCGAGAGATTGCATATTACCGAGCGGCAGGTGTATCGCCTGCTCGAGTCAGCCGCGCCGGCCATACGGCGCGTGCGGCGCGCCCGCCCGATTGATCCTCGCCAGATCGACATGTTCTGACGGCGCTGCTGTCAATCGGCATATAACGCGCCGAGCACCCGCCACCCTATCCGGGCGGCATGACCAGCACTTCCCCAGTCACCAACGCCGGCGTCGACGAAGCCATCGTCGTGCAGGGCTATTCCTCCCGCTACGCTGCCGCCGTGCGCGAGCTGCTCGACATCGAGGGCGGGCATGCGAACGACCCGCTCGATCGGGGCGGCGAGACCAAGTACGGCGTGTCGCTGCGCTTCCTTGCCGCTGAGGGCGCGTTCGATGAGGACGGCGACGGCAAGGCTGACTTCGATCTCGACTTCGACGGCGATATCGACGGCGCGGATATCCGCGCGCTCACCGTCGGCGATGCGGTCTACCTCTACCACCGGTGCTTCTGGCAGCCGCTGCAATCGGACACGTTTACGGCGCCGATCGGCGAGATGCTGTTCGATCAGGCCGTCAACGGCGGTGCCCTCGCCGCGCGAAAGCTGCTGCAGCGGGCGATCAACAACTGCATCCTGCTGATGCCGGCCAGCAAGACGCGTGTCGCCATGCTCAAGGTGGACGGCGCGATCGGCGAGAAGACGCGCACGGCGATGCGTGAGATACTGCACTTCAACGCACTCGCCATGCCTGCTCTGGTCACAGCCTACCGGGAGGCCGTGCGCGAGCGGTACCGGGCGATCGTTCGCCGCTTCCCGGCCCAGAAGCGTTATCTGCGTGGCTGGCTGGCCCGCGCTGATCGGCTGGGCCGCGCATGACGGAGCCACTTCAGACAGTCAGCCCGGATCAGCTGGGTGAGCGTACGGCGCCTTCCGATGACCTGTTCTCGGTCGTCTTCTCACCCGGTGGCCCACTGCAGAAGCTTTCATTCCGGAAGCTCGTCGCAAAGCTGATCAGCACCGATTTGTGCAAGACCTCGAAGGCCTTGCTCGATGCGGACCTGGCTTACGCCGCCGACAAGGTTGCGCTGGTCTTCAACGACCCCTCACCTTTGCTCAACGGTTGGTACCGTAAAACGGGGGCGAGCGGGGCGGGAGCCTGGACCCAGTTCGAAACCTTGTCCGTTGCAACGAAGGCTGCGGCAGAAGCAGCTGCCGCGGCCGCTAACCTTTCGCAAGTCAGGTCCTTCAATGCTGTCCCGTTTGGTACGCGGGCAGATCTGCTGGCCGCCACGAGCATGTCGGCTGGAGATCCTGCAACTGTCCGTGTTTCAGATACCGCAACCCACGCCGCTGCGGCCGGGGAATTTGCGCTGGGTGGAGGCGCCGCAGTCGTTGGGGCACAAATCCCCAACGCCGGCCGATATCGATATGATGGAGCAGCCTGGCTGCGCATTGGCGATCTCGACAGTCAAATCTTTGCGGGCATGTTTGTAACTATCCCAGGCGGCCCGCGCATCGTTGCGACGGACGAAAGCGATAACCCGCTGTTCGAGATTACGCAGGCCCTGTTCGACCATCCTGACATAAATGCGATGCGTCCGCTGGCGCTGGGGTCGGCGACAGCAGGGCAATCCATGAAGGCTCTGCCGGGTGGTGCGCGTGTTGTCATCACCGACGAAGCCGATAATCTCATGTCCGAGTTCGACTTGATCCGCCTCAACCATCCCGACACAAACGCGATGCGCGCGGCAATCGCCACGCCATCGGCGGGGACGCTGCGGCGCCTTCGCGCGCTGGCGGCGGCAGCGGCTGTCTCCAATCCATGGGATAATCCGGTCATGGCCTCGCCGCCGACGATGACCGCCGATGCGACCATTGATTCCTCGCTCACCCGCCAGTTCCGGCCCGCGAGCGGCGGCGTGCTGGCCAACAACGACTTTGGTCTGTTCGGCGGCGTTCCGGTCGTGACGGGCGGGCTTCCGACGATGACCTATCTGAGCGCGGTGACACGCGGCATCGGCACGACACCGAGCGGCGGCAACATCAACGGCAGCGGCAAGACCCAGTACGGCCAGCGCGTTCGTTTCCAGCACTTCGGGACCAAGTTCGACTTCCTGACCTACGGCACGGCCAAGTGGCGGCTGATCGTAAACGGGCAGTATGCCTCGCGCAGCTTTCTCACAAGCTCGGCGGGATCGACAGCTAACCCGAGCTACAACCACGTCGTGTTCCCAACGATCGGCATCCGCAATATCGAGATCGAACTCGATGGCGGCACACCCTTCGGCGGCGTCAATTGCGAGCCGACTGGCTACATCGAGCAGCCGGGCTTCGATGATGCGCTGCGCATGATC
>NZ_JAIXPP010000108.1 GCF_027486195.1 Novosphingobium sp.
ACCGGCATAAAGCCGCTGGTGTCGATCACCATGTCCGCGCCTTCGGGAATGATGCCCCGAACCGCAGTGGCCATATCGCCTTGTCCGTCGAGCACATGGGTTGCACCGAGCTGCAATGCCAGCGTGCGGCGGCCCTCCTGCGGCTCGATCACGATGATCGTCGCGCATCCGGCAATCTGTCCACCCAACACAGCGGAGAGACCAACGGCACCCGCACCGAGCACTACGAGTGCTTCGCCTGCCTTTGCTCCGAGAGAGCGCAGGACGCCGCCCACGCCAGTCTGGATACCGCAACCCAGCGGCGCAAGGACCGCGAGATCGGTGTCGTCATCAACCTTGAGTACGTTGCGCTCGTTCGCGATTGCGAGCGACGCGAAGGATGACTGGCCGAAGAAGTTGTCTGAAATCTGCTTCCCATCGCGGGTTACGCGGCTTGATCCGTCGCCGCGCGAAGCAATCATGTTGAGCGGCACGAAGTTGCTGCAATAGGCTGGTTCATGGCGCTCGCACGGCTTGCATGCGCCGCACGAATTAAACGTAAGCAACACCTTGTCTCCCGGCTTCACGCCGGTCACACCTTCGCCGACTGCATCCACGATGCCGGCGCCCTCGTGGCCGAGAATGGCGGGGAACTGCAGCCCCATCGCGCCCGAGGCGACCACCAGATCGGTATGGCAGATGCCCGCTGCCTTGATGGCGACGCGGACTTCGCCGGCTTGCGGCTGCGCCACGTCGACTGCCTCAATGGAGAACGGGCCGTTGGGCTGGTTGAGAACGGCAGCAGTTGCCTTCATCGGATCAGTTCCTTGTCATCATTGGCGGTTACGGATCGCCTCATGGTCGCGCCCAAGATAGCGTCGGTTGCGCCTCGCCGCGCATGTCGTAAGTGCACGGCCAGACGCCCCTGGGCATGCCAATCCCGACGTGCTGTTTGCCTTCGGTCGAGACCAGCGCGCATACTTGACCCAACCATCCCATAGCCACTGGTTTGTGCACCTATTGACCTGAGCATTGCGATATCATAATCAGTAAACAAGTGTACAGTAAGTTTTTCGCATAGGCATGCAAGTGGCCCGATCGCGACAAACTCTGCCAAGGGAAGCCCCCACTTGACTGCCCTGAACACATTAAGCGAGCAAACCTTCGAAGCGCCGTTGCGCGAACGGCTGGTCGTGATCGGCAACGGCATGGCCGGGTGCCGCGCAGTGGAGGAAATCCTCGCCCGCGATCCAGCGCGCTACAGCGTTACGATTTTCGGGGCCGAGCCGCGTGTCAATTACAACCGGATCATGCTCTCGTCCGTATTGGCGGGCGAAAAGACCTTCGATGAAATCGTCATCAACGATGCTGCGTGGTACGCCAATAATGCGATCACGCTGGTGGCGGGCGATCGGGTCACCGCAATCGACCGCGTCAACCGCACCGTTACCGCTCGCTCGGGCCGGACCGAGATTTACGACCGGCTGCTGATTGCGACCGGTTCCGATCCGCTCGTCATTCCAGTGCCGGGGCGCGATCTGGCCGGAGTCATCACGTTCCGTGATCTCGATGATGTGGCCCGGATGATCGCTGCAGCCGATGCTGGAAAGGCTGCCGGCGGGGGCGCGGCAGTTGTGATCGGCGGCGGCTTGCTGGGCCTTGAGGCTGCTCATGGCCTCTCATTGCGCGGCATGGCGGTAACTGTGGTCCACATCATGCCGACATTGATGGAACGGCAGCTGGACGAGGCGGCAGGCTGGCTGCTCAAGGTCGAACTCGAACGGCGCGGCCAAACCATCGTGACCAGCGGCGATACCGCCGAGATTTTGGGCAGCGACGGGCACGTCACCGGTGTGAGACTCAAGGACGGGCGCGAGTTCCCGGCGCAGATCGTGGTCATGGCCATCGGCATCCGCTCCGCGACTGCTCTAGCCAAAGCCGCCGGGCTCGATGTTGAACGCGGCATCCTGGTGGATGATCACATGGTCACCTCGGATACTGCGATTCTGGCTGTGGGCGAATGCGTGCAGCACCGCGGGGCTTGCTACGGCCTCGTCGCGCCGCTGTGGGAAATGTGCCGCGCAATGGCCGATTACGCCACCGACAAGCCCACCGGTTACGCAGGATCGGTCACCTCGACGAAACTTAAGGTATCCGGCATCGAACTATTTTCTGCAGGCGATTTTTCCGGCGGTGGCGGGGCCGAGGACATCGTGCTGCGCGATGCCGCGCGCGGCATTTACAAGCGCTTGGTGGTGAGAGACGACCGCGTGGTAGGCGCGGTGCTGTATGGCGATACCATCGACGGCGCTTGGTACTTCGACCTGCTGCGCAAAGCCGAAGACATATCGGGCATCCGCGAGGCGCTGATTTTCGGCCAGGCTTTTGTTGCCAGGGGCGCCCTCGCTGACCCTAGCGGTGCAGTTGCCGCCCTTTCTGCAGACGCGGAAATCTGTGGTTGCAACGGCGTTTCCAAAGGCAGAGTCATCGCCGCGATCAGCGCGGGGGCTCGCAGCCTTGATGCGGTGCGCAGCTCTTGCAAAGCCTCGGCGAGCTGCGGCTCGTGCACCGGTCAGGTCGAAACCCTGCTCGCGCTGACGCTTGGCGGCGAAGTGCAATCCGGGCCGAAGACAGTGTGCAAATGCACTCGCTTCAGCCACGACGACGTGCGCCGCTTGATCCTCGAAAGGCAGCTTCGTGCCATTCCACAGCTGATGCAGGAACTGCACTGGTCCACGCCCGACGGCTGCGCCTCGTGCCGTCCGGCACTCAACTATTATCTCCTGTGCGCTTGGCCAGGCGAATACAAAGACGATCAGCAGAGCCGCTTCGTGAACGAGCGGATGCACGCCAATATCCAGAAGGACGGCACCTATTCGGTGGTGCCGCGCATGTGGGGCGGCCTCACCAATCCGCGCGAGCTGCGCGCGATTGCCGATGTGGTGGAGAAGTACAACGCACCCATGGTCAAGGTGACCGGCGGTCAGCGGCTCGACATTTTCGGGATCCGCAAGGAGGACTTGCCCGCGGTCTGGGCCGACCTTAATGCCGCGGGAATGGTGTCCGGCCACGCCTATGGCAAATCGTTGCGCACGGTGAAGACCTGTGTGGGCAGCGAATGGTGCCGGTTCGGCACGCAGGATTCGACCGGGCTTGGCGTGAAGATCGAACGGATGACATGGGGCTCATGGATGCCTCACAAGTTCAAGATCGCGGTTTCGGGCTGCCCGCGCAACTGCGCGGAAGCCACGATCAAGGACTTCGGCGTGGTCTGCGTGGACAGCGGCTATGAACTGCATGTCGGCGGGAATGGGGGGATGAAGGTCCGTGTTACCGACCTGCTTTGCAAGGTTGCGACCGAGGAGGAAGCCATGGACGTGTGCGCCGCGTTTATCCAGCTCTACCGCGAACAGGCGCACTATCTGGAACGCACTGCCCCGTGGGTCGAGCGCGTAGGGATTGATCGTGTCAAAGCGGCGTTGTTCGATGATCCGGGCACGATCGCGTCTCTGGCGCACCGGTTCCGCTTTTCGCAGACATTCATGCAGGATGATCCCTGGGCGAAGCGCGTGGCGGGAGAGGATGCCGAACTGCACAGCCACATGGCCGAAATCCGCCCTCTTCTAACGGAACATGTCGAATGATTGGCGACTGGCTCGACATTGGCCCGGTGGATCAAGTTTCCCCCGGCAATGCCCGCACATTGCCTGTGGTTGGCGCCGAGGAAATTGCTGTGTTCCGCACCTTGGCTAACGAGTTCTTCGCTCTGATCAACAAATGCCCGCACAAGGCAGGCCCGCTGTCCCAAGGTATTATTCATGGTAATGTTGTCACGTGCCCACTGCATGGCTGGAACATCTCGCTTAGGACCGGCGAGGCGCTGGGGGAGGACAAGGGCTGTGTGCCCACCATCCCGCTACGGGTCGACGCCGGGCGGATATACCTGCTGCGTGCAGCGGTAGTGGCCGGATTTAACGCCGCGTGAACCACATCCGCGCGATTTGCGCATATTCCAGAATCGGTGAGGAATGGCAGCGACGGTGAACAGGCCGTACGCGGTCATAACCCTGGGCAATGGCGCGCCTGCGGCCGATTTAGGGCGATTGGTGAATGCGCTCCCAGTGACGCAATTGGACCCGGACTCTACTCTGTCGATTTCCTTAAGCACACGAATGATTCTGGGGCGCACCTAGTCGGCAGTTTGCCTGCGTGGTAGTCACGATAGATCAGCTCTTCTGTTTGATTGGTGAGCCCGCAAGGTCAAGGCTGGCCAGATTGCGCGCGAAAGTGGAACCGCGTTAAGTGTAAGCCTGCCAAGGACAGAGAGTTCTACCGAATTACCTGCGACAACGGCCTCAATGCAAACGTCGCCAAGTTCTGCCGCAAAGGGCAGCTGGTGACGGTCGAGGGCCGCATCCGCTACACGCAGTGGGAGGACCAGTCCGGCACCAAGCGCTACGGCTGCGAGATCATCGCGGACAAGGTCGACTTCCTGACCAATGGCCGTATCTCCTCCGGCGAGAGCGCTCCCGACATCGACGAGGATTGAAGGGCTCATCCCGCTCGAACAAGGCCCCTGCAGACCGATCTGCCGGGGCCTTATCTGTGCTTGAGCCACAATCGGCATCGCGGGGGCATCGAGCGCCACGCGCCGCCGTGAAGTGGTGGTCAGGTGGTACACTTGCGGTACCAACAGGCCTGCGCCTGAGGGCAACCGGAGATCCCGCTAGTCCTGCCGTCCTGATCCCGATTGTCAGTCCTTCCGCGAGCCCCAAACAACTATTCTGGAAGGGGGAAAGTAGGCACACCGTACCCGGGAGCCCGGTGTTCTGTACTGGGCAGAAATCCGCGACTTTGCTGCGTTTGGCGGCGCAGCGCCCGAATGATGTCAGCTAGAGCGGTTTCCACACGTTCTGAATCGATTGGGATTCCCTTTGCGGGCTCGTTGTGATTCAGACTTCCTGCTGGTGACAGGAGGCCAGCATGGATGGCACGAACGCTTTCACA
>NZ_JAIXPP010000128.1 GCF_027486195.1 Novosphingobium sp.
AATGCTCGGCCATGAACCAGCCCCGCTCGCGATCCTCGATTGCGTCGAGTTTGGACTGATGCAGCCGATTGATGGCGCAATCCGTGCAGAAATGTCGATGTTTGCCCACCTGATCCAGCGTCCTGAGCCGCGAAACATGATCCGAACCATGTTCCTGGGCAAGCAGGCCTATGACAAGGCCAGCCGGGAAGGCACGCTTTCGCCGGCGGTGATCGTTGCCAGCGAGGCGATCGCGCGGCTCGTCGTCTCTGCCATGCCCGAGAATCTGGATCTGACCACGGCCCTCCAATCATTGGCACCTGAAATCGGCCAGATGGCGGCGAAACTCTCGCCGGTCGAGATGCTTCAACTTGACCATGCGGTAACGCTTAGCAGTGCAATCCCGGCCTATGTGGGCGGCGCCAGCGGGGTGCTTGAACTGGCTGCTGCTTAAGCGTTCTGCCGAATCAAGCCCCGCCCGCGCCAAGCGCTTTCAGCGTTGCAACTTCGGGCGGCGCGCCAAGATGAGCAAACACGGCTTTGAACACCGCCTTGTCGAGCAACTGGCTGCCCTCGGCATAAACTGCCGCCGATTGCCAGCGCTCGATGAAAATGAAGCGATTGGCATCCGCCTCGTCTTGCAAGAGATCGACCCCGACCACGCCATCAAGCTCGGCAATCCGCTGCGAGAGGTGACCGAGCTCCGCTCGCAAGGCCGAAACGGCGCCTTCCGTTGCCCGCAGCCCATAATGCTTGATGAACAGATCCATGGGCGCGTCTCGCTCTTGCTGCCAATGCGCTGGGCAGAGCCAACCGCTCTGCCCGCAACCTTCCCCTCGGGTCAGGCTTTTGGAGGCAACGCGGCGATGAGTTCGGGCGCGATGTCCTTTTGGCCATGCTCGTCGATATGGCGCTGGATGCGGTCCTGGATGGCGGCACCAATCTGTCCCGCCAGTTCGGGCCGGTTGGCGCGGCATTCGGCTTCCGACACGGCGCGGTTGTCGATCATATCGTCGACTTGCGGCATGACGAAACGGGCAAACATCTCGTAGGAGCGCTTGGTTTCGGTCCAATCGGCCCAGTTGTGGGCAAACAGCACCAGCGTGCCGAACCCGCCCGACTGTGCCTGCAGCCGCTTGATCTGCGCCACGGCGTCGTCGGGCGTGCCGATCACCGCCATGTGCGAGCTCATCAGCGCATCGATGACATCGCCGCCACCCGGAACGATCGGCAAGGCTGCCACGTTGCGCAGGTAGTCGGCCCAGCCTTCGACGCCGAACTCGACCTCTTTGCGGGCCTGTTCACGCGTCGGTGCAATATGCATCGGCGCAACCAATCGCCAGTTCTTGCGATCAATAGTCTTGCCACTGGCTTTGGCCACATCCTCGGCGATGTTCCAGTTGGCCGAGAGCGCATCAAACGCACCACCGGATGTGGCGCCAAACGACAGCATGCCGATCCCGTTGCGCCCCGACGCGCGCGAGCCGGTGGGGGAAACGGTGCTGGCCGCGATCATTTCAATCCCGGGCCGGGAATAGGGGGTCATATGGATGCGCGCGTTGTCGAGCGTGAACCAGTCGGTCTTGGCCGTTACGGTCTCACCGCGCAGCAGACGGACGAGCACGTCAATGCCTTCGTCCATCATGTCGCGCTGCTTGGCGACGGGAATGCCCATCATCTTGGCATCGGAGGCCAGCGAACCTGGCCCCATGCCGAGCATCACACGGCCACGAGTCATGTGATCGAGCTGGCTATAGCGCTCGGCGATCATCAGCGGATGGTGATAGGGTACCGAGGTCACTGCCGAGCCCAGCTTGATGCGCTTGGTCCGCTCGGCCGCTGCCGCGATCATCACTTCGGGGCTGGCGATCAGCTCCCACCCGGCCGAATGGTGCTCGCCATACCACAGCTCGTCAAAGCCAAGGTACTCGAGGTGCTCCGCCAACTCGAGATCGCGCTGCAAGGTCAGCGTCGGGTTCTCGTTCAGCGGATGGTGGGGACCGCAGAAAGCGCCAAAGCGAAGCTTGCCAGACATCGGTGTTCTCCTGGTTGATATCGTTCGACTTTGCCCCGTTGTGTCCGGGGCTTCGTGGGCCGGGCGGATGAGGGAACCCACCCGGCCTTGACCTTAGAACTTGTAGCGCAGCTCGGCCATGAACGTGCGCGGCGCACCCGGAACCACCGTGTTGAACTGGAACAACTCTCCGGTGGCAATACCGCCCACATAGTAGACCTGGTTGAAGGCGTTCTTGAGGTTGGCTGACAGCGACCAACCCGCCTTGGTGTCCGCCAGACCGAGGCGGAAGTTCACCAGCGTATAACCCTTGATATTTGCGCCAGGGCTGCGGTTTCCAGTAGATGCGAACCAGAACAACGACTGAGCATAAAGATCCGACCGCAAGCTGACTTCCATCGAATCACGAACCGGGACCGTCACTTCACCGAACGCCGAGCCCGTCCATTTCGGCGTATCAGGATAAGTCGCGAACGGGACCGGCACGCCGCCACCTATGGAAACGAGATTGTCGGTGAAACGGGCATTGGTGTAGTTCAGCGATCCACCCAAGTTCAGCCAGGATGCGGGCCGGATCGAACCATCAAATTCAAAGCCGGTGATCTTAGAGAACGGAACATTGACGGTTACCGCAGCTGGCGTTGAACCCAGCAGCGTGTAGGCCACGCGCTGCCCGTCCTTGATCCAGTTCTGATATCCAGCCAGATTGAACTGGACTGGAACACCGCCCATCTGGCCGCGATACTTGATACCGATTTCGGCGTCGGTCAGGGTTTCGAGCCCATATTCATTGCCACCAGCGGAACCGAGACCGGGCTTGGGATTCTGGATGCCGTTGTAGCCTCCGTTCTTGTAACTGCGGCGCGAGGCAAGATAGATCAGCAAG
Source organism: Novosphingobium sp. (assembly GCF_027486195.1). Taxonomy (GTDB): domain Bacteria; phylum Pseudomonadota; class Alphaproteobacteria; order Sphingomonadales; family Sphingomonadaceae; genus Novosphingobium. The sequence goes on from NZ_JAIXPP010000128.1 coordinate 2,880, forward strand.
TTTGGATTGACCTGATACTGGAGACCGAGTGTCCAGCTGAGATTACCAAAGGACTTGCGCTGATTGAAATCGAACGTCGCCTGGACTGCTGGCGGCTCGTTGAAGGCCGTGTCTGCCGCAAGCGTATCGAACTTGATCTTCTCGTGCGTGTAACGCGCGCCGATCGTCATGCCGAGGCCTTCTAGGCCTGTTGCCTCGCTCAGATCATAGGTGCCCTGCGCATAGCCCGCGATCATGTCGCGCGTGGTCAGCTTGTTGTAGTTGGTCCGCGAAGTGAGCGGGGGGAACTGCAGCAAAAGGCTGGTCGTCACGTTCACGTTGGTTTCGTGGCTGAGGAAGCCGCCGATCACGTAATCGAGATTTCCGCCGAACGCTTTGCCGACCAACTGCAGTTCTTCGGAATACTGCCGCGTGTCGTCGTTCTTGCCGCCATCGCCGTTGTCATCGATGCCGAATGGCGTGCCGTCGATATCGCCCCTGATGCCATTCTGGAGATAGGTGTAGCCGAAGATGTTGCGGATCTTGGTATCCGGCGCGACCTCGAACGAGGTGATGTTGGAGATGATGATGTTGCGGCCGCGATACTCTGCCGGGCCATCAGATTCGATCTGGTAAGGACCACGTGCCTTCTGCGTCGCCAGATACGACGCGAGACCACCGGGATCGAGCTTGGGGTTGGCGGCAGCATAGGCGGCAGCGCAGTTGTTCGTCGTGTCGTTGCAGCCAGCGGCGCCGCCGGTGAACGCGTTGATCAGGAAATTGTACTGCGCCTGATTGCCAAAATTGGTCAGTGCGATGAGCGGAATTAGCCCGGTTGGCTCAAGGCTGTCGATCAACCCGCTCAGGCTGTTGCCGCCGGAATGCAGATAGTCGACCACGAGTTCGTTCTTGATCGTGTCGGAAAGCTTGAAGGTGAGGCTGCCGCGCAGACCATAGCGATCGACATTGCCGGCGCGCGTATTGTTGAACAGGTTGCGCTGATAGCCATCGCGCTTTTCATAGAACCCGGCCACACGAGCGAGCACTCTGTCACCGGCCAGCGGCACGTTGAGTGCGCCTTCAAGCTGATAGGACTTATAGTTGCCGACGCGCCCGCTGAAGTACCCGCCAAAGTTCTCGTCCGGTTTGACCGACGTGAAGAGCACGGCACCGCCAGTTGAATTGCGGCCGAACAGCGTGCCCTGAGGCCCCTTCAGCACCTGCACCGATTGCAGGTCATAGAATGCCGAAGAACCGCCGCCGACACCGTCGAGCTGGATTTCGTTGAAATAGGGCAGAACACCCGGGCGCGTATCGCTGAAGGCATCGAGCGACTGGCCACGCAAGGCATAGTTAAGCTGGTTCGAGTTGTAACCCGCGCGGATGATCAGGCCCGGACTGGCGGCCTGAAGATCGGCTTCGGTAACGATTGCCCGCTTGGCAAGGGCTTCACCGCTGACCACGGAGATGGCCACGGGCGTGCGCTCCAGCGCTTCGGCGCGGCGCTGCGCGGTCACGATGATCTCGCCCGACGGATCGCTAGCAGCTGCCCCGTCTTGCGCCGCCTGAGCGTATGCAGCGGTCGCATTTGCCAGAGCGAGTGCTGTCAACGCGGATGCAATGCCAATCTTATGCTTGGTCATGGAAATCCCCTTCCCTTGAATGCTTCGGATTCTGCCTTTGCCGCCTTGCCCGCCCGGTATGTCGGGCTTGGCAACGGCGTCGGGGATCATTCCCGCCCGAACGGATTTAGTTAGCCAGTTCACTTGATAGATTCGGACCTTGGGCCTGTCAACACTGTAGTTGAAAATCGGCGATCTCCAGCTCGCCACTGTTGCTCTAGCCCAGCATTCCAGCATGAAGTCCGCAACGAGGAGGGTGCCCAAAGTCGGCAAAAGTCATAAATTTTATTGCATTTAATCAATTGCTAAGTGAGATTTCTGGTAAGTCAGAGCGGACGGCGCCAGGGCAAGACCACGGTTCCATAAATGCAATACCCGACCTGCTTCGGCCTGCTGCCGCAGAACAAATGGACCCTCACCCAATGTCGACGGCATTGACATTACACCAGTGAACGATATTCATCGTGGCAGTAGATGGTAAGCGCACATATCGATCGGGCAACAGCGTAGGCATCCGAAAAGTGGGCGTCGAAGCCACGTAGGAACCACCGCTTCTGACCGAGCCGCTCCATCAAACCAATGCGGGATAAACCCGTTGGCCAATCAGGCGAGCAAGCGCCCGGCAAAGTGGAGAGATGTCATGGGTAGATTGTCAGGCAAGGTCGCCATCATCACGGGTGCGTCGCAAGGCATGGGTGAAGCCCACGCAAAGGCCTTTGTTGCCGAAGGCGCCAGCGTGATCCTCACCGACGTAAACGCCGTAGCTGGCGAAGCGCTGGCCGAGGCGCTGGGCAGCCAAGCCATGTTTGTGAAGCACGATGTCGCCAGCGAAGCCGACTGGGCAGAAGTCGTCGCAGCAGGAGAAGCCCGCTTTGGTCGGGTCACCGTGCTGGTCAACAATGCCGGGATCATCGGCACGATCGCCAAGACGGCCGACCTTTCAGCGGCCGATTTTGCGCATGTCTGCGCGGTCAACCAGACTGGCGTGTTTCTGGGCATGCGCGCGGTCCTGCCCTCGATGGTCGCCAGCGGCGGCGGCTCGATCGTGAACATCTCCTCGACCTCGGGCATGATCGCCAATGTCGGCACACCCAATCTCGCCTATGCTGGCAGCAAGTTCGCGGTGCGCGGCATGACCAAGCAGGTTGCCGTCGAATACGGCGACCAGAACATCCGTGCCAATTCGGTCCATCCGGGCTACGTCAAAACCCCGATGATGGTTGCCGC
>NZ_JAIXPP010000097.1 GCF_027486195.1 Novosphingobium sp.
CACCATCTTCTCGGTGGTGTTGCGCGGGTTCTTCTTCGTCACATAGAAGAAGCCGGTGTCGGCGGTCGAGACCAGGCGGATCTTGACGGTAGTGGGCTTGGCCATGGCTTTATCCTGAACTTGCGCCAGAAACACGAAAGCGCGCATAAAAACGAATACGGCGGCGCGTTGCCACGCCGCCAGACAGGGGCCGGTCGTTGTGAGCGAATCGCGCAAAAGTCAAGCGTCGGGATAGGGCCTCAGAGGTTTGAGCACCCCGAAATGCTCCTTCGCGCACGGTTCGGCCAGCGGCGGCAACCCCGGAACCGTCTCCTCCACCTGCTTGATCGGCAGCCGGTCCAGCAGATCGCGCACCAACGTCAGCCGCCCCCGGCGCTGATCGTTGAAATCCACGAGGGTCCACGGCGCGTGCTTGGTGTGCGTCGCCTGCAGCATCGCTTCGCGCGCTTCGGTATAGGCCCGGTACTTGCCGCGCGCGGCGACGTCGATGGGCGAGATCTTCCAGCGCTTGGTGGGATCGTCGTGCCGCTCGGCCAGCCGCTCTTCCTGCTCCTCCTGATCGCAGGTGAGCCAGTACTTGAACAGCAGCAGCCCATCATCGACCAGCATCCGCTCGAACGTTGGCGCCGCGTCCAGAAAGGCCGCAACCTGCGCTTCCGTGGCAAAGCCCATGACCTTCTCGACCCCCGCCCGGTTGTACCAGCTGCGGTCGAACAGCACGATTTCGCCGCCCGCTGGCAGATGCGGCACATAGCGCTGGAAGTACCACTGCGTCTTTTCCCGGTCGGTCGGTGATGGCAGGGCGACAGTGCGCACCTGCCGTGGGTTGAGCTTCTGCGAGATCGCGTTGATCGCGCCGGTCTTGCCCGCCGTATCGCGCCCTTCGAGGATCACGAGGATCCGCGCGCCGCATTGCCGCGCCCAGCCCGCCATCGCGGTGAGCTCGGCCTGCATCGCCTCGAGCGCTTCTTCGTAGTCCTTGCGGCCCAATGCGTCCTTACTCACGGCAGTTCCTCTCGCTCTGGAAGGGCAGACTGTCGCACCCCTGCCGCTTTGGCAATCGCTGCCGATTGCGCGGGGTGGGCGGACCTGCTAAAAGTTGCAATTGAAACCATGTCCGACCTCATCGAACTCGCAGCCGATTTCACGCGGCTCCCCGAACTGCCTGCCGGCCTCTTCACCGCGCCGCTGCAGCGTCCGCCGCATGTCGGTGAGGATTGGCTCGAACCGCATCAGACGGATTACTCGGCGGACGAGCACCGCGTGTGGGACGATCTCTTCGCCCGCCAGATGCAGATCCTGCCCGGCCGTGCCGCGACTGCCTTCCTCAAGGGGCTCGACCGGCTCGATCTCGGGCGCGGCGGCGTGCCCGATTTCGCGCGGCTCTCGGCAGAGCTGGGCGCGCTCACCGGCTGGAGTGTCGTGCCGGTGCCGATGCTGATCCCCGATCATGTGTTCTTCTGGCACCTCGCCAATCGCCGCTTTCCCGCCGGCAATTTCATCCGCCCGCGCGAACGCTTCGACTATATCGAGGAGCCGGACGTCTTCCACGATGTGTTCGGCCATGTGCCGATGCTCACCGATCCGGTCTTTGCCGATTACATGCAGGAATACGGCCGCGCCGGGTGGAAGGCGATGCGCTACAACCGTTTGAAGGCGCTCGGCGCGCTTTACTGGTACACGGTCGAATTCGGCCTGATCATGGAGGCTGATGGCCTGAGGGCCTATGGCGCGGGCATCCTCTCCGGCCCCACCGAGGCCGTGTTCGCGCTCGAGGCGCTGTCACCCAACCGGATCATGCTCCACGTCGACCGAGTTATGCGCACGGACTACGCGATCGATGATCTCCAGCCGACCTACTTCGTGATCGAAAGCTTCGCCGATCTCTTCCGCCAGACCGTCGAGCGCGATTTCGACCGGCTCTATCGCGGGCTGGGCGCAGGATTCACCTATGCCGGCAGCGCGGTGATCGATGTCGACGATGTGCTGCATCGCGGCACGCTTGAGTATCACTTGCGCGGCGGGCGCGGGAGCGGGGCTTTGCCGGTCTAGAACCTGCGGTGGGGGCCGGCTTGCGCCCAAACTCCCCCCTTTCGTCATTGCGAGCGTAGCGAAGCAATCCAGGGCGGCTTTGCGTGGCTCTGGATTGCTTCGCTACGCTCGCAATGACGAAGGGAGTTATGCGCTTCGGGCACATGCCTGGTTGGGAAAGCGCTGGGCCAAGCGGACAAGTTCGAACGACAGTTTACGCCCAGTTGCGGCCGTTCGTTAAAGGCGTAATTTATCGGGATGGAGAGCGTCTTCCTACTCCGCCACCGGGCGATCAACGGCACCGAGATGAGTCTCGGATTCTTCAGCACGTTGGCAGCGGCGGAGGCGCATATAGAAGTTGCCAAATGCCAGCCTTCCTACCGACGCAGCCCAAATGGATTCGCCATCGATAACTACGTCCTCGATAAAAGTTTCTCCTTCCAGAACGACAGTTCGGAACCATTGATGCTGATCGTTGAGCCGTGGGCTTCTTCCGAGACAATCTCACCGGGATCAATGGTCGTTATTCTTTATCCCAGCCCCTCTGATCGGCAGGACACGTCCTACGCAGACCGCGAAGGCGACACTTTAGTGTTTTGGTGTTCAGGGCCGACCTACGAGATGGAAATCAACGGCTTGAGAATTGTTACCTGAACGACCGCTAACCACCCAATTCTCGCCGTCCACGCATGTAAGACTACGCCGTGAAACTCAAACCCATAGCAGCCAGGCGAGGCCGAGGGCGCCCAGCACGATCCGGTACACGGCAAACGGCGTGAAGCCGCGCTTGCTGACATAGCCGATGAAGAACTTGATCACGACGAGCGAGACGAGGAACGAGACGACCGAGCCGATCGCGATTTCCTTCATGCCCACCGGCCCCGCGCCTGCTGAAAGCTCGTGCCGGTGGTCCCACAATTGCTTCACCGTCGCGCCGAGCATCGTCGGCACCGCAAGGAAGAAGCTGAACTCGGCCGCCGTCTTGCGGTTCTCGCCCATCACCAGCGCGCCCATGATCGTCGCGCCGGAGCGCGAGACGCCGGGGATCACCGCGATGCACTGCATCATGCCGATGCGGATCGCCTGCGCGAGCGGCATCTGGCCCACCGGACGGTAAGTCTGGTGCGAGACCAGCCGCTCCACCGCCACGATGGCAAAGCCGCCCAAGATCAGCGCGATGCAGACCACCACCGGATTTTCCAGCAGCAGATCGATGCGTGATTTGAGCAGCACGCCGACGATGGCCGCCGGAATGAAGGCTGCCAGCACGTTGCGCACGAAGGCGATCGATTCGCGCGATCCGCGCAGTGCGCCCACCGCAACGTCCATGAAGGTGCGCCAATAGAGCACCACCACTGCCATCACCGCCGGCAGCTGGATCACCACGTTGAACACTTCCCAGGTCTTAGCGTCATAGCCGAACAGCTCCGACGCAAGGATCAGGTGCCCGGTCGAGGAGACGGGGATGAACTCGGTAAGCCCCTCGACAATGCCGAGCAGAATGGCGGTGATGGTCGTATCCATGGCGCGCAGGGGTCGCCGCAGCGCAGCATTCTGTCAAGCGCAAGTGGGGCTTAAACTTTTGTCATCTCACCAGATCCGCACGCGGTCCTTGGGCGCGAGGTAGAGCTTCTCGCCCGGCTTCACCTTGAACGCCGCATACCAGGGATCGAAATTGCGCACGACCGCGTTGACCCGCGCTTCTGCCAGCGAGTGCGGATCGGTCTTGAGCTGCTGGCGCGCCAACTGCTCGCGTATCTTCTCGCGCCACGATTGCGCGTAGGAGAGGAAGAACCGTTGGTCGCCGGTCACTCCGTCGATCAGCGGGGCAGGCTTGCCGCCCAGCGAAAGCTTGTAGGCGGTATAGGCCATTGAAAGGCCGGCAAGGTCGCCGATGTTCTCGCCCAGCGTCAGCCGACCGTTGTGGCAGGTCTTGCCGTCATCATAGGGGCAGACCTTGTCGTACTGCGCGGCAAGCTTGGCCCCCAGCGCGTCGAACGTCTTGCGGTCCGCCTTGGTCCACCAGTCCTTGAGTGCGCCGGTGCCATCATAGCGCGAACCCTCGTCGTCGAACCCGTGGCCGATCTCGTGGCCGATGGTCGCGCCCACCGCGCCATAGTTCACCGCCGAATCGGCGTTCGGATTGAAGTAGGGCGGCTGCAGAAAGGCGGCCGGGAACACGATCTCGTTCGCGGTCGGCTGGTAATAGGCGTTCACCGTCTGCGGCGTCATCAGCCACTTGGTCTTGTCGACGGGCTTGCCCAGTTCGTCCAGCATGTCCTGCCACGCCCAGCGCCCCGCCTCGATCGTATTGGCCAGCGGCTGGCCCGGCTTGATGTCCATGCCGGCATAGGTCTTGAACTTGTCGGGATAGCCGATCTTCACCGTGAAGGCGTCCAGCTTGGCCAGCGCGGCCTTGCGCGTCGCCGGGCTCATCCACGCCAGGGTCTTGAGCTTGGAGGCCAGCGCCGCCCGCAGATTGCCGACGAGCGTGACCATCGCCGCCTTGCTCGAAGGCGGGAAGTGCTTCTCGACATAGGCCTTGCCGATCGCTTCGCCCATCTGGCCCTGTACCGCCGAAAGCGCGCGCTGCCAGCGCTGGCGGTCGCGCTCGCGGCCCTGCAGCGTCTTGCCGTAGAAGGCAAAGCGCGCATCATCGATGTCGCTCGGCAGCACGGCGGCATTGGTGATCAGGAAATGCGCCGCAGCCCAGGCCTGCAGCGTGCCGATGTCTTCCTCGCCCAGCAGCTTGATCAGCGCGGGGAAGCCGCCGCCCAGCTTGCCGAGGTCCTCCTTGGTCAGGCCCAGCTTTGCCGCCTTGTCCGCGCTCGGCAGGATCTCGGCCACGAACACCGCATTGACCTTGCCCAGCCCCGAACCTTCGAGCAGCGACAGGACCGGGAACGCGCCGCCCATGGCCACCAGGTCATCGCGCGAGACGCGGTTGGTCGTCAGCAGCGGGTTTCGCTGCACCGCCTTGTCCCAGTCCACCACCGCGATCTTGCGTTCGAAGTCATAGACTTTCGCCGCCGTCCCGGCCGGATCGACATAGCCTGCCTTGCCCAGCATGAAGGTCAGCAGATCGCGGTACTTGCCCTGCAGCTCGCGGTTGCGTTCGTTGTCGACAAGGTAATAATCGCGGTCCGGCATGCCGAGCCCGCCGACCCCGGTGTAGACCGCATTGGCGCCCGGCGTTTCGGCATCGATCTGCACCGAAAAACCAACTGGCGAGGGAAAGCCCGGCGCCGCAAACAGCGCGGCAAGGTCGGCGCGTGTCTTTGCGGCCTTGATCCGGTCGATATAGGGCTGCGCGGGCGCCATGCCCGCAGCGTTGATGGCGCTCTGATCAAGGAACGCGCGGTAGCTGTCGGCAATGCGCTGGCCGTCGCTGCCGGGGGCCTGCGGCGTTGCGACAAGGTCTTCGACGATCTGCCTGACCGACTTTTCCGCGCCCAGCACGAGTGCCAATGCCACGCCGCTATAGGGATATTGCGGCGGAATCACCTCGCTGCGCTCCCACTTGCCGTTCACATAGGCGAAGAAGTCGTCACCCGGCTTCACGGCGGGGTTGATATCGGCAGGATTGACGCCCCAGCCGCCGAAGGTCGGGATGCGGTAACCGTCGATTTCGGCGGAGGCTGCTGCCGTATCGGCATGGGCGGCGAGGGGTATGGCCAGCGCAAACAGCGAGGCAGCGGAGAGCGCGCCCTTGATGTGCTTCAACATGGCTCGAGGATTTCCAATCGATTGCGAATGTACCGTTACGGGACACTAGCCATCGCGCTGCGCTTGTCCAGCACCCACCAGTAATACCGATTGGCGGCTGATCAGGCCTCGGCGCCGTCGAACTGCAGCCGGGCGAGGCGGGCATAGAGCCCGTCCTGCGCCGAAAGCGCGGTGTGCGTGCCCTGTTCGACGATGCGGCCCTTTTCCATCACGATAATGCGGTCTGCCGCGCGCACGGTGGCGAGCCGGTGCGCAATCACCAATGTGGTACGCGCCTTCATCAGCCGGTCGAGCGCGTCCTGCACCAGCCGCTCGCTCTCGGCGTCAAGCGCGCTGGTGGCTTCATCGAGCAGCAAGATCGGCGCATCGCGCAGCAGTGCGCGCGCAATCGCGATGCGCTGGCGCTGCCCGCCCGAAAGCCGCGCGCCATCTTCGCCCAGGAACGTATCGAGCCCCTGCGGCAGCTCCTTCAGGAACGCAGCGGCATTGGCGGCCTCAGCCGCTTCCCAGATCTGCGCGTCGCTTGCGGCCCAGTTGCCATAGCGCAGGTTGTCCCGCGCGGAGGCGGCAAACAGCACGCCTTCCTGCGGCACCAGCGCCATGCGCGCGCGCACTTCGGCGGGGTCCGCCTGCGGCAGCGGCACGCCGTCGATCCGCACGGTGCCCGCATGCGGATCGTAGAACCGCTCGGCCAGCAGGAAGAGCGTGGACTTGCCCGCGCCCGAAGGCCCGACGATCGCGACCGTCTCGCCCGGCTCCACCGCCAGCGAGAAGTCCTCCAGAGCGGCCACTTCCGGGCGGCTGGGATAGCGGAACGAGACGTTCTGGAAGGCGATCTGCCCGCGCGGCGGCTGCGGAAGATGCAGCGGCCGCGCCGGTGCGGTGATCTCGGGCTGTTCGAGCAGCAGTTCGTTGAGTCGCCCCGCCGCGCCCGCACCGCGCAGCAGATCGCCATAGACTTCCGTGAGTGACCCGACCGCGCCCGCCACGATCCCGCCCGTCAGTACGAACGCGGCGATGGTGCCGCCGCTGATCGATCCGCTCGCCACCGCCGCCGCGCCCTGCCACATCAGCGTGGCGATCCCGCCGAACACCAGGACGATCACGATCGCGGTCATGATCGAGCGGATCATGATGCGCCGCTTGGCTGCGCTGAAGGTGCGTTCCACCGCCTCGCCAAACCGGCCCGCCTCGCGCTTTTCCTGCCCGAAGGCCTGCACCACCTTCATCGCGCCGAGCACTTCGCTGATCTGCACGCCGATATCCGCCACGCGGTCCTGGCTGGAGCGCGAAGCCTTGCGCAGCCTTGAGCCAAAGAACACGATCGGTCCGACGACGACCGGAATGCCCACCAGCAGCCCGGCGGTGAGCGCCGGGGCCAGCGTGAAGAGATAGGCGAGCCCGCCCAGCGCGGTGATCGAATTCCTGAGCGCGATGGAAACAGTGGTGCCCACCACCTGCTCGATGATCGCGGTGTCCGAGGTCATGCGCGAGGAGATTTCCTTCGGACTGTTCGTCTCGAAGAAACTCGGCGGCATGCGGAGAAGATTGCCCTGCACCTTGAGCCGGATGTCCGCCACCACGCGCTCGCCCAGCCACGAGACATAGTAGAAGCGCACCGCGGTGCCGAGGCCCAGAATCACCACCACCACCAGCAGCCAGCGGAACGAGCTGTTGATCGTCTCGGCATTGGCGCCCTTGCCGAAAGCCTTGTCGATGATCGACTTGAAGCTGGCCGGAATCGCGATGGTCGCGCCCGATGTGATCAGCAGCGCGGTGAGCGCAATAGCCAGTTCGCTGGGATAGGACGCGCCTTCGCGCAGCAGCATGCGCAGCGGGCTCAAGGTGCGCGCAGGCCGGGCGGCAGGTGCGGCTTCGGCAGCCGGAGCTTCGGGGCCGGTGTTCTCGGTTTTGGCGTCCATCGCACCCGCCCTAGCCCATGCGACGAGGGGCCGAAAGGGGGCAGCGGGGCATTCGCGTCCAGCTTGGGTCGATGGTGCGTTGCACAAGGCCGAGATGTGCGGCACACTGGGCGCAATCGGAGCAGCGTACGGCTCCGCAACAACAAAAAGGTGTTCGCAGTGCTCTACAAGGCTTACGAAATCCAGCGCTCCATGCTCAATGCTGGCAGCGCCATGGCATCGATGGGTGCCGAGATGCTGGCCGATCCGCGCAACCCGTGGGCGCCCTTTGGCGGCACGCAGATGATGGCCTCCGCGCTGGAGGTGTTCGCCCACGCCGCCGCGCCGCGGGGCAAGCCCACGTTCGGCCTCAAGGTCATCACCGTCGATGGCACGCCCCACGCGGTGAACGAGACGGTGGAGATCCAGCAGCCCTTCGGCAACTTGCGCAAGTTCACGCACGAAGGCCTCCCCGCCGATGCGCCGCGCCTGCTGATCGTCGCGCCGATGAGCGGCCACTACGCCACGCTGCTGCGCGGCACGGTGGAGCGCATGCTCGAACGCTCCGTCGTCTACATCACCGATTGGGCGGACGCGAAGTACGTGCCGATGGCCGAAGGACGCTTCGATCTCGACGAATACATCGACTACCTGATCGGCTATCTCGAGCATATCGGCCCCGGCACGCACATGATGGCGGTGTGCCAGCCCTCGGTCCCCGCGCTTGCCGCAACGGGCGTGATGGCGGTGCGCGAGAACCCGTGCCGCCCGGTCACGCTCACCATGATGGGCGGCCCGATCGACACGCGCGAGAGCCCGACCGCCGTCAACGACCACGCGATCACCAAGCCCTACGTGTGGTTCAAGCACAACGTGATCACCACCGTCCCGGCCAACTATCCCGGTGCCGGCCGACAGGTCTATCCGGGCTTCGTCCAGCTCGCGAGCTTCATGTCGATGAACCTCGGCAGCCACATGATGAGCCACTATGGCCTGTTCAAGCACCTCATCCAGGGTGACGGCGAGAGCGCGGACGCGGCCAAGGCGTTCTATGACGAGTACCGCGCGGTGTGCGACATGACCGCCGAGTTCTACCTCCAGACCGTCGACGTCGTGTTCCAGACCCACGCGCTGCCCAAGGGCGAACTGGTGCACCGCGGCATCCGCGTCGATCTCGCCGCGATTCGCGATACCGCGATCCTGTGCATCGAGGGTGAGCGCGACGATATCTCGGGCATCGGCCAGACCAAGGCCGCGCTCAAGGTCACGCCGAACCTTCCGGAAAAGCTCAAGAAGTATCACCTCGCGCCAGAAGTCGGCCACTACGGCATCTTCAACGGCTCGCGCTGGCGCACCTCGATCGCCCCGGTGGTCGAAGGCTGGATCCGCAGCAACAGCGCCGCGCGCAAGCTGAGCGTGGTGGCCTGATCCGCCGCCCCGCTGCCCGGGCGGCGGGGCGGATCACCGGCCGCTTGTAGCCGGAAACCGCGCCGGTTCTGTACTGAAACGGCACGCATGGGCTGAGCAGACCCCTGTCCGGGGTGGATTCGCGCGTCCGAAACAAAGTGCAACGGTCCGGAAAAGCGGGTGCTGCATTTGTCTGGCACCTGTTCGTCCATGGAAATGGTATCTCATCACATCCATGGCGACGATCCGCCAGGTCCTGATTCCGGCGGCGATGGCAGCGCCCGGTCGCAGGGCGCAGCACCTTTGCCGCGCGTCAGCGTCGTGCTGCCGGTGCACAACGGCGCCGCCTATCTCGATGCGGCAATCGGTTCGATCCTCGGCCAAACCTTCCGCGATTTCGAACTGATCTGCGTTGATGATGGCTCCACCGACGAAACGCCGAGCATCCTCAGGCGCCATGCGCAGGCGGATGGCCGGGTGCGGATCATCACCAACCGCCCCAACAAGGGCCTGCCCGGCGCGCTCAACACCGGCTTCGCGGCCGCGCGCGGGATGCTCCATACCTGGACGTCGGACGACAACATCGCCCGCCCGCACATGCTGGCCCGGCTGGTGGCGGCGCTCGATGCTGATCCCGGCGTCGCTATTGCCCATGCCGATTTCAGCGTGATCGACGCGAACGGCGAGGTAATCGGCTTCCAGAAAATGGGGCCCGCCGCCGATCTCCTGCTCGGCAATCGCATCGGCGCTGCCTTCCTCTACCGCGCCGAAGTCACCAGAGCGCTCTCGGGCTATGACGAGGCGCTGTTTGGCATCGAGGACTACGACTTCTGGCTGCGCGCCGCGCGCCGCTTCTATTTCGTGAAGCTCGACGAGGATCTCTATCTCTACCGCCGCCACGAGGCGAGCCTGACCGATCGCCGCGCGCTGCGCATCCACCGGCTGGGCTCGCAGGTCATGCGCCGCGAACTGGCGCGGGTGCCCAGTCGGACATTGCGCGCGCGGGCGCTCGTCGAACATGGCCTTGCAAGCCGCCTCGATCCGCGGCTCGACATGCTGGTTCGCGGGTTGATCCTGTCACCGGGGCTGGCAAGGGGCAGGATCACGGCGATCCTGCGCCACTTTGTCCATCACCTCGTCCGGGCGCTTACACGAAGAACTGGGTAATCCATTCGCAGATCAGCGCGGGCTTGGGCTCACCCTCGATCTCGACGGTGATTTCCATCGTCTGCTGCCACTGGCCGGGGCGCTTTTCGTCGAGCTCCAGCAGCTTGAACACGCCGCGCACGCGCTTGCCAGAGCGGACGGGAGCAAGGAACCGCGTCTTGTTGCCGCCGTAGTTGACGCCCATTTTCACGCCTTCGGGGCGCGGGCAATCGCTTTCCATCGTCAGCAGCGGGATCAGCGAGAGGGTGAGGAATCCGTGCGCGATCGTCCCGCCAAACGGCGTCAGCTTGGCCTTCTCCTCGTCGATGTGGATGAACTGGAAGTCGCCGGTCGCCTCGGCGAACTGGTTGATCCGCTCCTGCGTCACTTCGACCCATGCCGAGGTGCCCACCACTTCGCCGACCAGCTCCTTGATTGCGCCCGGTGCCATCGTCTTCATTGCATCGTCTCCCGCTGCGAGAATTGTCTGTTGCCTTCCCATGGCGGCAAGTGGCGGACCGTTCAACAATCTCGTTGCAGGCATCTTGCAGGGGAGGGCTCTTTCAGGGGCCTCTTGCCGGGCGCGTTCAGCGTGAAAGGGCGGTGTTGCGGTTCAGGCGGGGTTGCAGCGCATTGAGCGCGCGCTGCGCGGGCAGCTCAACCCATGCGTGCGAGAGGCCCGAGACCACGACGAGCAGGCCGATAAACACAGCGAGCTTCCAGACATTGAGCTGCAGGTCCGCGCCGACAAAGGCCAGCTTGAACACGATGAACAGGCCGAAGTGGCACAAGTACGTCGAATAGCTCACCTCGCCCAGCCAGTGCACCGGGCCGCTGGCGAGCCGGCGCGCGATGCGGCCATCCGCCAGCGCCATCGCCAGCAGCACCAGCAGCAGCGCAAGCGGCACCCACGCCGTCTCGGGCAGGGCAAACCACAGCCCGGCACCGCAAGTGGCCGCAGCAGCGCCGCCGCAGGCATGGCCGATGCGCTGCGCTGAAGGCAGGCCGCGCCAGTGCAGCCAGAGCCGCGCGGCCAGCGTCCCGGCGGTGAACTCGATCAGGCAGCGCGCGAGGCCAAGCGAGGTGATCGCATCGCCAAGGCTGGAATGGCCCAGCGCGGCAAACAGCGCGAAAAGCCCCATCAGCAGCAGGCCGAGCCCGGCCACCAGCCCCGCCGGCCCCCATGCGCGGCGGCCCACCACGGCCAGCAGCGGGAACAGCAGGTAGGCCGCCATTTCCGTACTGATCGACCAGGCCGGGTGGTTCCACGCCAGCGCGCCGGTGAAGCCCCAGTTCTGGATTAGCACCACGTGAAGCGGCAGTTCGCCGAAGGGATAGCCCGCATGATCGCGCCCGGTGATCGTCAGCAGGATGGCCAGCATGACAAAGCCTGAGAGGACCACCGCATGCAGCGGCCAGATCCGCGCGATGCGGCGCCACCAGAAGGCGCCGATCTCTGCCGGCTCGAACCGGGCCAGTCGCGCGCCGTATGTCAGCCAGAGCACGAAGCCGGAGAGCATGAAGAACAGATCGACCGCTAGGTACCCCTTGGCGAGGACCGCGATCACCGGGGCGGGCAGGATGGCGGCAAGCGACAGGCGAATATGGTAGAACACGACCAGCCACGCCGCGAGCCCGCGCAGGCCGGTCAGCGCTTCGAGCCGCAGCGGCTGCGCCGTCATCGTGCGAGGCTCCCGGGCAGGGGCGGCTCATTCGCGGGTTCGCTGCCATCCGCCGCCACGCTCTTCTTGCGCTGCTGCCACTGCGACGGGGGTGCCAGACGGCGCGCCACCTGCATGGCAAGCGCGATCTGGAGGCCGATCAGCATGAAGATGAAGGGCTGGAACGCGATACCCACGAACAGGGCGCCGAACAGGTAGATGCAATGTCCCGATTGTAGCGCCAGCGCCAGCGAGCGGTCCGCCTGGTTGACCACATCGGTCTTGCGGCGCAGCCGGCGCTGGATCAGCTCAAGCTGGAACAGGCCGGAGACATGCAGCAGCAGCCACATGGCAAGGCCGGGATAGCCCTGTTCGCCCAGCATCTCGAAATAGCCCGAATGATAGGCGCGCGCCTTTTCCTCGATCCGCTGCGTCTCGATCGCGGTGTTGTTGTCGCCGGCGTTCTCCGCCTTGACCGTGTCATAGCTGACCCGGTTCTGGCGGAATGCATCGAAGCCGCCGCCGAACGGGCGTGTCTTCACGAAGTCCAGCGTCCACATCCACACCGCCATGCGCGTCGAGGCGGATTGGTCCGATTTGTGGTTCTCGATCGTGTTCATCCGGTCGAGATAGCTTTGTGGCAGGAACGGCACGGCCACGCAGGCGAGCCCCGCGATGACCCCGATGTAAAGCAGCGGCCGCTTTACCGAACGGAGCGAGAGCCCGATGAGTATGACCAGGCAGATCAGGCCGGTGCGGGTCTGCGTGCCGATCGGGATCAGGCAGCATGCGAAGCCCAGCGCCAGCGCGAACAGTGTGACGAGTTTGCCGGGCGGAAAGATCGTGCCGAACCGCGCCAGCCAGACGATCAGCGGGATCGTGGCGACCGCCACCATCGACAGCGTGCTGCCTTCGTAGATGCCGGTGTTGTCGTTCACCAGCAGCCTGAGCTCGCCATAGCCGCCCCCGCCGGACGCGATCGTCTTGATCCCGCCGCCGATCACGATGCAGCCGAGCGAGAGCACCATGACCAGCACCAGCGCTTCGATCCGCAGCCGCGTGCGCACGGTCAGCGGGAGGAACAGGGCAAAGACGAGCGCCTTCCACACCCAGCTCCACTTTTCGAGCGCTTCTTCGGGGAAATCGGCGCTGCGGGTGGTCAGCCCGCAATAGATCAGCAGCATCAGCAGCAGGAACTGGCGCGGCGAGAAGCGTATCCCGGTCTTGTCGTCCGCCACCGCCCAAGCGGTCACCGCGCCGATGAAGGCGATCAGGCTGATGGGGATCGATTGGAGGAAGCCCCAGCTGACCTTCTGCGGCGCGAGGATATCGATATAGGCGTAGGCCAGCACGAACAGGAACGGCCGCCGGATCCCGGCAGCGAAAAACGCGGTCACGAAGGCGGTGAGGAAGAGATTAAGCACCGGGGGTGCCGTCCCCGCGCAGTGGCGCCTTCGTCTTGCGCTGCAGCGGCCCGCGCCGGAAACCGGGCAAGGTCGGTTCCTGATCGAGATCGTCGCGGTGCAGCAGGCGCCAGACGGCAATCGCCATCAGCACATGCGGCAAGACCACGGTGAAGATATCGATCATGCGGCCATGCCCAGGCTTAACATCCGGCCCCTGATCGAACCGTCTGATCCTGCTGTTTAGGCAAACTCGGTTGACGCGGCGTTAAGTCCTGCCGTGCCATGGCAATCTGCATGACCCGGGTCCTGCATATCCTCGATCATTCGCTTCCGCTGCAGAGCGGCTACACCTTCCGCACCCGCGCGATCCTGAAGGCGCAGGAAGGGCTGGGGCACGAAGTGCGCGGACTGACCGGCCAGCGCCATACCGCCGCGCTGACGGGCGAGGAGCCCGAGACGCATGACGCGCTGCAGTTCTATCGCACACCCGGCACGCCGTCCGGTCCGCGGTCCCGTCTTCCGGGCCTCAGCGAATGGCAGGAAATCGGCGCGCTCGCCCAGCGCATCGAGGGCGTCGCCCGCGAATGGCGTCCCGAGATTCTCCACGCCCATTCGCCCGCGCTCGGCGGGCTCGCCGCCGTGCGCGCCGGTCGCCGGCTCGGCCTCCCCGTCGTCTACGAGATACGCGCCTTCTGGGAAGACGCGGCGGTCGGCAACGGCACGGGCAGCGAGGGCTCGCTGCGCTACCGCCTGACCCGCGCGCTCGAAGACCGCGTGGTGCGCGGCGCGAATGCCGTTGTCACGATCTGCGAGGGCCTGCGCAGCGATCTCGTCACGCGCGGCGTTCCGGCTTCCAAGATCACGATCATGCCCAATGGCGTGGACCTTGCGCTGTTCGGCCAGCCGCTGGAGCGCGATGCCGCGTTTGCCCGCAGCCTCGGGCTGGGGGAGGGGCCGGTGATCGGCTTCCTCGGCAGCTTCTATCCCTATGAAGGGCTCGACGATCTCATTGCCGCGATGCCGATGATCCTCGCGCGCCAGAGCGATGCCCGCCTGCTGCTCGTCGGCGGCGGCCCGGCAGAAGCGGCCTTGCGCGCCCAGGCTGCCGCATCGCCGGCTGCGCACGCGATCCACTTCATCGGCCGCGTGCCGCACCACGAAGTGGACCGGTACTACGCGCTCGTCGATGTCGTCTGCTATCCGCGCAAGGCGATGCGACTCACCGATCTCGTCACGCCGCTGAAACCGCTGGAGGCCATGGCCCAAGGCAAGCTCGTGGCCGCGAGCGCTGTCGGCGGCCACCGCGAACTGATCGAGGACGGGATGACCGGCACCTTGTTCCCGCCCGATGATCCCGCCGGTCTTGCTGCCGCGATGGCCGCGCTGCTGGGTGATCGCGCGATGTGGGATGCCCGCCGCACTGTCGCCCGCGCCTTCGTCGAACGCGCGCATGACTGGTCCGTCAATGCGGCGCGTTATGATTCCGTTTACCAAACCCTGTTAACCCGAAAGCAAGCAATCTCCGGCGCTGCGGCCTGATCCAGGGACGCGCTTTTCCGGGGGTACCATTCGACCGGGATCTGAAACGCGCCATGAGTACGTTCCGCCAGAAAGTTCAGGCCACGACGAACTGGGTGAAGCCCGATCCGCAGGATCTGGACGAGGCACCGCGCCGTGCCCGCCGCGCGGGCACCCGCAAGCGTTCCAGCACGCCAGTCACCGCTCATCGCCTGTTCCCCGCCCTTGCAGCCGTGTGGTTCGCGGCGCTGCTGGGCCTCGGCAGTCTCGCCATTCCCGGCAGTCTGCTGGGGGCGGTTGTGCTCAAGACCGGATTGCCCGCGCTCGTTCCCGCCGCCGCCCCGCCGCTGGGCTTTACCGCGCATCTGCTGGTCGCCTTCGCGCTCGCCCTGTTCGGCGCCGCGCTGGGCCTCGCCCTTGGGCTTCGCCTGCGCCCGGCGGGATCTGCCGAAGCCCGCAGCGAGGAAGCAATTGTCCCGGTCGCGCAGCCTGAGGCAGACAACGTCTACAAGGTCCGCGCCCGCGATGCGCACCCCGATGCGCCGCCCCGCCGTCCGCTGGTGCTGACCGAAGCCTTTGCCGATCCGCTCGTCGAAGCTGCCGCCGAACCGGAGCCGGAACTGGCCGAGCCGCTGCTGCGCCGCAAGCGCAGCTTTCCGGACAGCGAGCCGGTGCGCGAGACAGGCCCCTGGCTTCCCGAATTCACCCCCGGCGGCACCGGCGCCATCCGCCCGCTCGATCTCGCCGCGCTCGATCTCGGCGATCCGGACATCGCCGAAACAGAAATCGCCGAGACCGAAGTGGCAAAGCTTCCGGCCGAACCTGCGCCTGCCCCCGAAACGGCCGCAATCCCCGCCGCGCCCGCGCTGATTGCCGCGACCCCGCAGCTCCCCGCCGGCTTCGCCGCTGCACTGCCCGATGTGCCGAACGGCAAATGGTCGCCCGTCGCCGGAGCGCCGCTCGAAAGCCTTGGCCTCGTCCAGTTGATCGAACGCCTCGCCCTCGCCATCGCCGCGCAGAAAGCTGCCAATGAAGCAGTGATCAAGGCCGATGACGCTGCCGAGGCCGCTGCTGCCGCTTCAGCGGTCGAATCTGCACCGCGCGCCGCCAAGGAAGTACCCGTCCAGCCCGTATCCGTGCCCGGTCCCTTCTCACGCCCGCATATCGCCAGTGTCGCTGGCGCTGAAGAAGCGCCTGCTTTCGGCTCCGCCCGCGAGGGCATTCTGCGCCGCCTCGGTGCGCTTGCTGCCGGCGATTCGACCAGCGGCGAGGCTGATGCTGCCCCCGCACCGCGGCAGTTCACGCGTCCCGTGTCAGTCGCTGCGCCAGTTGAAGCTGTCGTCCCGCTCCGGCCGGCCGAGCCCGCCGCCCCGGCCCCTACAGCGGCGGCCGCAGCCCTTGCGTCGCAACCCGATGCCGATGCTGCCCTGCGCTCTGCGCTGGCCACGCTCCAGCGCATGACTGCCCGCGGCTGACGCTACGGCAAGGCCGATGGCAGCGCCCGGTCAAAGCCGGGCTGAGCCATGCATCCGTATTTCCGGCCGGATCGTCGCCGGACCCTTCGGGCAATTCGCGCAGCGCAGTTGCAAAATAACATTCCTGCAGTCATGGGGGGATTCCGCGCAACTTTCGTTGTCCTCAGGACAGCGTGATTCGCGCTGGGCGTATCAACCGACGTCATTTGACCGAGTGCAGGGCGATTTAAGTGATGGGTTTTCCGCAGGTTCAGGGCCTTTACGATCCGCGCAACGAACACGACGCATGCGGCGTCGGCTTCGTCGCGCATATCAAAGGCATCAAAAGCCACGGAATTATCGAGCAAGCGCTTGAAATCCTGCGCAATCTAGATCACCGCGGCGCGGTCGGGGCCGATCCGCTGCTGGGCGATGGCGCGGGTATCCTGATCCAGATCCCCGATGCGCTGCTGCGCCGCTGGGCGGAAGGCGAAGGCAAGGACCTTCCCGCGCCCGGTGACTATGCCGTCGCGATGTGCTTCCTGCCCCAGGACGAGCCTGCGCGCGACTTCGTGATCGAGGTGTTCGAGCGCTTTATCGCCAAGGAAGGCCAGCACCTCGTCGGCTGGCGTGATGTGCCCACCACGCTCGATGGCCTCGGCAAGACCGTGATCGAACAGATGCCGGTGATGCGCCAGTGCATCATCCGGCGCGGTGAGAACTGCCCCGATCAGGACGCGTTCGAGCGCAAGCTGCTCGCCATCCGCAAGCAGACGCAGAACCCGCTCGCCGCCATGGCCGAAAAGCATGGGCTGCCGGGCGTGACTCAGCTCTACATGCCCAGCTTCTCGTCGCGCACCGTGGTCTACAAGGGCCTGCTGCTCGCCGATCAGGTCGGCTCGTTCTACGATGATCTGCGTGATCCGCTTTGCGTCTCGGCGCTCGGCCTCGTCCACCAGCGCTTCTCGACCAACACCTTCCCCAGCTGGAAGCTGGCGCACCCCTACCGGTTCATCGCCCACAACGGCGAGATCAACACCGTGCGCGGCAACGTCAACTGGATGAACGCGCGCCGCCGCACCATGGAATCGGAGCTGCTCGGCCCCGATCTCGA
>NZ_JAIXPP010000112.1 GCF_027486195.1 Novosphingobium sp.
ACGGCGGCGATCACGAAGTACACCACGATCGGTGCGAGCACCGGCAGCAGCGACGGGATGATCATTTCCTTGATCGCGGCCTTGGTCACGAGATCGACGGTCCGCGCGTAGTCCGGCTTCACATCGTAGGTCATGATGCCGGGATTTTCGCGGAACTGGTCGCGCACGTCCTTCACCACGTCGCCAGCGGCGCGGCCCACCGCGGTCATGCCCATAGCTCCGAAGAGGTAGGGCAGGAGCGCGCCGAGCAGGAGGCCGACGATGACGTAGGGGTTTTCGAGGCTGAAGGAGACCTGCAGGTCCGGGAAGAACTCGCGCAGGTCGGTCGTGTAGGTGGCGAAGAGCACCAGCGCGGCAAGGCCGGCCGAGCCGATGGCATAGCCCTTGGTGACGGCCTTGGTGGTGTTGCCCACCGCATCGAGCGCGTCGGTCTTTTCGCGGACGGAATCGTCGAGACCGGCCATTTCGGCGATGCCGCCGGCGTTGTCGGTAACGGGGCCGTAAGCGTCCAGCGCGACGACCATACCGGCCAGCGCCAGCATCGCGGTTGCCGCATAGGCAATGCCCATGAGGCCGGCGAGCTTGAAGGCGATGATGATGCCCGCGCAGATCACGAGCGTGGGCATGGCGGTCGATTCAAGGCTGATGGCGAGGCCCTGGATCACGTTGGTGCCGTGGCCGGTTTCGGAGGCCTTGGCGATGGAGCGGACCGGGCGGTAGTTGGTGCCGGTGTAGTATTCCGTGATCCAGATGATCACGCCGGTGATGACGAGACCGAGGAAAGCGCAATAGAACAGGATGCGGCCGGTGTAGGCCTGATCCCCGATGGGCGCTTCCATATCGCCGCCCAGCGAGTGGCTGATCGCCCACCAGATGGCGGGGACGGAGAGCACGGCGGTGACCAGGAAGCCCTTGTACATCGCGCCCATGATGTTCTTGCCGCCACCCAGGCGGACGAAATAAGTGCCGATGATCGAGGTGACGATGCAGACGCCGCCGATGAGCAGCGGCATCGCCATGAGATCGATCAGGTTGCTGGCGTTCTTGAGCAGGAGCGCGGTGAGGATCATCGTCGCGCCGACGGTGACGACATAGGTCTCGAACAAGTCGGCGGCCATGCCGGCGCAATCGCCGACGTTGTCGCCCACGTTGTCTGCGATCACGGCGGGGTTGCGTGGGTCATCTTCGGGGATCCCTGCTTCGACCTTGCCGACGAGATCGGCGCCGACGTCTGCCGCCTTGGTGAAGATGCCGCCGCCGAGGCGCGCGAAGATCGAGATGAGCGAGGCGCCGAACGCGAGGCCGGTGAGGGCGAGGACCACGGTGCGGTCTTCACCGCCGACGCTGTAGCCGCCGGGGCCGGTGAGATACCAGAACAGGCCCGCAATCGCGAGGAGCGCAAGGCCAGCGACAAGCATGCCGGTGATCGCGCCCGCGCGGAAGGCGAGCGTGAGGCCGGCCTGCAGGCCCGTCTGCGCGGCGGCAGCAGTGCGCACGTTGGCACGCACCGAAATGTTCATGCCGATGAAGCCCGCGACGCCCGAGAGGACGGCACCGATGACGAAGCCTGCGGCCGAGATGGGCCCGAGCGCGGCAGCGACGATGACGGCCATGATGACGCCGACGATGCCGATCGTGGTATACTGGCGCTTCAGGTAGGCTTGCGCACCTTCCTGGATGGCGGCGGCGATTTCCTGCATCTTGGCATTGCCGGCCGGTGCGCCGAGCACCTGCTGGCTGGTGACGAAGCCATAGATGATGGCCACGACCCCCAATACGATTGCGGTTACGGTTAAACTCACAACAGACACCCCCTTTATTGACCGGCCTTTTTCGGCCGGTACCCGTCGTTCGCGGGTCGGGGCGGGAGGCTAGTGCATAATTTTCATGCCGCAAGCCTTTAGGTGTGATTTTTCAGCAATGTTCGTAGCCGAGCATGCCTTCCGGCGGAGTGTCGCCGAGGAGCAGAGCTGCGGTCCCGAGGGGCAGGACGATACCGATGCGATGTGCCTGGCAGGGTGGCGCGGTGCCCGCGGGAAGGGTGAACAGCAGCTCGTAGTCGTCCCCCCAGCTGAGCGCGTCGCGGGCGCGTTCGGGCGGCAGGTCGGCGGGGAGGGGTATGAGGGTGGGATCGAGCGCAAATGTCGCCGCGCTTGCCGCAGCCATTCGGCTCGCATCGAGCAGCAGCCCGTCCGATACGTCCATCATCGCGGTGACGAGCGGCGCCAGCGCGCGGCCTTCGGCGAGCCGGGGCAGGGGGCGGCGGTAAGCGGAAGTGTCTGCTGATGTGTTACCGGCGGAGAGCGCCTCGAACCCCAGCATGGCCGCGCCGACGGGGCCGGTGATCCAGATGCCGTCTCCGGCCTGTGCGCCGCTGCGCGAGGGGACAGGCCGATGCGTGGCGCGGCCCAGCGCGGTGAGGCCCAGCGACTGCGCCCCGGACCCGCGCACCGTATCCCCGCCCAGCAGCGGCACGCCGAAATGCGCCAGCGCCTCGCCCAGCCCCTCGGCAAAGCGGGTGTTCTCGGCGGCGAGGGTGTAGCCCAGCAGCACGCCGAGCGGCTCGGCGCCCTTGGCGGCAAGGTCCGAAAGGTTGGTGGCGAGAAGCTTCCATGCGATGTCTGCCGGATCCTGCCCTGGCAGCCAGTGCACGCCCTCGACCATCATGTCGTGGGTGAGGATGAGGGCTTCTCCGCCCACCTCCAGCACCGCACAATCATCGGCGAGGCCGCGCGCTGCAGGGTGCGAGGCGAGGCCTCGCAAGGCGGTGATGAAGGCGGCTTCGGGGGTCATGCTTGCCCCTTACATGTTCCAACCCAACCCCGCTCATGCTGAGCTTGTCGAAGCATGCTGGCGCGGCGCGTGCGGCCACACCCTTCGACAGGCTCAGGGTGAGCGGGGATTGGGGCGGGAGGGCATGGGCGGCTGCGCACCCGCCCTCAGTCCCCCGTAAACACCGGTGCGCGCTTTTCCAGAATCGCGTTGACCGCTTCCTTGTGGTCCGCCGTTTCATGCACGATGGCCTGGAACGCAGCCGAAAGCTCAAGCACATCGCCCGCGCGGCCATGCTGGGCTTCGCGCAGCAGGCGCTTGGTCAGGCGCAGCGCGCGGGGGCTGTTGGCGGCGATTTCCTCGGCGAGCGCGACGGCCTTTTCCAGCAGCTGGTCCGCCGGGACCACATCGCCAACAAGCCCGATGGACTGCGCATAGGCCGCATCGAACGTGCGGCCCGTGAGGAAGAGTTCGGCGGCCTTGGAATAGCCGATGATCTTCTGCAGCGTCCACGCGCCGCCATCGCCGGGGATGATGCCGACCTTGATGAAGCTGGCGGCCATCTTCGCGGTATCGGCGGCAAGGCGCAGATCGCACACGCAGGCCAGATCCAGCCCGAGGCCGATGGCGTGGCCGTTGATCGCGGCGATCATCGGCACTTCGCAATCGAGCATCGCGCGGGTCGCGCGTTGCACGCCGCGGCGGTAATTCGCGGCGGTCGAATCGGGCTGGTCGAGCGGACCGATGCCCTGCCGGTCGCGGATGCCCTTGATGTTGCCGCCGGTGCAGAAGGCGCGGCCCGCGCCCGTCAGCACGATGGCGCTGACCGAGCGATCATTGGCGAGGCGGAAGAACGTGTCGACGATGTTGTCGCAATCTTCCAGCGTGCCGATCGCGTTCATCGATTCCGCGCGGTCCATGGTCAGGATGGCGACGCGCCCGCGGCGCTCTTCGTGGAGGAATGGGGTGGTCATGGCGGCTCTCCCGATTTGCCCCTCTGGGCTGTGACACTAGCAATCTTGCGATTGCGATGGCCCGCGCGCTGCCATAGTGACGGAGCCGATGCAAATATTCCCGCTCCATCCGTTCCTCCCCGAGGGGGACATTCCCGCCCTGCGCCAACAGGTTCGCGACCTTGTGGCGAAGCACGAAGCCAAGTGGCCAGTCGAGCTGCGCGCCAATTGCTGGTTCAGCTTCGACGAGGAGTTTTCGAAGGCGCTGGGCAGCGCCGGCCTCCTCGGCATGACTTGGCCCAAGCAGTATGGCGGGCACGAGCGCACGATGCTCGAACGCTATGTCGTGCTGGAAGAGCTGCTGGCGGCAGGCGCCCCGGCGGGCCTCCACTGGATCGCCGACCGGCAGACCGGCCCGCTCCTCCTGCGCTACGGCACCGAAGCGCAGCGCGAAAAGTACCTCCCCGGCATGGCGCGCGGCGAGATCTACGCTTGTATCGGCCTGTCCGAACCCGGCTCGGGATCGGACCTTGCCAGCGTGCGCACCTCCGCCAAGAAGACCAACGAGGGCTGGCGCATCAACGGCCAGAAGGTGTGGACCAGCGGCGCGCATCGCAGCCACGCCGCGCTTACCCTGCTGCGCACCGAAGAGGGCAGCGAGCGCCACACCGGCCTTTCGCAGATGATGATCGACCTCGATACGCCGGGCATCACCATCCGCCCGATCATCGACATGACGGGCACGCACCACTTCAACGAGATCTGGTTTGAGGACGTCCTCCTGCCGCACGATGCGCTGGTGGGCGTCGAAGGCAATGGCTGGAAGCAGGTCGTCGCCGAACTCGCGCTCGAACGGTCCGGGCCGGAGCGCTATCTCTCCAGCCACATGCTGCTTGTCGCGCTGATCGACGCCATGGGGCCTGAGCCAGATGCGCCGACCGCGCAGCTGATCGGGCGGCTGACGGCGGAAATGTGGACCCTCAGGCAGATGTCGATGTCGACCATCGCCAAGCTGGCGGCGGGCGAGGACCCGGTGGTTGAGGCGGCCATCGTCAAGGACCTCGGCAACGCCTACGAACAGGCCCTGCCGCGCGCGGTGCAGGCGGCGGTGAACGCGGACCTTGCGGGCAAGAGCGACCTTTCGCGCCTGCTGACCTGGATCCTCGTCGCGAGCCCGAGCTTCTCGCTGCGCGGCGGCACGCCCGAAGTGCTGCGCGGGATCATTGCCAAGGGCCTCGGCCTGCGGTGACACAGTCATCCCACTCCCGTTCGTGTCGAGCGAAGTCGAGACACCGGGCGCGGCGTGGGGTGTCTCGACTTCGCTCGACACGAACGGAGTTGGGTTTTGAGTTATTTATGAGGAACCAGCTCTGATGAGCGAAAATCGTACCCTGCTCACCGATATGGCCGCGGGCCTGTTTGCCGATCTGGCGGGGAAGCCGTTTGCGGAAAGCTGGCCGCAAGTGGCCGAGGCCGGGTTCTCCACCCTGCTGGTGCCCGAGGATGCGGGCGGCTTTGGCGGGGATTGGGGCGATGTGCTGGCCGTGCTGCGGCTGGCGGGGCTCAATGCCTTGGCCGCGCCGCTGGCCGAGCCGGTGATTGCGCATTGGCTGCTGGCGAAGGCGGGGATCGCCGCGCCGGAGGGCCTGATTTCCATCGCCGCGCCGGGGCTGCGGGTGCCTTATGGTCGCCATGCTGCGGCAGTGGTGCAGGTGGAGGGCGGCACGCTCTCGCTCTATCACGCCGATGCCTGCACGTTTGACGAAGGGCTTTCGCCTGCGGGTGAGCCTTGGGATGCCGTCAGCTTCACCGGCGCGGCGGTTGCGACGGCCCCTTGCGAGGTCGATCTGCTGGCGCTGGGCGCGTTTGCCCGCGTCGCGCAGGCGAGCGGCGCGCTGGAGGCGGCGTTTACGCTCGCCATCGATCACGTGAACACGCGCGTGCAATTTGGCCGGGCGCTGGCGAAGTTTCAGGCGGTGCAGCAGGCAATGGCCGAATTTTCCGAGGAAGCGGCGGCTGTCGACGCCTCAGCCGCAGCCTGCGCGGCGGCGCTGGATTACGGACACGCCAGCTTCGAGATCGCGGCGGCCAAGCTGCGCATGGGCATCGCCGTGGACCGCGCGGTGCCCATCGCGCACCGCATGCACGGCGCCATCGGCTTCACCATCGAATACGCCCTCAA
>NZ_JAIXPP010000113.1 GCF_027486195.1 Novosphingobium sp.
GATGCCGTCAAGGTCACGCTGGGCCCCAAGGGCCGCAACGTCGTGATCGACAAGAGCTTCGGCGCGCCCCGCATCACCAAGGACGGCGTCACCGTCGCCAAGGAAATCGAACTCAAGGACAAGTTCGAGAACATGGGCGCGCAGATGCTGCGCGAAGTCGCCTCGAAGACCAACGACCTCGCGGGTGACGGCACCACCACCGCCACCGTTCTGGCTCAGGCCATCGTGCGCGAAGGCATGACTTCGGTCGCCGCCGGCATGAACCCGATGGACCTGAAGCGCGGCATCGATCTCGCCGTCAGCAAGGTCGTCGAGGATCTCAAGGCCCGCTCGACCCCGGTCGCCGGCACCGCCGAAATCGCCCAGGTCGGCATCATCTCGGCCAACGGCGACGTCGAAGTCGGCCAGAAGATCGCCGAAGCGATGGACAAGGTCGGCAAGGAAGGCGTGATCACCGTGGAAGAGGCCAAGGGCCTCGAATTCGAGCTCGATGTCGTCGAAGGCATGCAGTTCGACCGCGGCTACCTCTCGCCCTACTTCATCACCAACCCCGACAAGATGACGGTCGAGCTCGACAGCCCCTACATCCTCATCCACGAGAAGAAGCTCTCGTCGCTTCAGGCGATGCTTCCGGTTCTCGAGGCCGTGGTGCAGACCGGCCGTCCGCTCCTCATCATCGCCGAGGACATCGAAGGCGAAGCGCTTGCCACCCTCGTGGTCAACAAGCTGCGCGGCGGCCTCAAGGTCGCAGCCGTCAAGGCTCCGGGCTTCGGTGATCGCCGCAAGGCCATGCTGGGCGATATCGCCACGCTGACCGCCGGCGAGATGATCTCCGAAGACCTCGGCATCAAGCTCGAGAGCGTCACGCTCGCGATGCTCGGCCAGGCCAAGAAGGTCACGATCGACAAGGACAACACCACCATCGTCGATGGTGCCGGCTCGGCTGACGAGATCAAGGCCCGTGTCGAACATATCCGCGCCCAGATCGAAGTCACCACCAGCGACTACGACCGCGAGAAGCTGCAGGAACGTCTGGCCAAGCTGGCCGGCGGTGTTGCC
The DNA here is from genome assembly GCF_027486195.1 of Novosphingobium sp. GTDB lineage: Bacteria > Pseudomonadota > Alphaproteobacteria > Sphingomonadales > Sphingomonadaceae > Novosphingobium. The sequence continues at coordinate 1,060 of NZ_JAIXPP010000113.1, forward strand.
GTGATCAAGGTCGGCGGCGCTTCGGAAGTCGAAGTCAAGGAGCGGAAGGACCGCGTCGACGACGCCCTCCACGCGACCCGCGCTGCGGTCGAAGAAGGCATCGTCCCCGGCGGCGGTACGGCTCTGCTCTACGCAACCAAGGCCCTCGTCGGCCTCAAGGGCGCCAACGATGACCAGACCAAGGGCATCGACATCGTCCGCCGTGCGATCCTCGCGCCGATCCGGCAGATCGCCACGAACGCCGGCCACGATGGTGCGGTCGTTTCGGGCAACCTGCTGCGCGAAGGCGATGAGACCCAGGGCTTCAACGCTGCGACCGACACCTACGAAAACCTGAAGGCCGCCGGCGTGATCGACCCCACCAAGGTCGTGCGCACCGCGCTTCAGGACGCCGCGTCGGTTGCCGGTCTGCTGATCACGACCGAAGCCGCGATCATCGAGCGTCCGGAAGACAAGGCCGCGATGCCCCCGATGGGCGGCGGCATGGGCGGTATGGGCGGCATGGACTTCTAAGTCCTGCGCTGTTCAAGCCGACAAGAATCGGGGCCGGAGGGGAAACCTTCCGGCCCTTTTTCTGTGCCGCCAGAATGCGCTTGTCACAAACGTTGCGGCCACATCGAAGGGCCGTCGATCACCTGATCGATCAAGGCTTCATCGGCGGGTAGCTGGCCGTCCAGCATCAGCATCGCAAGGCCATGGACCAGCGCCCAAGCCTGCAGGGCAAAGCGGCGGGCGGCTGCCTTGTCTCCACCGGTAACCTTCGCCGCGCGCCCCAGCAGCATGTCCGCCGCAAGATTGCCCTCTGGCAAGCTGTCACTACGCATGTCGCAATGCGTGAAGACGAGGCGGAACAGCCCCGGGTTCGCCAGCGCGAATCGCACATAGGCACGGCCAGTTGCTGAGAAAGCCTGATCCCCCGCATCTTCCGCCGCGCGCTGCTGCAATTGGCCAAGCCTGGCCAGCCCTTCCATGGCCATGGCCGTGAGCAGCGCCCGCTTGTCGGGGAAATGCCGATAGACCGCCGTCGCGGAAACACCCACTTCGCGAGCCAACCCACGCAGCGAAATCTCTGAAATATCCGTGCTTTCCAGGGCCTGCAGGCCAGCCGACACCAAGGCTGCCCGCAAATCGCCATGGTGATAGGCGCGCTGCTCCACAATTGATGTTGACACTGTTAGCATCGCCTCCATGTTTACAGCATAAACATCTACGGGGAGTTCTGTGCTGTGGCAAGCATCGTCGAAACCACCATTCGCACTGTCGTGACCAAGGGCGTGGAAACAGTCGCCGGCATCAATCGCAAGCGCCAGCGCAGAGACCGCCAGCACGCGTTCCTTTCAGGGCTTCACACCCCGGTTAGCGAGGAGCGGACGATCACCGATCTCACCGTCACTGGCACGATCCCGGCGGACCTGTCCGGCCGCTATGTCCGCATCGGCCCGAACCCGTTCAAGCCCGATCCGCGCGGGCATCACTGGTTCGTCGGCGATGGCATGGTCCACGGCGTCTACCTCAAGGGCGGAAAGGCCGAATGGTATCGGAACCGCTACATCCGCTCGAGCAAGCTTGAGGCGCAGGGCGGTCCGGCCGCAGCACCCGGGCCGCGGCTTTCGGCAGACTTCGATACGGTCAACACAAACGTGATCGGCCACGGCGGCAAGACCTGGGCGCTGGTCGAGGCGGGCAGCTTCCCGGTCGAGCTTTCGCACGATCTCGAAAGCGTGGCCTACACCGATCTGGAAGGCACCTTGCGCGTGCCCTTCACCGCCCACCCGCACGAGGATCCGCAGACCGGCGAGCTCCACGCCATCACCTACAACGGCACCACGCACGACAAGGTCTGGTATGTGCGGGTATCGCCCGAAGGCTCGGTAACACGCGAAGTGGCCATCCCTGTCGAACACGGCCCTTCGATCCACGAATCCAGCCTGACCGCGCGCTACGTGCTGATCTTCGATCTGCCGGTGACCTTCTCGATGAGCGCGGTCATCGGCGGCGCGACGTTCCCCTACAGGTGGAATCCCGATCACAAGGCGCGCGTAGGCCTTCTCCCGCGCGAAGGCGGCGCGGACGAGATCATCTGGTGTGAGGTCGATCCGCTCTACGTCTTCCATGTCAGCAACAGCTACGATGCCGAAGATGGCACGGTCGTGGTCGATCTCTGCGCCTATGAGACGATGTTCGAGCCTGCGGGCAGCGGCGGGGTGGACGGGCCCGTCGGCAAGCCGCTCGGCCTTGAGCGTTGGGTCATCGATCCCGCCGCCCGCGCGGTCAGCCGCAAGACGATCGACGCCACGCCGCAGGAATTCCCGCGCCCGGACGAACGCTTCTTTGGCCAGCCCTATCGCTATGCGTGGTCCATGGGCCTCGCCACCGATGATCCGGCAAACTTCATCGGCCATGCCCCGATCTTCGCGTTCGATCTGCACACGGGCGAGCGCACGGTTCGCGACTTCGGACCGGCCAAGGTGCCGGGAGAATTCGTGTTCGTGCCGCAGAGCGCCGATGCCCCCGAAGGCCACGGCTGGCTTATGGGCTATGTGATCGATGGCGCGAGCGGGACGACGGATCTCGTCATCCTCGATGCGCAGGACATCGCGGGCGAGCCGGTCGCCACGGTCCATATTCCTTGCCGCATCCCGCCGGGTTTCCACGGCAACTGGATCGCCGACTGACGGCGACTGCGTAGAGCGACCGGCAAAGGCGGCCGTCTACTGGACAGACGCCCCCGGTTCGCTAGTTTCCCCCTCAAATCATGGGACAAGAGGGGGAACGGCATGCGCAAGAGGACAATCGCTCTGGGATTGGCGGCGCTTGCCGTGCTCGGCGGCCTTGGCTGGTATGCCAGCCTCGATGCCGAAACGCGCGGCCTGCTCGCGGCCATGCCGACCAACCGCGATGTGCTGATGTGGACGGTCCCGCAGCGCGATGCCGCCTTCCGCGCCATGGACCGCTTGCCTGTGCTCGCCGAAGCACACGAAATCGCCGCCTCGGATCACCCTTTGCCGCTGCCAGCCGGCAAGCCGCTCACTGTGCCGGGGATCGATGGCTACATGGCCAGCCAGCGCGCTGCCGGGCTGGTGATCGTGCAGGACGGCAAGGTCCGGCTGGAACGCTACGGGCTGGGGTTCGATGCCAAGGGCCGCTGGACCAGCTTCTCGGTTGCCAAATCCTTCACCTCCACGCTGGTCGGCGCGGCGATCAAGGACGGCTATATCAAGAGCCTCGATGACAAGGTCAGCCAATACATCCCGGACCTCAAGGGCTCGGCCTATGACGATGTGAGCGTGGCGCAGCTCCTCACCATGAGTTCAGGCGTGCGCTGGAACGAGGACTACGAGGACCCCAAGGCCGACGTCGCCCTGTTCAACAATGCCGAGCCCGAGAAGGGCATGGACGCGACGGTGAGCTACATGCGCAAGCTCCCCCGCGCGCATCCGCCGGGCACGGTGTGGCACTACAACACCGGCGAGACCAACCTGATTGGCGTGCTCGTGTCCTCTGCCACGAAGAAGCCGCTTTCGCAGTATCTTGAAGAGAAGATCTGGAAGCCCGTCGGCATGGAAGCCAAGGCCACCTGGCTGCTCGGCAAGACCGGGCATGAGATCGCCGGCTGCTGCCTGCAAGCCGCGACGCGTGATTTTGCGCGCATGGGCCTGTTCGTCCTCGCGAATGGTAACGCTGCTGGCCAGCAGATCGTGCCGGCGGACTGGTTTTCGGCGGCGATCCACAAGCAGAAGGACATCGGCGAGCCGGGCAAGGGCTATGGCTACCAGTGGTGGACTTACGATGATGGCTCGGTCGCCGCGCAGGGCATCTTCGGGCAAGGCATCTTCATCGATCCCAATCGCCGGCTGGTGATCGCAAGCAATGCTGACTGGACCCGCGCGACCAAAGGCCCCGAAGGCGATGCGCGAGAGGCGTTCTACCAGAAGGTTCAGGCGCTGATCGACGCGGGCAACTGATCAGGCCGCGATTTCACGCTGTCCTACAGGCAGCCCCGCGGGGTAGGACTCGGGGCATGTCCGCCACGCCCTCCCCCGCCGATCGCCTGCCTGTTTTCCTTCGCGAAACCGGGGGCCGGAGTTTTCGCTCTGGACTGTGTCAACTGTGTCAACCTGACCTGGATTCGGCGCGACTCCCCCAAGTACCAATGGACAAGTCGGCTGGGCGGCCCCTAGGCCCTCGGATCGATTGGGCAGGGGGAATGGCGATGGTCAAGGCAGCGTGGGGCGCAGCCCTCGGAATACTGGCGTGGTCTAGTGCGGCCCACGCCGAAGGCGCGAAGCTCGCACCCGTGCCGGCCGCCCAGGCTCCGGGCTACGAACAGATCCGCGAGGCGGACCTGCGCGCCGACCTCACGTTCATCGCCTCCGATGCGCTGCTCGGCCGTATGTCGCTCCAGCCCGGCGATGATGCTGCGGTCCAGTGGATCGCTGCCGAATTCGCCAAAGCCGGGCTCAAGCCTGCCGCGACCGATGCAAAGGGCGCGCCGAGCTGGTACCAGAACGTGCCGCTGGTCGAATACCGTCCCAACCCCGCCGCCAATTCCCTCACCCTGCGCCTCGGCTCCACCGAACAAAGCTGGAAGGCGCCCGACATGCTCGGCGGCTTCCGCGATGATATCGATATTGCCGCCCCGCTCGCCTTTGCCGGCTATGGCATCAGCGCGCCCGGCGTCGGCTACGACGATTACAAGGGCCTCGACGTGCGCGGAAAGGTCGTCCTCGTGTTCGAACACGAACCGCAGGAAAACGATCCGGCCTCGCGCTTCAACGGCACCGGCAACACCCGCCACGCAACCAACCGCGTCAAGGCCCTGAATGCGCAAGCCCACGGCGCGCTGGCCCTGCTGGTCGTGGCTGAACCGAACCGCAAGCACCCCTCCAACCTCGAGCGCGTCAACCGCATCGGCGGCAGCGCAAAGCGCGTCCCCCCGCTGCCCGGCCAAGCGTTGCCGGATGACGAACTGCGCATTCCCGTGCTCACTGTTTCCGATGCGGTCGGCGCGGCCTTGCTGGCCAAGGCCGGGATTACCCCGCCGGCGCTGCAGTCGGCGATTGATAGCGGCCTCACCCCGCAGTCGCGCCCGCTCGCTGATACCACCGTTGCGCTTCATCTCGAAAACACCGCGCGCAGCCGCGGCGTTTCGGCGAACGTGGTCGGCCTGTTGCCGGGCTCGGACCCCACGCTTGCGCCCGAAACCGTGATCGTCAGCGCCCACCATGATCATGATGGCAGCACCACCGGCAATGGGGGCCAGGAGATCTGGCACGGAGCGGACGACAACGGCTCTGGCACCGTCGGCGTGGTGGCGCTGGCGCGGGCCTTCATGGCCAATCCGATGAAGCCGAAGCGCTCGATTCTTTTTGCCGTGTTCGCGGCGGAGGAGCGCGGTCTGCTCGGCAGCTACTACATGGCGATGCACCCGCTGCGCCCGCTGGCCACCACCCGGGCAATGATCAATTTCGACATGATCGGCCGCAACGAAGAGCCGAGCGACCAGACCACCGGGTTGATCGAGATCCCCAAGGATACCACAAACCGGCTGAACCTGATCGGCGCGACCTACAGTCCCGACTTCAACCGCACCGTACAGTCCGCCAATCGCAGCGTCGGGCTTGATCTCGATGACCGGTTCGATCACGAGAACGCGCTCAACGTGTTTTTCCGCAGCGACCAGTTTCCCTTCGTTCTGAAGGATGTACCGGCGATGTGGTTCAACACCGGCTTTCATCCCGATTACCACCACACCACCGACACTGCCGACCGGATCAACTACGTGAAAATGACGAAGATCGTGAAGCTGGCCTATCTCTCCGCCTGGCGTTTCGCCAGCGAGGCCGCGCCTCCAGCCTTCGTGCCCGATCCGGCGGGCCACTGACATCCCCAGCCGCCTCACACTGTCCCGTCCGGGAAGTGTGAAATCAATTTGACAGTCTATCTGTGAGGACTGATTGTCACCCATCCGGCAGCATCGCTGCAAGCCATGGAGGGCCGCCTCTTGCCCGACCAGTTTCCCCTTGAACCCACCCCCAGCCTTTCGGTCGAGACAGTCGTTTCGGTGCGCCACTGGAATGACTTCCTGTTTTCCTTCACGATCACCCGCCCGCCGAGCTTCCGTTTTCGGTCTGGCGAGTTCGTGATGATAGGGCTGATGGGCGACAACGGTCGCCCGCTGCTGCGCGCTTACTCAATGGCCTCGCCCGCCTATGACGAGGTGCTGGAATTCCTTTCGATCAAGGTGCCGGACGGTCCGCTCACGTCGCGCCTCCAGAAGATCAAGGAGGGCGATCACATCTATCTCGGCCGCAAGCCGACCGGCACGCTAGTGGCCGATGCGCTGCTCCCGGGTCGCCGTCTGTTCCTGCTGGGCACCGGCACCGGCCTCGCGCCATGGATGTCGCTGATCCGCGATCCCGATATCTACGACCGGTTCGAGCAGATCGCGGTGGTCCACTCGGTGCGCGGTGTATCCGATCTTGCCTATCGCGAGACATTGGAAGCCCGGCTGGCCGATGATCCGCTGGTGGGTGAGATGGCGGCGGAACGGCTGACCTACATCCCCACCGTCACGCGCGAGCCTTTCCACACCAACAAGCGCATCGAAGGCCTGATGCTCGATGGCACGCTGTTTCAAGGTTCGCTGGGCGAGCCCAAGAACTTCGACCCCGTGCACGACCGGGTCATGCTCTGCGGCTCGATGACGATGATCAAGGAAGTCGCTGCCATGCTCGAAGGCTTCGGGTTCACCGAGGGTGCGAATTCGCATCCCGGCGAGTACGTGATCGAGCGCGCCTTCGTCGGCTAGGGCAGCCGCTCCAGCAGGATCAACGTGCCGCCTTCATCTTCGTGCGCATCATAGCGCACGAAGCCAAGTTTGTCGGCCACGGCTAGCGACGGCAGGTTGGTGTCGTTGATCATGCAGGCCACCCTGCGGAGCGGGAATGCCGCATCGAACCAGCCGAGCGAGGCGCGCGCAGCCTCGCTCGCCACCCCTTGCCCCCATGTCTTGCGGGCGAAGATCCAACCGATCTCAGGCGTATCATCGAGGCCATGTGCGAACCCGCGCCACGAATGGAACACGCCGCAGATGCCCAGCACCTCGTCCGATCCGCGCGCGCGGCAAGTGAAAATGCCATAGCCGTACAGCGCCCATGATCCCGCGTTGCGGCAAAGCCGATTGAACTCCTCGACCGCGCCAGTCGGCCGGTTGCCGAGATGGCGGCGGACCTCATCGTCCGCCAGCAGATCGATCATGGCGGGATGATCGCGCGGCGCAGGTCGCCAGAGGTCGAGGCGGTCGGTCGAGATTTCGGGGCCAGTCATAGCAATACGTCTACCGCGTGGATCGCCAACCCGACAAGTCCGCCGACCAACGTGCCGTTGATGCGGATGAACTGGAGGTCCCGGCCGACCGCGCCCTCGATGCGATCGGTCACGGTTCGTGCATCCCAGCGGCGCACGGTTTCGGAAACCAGCCGGACAATCTCGCCGCCATAGCGCGTGGCGACGCCGACCAAGGTTCTTCGCGCAAAGCGGTTGACGAGGATCTGCAGGCGCGTGTCATGCTGCAAGGCGCGGCCCAGCTCGGCCAGCGAGGCACCGATGCGGTCACCCCCATCTGCCGCCCCGCTGCCGCCAGAGCGGACTGCGCGCAGCAGCTGAGCTCGCCCGCGCTCCCACAGGCCATCGAGCCATGCCGCGAACGCCGGGTTGGCCAGGACATCCCGTTTCATAGCTTCGACCCGCGCGTGCATGGCAGGATCGTTCACCAGAGCTTCTGCCAGCGCATGCAGGCTCTCCTCGATCTTCAATCGCAGCGGATGATCCTCGATCACCACGGTCTCGGCGAGAAGCTTGTAGAGACCGTCGAGAATGCCGTTGGCCAGACGCTCGTCAAGACCCGTCCAGCGCATCACCGTATTCGCCTTGTCGTGGATCATGCGGCGCACGAGATCCTCGTTGGCTTCCAGAGCTTCGGCTGACCGGCGGATCAGGGCTTCGATCAAGGGCATGTGGCGGCCTTCCGCGATCATGGCGGAAAGCAGGTTGCCCAGCAGCGGCGCAAGCGCGAGCCGCTCGATTCGGCTGCGCAGCGCGGCCTTGGCCATCCCGCCAAGCTTTTCCTGATCGAGCGATTCCAGCACATCGGCAATGAGGCTTGCCGCACCCGCCCCAAGCCGGCCTTCGCCGGGACGCGGGTTGGCGAGATACTGGCCGGCGGCGCTGGCCGCATTCAGGCCACGCAGCCGGCGCGCGACAACCGGCGGAGTGAGGAAGTTTGCCCGGAGAAAGGCCGCCATCGAATCGGCAATGCGATCCTTGTTCTCCGGGATGATCGCGGTGTGCGGAATGGGCAGTCCAAGCGGATGGCGGAACAGCGCGGTAACCGCGAACCAGTCCGCGAGGCCGCCAACCATGGCCGCCTCGGCAAAGGCGCGCAGGAACCCCCAGCCGGCATAGTTTGCCTCAAGCTGCCTTGCAGCAAGGAACAGCGCGGCCATCAGCAGAAGCAGCGCTGTCGCGAAAAGCCGCATGCGGCGCGCAGGATCAGCCATCGGACGCATGTGAGCCGATAGTTCTGGCGCAGAGCTGGCGGAAGGTCCTCCTGGCGTCGCGATCACTCCGCCGGGAAGGCCTCGCCTACAGCGTGCTGGTGCTGATCACGCGCAGCTTCACGCGGATCGTAAGAGAGCACCCTGCGTCCGATCCACGGACCGACCCGCTTCTCGAGGCCGTCAGCAAGGCTGAACCCTGCCGGAACAAGCAGCAGCGTAAGCAGCGTCGAGAGCGCAAGGCCGCCGATCACGACAATGCCCATCGGTGCACGCCAGCCCGCGTCGCCACCGAGCGAAACCGCCGTTGGCACCATGCCCGCAATCATCGCCACGGTGGTCATCACGATCGGCTGGGCGCGCTTGTGCCCGGCTTCGATAATCGCATCGAGCTTGGGAGTACCCTTGGTCATTTCCTCGATCGCGAAGTCGATGAGCAGGATCGAGTTCTTCGCAACAATCCCGAACAGCATGAGGACACCGATGAACACAGGCAGCGAGAGCGCCTGACCCGTCGCCAGCAGCAGCAGTAGTCCGCCCAGCGGCGCGAGGAACAGCGAGCCCATGTTGACGAGCGGCGAGATGAAGCGGCGATAGAGCAGCACCAGTACGGAGAAGACCAGCAGCACGCCTGCCGCCAGTGCGACCATGAAGTTGTAGAGCATTTCCTCCTGCCAGCGATCTTCACCGGCAGGAGCATTCGAGACACCCTGGGGCAGATTCCGCATGATCGGCAGCGCCTTGATCGCGGCATCCGCGGTGCCCTTGACAACGCCCGGCGGCAAATCCGCCCCGACGAACACGCGGCGGTTCTGATTGTAGCGCTGGATGCTGGTCGGACCCGAACCAAAGCCAATCGTCGCCACGCGCGAAAGCGGGACCGATCCGCCGGAGATGGTCGGAACCGGGAGATTTTCCAGCGTGGACAGATCGCGACGCGACGCGACAGGCAGCTTTACCCGGATCGGCACCTGGCGATCCGAAAGTGAAAACTTCGCGCTGTTCTGGTCGATCTCACCCTGTGTCGCGATGCGGATGACCTGGCTCAGTTGCTGGGTCGTCACGCCAAGCGAAGCGGCCAGATCGAGGTGCGGCGTGATCACGATTTCCGGGCGGCGCAAATCGGCGCTGATGCGCGGCGCCACGACTTCCTTGAGTTGACTCATCTGTTCGACAAGTGTCTGCGCCGTCTTCTGCAGGAGATCGGGATCGGAACCGGACAACATGACGCTGATTGCGCGCCCGGAACCGCCGCCGGGACCGCCACCGTTCTGGTTCATGAAGCTGACGCGCGCATCTGCGACCTTCTGAAGCCGCGGCGTGAGAGCGCGTTCGAACTCGATGCTGGACCGCTTGCGATCACGCTTCAGTTCCAGGAACACGCGGCCATTGCCTTCGTTGATGCGCTCGAGCGCAACATCGATCTCAGGTTCGTCTTTCACGAGCGCCAGCACTTCGTCGACCTTGCGTTCGGTCTGCTCGATCGTGGTTCCCGGCACCATCTCGATCGTGATGCGGCTGAAATCGCCATCGGTCTCCGGGAAGAACTGCGACGGGATGGCCATGAACAGCACCACGGTGAAGGCCAAGGCGCCCACCGCAACGCCCATCATCCACAAGCGGTGATCGCGCAGCCGCGCGCGGAACCAGCGCCGCGGAAAGCGCTCGCGATAGGCGGTAACGCTGCGGGTATCGAGCGACCATTCGAGCACACGCATATAGCGCTGCATCCACGGCCCGTTGCCGTGTTCCGCCTGACCGTGGGCCTTGAGGAAGTAGGCCGCGATCATCGGGGTGATCATTCGGGCGACCAGCAGCGAGAACAGCACCGCGATGACCACGGTAAGGCCGAAGTTCTTGAAGAACTGGCCGGAGACGCCAGGCATCAGCGCAACCGGCAGGAACACCGCCACGATCGAGAAAGTCGTCGCGACCACCGCGAGGCCGATCTCGTCCGCCGCGTCGATGGCCGCCTGATAGGCGGACTTGCCCATGCGCATGTGTCGAACGATATTCTCGATCTCCACGATCGCATCGTCCACGAGAACGCCCGCAACAAGGCCGAGCGCAAGTAGCGACATCGTGTTGAGCGTGAAGCCGATCAGGCTCATCAGCCAGAACGTGGGGATCGACGAGAGCGGGATGGCGATCGCCGAAACGATCGTGGCGCGCCAATCACGCAGGAAGAAGAACACCACGATTACCGCGAGCACGGCACCTTCGACCATCGCCGACATCGACGACTTGTACTGGTCCTTGGTGTAGCCCACGCTTGAGAACAGCTGGATGAAGTGGACGCGGCCGCCCTGCTCCTTCTCGATCTTGCCGAGTTCCTTGACCGTGTCATCGAACACGCTGACATCGGATTCGCCGCGCGCGCGGGCGATGCTGAAGGTCACCACCGGCTTGCCGTTGCTCTTGGCGATGGAGGTGATTTCGCTGAAGCTGTCGCGCACGTCAGCGACGTCGGACAAGCGAACGGTCCGGCCGTTTGAAATGCCGACTTGTGTGCGGGAGAGTTCGAAAGCGCTCGCCGCATTGCCGAGCACGCGCACGGCCTGACGCGAGCCGGCGACTTCGGCACGCCCGCCCGCAGCGTTCAGATTGACCTGACGCAGCGCCGCATTGATCTGCGTGGCGGTGACGCCCTGGGCTTTCATGCGCATCGGATCGAGGGTGACCGCGATTTCGCGGTTTACCCCGCCGTTGCGCTCGACCTCGGCCATGCCGGGCACCGACAGCAGCCGTTTGCGCACCGTATCGTCGATGAACCACGAAAGCTGTTCGATGGTCATGTCGTCGGCAGAAACGGCGAAGTATGCGATCGCGTCGGACGAGGTCTGCGCCTTGACCACTTGCGGTTCAAGGATGCCCTCGGGCAGATCGCCGCGCACCTGATCGACCGCGTTCTTGACCTCGTTCACCGCAGCATTGATGTCCGTGCCGATGGCGAACTGGACCATCGTCTGGCTGGAGCCTTCGGTGGCCGTCGAGCTCAGCGTGTCCACCCCAGCGATCGTCCGCACCGCGGATTCGATCCGCTGGGTGATCTGGTTCTCGATCTCGGTCGGCGCTGCACCCGGCTGGGAGATGGTGACAATGACCAGCGGAAACTCGATGTCCGGCTGGTCCTGCACCTTCATGCTCATGAAGGCCATAATCCCGGCCAGAGTGAGGCCGAGGAACAGGACGATCGGCACCACCGGGTTGCGGATGGACCAAGCGGAGATGTTGCGGAAGTTCATGGTGGCCGTCCCTGCTTACGAGCCGGGGCGGGCAGCGGGAGCGGTAGCGTTTGCGGTGACGGGGCGCACGACATCGCCGGGGTTGAGGAAGCCGCCCGCACGCAGCACGATCCGCTCATTGCCTGCGAGACCGTCGGTCACAACAATGCCTTGCGCGGTCACGTCACCGGTCTTCACACTGCGGCGCGAGACCTTGTTGCCCTGATCCACCACGTAGACGAACGGACCTTGCTGGTCTGACAGGATGGCCGATTCCGGAAGCATCGGTGCCGTCACGGAACCACTGCGAATCTGCGCGCTTGCGAACCCGCCAGGGCGCAAGGCCCGATCATACGCCAGCGAGATGCGCGCGACCCCTTCGCGCGTCTGTGCATCGATCGTGGGCGAAAGCTGCCAGATCTGGCCGATATACGGTTTGTCGGTGCCAACGGGGGTCACTTCGGCCGACTGGCCCACAGCAAGCCGCGCGAGATCGTTTTCGGCGAGCCGCGCCTGCATCTCGAACTGGCCATCCTTGGCAATCCGGAACAGAACGCCGCTGCCGGGGCTGACAATCTGGCCCGGCTCGACACCACGGGTGAGAACGAGGCCCGCTGCCGGCGCAACGATATTCAGCCGCGCGCTGCTCGCACGAAGCTGGCCGAGTTCGGCAGATGCGACGCTCACTTGCGCGACCGCCGCATCGCGGGTCGCGGTGAGCCGATCAACATCGGCCTTGGAAATGAAACCGCGCTCGACCAGCTTGAGCGCACGGTCGAGATTGGCTTGTGCAATGCGAGCGTTGGCACGCTGGACTTCGATGTTGGCTGCCTGTCCGGCGATCTGCTGCGCCTGCACGGAACGATCGACCACGGCGAGAACCTGCCCGGCACGCACCCAGTCGCCCGCATCGACCAGCACGCTGATGACGCGTCCACCTTCACCGGCAATCCCCACCGGCATCTCGCGCCGTGCCGCGATGGCGCCACTGGCCGTGATCGATCCTGTCACATTGGTGCGGCCCGGGGTGATGACGCTGACCGACTGGGCCTGCGAGTTGCTGGCCGATGCAGCGTCTGTCGGTGCCGGCGACTTGTGCATGAAATACCAGGCGAAGCCGAGCGCAATTGCGATCAGGACCGCAACGATCACAAGGCGGCGCTGTCCACCGCCCGCTGAACCGAAATCACCATCACCCACTGCTGGGTCAATGGCGGGCTGCAGCCCGGATCTGATTTTCGTTTCATAATTCATGTCGTTCACGTGCCTTAGTCCCGGTCGGGCGCCGAACAGCCGGGGATAGGGGCCGATCCCCATCCTGACGGAAGTGTGTTATCTGACTATATCACTTCCCGCAAGCGCGGGTAGCGACGCTGTGCCGCACGCAATCGTAGTCTTAGCGCTGCATCCGACGAGTGACAATTGCGGCTCGACGAAGCGCATGAACAAATGATTCGAGCGTTGCGACGATGCAACCGCAATCGTGCTTTGAACCCAACCCTTGAGGGCAATCCCAAGCAAAGGACCCAAAGCAGATAGCCCAAAGCAAATGGCCGCCCCGATGATCGGGACGGCCATTGCATGAAGCAGAGCGCTTGTCTGACCGATGCCGGCGAATCAGAACTTGAGTTGGCGTTCGTAAAGATCGCGGTAGTGCTGGATGCGAGTCACGCGCAGGCCCTGCATGCCCGAGCGATCAACCGCGCGTTGCCAGGAAGCGAATTCCTCGAGCGTGAGGCTATAGCGCTCGCACACCTCATCGATCGTGAGGAGACCACCATTAACGGCTGCGACGACCTCGGCCTTGCGGCGAACGACCCAACGCGTGGTCGATGGCGGCGGAAGGCTGTCCAGCGTCAGCGGCTCGCCAAGGGGGCCAATAACTTGCGACGGCTTGATTTTCTGATTCTCAATCATGTCAATTCTCGTCTGGTCGACGTTGCGGGGCGACTTCGGGAGCTGACCCTTCTTTGCCGTTCACGTCATTTCCATTCGCTGAAGAGGCGGGGTTAACAGGCCCTTCAGATTCCATTTCAACGCTCCGGAGCAACACCGCAGCCGATTCATGGAAACTGAAGCCCTTTCCGCCGTGAGGTCCGGATGCGCCGCTGTCCGAACCTGAGTTGCAAGAGATCACCAATCCTGACCCGGCCCCGGGAAGCACGCCGCGCGTATCGTGCGCCGCTACGAGCCGCGCGCAGAGCTCGCTCCAACCTAGCGGGCGCAACCCGCGGCCCGAATCGCCCGGTGCCTGTGGCCATGAATCGGAAAATCTCATCTCCATGAGCGGGTCTCTAGCCCACGGTCCAATAAAGGAGGGTAAACTGCCCCTTCACCAAGAGTTAGGTTTTGCGGAGAGTGCGCCGTCCCCGCCAAGGGGCTTTTTTGATCTGCCGCTCGCCTCCGAAAGGGCCTATGGGGCCGGAATGCAAAGCAAGTTGGGCACAAACGGAACCCCTGCAGAGACCGAAAACGAGTCTCCGGCGGCGGCCACGCTTCCGCTGCGCGAGAGCGAGGCCGCAGAACTTTTTTCACTTCCGCAAGGAAATGGGCCGCGGCGAATCGTCGTTGCCATGTCGGGTGGTGTCGATAGTTCGGTGGTCGCCGGGCTGGCGGCTGCAAGCGGCGCCGAAGTGATCGGCGTGACGCTGCAACTCTATGACTATGGCGCTGCGACTGGTCGCAAAGGCGCCTGCTGCGCAGGCGATGATATCCGCGACGCCCGCGCCGTCGCCAACCGGCTCGGCATCGCGCACTACGTGTTTGACCATGAGTCGCGTTTTCGCGAGGACGTGGTCGAGCGATTTGCCGACGACTATCTCGCCGGGCGCACCCCGATCCCCTGCATTCGCTGCAACATGGGGCCCAAGTTCACCGACCTGCTCACCATGGCGCGCGATCTTGGGGCGGACTGCCTCGCCACGGGGCACTACGTGCGGCGCATCGAGGGCGCGCAAGGGCCAGAATTGCATCGCGCCATCGATCCTGCACGCGATCAGTCCTACTTCCTCTATGGCACCACCGAGGAACAGCTGGTGTTTCTCCGATTCCCCCTTGGCGGTCTGCCCAAGTCGGAGGTTCGCGCGATGGCAGCCGCGCTCGGCCTTGGTGTCGCGACCAAGCCCGACAGCCAGGATATCTGCTTCGTTCCGGATGGCGACTATGCGGCGATCGTGACGAAGATGCGGCCGCAAGGTTCCGCGCCGGGCGAGATTGTTCATGCCGCGACCGGGGCCGTGCTGGGCACGCATCGCGGCGTCATCCACTATACAGTAGGCCAGCGGCGCGGTCTCGAGATCGGCGGACAGAGCGAACCGCTCTATGTGACGGCGTTGAACGCACCGGCGCGGCGGGTGATGGTGGGACCCAAGGCCATGCTGGCCGTCGGCTCGGCGCGGCTGGGTGAAACCAACCGCATCGGCGCGATGCCGCCCGCAGCCGCTTCGATCACCGCCAAGGTGCGCTCGCTCGCAAAGCCGGTGCCGATTTCGATCGAGGGCGAACTGGGTGAAGGAGCCACTTGCCGTATCCGCTTCCAGCAGCCCGAATTCGGTGTGGCGCCGGGCCAAGCGGCCGTGCTCTATGACGGTGACCGCGTAATCGGCGGTGGCTGGATCGAAGAAACCTCGCCCTGGGCCGAAAGCGCGTAGCGCCCTGTCAGTTCCCCCAAGGCTCCATCACGCAGCCCCAGCCCTCGCGATAAGTTGCGGTCTGCCGTGCGATCAGCGGAAACCGCGCGGTGACGCTGCGTGCGGTGGCATCCTCGGTCAAGGTGATGAGGTCCATGCCCGGTTCGAAATCCTTGCGGCAATCGCCGAGCGGTCTGCCCCCGACGAAGCGGCAGGAACACGCGACGCGCGCGCCATAGGCAGCGCCCGTAACGGCGTAGCCATACAGCTGCGGCCACACGAAGGCCCCGCCGCCTGCAAGGAATGCAAGCGCGAGCAGGGCCCAGCGCAAGCGCCGCCGGCGCGGCTGCGTGGAGGAAGAGACCGGTTTGGGGGAAGCAGCTGGTTTGGCCATTGCCATGCGGGGTCAATCTGGAGAAAAGCTGGCCACCTGATGGCCCGACGCTCTCTTGCCTTTATCGCCCCGCTTGCGCTTGTGCCAGCCCTGTTCGGTTGCAGCCCTGCTGCACCCCCTGCGCCGCCCCCGGTTTCTGCGGAAGCGCTCAAGGCGGTCTCGGCCAATCCCGGCGTACCGCGCGAAGAACTGGCGCGCCGGGTCGATGCGCTGTTCAACGAGTCAGACGCGGCCGAAACACGCTCCGTGATCGTGATGCAAGGCGGGCGCGTCATCGCCGAGCGGTATGCGCCGGGCTATCACGAGAACACCCGCTTCGTGAGCTGGTCGATGGCCAAGTCGATCACCGGTGTCATGATCGGGATGCTGATTTCGGATGGCCGGCTGCGGTTGGACGAGCCGGCACCCATTCCCGCCTGGCAGCGCCCCGGTGATCCGCGCGGCGAGATCACGCTGCGCCAGCTGCTCCAGATGCGCTCCGGCCTGCGCCATGCCGAAGCCGTTGCGCCGCCATGGAAATCCGATGAAGTACGCATGCTGTTCCTTGATGGACGTGACGCGATGGCGCGCTATGCAGAGGACCAGCCGCTGCAGTATGAGCCGGGCCGCAAGTGGGTCTACTCGACAGCGACAAGCGTCATTCTCGCCGATCTCGCCGCGCGCGTGCTCTCACCAGCACCTGACCCCGAAAGCCGCCGCCGCGCGGTTGCGGAGTACCTGAGGACGCGCTTGTTCGACCCGGTCGGCATGCGCTCGATGGTGCCGGAGTTCGACGCATCAGGCACCCTGATCGGCGGCAGCCTGATTCACGGCACGGCGCGCGATTGGGCGCGCTTCGGCGAATTCCTGCGCAATCGCGGCGCCGTGGCGGGTGCACAGCTCGTCCCCCGCCAGTGGATCGATTTCATGGTCACCCCGTCTCCGCGCGAAGCGCAGTACGGCGCACAGATCTGGCTCAACCGTACGCCGACAACGGGCAAACCCGCCCTGTTCCCGGAACGCGGCCCGCGCGACCTGTTCGCCTGCCTTGGTCACCTTGGCCAGTATGTGCTGGTCTCACCATCACGCCAACTCGTCGTCGTCCGTCTCGGCAAGACGCAGGAAGACCAGCTCGATCCGGTAACCGCACGTCTGGGAGCGCTTGTCGCGCTGTTTCCGCGAAGCCGGTAGGCCCCTTCAGCGCCGGGCAGGCGCGCCCTGGGCCAGCAGCGCGGGGCTGGTACCATCCGGCGCGGACGCAAGCAGATCCTGCGCACCGAGCGCTGCCTCATCGACATGGCCATCGGGATCGGGATGGATCAGGATCTCGACACCCGGGAATGCTTCGAGCAGTTTTGCCTCGATCTCGTCCATGACCCGGTGCGCTTCGGTCACGGTCATGCGTCCATCGACCCAGACGTGAAACTGCACGAAATCGCGGTTGCCGCTGGTGCGGGTGCGAAGATCGTGCAAGCCCTTGAGCTCCGGATGCTGGGCAACGACCGCAAGAAACCGCTCGCGCTTTTCGAGCGGCCATTCGTGATCCATCAATTGCTCGATCGCGGCCTGCGATGCCCCCCAGGCGCCCCAGCCCAGCCACAGCGCAATGCCGAAAGCAAACACGGCATCCGCACCGGCCAGGCCCAGCCAATGATCGAGTGCCAGTGCGGCAATCACCGCGATATTCAGCACCAGATCCGATGAATAGTGTAGATTGTCCGTCGCAATGGCGAGGCTGCCCGTCGTCCGGATCACGCGGCGCTGATAGCCAAGCAGAAAGAACGTCGCCGCAATCGCAACGAGGGAAACCAGCATGCCGGCTTCCGCATCGGCGGGGCGTCCGCCGCCGAGAAACTCATCGACGGCACGCCATGCAAGGCCAAGCGCCGAAAGCGAGATCAGCACAACCTGGAACATGGCCGTCAGAGCCTCGGCTTTGCCATGACCGAACCGGTGGTTTGCGTCTGCAGGCTGCGCGCCGATCCAGACACCGAGCAGCGTCGCCAGACTGGCGACCAGATCGAGCCCGGTATCGGCAAGGCTGCCGAGCATGGCCGTGGAGCCAGTGGTGACCGCCGCATAGCCCTTCATCGCCAGCAGCATCGCCGCAACAGCGATGCTGGCGTAAGCAGCACGGCGATTGAGCTCGCCGTGATCGGGGCTGCGGGTCATGTCCATCCTGAAATCGTGCTGTCTCTTACGGATAAAGCAGCGAACTGGCCCACTGGTTCCCGTCGAGACGGGTGAAACGGCGGCGTTCGTGGAGGCGGAAGGCACGGTCCTGCCAGAATTCGATCGCATGAGGCGTCACGCGGTAGCCGGACCAATGTGCCGGGCGCGGCACCGATCCATCAGGATACTCGGCCCGCAATGCTTCGACCCGCGCCATGTAATCCTCGCGCGAGGGTAGGGGACGAGACTGATCAGACGCTGCCGAGCCAAGCCGCGATTCGGGATGGCGGCTGGCGAAGTAGGCGTCCGCTTCGGCAGGGGTGACTTCCTTGATCGTCCCTTCGATCCGCACCTGCCGGCGCAGGCTCTTCCAGTGGAAGAGCAGTGCGACCTGGGGATTGGCCGCCAGTTCCCCGCCCTTGCGGCTTTCGAAATTGGTGTAGAAGACAAATCCGTCAGATCCGTGGCCCTTGAGCAGAACCATGCGCACCGAAGGAGCCGCGCCCGGCGTTGCCGTCGCCAGCGCCATAGCATTCGGATCGTTGGGCTCGCTCGCCTTCGCTTCGCTAAACCACGCCTCGAAAATCGCGAAGGGATCAGACCCGGGAATGGCATCGTCGTTCATATCGGTGGGCACGGCTTGGGTCCTGTCCATTCCAGATAACGGTCATTCAGATGCGTTCGCTCTAGCTTAGCCGAGCCTGAGTGCAAAGCGAGCCTTGCGGGTAGGCGGGCGTGACCCTAGCTAGAGGGTATGGCTGATCCTTATTCCATTCTTGGCGTGCCGCGCACCGCGAGCGAGAAGGACATCAAGTCCGCCTATCGCACGCTGGCAAAGGAACTGCACCCCGATCGCAATGCAGGAAAGCCGAACGCGGCGGAGCGCTTCGCCGAAGTGACGCAGGCGTACGACCTGCTTTCCGACAAGGACAAACGTGCCCGGTTCGATCGGGGGGAGATCGATGCGGACGGAAATCCGGCTGGTCCCTTCGGCTTCGGTGGCGGCGCGGGCGGCGGTTTTGCCGGGGCACAGCGCGGCTATCGCCATGATGGCTTCGAAGGGTTTGGCGGTGGCGGCAGCAGCAGCGAAGGCATCGATCTTGGCGACATCTTCGAAGGCCTGTTCGGTGGGCGCGGCGGGATGGGCGCTGGCCCCGGCGCAGGCGCGCGGCGCCGCCCGGCTCCGCGCGGCGCGAACGTCACCTATGCACTCAAGGTTCCTTTCAATGAGGCAGCCCGCCGTGAACCGCAGCGGGTTACTCTGGCCGATGGCAAAACCATCGACCTCAAGCTGCCACCCGGCCTGATCGATGGGCAGCAGGTCCGCCTCGGCGGCAAGGGCGAACAGGGACCCGGCGGGTTCGGCGATGCCATCGTGACGATCGAAATCCAGCCCAGCCCCCATTTCGAGCGAGATGGCGACAATATCCTGCTCGAAGTGCCGATCAGTCTCGATGAGGCGATCGAGGGCGCGAAGGTGCGTATCCCGACGGTTGAAGGACCGGTGATGATGACCGTCGCGCCGGGCAGCACCAGCGGCAAGACGCTCCGGCTCAAGGGCCGCGGCTTCACGCGCAAGAACGGCGAGCGCGGGGACCAGTTGGTAACGCTACTGATCGACATCCCGGCCGACGATCCCGACCTCAAGGCCCGCCTGGAGGGATGGCGCGACAGCCGCGACTTGCGCGCCAGGTTTGCAGTCTAGCACAATGGATGGCGACGCCGTGGTGCGGCCGCCCCCCGGCACCGCCGCGACAAGCCGGCCGGTGGCAGACCTCTCGCCCGAAGCGAGGCGGCGTGCGGCGCTGGCGCAGATTCCCGACCTCGCCGACAGGCGCGGCCCTCGCTCGCTTCGTGTCCGCTCGCTCGAAGTGCTCCGCAGAATGTGGAAAGGGGTGATTTACGACGGCACGATCCATGCTGGCAACTTCGCCTACATGGTGCTCATCGCCCTGTTTCCATTCTTCATCACCGGCGCTGCGATGTTCTCGCTGGTGGGCGAGGCAAACGACCGGACCGCGGCGGTTAACACCGTTTTGATGGCCATGCCGCCAGTGGTTGCAAACGTGCTCTCGCCTGTCGCCCATGCCGTGATCGAGGCGCGGACCGGTGGCTTGCTGTGGATCGGCGGCCTTGTCGGCCTATGGACGGTTGGCAGTCTGGTCGAGACGATCCGGGATATCCTGCGACGAGCCTACGGTACCGGTCTGGTCCATGCGTTCTGGCGCTACCGGCTGATGTCGACCGGGCTGATCATCGCGTCGGTCGTGCTGATTCTCGTTTCGATCGCCGCGCAGGTGCTGATCGGCACCGTGATGGAGACGGTGACGACCTTTCTGCCCAGAGCGACAAACCTGGTCGACACGCTGGCGTTATACCGCGTGATCCCCGCACTTGTGCTGTTCGGTTCGCTATGGCTGCTCTTCATCTCGTTGACCCCGGGAGCCTACAGCGCCCGGATCTATCCAAAGTGGCCAGGTGCGGTCTTCGTCACGCTGTGGTGGCTGGCCGTCACCACGATCTTGCCCAAGCTGCTGCGGCACATGTTCGTCTACGATCTGACCTACGGAAGCCTTGCCGGGGTGATGATCACGCTTTTCTTTTTTTGGCTGATTGGCCTAGGGATGGTCATAGGAGCCGAACTCAACGCTGCTCTGGCCGAAGCGCCGGAAGAGCGGGACCTGGTTGGGCAGTCCGACAACCGGGCTCGCGCCGCGAAAGCAGGTGCGACCTTCCAGACGCAACAGGATGAGTGAAGCAAGAGGTCGCATGACAGGACTTATGAAGGGAAAGCGCGGCCTGATCATGGGCCTCGCCAATGACAAGTCGCTCGCATGGGGGATTGCCCGCAAGTTGCACGAGCAAGGCGCCGAGCTCGCTTTTTCCTATCAGGGGGAAGCGCTCGAAAAGCGGGTGCGTCCGCTGGCCGCCAGCCTTGGCAGCGATTTCCTGCTCGAATGCGATGTTTCCGACATGGCCGCGCTTGATACTGCTTTCGACACGCTGGCCGCGCGTTGGCCCAAGATCGACTTCCTCGTCCACGCGATCGGCTTTTCGGACAAGACCGAGCTGCGGGGCAAGTTCATGGACACCTCGCTCGACAACTTCCTGACGACCATGAACATCTCGGTCTACAGCATGGTCGCCGTGACCCGGCGCGCGGCTGCGATGATGCCGCAAGTGGAAGACGAGAACGGTGTGGCGAGCGGTGGGGGCTCCATCCTGACGCTGACCTATTACGGCGCCGAAAAGGTTGTTCCGCACTACAATGTCATGGGCGTCGCCAAGGCCGCGCTTGAGGCAAGCGTGCGCTACCTCGCCAACGACTGCGGCCCGCAGGGCATCCGCGTCAACGCGCTGTCTGCCGGTCCGATCAAGACGCTCGCGGCAAGCGGAATCGGCGATTTCCGCTATATTCTGAAGTGGAACGAGCTCAATTCACCGCTGCGGCGCAATGTCACGATCGACGATGTTGGCGGAGCCGGCCTATACCTGCTGTCCGACCTCTCCTCAGGCGTGACGGGCGAAGTGCATCATGTTGATTCGGGTTATCACACCGTCGGCATGAAGCAGGAAGACGCACCGGATATCGCGCTGGGCTGACGGAAGCCCACAGATCGTCAGGGCTGGGGCGGAGTGGTCAAAGGCGCGGCAGACGAAGGCGCCGCCGGCGCGGCTGGCATCGTCTCACCGTCGCGCTCGCGCTTGAGTTTTGCCTCGTACTCCTTCTCGAGCACTTCGACCCGCGCTTGCTCTGCCGCAGTGTCGGCATCGATCGTTTTGAGCCGCTTTGCGCGCTCCTCTTCGATGAGCTTGCCGAACTGAACATCGCTGCTCTGCTTCTTTTCGGCGTAGGCGCTGTTGATGAGCTGCGACATGCAGCCAGTGGCGCCGCCTGCGCCGACCGGCGAACAGGAATTGGTACCGAAGGCTCCCACGGTCTCGTAAGCCTTCACGCGCTGGGTCCAGCCCTGATTGACCGAATCATTGGGATTGTCGCGCAGCGGCTTGGGAATGCGGAACCGCTCGGATTCGTCCTTGCGGGCACAGACCGTGATCGAGCCATCGGACGAAGCCGGGCAGGGATCGTCCCCATAGACGATCAGCTGGTTGATCTTCTCGGTCGGATTGTCCCGCGTCTGCGCGGCAACGGGCAACGGCGCTCCAAGCAGCGCGACGAAAACCAATGCAGGGGCAAGGGCGGCGGCAGAACGGCGCTTCATTGCAGGTAAGCTCCAGCTTGGGGGGTCATGCCGGTCGATATAGGGCCTCTACCGCGTGAACGATAGCTGAAGTCCATGCCTTGCGGTGGATCAAGCCTTGCGCGGTCAGATACGTTTCGAGACGGCGATGGCCACGCGGCAGCCCATGCGGATTGCATTGAACAGCAGCGGATAGGCCGGCGCCCGCTCTGCGCCGGATGCCAGCGCCGTATCGCGATGCTCGCGCTCGTCATCACGAAACTCGCGGATCATCCCGGAAAGCTCCGGATCATCTTCACCGAGTTGTTCAAGCTGCTCGGTGTAATGACGGTCGATCTCTGTTTCGATCGCGGCGGTGCAGGCCATCGCCGCTTCGGGGCCAATCAGCGCGGTGGCGGCGCCAAGCGCAAAGCCGGCAGCGGACCAGAGCGGTTGCAACGCTGTGGGGCGCACGCCGCGCTTGATCAGCAGGGCATCGAAGCGTTCGCGGTGCACAGCTTCCTGCTGCGCCATCGCCGCGATCTCACCCGAGATCGACGTGCGGTCTCCCATCACCGCCAGTTGCCCGGCGTAGATGCGGATCGCGCCGAATTCACCGGCCTGGTTGACCCGCAGCATCACTTCGCGTGTTTCAGTCATCGTGAAAGTCCCTTGCTGCGGCGGCCGATAAGCACGAGGATCAGCGCGGCGCTGGCGACCGAAATCAGGAAATTGAAGCCCGCAAGGCTAATGCCGAACATGGTCCAGGCTGGCGTATCGCACCGGATCAGCGGAGCATTCATGATGGACGCAAGCGGATCGTTGCCGAGGCTGGTCGACGAGCAAGCCGTCGGCCCCTGCCACCAGCCGTATTCCACACCCGCGTGAAAGGCGCCGATCGCCCCGCTGATTCCGATCGCCAGGGCGGCCAGCGCAACCAGCGCTCTGCCGAGGCGCGTTCCCCGGGTGGCAAGCCCGCCCAGCGCGAAGGCAATCGCGGCAAAATGGGGATAGCGCTGCCACCAGCACATTTCGCATGGAGCGAGGCCGAAGGCGTATTGCGCGACATACACAGCCGTGATCAGCGCTGCCGGCACCGCCAGTGCGAGCAGATCGGCGCCCTGCGCAGCGCTTTTGGCAGACGTCACCACGGGATCACCGCTTGCGCGCAGCCAGCGTCTGCGGGGCAGTCCGCCCCAGCGTCTGCAGCGCATAGTAGAGCTGGAAGTCGTCTATGCCCTTGGCCTTGAGTTCTTCGGGCGTCATCTTGAAGCGCGGATCCTGAACCTTGTCGCGCTCGAGGTCCTTGTCATCCTTGATCTCGTTGATCAGGTGCCCGCGCAGATCGCTCTCGCGGTAGAAGCGGAGCGCGCGCTTGCGCAGATCGGGGTCGGAAATCTGCGGCACTGCGATATCGGGATCAATGCCGCCTTCCTGGACCGAGCGGCCAGACGGCGTGTAGTATCGCGCGGTGGTCAGCTTCAGTGCGGTATCGCGCGTGAGCGGCATCAGCGTCTGCACGCTGCCCTTGCCGAAACTGCGCTGACCCATGAGGACGGCGCGATGCTGATCCTGCAAGGCACCAGCGACGATTTCAGACGCCGAGGCAGAACCTTCATTGATCAGCACGACCATCGGAATGCCCTTGGCAATATCGCCCGGGGTCATTGATTCGGCATTGTAGGTCTCGTTGTCGCGCGCATAGCGGCCGCGCTGCGAAACGATCACGCCGCGATCCAGGAACAGGTCGGAAAGCGCGACCGCCTGATCGAGCAGCCCACCCGGATTGCCACGCAGATCCAGCACCAGCCCGGTCACTCGTCCGTTGGTCTTGGCCTTGATCTGCTTGTACGCATCGAGCACTTCGCCGCCGACATTGGCACTGAAGCTTGATACCGAGATCACGCCGACATTACCCTCGACCTTGAAGTCGACCGGCTTCAGTTCGATGATCTGGCGCGTGATCTTGACCTCGATCGGCTCGTCACGACCAGTGCGGAACAAGGTCAGACTGATCGAGGTACCCGGAGGCCCCCGCATCTGGTCGACCGCTTCGTCGAGCGTACCGCCGTAGATCAGTTTCCCGTTGATGTGGGTGATGTAGTCGCCCGCCTTGACGCCAGCGGCATCGGCCGGGCTGCCCTTGGTGGGCGCGATCACCTTGACCGCGCCATCATCCATCGTGACCGAAAGCCCGAGGCCTCCGTAGGAGCCATCGGTCTGCGTGCGCAGGTTCTCGAAATCGCGCGCATCGAGGTAGGAACTGTGCGGATCGAGCGCCGCAAGCATCCCGTTGATCGCGCCCTTGATCAGCTTGTCGTCATCTACAGGCTCGACGTAACTCGTCTTGATCCGCTCGTAGACCGCCATGAGCTTGCTGAACTCCGGCCCGGAGCGCGCGTCGACAGCGGCAAGCCCGGCAGTGGTCGCCGGAATGAGCGCGACGGCGCTGACAAGCGCAGCGGCACGCAGCAAGGGAACAAACTTGAACGCCATGATCGTCTTTCGGCAAAGAGTGCAGAGCCTTGGCCTGCTTCTATAGAGCCATGACGATTAACGCCAGATGGGCCGGCGCCATGCAGAAAGGGCAATCAGCGCTCGATCAGGGCTAGCGGATTGACCGGCGTTCCATCCTTGCGCAGTTCGATCGTCACTGTCGGCCGACCGGGCCCCGCGAGGCCTAGCGGCGATCCCTGCAGCACTTTGGCCGCAACGGCGACGTCCAGCCGCCCGAGGTTGGTGATGAGCGAAGTCCAGCCGCCCTCATGGTCTATGATGACGATCCGTCCGAAGCCTCGGTAGTCGCCTGCAAAGGCCACCCGGCCAGCCGCAGGGGCGACGACCTGCGCACCCGCCGCAGGGGCAAGAGTCACGCCGATCGAACGCGTCGCGCCAGCAGCGTCGCCAAAGCCGCTGACGATCCGGCCACTCACGGGCATGATCCAGGCAAGGCCACCGGCCACTGTGCGGGCAGGCGCGTGTTCGTCGACAACGAGCATCGAGCCGGGGCGGTCGGGGCGGGGAACCGGGCCGGGCAGGGCGGCAAGTTCATTGCGCAAGGTGCCGTCGGCGCGCAGGCGGTCCATCAGTGCCGCGATATCGCGCGTGTCTTCGGCAAGCGCCAACGCGCGATCTGCCTCGCGGCTAGCGATGCCTTGAGCGCTGCGTGAGGCGATGCGCTGTCGGCTCTCAACCGCGACGAGCTGCTGGCGTCTTGCGGTCAGCACTTCCTCGCTAGCCGTGAGGTTCGCGGCAGCCCGCCGCGCACGGTCCTGCAACTGGCGGCCGCGCACGATCTCTGAGCGCAGACCCGCCGTTCGGCGCTGGACCTCCGGTAGCATCGTTTCAAGGACGGCGCGGAGATAGACCGTCTCGCGCAAGGTATCTGCGCGCATCAGACTGAACACGAGCGGCCTGCGCGACATGAGTTGCAAGGCAGCGGTCAGCCGCACGACTGGTTCCTGCCGGGCAGCAATGCGCAGCCGCAAAGCCGCGCGCTGCCGGTCGATCTCGCGGACACTGGCCTTTGCAAGCGCAATCTCTGCTTCGGATTGCTGGATTCGGGCGGCAACCGCCGCAGCCTCGCTGGCCGTGCGATCGGCAGCAGCAATTGCGCGCCGGGCGGCTTCCTCGAGCATATCCCCGCGCTGACGGGCCTCGGCCAAGGCGCGGCTGGCGGCACGCAGCGCGTCGCCAGCCTGATCGGCGCTTTCATAGGGCGCATCCTGCGCAGCACTTTGCCATGCCGCGAAGCTGGCGAGCGCCAGAGTCATGGCGATGAAGGCCGCGCGTGACGTCATGGCCTCAGCCATCGCGATGGTAGGGATGGCCGGAGAGAATACTCGTGGCCCGCCAAAGCTGCTCGGCGAGCATGGCCCGGGCAAGCATGTGCGGCCACGTGGCGGCGCCAAACGCGAGCAAGAGGTCCGCTCCGACCCTGAGCGCTGCATCGTGCCCATCCGCCGCGCCAATCAGGAAGCGCGCTTCGCGAACACCATCATCGCGCCAGCGGCCCAGTATCGCGGCAAACGCTGTCGATGCGAGCTGCTGGCCGCGCTCGTCGAGCGCCACGGTTCGGATCGGCGTGGCGGCAGGAACGGGCAGCACACCACCGCGATCAGGCAGCTCGGTAACCTTGAAACCCCAGGGTATCCGGCGGGCGTAGCGATCAACCAGCTCAGCCTCGGGCGAGCGACCAATCTTTCCGCGGGCAATCACGTGGAGCAGCATGATCTTGCCCTAGCGCAGATTGACGGCGCAATGAATCCCCGCGCTGCCGCACCTGTGGAGTGCAGCCCCAGATGTCAGGCCGCGCCCTGATCTCCGAAGGCCCACATCCGCTCAAGGTTGTAGAAGCTGCGTACCTCGGGCCGGAACAAGTGGACGACGATATCGCCAGCGTCGATCAAGACCCAGTCAGCGGCTGGAAGGCCTTCGATCCGGACATGGCCGAAGCCGCCCTGCTTGATCCGCTCCGCCAGCTTCTGCGCCATGGCAGCGACCTGACGAGTCGAGCGGCCCGAGGCGATCACCATGTAATCAGCGACCGAGCTTTTGCCTTCGAGCGGGATCGAGACGATTTCCTGCGCCTGGTCGTCATCGAGCGAACGCAAGACCAGTTCGAGGATCGTGCCCGGCGCAGCGGCCAGGGATCCTGAGGCAGAACTGGAGGCGATGCCGGCATCGACCGGCAATGGCTGTGGGCTTGTCATGAGTGTGTAGATGGTCTCCATGGCTGACAGTTCAATGTTCCTAGGTTGAAGTGGGTTGGCCGAAGCAGCTCGGCCAACAAAGCATTCGAGAGCAGATCGGCGCTCAACGCACCCTCGCCCGGGCGGCTGTCCCAATCGGCCGGTGGGTGAGCATGTCGCGTTGATGCACGAACGGGATGCGGCGATACCAGTCAGGATCTGCTGCACGGAGAGCCGTTGCAGATCGGGCATCGGGGTCAAAGTGCAAGATGACCAGCGCCGGGGCGCTCCGCTTCGCGCCGCTGAAATCCTGGCTGTGCCGCCGGCGCCAGCGGCGCAGCCATGCCATGGCGAGGCTCGTCATAGCGGTGCCATCATACCCCGGACGGGCAATAACAGCAATCGGCATCTCGCGGGCGATCCCGCGCC
The DNA here is from genome assembly GCF_027486195.1 of Novosphingobium sp. Taxonomy (GTDB): domain Bacteria; phylum Pseudomonadota; class Alphaproteobacteria; order Sphingomonadales; family Sphingomonadaceae; genus Novosphingobium. Next base: position 28,317 of record NZ_JAIXPP010000113.1, read on the forward strand.
AACCCCGCCAACGATGAAACTGCGCGAGATTATCGGTTCCCATCAGCCACACAAACTGCCGCTTGGGATAGCGGCGCTTGAGCAAACGAAGCGAATCGATGGTGTAGCGCGTTCCGAGTTCAGCCTCGATCGCCGTTACCCTGATCGGCGCCCCGCGGGCCGCCGCCCGGGCCGACGCGAACCGGGCCGGAAGCGGAGCCATGCCCACAGCAGGTTTAAGGACGTTCCCGGGTGAAACGAGCCACCACACTTCATCCAGCCCCAAGGCTTCGCGTGCGAAGAGGCTGATTCGCCGATGCCCGCCGTGCGCGGGATTGAAACTGCCGCCGAGCAGGCCGGTAAGCACGGGTTTCAGGCGCGGATCTGCCCGGAGCCGAGCACCAGCCACTTGTAGGTGGTCAATCCTTCGAGAGCGACCGGTCCGCGCGCATGCAGGCGCCCGGTGGCGATGCCGATCTCGGCACCCAATCCGAACTCGCCGCCGTCTGCGAACTGGCTCGACGCATTGTGGATCACGATGGCGCTGTCGACCTCCGACAGGAACCTGGCTGCGACATCCTCGTCGTCAGTCACGATGGCGTCCGTATGCCCGGAGGCATGGCGCGCGATATGTGCGAGCGCCCCATCCAGCCCGTCGACCACAGCGACCGAGAGCACCGCATCGAGGTATTCGGTGTCCCAGTCCGCGGCATCCGCAGGCTGGATCCGGGGATCGATCGCGCAAGCCCGCGCGTCACCGCGCAGCTCGCAGCCCGCTTCGAGGAGCGGCGCGACGAGACCGTGCGGATCGGAGAACTGGGCATCGACCAGCAGCGTTTCCATCGCCCCGCAGATGCCGGTGCGGCGCATCTTTGCGTTCAGCGCGATGTCCTTCGCCATGGCGGGATTCGCCGCGCGATCGATGAAGGTGTGATTGATGCCATCGAGATGCGCGAGAACCGGGACGCGCGCATCTGCCTGGACTCTGGCCACAAGGCTCTTGCCGCCACGCGGAACGATCATGTCGATCAAGCCACCTGCAGCAAGCATCGCGCCGACAGCTGCGCGATCCTGGGTCGGCATCAATTGCACAACCTCGGCAGGAACACCGCCTTCAACGAGGCCCTTAACCAGCGCGGTGTGAATCGCACGATTCGACCGCGCCGCCTCACTGCCGCCCCTCAGCAATGCGGCGTTGCCAGACCGCACGCATAGCGCGGCGGCATCGGCTGTCACGTTCGGACGGCTTTCGTAGATGATCCCGATGAGGCCAATAGGCACGCGCACCCGGCGCAGGACAATGCCATTGGGCCGGCGACTTTCATCAATGATCTGACCAACCGGATCATCGAGCGCGGCGACCTGTTCGACGGCAGCCGCAATCCCTTCGATCCGCGCGGGATCAAGCCGCAAACGGTCAACCATCGCGGAGGATAGCCCCGCTGCAACCCCATCGGCAACATCGAGAGCGTTGGCATCCAGAATGGCCTGCTCAGCCTGCCGCAGCGCCGCAGCGCCAAGACGAAGTGCCTGCGCACGCTGCGCCGACGGCATGGTGGCCAGCACGCGCTGCGCCGCACGACCCGCACGGGCCAGCCTTTCGACAAGAGCCGAGGCATCGACCACGTTTCCGCTGCTGGCAGCGTGATCCACGGTGGCTTGGGGGGAAACGAGCGCGTTCATTGCGCGCCCTTATCATCCCGAGGGAGTGCTGTCAGCCGGAATGGCTGAACCAGCCTGGATCTCGCCGAGTCGCTAACCCTTGTGGTTTACCTTCGCGGCTGGATGAGCTGACAGCCGGTTGCATGCTGGCCCATAGGACGCCAACAGCTCGGCTCGTCGACGGACTCGCACGACTCATCCTGCTCGATGCGATGTGGATTCGACCGGGTGGCCGGGGGCGACTAAGCGGCTCGCGCCCAAAAGACGGTCATGCAGAGCGTAGGGACGGGGGTCGCTATCTTACCAGTTACAACTCGGCCCAAGGCGGGACCGCCAGAGGATGGCGGTCGTCCGCCACCCCGCTGGCGAACACTCGTGGAGCGGGTGCGCAGCTGGTTCCCCGACCGCGAATTCTTCATGCGCTCGAACGGACATGTTCGCTTCATCCGCGTTTCGGCGCAGTTGCAGATGCGCGTCGCAGGGGCCGTGGCCGGCGCTGTGCTGTTGTGGGCTCTGATGATGGGCTGGATGGTCATCAGCCAAGCCCTCGCGGTCTATAATCAAGCTTCGCTGCTGGAGCGGGAAGCTGCGGTCGCGACAGCAGAAAGCCGCGTCGCGAAGTATCGATCAGGCCTCGGCTCCGTCGCCAGCGATCTCGCCAAGCGCCAGGACTTCATCGAGAAGAACGTGCAGGGCGCGATCGGTCCGCTGCCGCAAACGCTGCCGTCCGGCACGGTTTCGGACAGCAGCGAGGAAGCCGGCAAGACCGTACGCAAGATCTCGATGATCCTGCCTGAGGCGACCAGGTTGGCCCAGATCGAAGCGCGCCAGCTGGCGTTCATCGAAGCGCTGACGCGATACGCCGACATCCGTTCGGCCCGCGCGGAGACCGCCATGCGCCGTCTTGGCCTGAACCCCAAGGTTGTGGCGGCTTCCGATGGCAGCGCCATGGGTGGTCCGCTGATTCCGATGGCCACCGGCCCTGGAAACAAGCTCGATCCTCGGTTTGCCCGATTTGGCGCGAGCCTCTCCCGCATGAGCGCGATGGAGCAGGCTCTGGTTCGCATTCCCAACACGCTTCCCGCCAGCCTCGACTATATCTCGAGCGGCTTCGGCTACCGCATCGATCCCTTTACCGGAGGCGGCGCATTCCACGCCGGCCTTGATTTCCGCGGCCCCATCGGCGCGCCCATTCTGGCGGCAGCTGCTGGCACGGTCAGCTTCACCGGCGCAAAGCAAGGCTATGGCAATTGCGTGGAAATCAGCCACGGCAACGGCTTGTTGACGCGTTACGCCCATATGTCGCGCATTACGGCCCGCGTTGGTGAAGTGGTCGGCCCGGGCCGCGTTATCGGTGCAATCGGCAGCAGCGGCCGCTCGACCGGACCCCATTTGCATTTTGAAGTGCGGATTGCCGATCGTCCGGTGGACCCGCGACCCTTTCTGGAGGCGATGCCGCATGTTTTCCAAGAAGCCAACACAAGGGCCGGACATGGTCGCCCGGACAGCCGGGCAAGGTAACGCCGTGCCTGCGACTACTTTTTCGGTGCTTGGGGCCGATCTGGCCGTGAAGGGCGACATCACCGCCAGCGCCGAGCTGCATATCGAAGGGCACGTCGAGGGGGACATCACGTGCTCCGGCCTAGTTCAGGGCGAAGCGAGCTCGATCCACGGCGCGATTCGTGCGCAGACTGCGCGACTGGCCGGGACGGTTCGAGGGGGAATCGAGGTGGGCCAGCTTGTGGTGCTCAAGACCGCCCGCATTCACGGCGATGTGAGATATGATGTCCTGACGATCGAGCAGGGTGCCCACATTGATGGCATGCTCAGCCATGGACTTGAGCCCATGGCGAGCGACACGCCGTAGGATCTGGCCAACTAAAAGAAAAACCCCTCCCGGAAGGGGAGGGGTTTGAGTGCTGACGCACCTTCAACGCAACGTCGATTCAGGACCAGAAGTCAGCTGTCCGAGAGCCCCTCGGCGCGGCGCGCTTCGAGCCAGGCAGCCGCTTCGGCTTCCTGCGCGGCCTGCGAGGCCGCCTTAGCCTGAGCCTCACGCTCGGCGCGCAGTTCCTCGATCAAGGCCTCGCGATCATTGCCGAGGCGCAGGTTGTTGGCCGTGTCGTCTTCCTCGATCCCGGCGCGCTTGGCAGCCTTGGCAACCAGCGCGTCAAGCTCACGCTGCGAGCACAGACCCAAAGTTACGGGGTCCTTCGGGTTGATGTTCGAAATGTTCCAGTGGCTGCGGTCGCGGATCGCGGCAATGGTATTGCGCGTCGTACCGATCAGCTTGCCAATCTGCGCATCCGAGATTTCCGGATGGTGGCGCAAGATCCAGGCGATGCCATCGGGCTTGTCCTGCCGCTTCGAGACCGGCGTATAGCGCGGACCCTTGGTGCGGCTGACCGAAATCGGCGCCTTCTGCATGCGCAGCCGGTACTCGGAATTGGACTGCCCGCGCTCGATCTCGCTCTGGGTCAGTTCGCCCGAGTGGACCGGATCACGGCCGGTATACTTGGCACCGGCCAGATCGTCGGCCATCGCCTGCACTTCGAGGATGTGCAGGCCGCAGAACTCGGCAATCTGCTCGAACGTCAGCGCGGTGTTGTCGACAAGCCACGATGCCGTGGCATGGGGCATCAGCGGAAAGGTTGACTGGTTGCTCAAGGGGAGCCCCTCCGGACAGCGGAAACAATAAGGGCCGCCCCTTGC
>NZ_JAIXPP010000045.1 GCF_027486195.1 Novosphingobium sp.
ATATCGGAAACCGCGCCGTCCGAGCCCGGAACCAGCGGCAGACCGAGCTTGCCGGCGGTGCGCTTGGCCTCGATCTTGTCGCCCATCGTGCGGATATGTTCGGGCTTGGGGCCGATCCAGGTGATGCCGTGGGCTTCAACGATATCGGCGAACTGGGCGTTCTCCGAGAGGAAGCCGTAGCCGGGGTGGATCGCATCGGCATGGGTGATCTCGGCCGCGGAGATGATCGCGGCCATGTTGAGATAGCTGTCTTTCGCAGCCGGCGGCCCGATGCAGACGGCGTGGTCCGCGAGGCGCACGTGCATGGCATCAGCATCGGCGGTGGAGTGCACCGCGACCGTTTCGATCCCCATTTCATGCGCGGCGCGGTGGATGCGCAGCGCAATTTCGCCGCGGTTGGCGATCAGCAGGCGGGAAATGGCCATGGGGCGCGCGGCCTCAGGCGATGACGACGAGCGGCTGGTCGAATTCGACCGGCTGCGCGTTTTCGACCAGGATCGCGGTGATCTTGCCGCCAGTGGGCGCGGTGATCGGATTCATCACCTTCATCGCCTCAACGATCAGCAGCGTGTCGCCTGCCTTGACCGTCTGCCCGACCGTAATGAACGGCGCGGCGCCGGGTTCGGGGAAGAGATAGACGGTGCCGACCATCGGCGAGCGCAGGGCGTTGGCGTGCGTTTCCGCAGCAGGGGCTTCGGCAACTGCAGCCGGAGCCGCCGCGGGGGCCGGTGCAGCGGCGGGTGCGGGCGCATAGTTCATCACCGGAGCGGCGGTGATCGTGCGGGCAACGCGGATCTTGCGCGTGCCGTCCTCGACTTCGATCTCCGTCAGGCCGGTATCGGAAAGCAGTTCAGCCAGTTCGCGCACCAGCGCGCTGTCGATTGCCATTTTGGCGCCCTCGTCGCCGCGGTCATGCCCCATTTTGTTGTCCTCGCGGGTATACCAATCCAAAGCGGGTTCCATGCCCGCCGCGTTGCACCTAGGCAAGGAAAACCCGTAAGCGCGGCGTGGAAAACGCCCGCATGGGTCAATCAGAGCCGGCGCGCGCCTTCGAGGGCAAGGAGGTAGCTCAGCGGCCCGAAGCCCGCGATGGTGGCCTTGGCCGCCATGCCGACAAAGGACTTGTGGCGGAAGGCCTCACGCGTGTGCGGGTTCGAAAGGTGGACTTCGATCACCGGGGTGCGGATGGCCAGAATCGCATCGTGCAGCGCCACGCTGGTGTGGGTGAAGGCACCGGCATTGAGCAGCACGGCCTTGGCACCGACCGCCTGCGCTTCATGAAGCCAATCAACGAGATGGCCTTCATGGTTCGACTGGCGCAGATCGATTTCGAGACCGAGTTCGCGGGCGCGATCTTCGAGCATCCCTGCGATATCATCCAGCGTGGCCGAGCCGTAGATCTCCGGCTCGCGCGTGCCGAGCAAGTTGAGATTAGGGCCGTTGAGGACGAAAACGGTCTCTGGCATGGCGGGCTCCGGCGAAGGCAATGGCAAGGCAAACGGCTCTGATAGAGCGTGAAACCAGCCGCGCAAGCCTTGCGCGTATCAGCGCCTGGCCCGCTCAGCCCTTCCCATTATCCGCCATCGGCGGCGGTGCGCCCGGTTCGCCGCCATCGTCGATGGACGCGGCGGGGTCGTCACCGTCCGGATTGTCATCGCTTTGCACGACAGGGTCGGGCTGCGAGATGGCTTGCGGCTGGTTGGTTGCGGCCAGCGATTCGGCAGCCTTGGCCTTCTTTTCCGCCGCATCGGCCTTGGCCTCGACCGCCGTCATGCGCTCCTCGAGCGCACTCACGCGGTCGACGTCGCAGCCGGTCAGCAGCAGCGAAAGCGCGGCCGCCGCGCCAGCGAGGGCGAGGCGGCGCGCGAGTGGCCGATTGGCGGAAAAGAAGCGGTGTGCGTCCATGCTGCCAAGCGTCATAGCAGGCAAAGATTACCCGAAACTAACCAAGCAGGTGCTTTTTACTGATCCGTGCCGCGTGCCTTGCCCCACTGGCGGGCCGCCGTGTAGCCGAGATAGGCCGCGCCGAAGAGCGCGTAGAGCGGCTCGGGCAGACCGGCGAAATAGGCGGTCATCGCGTCGGTCATCGCGCGGGCGGAGGCGGGGCGCACGGCGCCGAGCAGGCCGAGCGGGATGGCCCAGAGAATCATGGCGTACATCACGTAGAGGAAAGTCGGGCGGGCAAGCGCCACAAAGCGGCGGGAAGCGGCGGGGAGGGGCCGGGTGGTCATGGTGGCTGCGTCCTTTCAGGGGGGATGGGGACGCCGGGCCAGATAGCGGCAAAAGGGTGTGTAGGAAAATGGTTTGGAGCTGCGGGCAGGCTCCACCCCCACCCACCCCGCACCCCACCCGAATTATCGCTACCCCCCGTCCGGTTTATGGCAATGGACGTGCTGCACTGCGGTAGATAGGGCAGTGGCCTTGCTGTCATGCTGATGTAAACAGATGGCATCGCGCAGGTTCAGGGGCAGGCATTTGGTCGAGGCTTTGCGGCGGATTTCTTTCGGGCGGGGCCTGCTGGCGCTGAGCGCGCTGGTCTCGGGCTCGTGCCTCTATGCCGCGGCGGACGAGACTGCCGCGCCTGCGCCATCGCTGGACGAGCGGCGCGCTGCGCTGATCGAGCCGATGCTCGAGGACTACTGCTCGCGCTGCCACAACGATTTCGATCATGTCGCAGGTCTTTCGGTCGCCGACCTCAAGGCGAGCGACATCGCGGCGGGCCGCAATGCCGAGGCTTGGGAGAAGATCCTGCGGCGCGTGGCGGCGGGCGAGATGCCGCCGCACAGCAAGAAGCAGCCCGATCCTGCGATGCGGGCGGACTTCGTTTCGTGGCTGGATGAAGGCCGCGCGCAATACGTCGCGGCGCATCCCGATCCGGGCGCGGCCCCGGTGCGGCGGCTCAACCGGCGTGAATATGCCAATGCGGTGCGCGATCTGCTGGGCGTGGAGGGCGACTTTGCCGCCGCGCTGCCGCCGGACAATTCCGGCTTCGGCTTCGACAATATTGCCGATGTGCTCAGCGTCTCGCCCACCTTGATGGAGCGCTATGTCGCAGTCGCGGGCAAGGCGGCGCGGCTGGCGACGGGGCTGGTGCCCAAGCGCGATTTTGTCACGACATGGCAGGTCGCCAAGGATGGCTCGGTGATGAATTCGGGTATCCCCGCCTTCAACGAGCGCGCCGGGGCGGACCTGCCGCTGGGATCGCGCGGGGGGACGGCAGTGCGCTACACGGCGCGCTGGGACGGGGCCTATGACATTGCCGTCTGGCTCAATTCGAACACCAACAACGAAAGCGACCGGCTGCCGGAAGACCGCTTTGCGCTGCGCGTGCCGATGAAGGCGGGCGCGCACCGGATCGCGGTTTCGTTCCGGCGGCAGACCTGGCCGAACGAGGCGGTGCAGGTGCTGCGCAACTCGACCGACTATGTGCCGCTGCCGGTGGACAAGCCGGTCGATCTGCCGCTCGATGTATGGGTGGACGGCCAGCGCGCGGGTACGATGACGGTGCCTTCGTTCCGGGTGCACCCGCGCTATTCGCAAGCCAATTTCCCGCGCGACGTGCTGCAACTGGATGTGGCGGGGCCGTTCGATGCGGCGGGCAATGCCGATCTCCCGAGCCGCAAGGCGGTGTTTGTCTGCCAGCCAAAGCGGGCGGCGGAAGAAGCACCTTGCGCACGGCGTATCCTTGGCGGTTTGGCGAAGCGCGCGTGGCGCGGGCCGGTGAGCGCGGCAGAGCTGGCACCGCTTCTGAAGATCTACGAGGGCGAGCGTGCGGCGGGCGGATTTGAAAGCGGCGTGGAAGCGGGCATCGAGGCGCTGCTGGTCTCGCCGCGCTTCCTTTTTGCAGTGGAGACGCCGCCTCCGGCCGGCAAGGTTGGCAGCGTTATTCCGGTTTCCGACTACGATCTGGCGACGCGGCTTTCGCTGTTCCTGTGGAGCTCGATTCCGGACGAGCGGCTGCTCGCGCTGGCGGGGCAGGGCAAACTGCACCAGCCCTCCGTGCTCAGCGCCGAGATCGCGCGGATGCTGGCGGACAAGCGCGGCGAGGCGCTGACCGAGAATTTCGCCGGGCAGTGGCTCTATTTGCGCAATCTGGATCAGCAGCGGCCCGATATCACTGAATTCCCGCAGTTCGACGTGCCGCTGCGCGCCGCGATGGCGACCGAGACGCGGATGTTCTTCGGCCATGTGCTTTCCGCGAACCGGCCGGTGACGGACTTCATCCGCGCGGACTACACGTTCCTCAACGAGCGGCTGGCGCGGCATTACGGGATCGAGGGCGTGCGCGGACCGGCGTTCCGCAAGGTCGCGTTGGGGGCGGACATGCCGCGCGGCGGGCTGCTGGGGCAGGCGAGCATCCTGACCGTGACGAGCTATGGCAACCGCACCTCGGTGGTGAAGCGCGGCAAGTGGATCCTCGACAACATGCTCGCCTCACCGCCGCCGCCGCCGCCGGCGGATGTGCCAGCGCTGAAGGCCGAGCACGACGGCAAGAAGCTGACCGCGCGCGAGCAGCTGGAGCTGCACCGCGCTAATCCGGCCTGCGCATCGTGCCACCAGCGGATGGACCCGCTGGGCTTTGCATTGGAGAACTTCGACGCAGTGGGTGCATGGCGCGCGCAGGATGCGGGGCAGTTGATCGATGCGGGCGCGGTGCTGGCAGACGGGACGGCGTTCAAGGGTTTCAGCGGCTTGCAGCAGATTCTGCTGGATCGGCGCGAGGAATTTGCGCGGGCGTTCACCGAGCGGCTCATGACCTATGCCCTGGGGCGGGGTCTGGGACCGCAGGACATGCCTGCGGTGCGGGCCATCGCGCGCGAAGCGGCCAAGGATGACTGGCGGGTGCAGACGATCATCAAGGGCATCGTGATGAGCCCCGGCTTTACCTTGCGGCGGGTTCCGACGCCGCCGACCAACGTGGCGCTCGCCGCGAGCGGATGGAGACCGCATCGATGATCATCAAACGCGCGAGCCTCAGCCGCCGTACCGTGCTGCGCGGGCTAGGCACTACGCTGGCGCTGCCGTTCCTTGAAGCGATGATCCCGGCGGCGCGCGCGGCGGAGGCGGCGGCTCGGCCCAAGCGGTTATCGGTGTTCTACACGCCCAACGGCATGACGATGGACGCCTATCGCCCGGTGGCGACGGGTGCGGACTATGCCTTGCCGCCAACGCTCGCGCCGCTGGAGCCCTTCCGCAGCGACGTGGTGGTGGTGAGCGGGTTGGGCCATCCGCAGGCGGCGGCATTCGGGGACCGACCGGCGGGACATGGCCGTTCGTGCCCGGCGTTCCTGACCGGCGCCCATGCGCGGCAGACCGAGGGGCCGGACATTCGCTGCGGCGTTTCGATGGATCAAGTCTTCGCCGCGCATCTCGGCGAGACGACGACGATCCCCAGCCTTGAACTCGGGATCGATCAGGCGAGCCTGCTGGGCAGCTGCGACATCAACTATTCCTGTGCCTATACCAATGGCATTTCGTGGCTGACGCCGACGGTGCCGCTGCCGGTCATGGCCAATCCGCGCGACGTGTTCGAACGTTTGTTCGGTGATGGCGAGGCGCTCGATCCCGCGAGCCGGCTGGCGCAGGCGCGGCGGCAGGCCTCGATCCTCGACTATGTGCGCGAGGATGCGGCGCGGCTCTCGCAGGCGCTGGGCGCGGAGGACAAGCGCAAGCTCGACGAGTATCTCGACGCGACGCGCAGCATCGAGAAGCGCATCCAGCGTGCGGCGACGGGGCCGCAGGCAGAGGCGGGAAGCTTTGCCGAGCCGGCAGGCATCCCGGCAGACTTTGCCGAGCATGTGCGGCTGATGATCGATCTGCAGGTGCTCGCCCTGCAGGCGGACCTCACGCGGGCCGCCACCTTCATGCTGGGGCGCGAGATCTCGAACCGGACTTATCCCGAAATCGGCGTGCCGGATTCGCACCATATGCTGAGCCATCACGGCAAGAACCCCGACAAGATGGCCAAGCTCGCGGTGATCAATCGCTATCACATGGAATTCTTCGCCTATGCGCTGAAGCGGCTCAAGGAGACGCGCGACGGGGCAGGATCGCTGCTCGAAACCACGCTGGTGATCCGGGGTTCGGCCTTCGGCGATTCCAACGATCATGACTTCATGGACTTGCCGGTGATCGTGGCGGGCGGGTTGGTGCAGGGCGGGCAGCATCTCGGCGTGGGCAAGGGGACGTCGATGTCGAACCTGCTGCTGACCGGACTCCAGTTGCTCGATGTACCGGCCGCGAAGTTCGGCGACAGCACCGGGACGCTGGCGGGGCTGGTGCGTGCGTAGGCTGGCGGCGTTCCTGCTGGCGATGACGCCGCTGCCCGCCATCGCGCATGGAGCGGACGATATCGCCCGCGCGATTGCGGATGATGATCCCGCGGCGCTGGCGGCGGCGCTGGCGCATGGGGCGGATGCCAATGCCGCGCTTGAATATGGCGAGACGCCGCTGGCGCGCGCGGTTGAGACGCAGGATCCGGCGCTGGCCGATGCGCTGCTCAAGGCCGGGGCAAAGACCGACCGCGCCGATGCGCTGGGCATGACACCGCTGCTGCTCGCCTGTGAGCGCGGTAATGGCGCAATCGTGGCGGCGCTGGTGGCGGCGGGCGCGCCGGTCGCTCAGTCCAATGCGGACGCAGTGACGCCGCTGGCGATGTGCGCGCGGTTTTCCGATGCGGAAGGTGTGCGGGCGCTGCTGGCGCGCGGCGCGGCGGCTGAAAGCGCCGATCTGCGCGGGCAGACGCCGCTGATGTGGGCCGCTTCCGCAGGGCGGCTCGATGCGGTTTCGGCGCTGCTTGCGGCGGGCGCGCAAGTGAACCGGGAAACGCCGAACGGCTTCACCCCTCTGTTCTTTGCCTTGGCGAGCGGGAAGGCCAATCTGGCGTCCGCGCTGATCGCGGCTGGGGCGGATGTGATGCATCGCGGGCCGGAGAACACCAGCGCGCTGCAGATGGCGCTCTACCAGAAGAACTGGGCGGCGGCGGAGGAACTGGTGCGGCTGGGCGGCGGCGATGTGTCCGAGCTTGACCGCGAGGGGCGGCGGCCGCTCCATGTGGCGGCGGCAGCAGGGCAAGGCTCGCTGGTGGCGGCGCTGCTCGAGCGCGGGGCCGAGCCTGATGCGCTGTCCGGCCCGTCCAAGATCACTTGGGTGACCGAGGCCAATTTCGGCATGCCGCCCCCGCCGGTGCAGCCGACGACCGCGCTGATGGCCGCGGCCAAGTCGGGACAGGCGGATGTGATGTGGCAGTTGGTGCGGGCGGGCGCGAACGAGCATTTCGTCGATGGCGCCGGGGTCAACCTCGTGCTGGCAGCGGCGCAGGGGCGCGATCCGACCGCGCTGACGCTGGCGATCGAGCTGGCGGGGGATGCCAACGTGATGGACAAGGACAAGACAACCGCGCTCCATATGCTGGCAGGCGGACCGTTCTTCCCCACGCTTCCGGCGATGCTGCGCGTGTTGGCGGCGAAAGGCGCGCGGGCGGACCTTCCCAACGCCAAGGGCAAGACCGCGCTGCAAGTGCTCACCGATGGGCTTGCCACGGTGCAGGCCGCGTTTCATGAAGTCTATCCGGACAAGGCGGCTGTCTTGGCCCAGTCGCACTGAGTTGCCCCACTGATTTTCTCTGCAGAAGGACCACTGCCGATGACCCGAGCAAGACCGTTCCTGATCGCCGCCGCACTCACCGCCCTGGTGGCTGGCGGGGCCGCCTCCATCGCTGCCTCGCCTGCCGAGACGATTGCGGCGCGGCAGGCCAATTTCAAGAAGATGGGCGGCGCGATGAAGGCGCTGAAGGATGAGCTGGGCGGCGGGGCTGACAAGGCCAAGCTGCTTGCCGCCGCGCGCACGCTGGCGGCCACGGCGCGGACGCAATGGGTGCTGTTCACGCCGGGGACCGGGCCGTCCTCGGGCGTGAAGACCGATGCGCTGCCGGCGATCTGGACGCAAAAGGGCGCCTTCGATGCCGCCTCTGCCAAGTTGGTGGCCGAGGCAGACAAGCTGGTCGGGATTGCCGGATCGGGCGACACTGCGGCGGTGCTGGCGCAGTTCAAGGCCGTTGGCGGCACGTGCGCAGCCTGCCACAAGCAGTTCCGCGCCGAGGACTGAGGCGAAGAGGCCATTGGGGATGAGCACTGAAGACGAAACCGTGAAGGTGTGGGACCCGTTCGTGCGGGTCTTCCACTGGAGCCTGATCGCGCTGTTCGGCATTGCCTGGTGGAGCGGTGAGAACCACGACATGGAGCGCCACCGGCAGGCGGGATACGCCATCTTCGCGCTGGTGGTGTTCCGCGTGTTCTGGGGCTTTGCCGGATCGCGCACGGCGCGCTTTGCGCAGTTCCTGAAAGGGCCGGGCGCGATTGCCGCCTATCTGAGGACGCACGACGGCGAGACGCCTTCGGACGGGCACAATCCCTTGGGCGGCTGGAGCGTGGCCGTGCTGCTGGCGGTGATCCTGACGATCACAGTGGCGGGGCTTTTCGCGGTCGATATCGACGGGATCGAATCCGGGCCGCTGGCGGACTGGGTGAGCTTTGATGCGGGCCGCACGGCCTCCGAATGGCACGAAGCCGTGTTCAAGGCGGCGCTGGCGGTGATTGGCCTGCACATCCTCGCTATCGGCTACTATCAGGTGCTCAATGCGCACAACCTGATCGGGCCGATGATCACCGGGCGGCGGGACCGGGCCAAAGGCGAAGCGGTCGAGGATGTGAAGTGGTCGCCGGTTGCTGCGCTGGCCGGGATAGCGGCGGTCGGCGCGCTGACCTGGCTGGTGATGAACGGGTTCAAGCTGGGCTGAACACACTACCTTCGTCATTCCCGCGAAGGCGGGAATCCAGGGCGGGCGCCGTTCTGGTGGCTCTGGACCCCCGCCTTCGCGGGGGTGACGAGAATTTTCGTTTTTTAGCGCAGGACTACGAAAGCCGCTCCGGCACGGCCTGCGCTTCTTCGGCCAGCGTTTCGGCGGTCATCACCGCTTCCCACGGGAAGACAAACCAGCGCTTGTCGTCGGCGCGGTCGATCACTTCGGCGGTGTAATCAACGCGGGCCTTGGAGCGGCAATTGTCCTTGAGCACGGCGAAGCGCAAGTTATCGGGGTTGCAGCCGTTTTCCGAAAGCAGGCCCCGGATGTAGGCAATCGTGCCGCCGCTGTCGTTGATATCGTCCACGAAGAGCAGGCGCGTGCCGGTGGTGGACTTGTCAGCCACCTTGCCGAGCAGTTCGTCGGCAAAGCCCGGGACTTTCGAGGAATGATCGATCGAGAGCATCGGCACTTGCAACTCGTGGCTGATGTAGACCGCAGGGACGAGGCCGCCTCTGCCGATGCCGATGATGAAGTCGGGCTTCCAGCTATCGGCTGCCAGCAGCCGCGACAGGCTGCGAACGCTGCGCAGGAAATCCTCGTAGGGGATGTAGTTCAGCACGGGAGCGGCAGCTTCGGTCATGTCCGTTGGGGTCCGTTTGTCGGGCAGCAAAGGAGAGCGGTTACCGATTCCCGCCGCGCGGGGCAATTGCGGCAAGGGCACCTTTTCAACCGGAATTGCGCGCGGTGCCTGCCGGGGGCCAGGCGAGTTCGGCAAACGCGGTCTGGATCTCGCCCAGCACGATATCGGCGGCATAGCTCGGCGGGCGGGCGGCGGCAGTGCACAGCGCGAGGGTCATCGGGCGCAGCACGGGATCGGAAATGCGGGTGAACGAGAGGAGTCCCTCGCGCACCTCCGTCACCACATCGAGCGAGGTGAGGATGCCGATGCCGATGCCCTGCAGCACGAGGCTGGTGATCATCTGGATGTTGTTGCTTGTCGCCTTCCGGTCGAGCGTGATGCGCGTGGTGCCCTCGAGCACGGCGATCTGCTGGTGGACCGCAAGCGGGCTGGAGGGCACGACGACGGGCGAGCCGACGCAGGATGAAAAGCGCGCCTCGGCCTGTTCGCCGAAGGGGTGGCCGGCGGGGGTAATGAAGCCGAGATGCACGTCGACGAAAGCGCGAACGGTGATGTCGCGGTAGGATTCGGGGCCGAAGAACACGCCGAAATCGACTTCGCCGCTGGCGATCATCCGGCGCACGGTATCGTTCGCGGCGACTTTCACTTCGATGGTGATGCCGGGGTAGCGGGTCTGGAGCGACTGGATCGCAGCCGGAATCACGCCCTTGGCCAGCGCATCGATCACCGCGATCTCGACATGGCCGCGTTTGAGCCCGCGCAAGTCCTCGATCTGGGCGCGCACTTCGGCGAGGCTCTTCTGCCAGCGCCCGCCCGCCGCCATGAGGATCTCGCCCGCCGCCGTGAGGCGCAGACCGGTGGGCAGGCGCTCGAACAGCGGCATGCCGATTTCTGCCTCGACGTTGAGGATCTGGCGGTCGATCGCCGAGGCGGACACGTTGAGCTCGTCTGCCGCCTTGCGGATCGAGCCGAGGCGGCCGACGGCGAGGAAATAGCGCAGGAAGCGGGAGAAAGCCGGCACCGATTTTTACCCTACCTAATTTTCGCAACACCTTGCGCGATTCATTGCATTTGCGTGAAACAGGTCAAGGTCATAATCACGCTGCAACGCAACAAACGGGATCGAAAATTGGGTCGCAGGGCAGGGGGCAGTTGGACGATGGCACGGTGCGCGCTGGGCGCGGCGCTGCTCGTCGCTTCCGCCGCCCCGGTGATCGCCGAGCCCGTTTTGAACGATGCCGCGCGCGAGGCCGCGGTTGCCAAGCTGATCGAGGAGGCGCGTGAGAGCCCGCCGGCGCTGCGCGTGCTGCTGCGCGGCATGCCCAAGGGCGGTGATCTGCACAATCACCTTGCCGGCGCGATCTATGCCGAGGATTTCCTGACCTGGGCCGCGGCCAAGGGCTTGTGTGTCGACGAGGCGGGGCTGAGCGTTGAGCCGCCACCGTGCCCGGCGGAGCGCGCGATCGATCGGTTCGCGGCGACCAACGAATTCGGCATGGACCGGCTGATCGACGCGATGTCGACGCGCGGTTTCCAGCGCGGCGTGGGGCAGAACGACGTTTCCGGCCATACCCAGTTCTTCCGCTCGTTCGACCGCTTCGGGAAAATGGGCGGCGAGACCGCGAAGATGCTCACCGCGACGCGGCGCATCGCGGCGGGGGACCATGTTTCCTATCTCGAGCTGGATCACAACACGAATACCCTCGTTTCGGTGGTGCGCGCAGCGGGCGATGCGCCCATCGCCGCAGCGGACCTTGCTGCCGCCTACGCAAGCGAGGCAAAGGATTTTGCGCCGCTGGTGCCCCGGGCGCGGGCCGAACTCGATGCGGACGAAGCGGCTTCGGCCAAGGCCATGGCCTGCGGCACGGCGGCGGCCGAGCCCGCCTGCAAGGTGGCGGTGCATTACCTGTTCCAGGCGCTGCGCGCGCTGCCGCCGCGGCAGGTCTACCGCTCGCTGATCCTCGGTTTCATGATGGCGGATGCGGATCCGCGCTTCGTTGGCGTCAATATCGTGATGCCCGAGGATGCCTGGCTGGCGCGCCGCGATTACGGCCTGCACATGGCGATGATCCGCTTCCTCGTCGCGAAGTATCCGCGCGTGAAGCTTACGCTGCACGCCGGCGAGGTAACGCTTGGGCAGGTGCCGCCAGCGGACCTCAAGGACCATATTGCGCAGGCCGTGGCGGTTGGCGCGAAGCGGATCGGGCATGGCACCGGCATCGCCTTCGAGGACGAGGCCGAGGATACCATGGCCCGCATGGCGCGTGAGGGGATTGCGGTCGAGATCAACCTCACCAGCAACGCTGTGATCCTTGGCGTCAAGGGCGCGGACCACCCCATGCGGCTCTACCGTGCGCACGGCGTGCCGGTGGTACTTTCGACCGATGATGAGGGTGTGCTGCGCTCCGACATGACGAATGAATATGTCCGTGCCGTGCGCGAGCAGGGGCTGACCTATCCTGAGCTCAAGCAGATCGCGCGGGCGGGCCTTGCTTATTCCTTCGTGCCCGGCGGGCCGCTGTGGAGCGATCCGGTCGCGCTGGTGCCGGTGGCGGCCTGTGCTGATTTTGCCACACCTTCTTGCAGCAAGTATCTGGCGGGCAACGAGAAGGCCCGGTTGCAGGCAGATCTTGAACACCAATTTGCAGCATACGAGGGCGCACGTCTGGCGCGGGCCGGAAAGGTGCCTTAAGAGCGTAATACGATTTGCCAAGTCAGTGGCATTATAAAAAACGGGTGCACCCAGCCACGGGGATGCCGCGAAAAGCGGCATGGCGGCGGGGAAGATACCCGAGGGTTTGCGGGAGAGGCGCGGTTTCAACCACGCGCATTGCGGCCTTCACGGCGAGTGAGGGCGGTGCGCCTTTTGCGTCCCAGGGGGTTTCTCAATGCTCTACCCGAATAGTTCCGCGCAAGTTTTTGCGCCGCGCAGCCTTGTGAAAGGTCTTGTTGCGCTTCTTGGTTGCACCGCGCTGACCGCGCCCGCCTTCGCGCAGGAAGCCCCCGCCGATGAGCCGCCCGCCAAGGAAGAAATCGTCGTCGTAGGCTCGCTGAACGCGCTGCCGGTGAAGGACGTCGGCTCGATCTTCGGCTTCGACAAGAACCTGGTTGAAACCCCGCGTTCGGCCTCGACCGTCTCCAAGGAGCAGATCGAGCGTTTCGGCATCACCGAGATCTATGATCTCGTGTCGCAATCGCCGGGCGTGTTCACCAACTCGTTCTTCGGCGTCGGCGGCGCTCTCGACATTCGCGGCACCCCCGGCGAAGTCTATTTCCGCGGGATCCGCCGCCTCGACAACCCGGGCAACTACCCGACCCCGATCGGCGCTTCGGACCGCATCGACATCGTGCGCGGCCCCGCCTCGCCGATCTATGGCCCGTCGAAGACCGGCGGCTACATGAACTTCGTGCCGCTGACCTCGCGCGCGGCGGGCGGCAAGTTCCTCGACAATCCCGAAGGGCAGCTTTCGTACACGGGCGGCAGCTGGGCGCGCAACGTGCTGAGCGCGCAGGTGCGCGGTCCGGGCAAGATCGGCGGCCAGGAATTCGGCTACAGCCTCTATGGCCAGGTTGAGGATTCGGGCAGCTACTACCGCAACATGTCGACCCGGCAGACGATCCTGCAGGCCGCTTTCGATACCGACCTTGCGCCCAACCTGCGGCTCGAGTTCGGCGGCATGCACCATAACTTCAAGGGCCAGCAGAACGGCGGCTGGAACCGCCTGACGCAGGACCTCGTCGACAACGGCAATTACATCACCGGCGCGGCCAAGCCGCTGGACACCAACGGTGACGGCCAGATTTCCCATGCCGAAGCCAAGGTCGCCAACGGCGGTTTCGGGCTCAATCCGTTCGGCAGCGCGTTCTGCTCCAGCCCGCCGTTTGCCAACCCGTTTGGCGGCCTGAACAATGCGTGCCTTGCCACGCTGTACCCCGATTCCGGCCTGACCGGCGTGGGCACGGCCAAGCTGGACCGGCGCAACACGCTGACCGCGAAAGATGACAAGCTGAACAACGTGGCCAATACGGCCTATCTTGATCTCGCCTTCGATGCCGGCAACGACCTCGAGATCAAGAACCAGCTGTTCTACGATGGCTACAGGAACGAGAACGAGAACCAGTACGGCTTCTCGCAGTTCCACAAGTCTTACGTGATCGAAGACCGTATCGTCGTCTCGAAGGTGTTCAAGACCGATATCGGCAAGTTCTCGCTCGAAGTCTCGCCGTCGATCCGTTACACGAACTTCCGCCATGGCGACGACTTCAACTATGAGTACTTCAACCGCGTCGACCTGACCGTGGGGTATAACGCGCTTTCGGATCGTCTGCTTTCGACCGAATGCGACTGCAACTATACCAGCTACAACGTCGGTCACTACACCGACCTCGGCTTTGCCGGTCTGGCCAACCTCGATTTCAACTTCGGCCTCGATGTCACGCTCGGTGCCCGCTACGATCACGTCAAGGTGACGACGGCCGATCTGGCTTCGAAGCTCGAGAATCCTGCCAGTGCAGGCTCGGCGAAGAATTCGAAGGGTGGCTGGTCGTGGTCGGCCAGCGCCAATTACAAGTTGCCCCTCGGGCTGATCCCCTATGTCACCATTTCGCGCCAATCGACGATCATCGCCGGGCAGGGCGCGGAAATCACGACGGCTGACGCGCTTTCGGGCGCGTTCATCAGCGCCTCGAAGCTCTATGAAGGCGGCATCAAGGGCAGCTTCCTGAACAGCCGGCTCTATGCGGCGGTCTCGGTCTACAAGCAGACCCGCACGGATCGCAATTCGCAGGCGATCGTGACCAACCAGGCGGTGCAGACCAAGGGTATCGAAGCCGAACTGCGCTGGTCGGTCGACAAGCACTTCCTGCTTTCGGCCAACTACACCAAGACCAAGGTCGAGAACCTGACCGCGATCGGCGACGGCGTGCTGTTCAGCTTCTTCGGCATCGAGGATCTGAAGGGCCTGAACCCGGCGCTGTACCTTGGCGGCCAGCCGATCGGTCTCGTGCCGATCCCCAACCGCAATGCCTCGCGCCGCGCGGGTATTCCGGAGGATCTGTACTCGGCAACCGCGACCTACTCGTTCGACAATGGTCTGGCCTTCGCGGGCAGCATTTCGCACGTGCCGTCGGTGTTCTCGGGTCAGTCGCAGACGGTCCGGCTGCCGGCCTACACGCTGGTTGACGTGAGCGCTTCGTTCACCACCGGTCCGTGGCTGTTCCGCGCGGTTGTGAAGAACGCGACCAACGCCTCCTACTTCCGCGCCAACTTCACCGAACTGTTCGGCGCAACGATTGCCCTGCCCGAGCGTCCGCGCAACTGGCAGGCTTCGGTCGTCTACAAGTTCTGACGAGGCCATGGGCGAGGGGCGGCAGTGCCGTCCCTCGCAACTTTTCTGACATGATTTCAGGGTGATCGAACCCATGCGCCTGCTCGCGCGACTTGCGTTCCTTGCCGCCGCCTTGCTGGCACCGGCCGCTGTTTCTGCCGCGCCAGTGGCCGATGCCGCGACGCTGGCTGCGGTCAAGGCTTGCGCCCCGGCGCGGCCCTGCGCGGCCAAACTGCCGGTGCGGGTGGTGGTCGTCACCATGTTCGAGATCGGCGCGGATAGCGGCGACAAGCCGGGCGAGTTCCAGCTCTGGAAAGAGCGCCGTCACCTCACCGAAACGCTGCCGTTCCCGCAAGGGTGGCACGATCTCGCCTATGATCCCGAAACCGGCGTGCTGGCCATCGTGACCGGCATGGGTTCGATCAAATCGGCCACGGCGGCGCTGGCGCTGGGGCTGGATGATCGGCTTGACCTTTCCAAGGCCTACTGGCTGGTGGCGGGGATCGCCGGGATCGATCCGGAGGATGCCTCGGTCGGTTCGGCCGCCTGGGCGCGCTATCTGATCGACGGCGATATCGCGCACGAGATCGATGCGCGCGAAATTCCGAAAGGCTGGTCGAGCGGCTACTTTGCGCTCCACAGCAAGGGGCCGATGGACAAGGCCCCGCTCGATCCGGTGAACGGCGAGATGTTCGAGCTCAATCCCGCGCTGCAGGACTGGGCTTATGCGCTGACGAAAGACACGGCGCTGCCCGATGATGCCCGGATTGCCGAGGCCCGCAAGGCGTTCAAGGGCTATCCCAATGCGCAGAAGCCGCCGTTCGTGCTGAAGGGCGACAACCTTGCGGCGATGACGTTCTGGCACGGCGCGAAGATGACGCAGTGGGCCAATGACTGGACCCGGTTCTGGACGCGCGGGAAAGGCGAATTCGTCACCTCCGCGATGGAGGAAACGGGCACGTTCCAGTCTATCGAATATCTCACCAAGGTCGGCCGGGCGGACCGGGACCGCGTGCTGGTGCTGCGCGCAGGCAGCAATTTCACGATGCCGCCGCCGGGCCTGGATGCGGCGACGTATCTTCTCAGCGAGAATCAGGGCTATGCCGGGATGACCGCGGCGCTGGAAAGCCTGTACATCGTGGGCGGCAAGGTGGTCGACGAGATCGTGGGGCACTGGGACCGCTACGAAAGAAGCCCGCCGAAATGAGCGGCAGCTCATGACCCTGACGCTGATCCGCAATGCGGCCGTGGTGGCGGCGATGGATGACGCGGGGAGCGAGATTGCGGGCGGCGCGGTGGCCATGCGCGATGGTGTTATCCTCGCGGTGGGAACGACCGCCGAACTGGCGCCGCTGGCCGGGCATGCCGACGAGATTATCGAGGCGGCGGGCTGCGTGGTGACGCCGGGGCTGATCAACACCCACCACCATCTCTACCAGACGCTGACCCGCGCGGTGCCCGGCGCAACCGAGGCTTCGCTGTTCGGCTGGCTCAAGCGGCTCTACCCGATCTGGGCGCGGTATACGCCGGACGACGTGTTTGCCGCGACGCAACTGGGGCTGGCGGAGCTGGCGCTTTCGGGTTGCTCGCTCAGCTCGGATCATCTGTACTTGTTCCCGAATGGCGTGACGCTGGATGATACGATCCATGCCGCCGCCGGAATCGGCGTGCGCTTCCATGCGACGCGCGGCAGCATGAGCGTGGGGGAAAGCGCCGGGGGCCTGCCGCCGGACAGTCTTGTCGAGCGTGAGGATGCGATTCTGGCGGACTGCATCCGCGTGATCGACCGCTTCCACGATGCTTCGGACGGCGCGATGGTGCGTGTGGGCGTGGCGCCGTGCTCGCCTTTCTCGGTGAGCCGCGAGCTGATGCGCGATGCGGCGCTGCTGGCGCGCGACAAGGGCGTGATGCTGCACACCCATCTCGCCGAAGATGCTGATGACGTGGCCTTCAGCCTTGAGCGGTTCGGCTGCCGGCCGGGGCAATATGCCGAGGAGCTCGGCTGGACCGGGCCTGACGTGTGGCATGCGCACTGCGTGCAGCTCGATGCGAAAGAGATCGACCTCTTTGCGCGCACGCGGACCGGGGTGGCGCATTGTCCGGGCTCGAACTGCCGGCTGGGCTCGGGCGTCGCGCCGGTGCGGGCGATGGTCGATGCCGGGGTGCCGGTGGGGCTGGGAGTCGATGGCTCGGCCTCGAATGACACGGCGAACCTGCTGGGCGAGGCGCGGCAGGCCATGCTGCTCCAGCGGGTGACGCACGGCGCGACAGCATTTGCCGCACGCGAGGCGCTGAAGCTGGCGACACGCGGCGGCGCGGCGGTGCTCGGGCGGCCTGATCTGGGCCAGCTGAAACCGGGCATGCGCGGCGATGTGGCGGTGTGGGACATGGCCGAGGTAGCCTCGACCGGGGCGTGGGATCTGGTCGCCGGGCTCATCCTCGCGCCGCCTTCCGGTGTGCGGGACCTGTTTGTGGAAGGCCGCGCGGTCGTGCGCGGCGGCGACCTCGTCCGTACGCCCCGCGCGCATATCCTGGCGGCAGCCCGCCGCTCGCTCGACCGGCTTATCGCCACCGGCTAGGAGACTGCCCGCCGTGCCCCCCTCTGCTGGAAGATTGCCCAACTCGGTCAGCCGCGCGCAGGCCCGTGATCCGGATTTCTTTCCCGGCATGGCCCTCGCGCTTCCCCTGGGCATCCAGCACGTTCTGGCGATGTTTGTTTCGAACCTGACGCCGCCGATCATTGTCGCGGGGGCGGCGGGCTTCGGGTTCGGTTCGGCGGACCCCTCGCAGCTGATCTACATGATCCAGATGGCCATGTTGTTCGCCGGGATCGCGACCCTGATGCAGACTGTCGGCTTTGGCCCGGTGGGCGCGCGGCTGCCGCTGGTGCAGGGGACGAGCTTTGCGTTCATCCCGGTGATGATTCCGATCGTGGCGGGCCGAGGCGTGGGCGCGATGGCGGAGCTGACCACGGCGGCGTTGATCGGCGGGCTGGTGCATGGGGCCCTTAGCGTGTTCGTGGGCCGCGTGCGGTTTGCGCTTCCGCCGCTGATCACCGGGCTGGTGGTGCTGATGATCGGGCTCTCGCTGATGCGGATCGGGGTGCAGTATTCGGCGGGCGGTGTGCCGGCAGTGGGCACACCGGCGTTTGGCGCCGGGAGCAGCTGGCTGCTGGCGGGCGTTGTCGTTTTCGCGACGCTGGGCCTCAAGTTCTTCGCGCGCGGGCTGTGGTCGACGGCATCGGTGCTGCTGGGGCTGCTTGCGGGCTATCTGGTGGCGCTGGCGATGGGGCGGATTTCGTTCGAAGCCGTGGGGGCAGCGCCGCTGGTAATGGTGCCGCAGCCGTTCCATTTCGGTTTTGCGCTTTCGGCCTCGGCGGTGCTGGGCTTCGTGCTGACGGGGTTTGTCTCCTCGATCGAATCCATCGGCGATGTCGAGGCGATCTGCGAGGGGACGGCGGGTCGGCCCGCGACCGATGCCGAGTTAAAGGGCGCGGTGGCGGCGGATGGGGCGGGCACGGCGCTCGCAGCGATCTTCGGTGCGCTGCCCAACACGACCTTCAGCCAGAACGTGGGTCTGATCGCGATCACCGGCATGATGAGCCGCCATGTCGTGACCTTGGGCGCGCTGTTCCTGATCGTGTGCGGACTGGTGCCGAAGATCGGCGCGGTGATCACCACGATCCCCATCGAAGTGCTGGGCGGCGGGGTGATCGTGATGTTCGGCATGGTTGCCTCGGCCGCGCTTTCGATGCTGGCGGGGGTGACCTGGAACCAACGCAACATGCTGGTGTTCGGGGTTAGCCTGTCGCTTGCGCTCGGCCTGCAACTGGAACCGACGGCGCTGGCGCATCTGCCCGAGACGGCGCGGATGCTGCTCTCTTCCGGCGTGCTGCCGGCGGCGGTGCTGGCGATCCTGCTCAATCTGCTCCTGCCCGAAGAGACTGCCGATGACGAGGAGCCGCAAGGCGCAGTTCTCGCCGGGGATGGGGGGTGAGCACATGGTGACGAGCGCTCTCTTTTTTGCAACAAACCGTCCGGTTCATTGCGTTGGATCGGTAGGGGTCGGCGCGGCATAGGGGCGGCACCATGGCAGCGCGCATCAAACTTCCCACGGTCGATCCGTTCCTGATGTGGCTGGTGGGCTGCGTCGTGGCGGCGAGCGTGCTGCCGGCGCGCGGCGCGGTGCTGACGGGGTTCGACTGGGCTGCGAATGCCGCCATCGTGCTGCTGTTCTTCCTCCACGGCGCCAAGCTTTCGCGCGAGGCGGTGCTGGCGGGCGTCGGGCACTGGCGCCTGCACCTGATGACGCTGGCGTTCACGTTCGTGCTGTTTCCAGTGCTGGGCTTGGCGGCGCAGGCGGTGACGGGGCGGCTGATCGACCCGACTTTGGCGATGGGGCTGCTGTTCCTCGCGCTGCTGCCCTCGACCGTGCAGAGCTCGATCGCGATGACTGCGATGGCGGGCGGCAATGTGGCGGCGGCGGTGTGCAGCGCTTCGCTCTCCAATCTGATTGGCGTGGTGCTGACCCCGCTGCTGGTGACGGTGTTCATCCATTCGAATGGCGGCTCCGGCGGCAGTATGGACGGCCTCGGTTCGGCGCAGAAGATCGCCACGCAGCTGTTGCTGCCGTTTGTGGTGGGGCATTTGCTGCGGCCGGTGATCGGCAAGTGGGTGGATACGCACAAAAAGCTGCTGCAGCCGGTGGACCGTTCCTCGGTGCTGCTGGTGGTCTATTCGGCGTTCAGTGCGGCGGTGGTCAACGGGGTGTGGCTCCGCGTCGGGCTGTTTGATCTGGCGGTGCTGCTGGCCGCCTCGGCGGCGATGCTGGCCATCGTGATCGCGGTGAACGGTGTGGTTGCGCGTGCAGCAGGCTTCAGCCGCGAGGATACCATCGTGCTGCTGTTTTGCGGTTCCAAGAAGAGCCTTGTTTCGGGCGTACCGATGGCGGGCGCGCTGTTTGCCCCGGCGCAAGTCGGCATCGTGATTTTGCCGCTGATGGTGTTCCATCAGTTGCAGCTCTTCGTCTGCGCCTGGCTGGCGGGGCGCTGGCGGCGTGAGGGCGAGGCCCTAGCCGCCGCCGCGGCGGCCGCAGTGCTGCCGCCACAGGACGAGGCGGCGATGTTGGCGCGTGCAGGGGAGATCGGCCTGCCGGTGCCGGAGGAGTGCCGCGCGGGGGTTAGCAGCAACCTCGCCTTGCTGACGCAGCATGCGCGCGTTGCGCTGGGCGAGGGCGGAGCGTGAGGACGGCAAGCGACATTGCTGCCGCCGTGCGCGCGGGGCGCGAAAGCGCGGTATCGGTAACTTCGCTCGCGCTCGATGCCCTGAAAGCGGACCGGCATGTCGCAGTGACGCGGGTGCTGGCCGAGCGCGCCATGGGTGAGGCGGCGGCGGTCGATGCCCGGATCGCGCGCGGCGAGGATCCGGGGCCGCTGGCCGGCGTGCCCTTTGCGGTGAAGGACTTGTTCGACGTGGCGGGCCTGCCGACGACGGCGGGCTCTGCGGCGCGCGCCAAAGGCCCTGCGGCGAGCGCGGATGCCGAGGCGATCCGCAGGCTGAACGCAGCAGGCGCGGTGCTGTGTGCGACGCTCAACATGGATGCCTTTGCCTATGGCTTTGCCACGGTGAACGCGGACTATGGCACCACGCGCAATCCGCATGATCCGGCGCGGCTGGCTGGCGGCTCCTCGGGCGGATCGGCGGCCGCGGTGGCGGCGGGGCTGGTTCCGCTGGCGCTGGGATCGGACACCAATGGATCGGTGCGCGTGCCCGCCAGCCTCTGCGGGCTCTATGGCCTGAGGCCCGCGCGGGGTGATCTGCCGCTTGAGGGGACGTTCCCGTTTGCCGAGAGCTTTGACGAGATCGGGCCATTTGCCGCGAGCCTTGAGGACTTGGCGCTAGTCTGGGCGGCGCTGCGGGGCAGTGCGGTTTCGCCGTCTGCCACGGCACCGAGGATCGCGCGGCTGGGCGGGCGGTTTCGTGAGAATGCCGATCCGGTGCAGCTCGCCGCCATCGATGCGATTGCACCGGACGCGCCATTGATCGAATTGCCCGATGTGGCGCGGGCGCGCAGCGCGGCCTTTGTCATCACGGCTTTTGAGGGCGGGCGGCTGCACCGGGATGCGCTGGCCGCCGATCCGTTTACATACGATCCCGCGGTGCGCGACCGGCTGATCGCGGGAGCCTTGCTGCCCTATGCGCTTTACGAACGAGCGCTGGCGTTCCGCGCCGAATATGTCACGCGGATCGAGGCGCTTGCTGCAAGCTACGATGTTCTGCTGGCGCCATCCGCGCCCTGCGCTGCGCCGCTCACTGACGATCCGGTGATCCTGATCGATGGCGAACCGAGCCCGGCGCGGGCGAACCTTGGCATCCATACGCAGCCGATAACCTTCACCGCGCTGCCGGTGCTGGCGGTGCCGCTGAAGCGACCCGGGAAGCTGCCGCTCGGGCTGCAATTGATCGGCAAGCGGGGCGGCGAGGGCGCGCTGCTGCGGCTGGCGGCAGAGCTTGAAGACAGGGATTTGACCGGCGTGACCATGCCGGAAAGCGCATTTGCGGGGGAAATGACATGAGCGATGCAGTGGCAGCCGAGCAGGGGATGCTCGAGCGCCAGTTCCAGCTGAGTGCGCGCGGCACCGATGTGCGCACTGAAGTGCTGGCGGGCTTCACCACGTTTCTCACCATGGCCTATATCGTGCTCGTCAATCCGGCGATCCTGGGGCAGGCGGGGCTGCCGGTGGCTTCGGTGGCGGCGGCGACGTGCTTTGCCGCAGCTTTTGCCTCGATCCTGATGGGCATGGTGGCGAACACGCCGCTGGCGCTGGCGCCGGGCATGGGGCTCAACGCCTATTTCAGTTTCACCGTGGTGCAGCAGATGGGCGTGCCCTGGCCCATCGCGCTGGGCTGCGTGTTCATTTCGGGCGTGGCGTTCCTGATCCTCACGCTGACGGGGGTGCGGCAGCTGATCGTCTCGGTGATCCCGCAGCATCTGTTTGCGGCGGTGGCGGGCGGCATCGGCCTGTTCATCGGCTTTATCGGGCTGAAGGATGCGGGCATCGTTGTCGCCAATCCGGCGACCTTCGTGGCGCTGGGCAGCGTGACGCAGCCGGGGCCGGCGCTGGCGCTGTTCGGCCTTGTCATCATCGGCACGCTGAGCGTGTGGAACGTGCGCGCCGCCATGCTGATCGGAATCGTGCTGACGACGCTGGCGGGCTGGGTCATGGGGCAGGTCCATGCGCCGACCGAACCCTATAGCCTTGCGGCGCTGACGGGCACCGCGTTCAAGCTCGACATTCCGGGCGTGTTTGGACTTTCGGGCAAGGCAGGGCTGGGGCTGCTCGAGATCCTCTTCGTGTTCCTCTTCGTCGATCTGTTCGACAACATCGGCACCTTGGTGGCGGTGACCAAGCGCGCGGGGCTGATGGATGCGGCGGGGAAGATCCCGGGTTTGAACCGCATACTGATGACCGATGCCGTGGCGACCATGGTGGGCGCAGTGGCGGGCACTTCGACCGTCACCAGCTATGTCGAGAGCGCGGCGGGCGTGCAGGCGGGCGGGCGCACGGGGCTCACGGCGGTGGTCTGCGGGCTTTTGTTCTTCGCGACCATGTTCGTTGCGCCTTATGCGCAGCTCGTGCCGCTGGCGGCGACCGCGCCCGCGCTCGTCGTGGTCGGCGGGCTGATGCTGCTGCCGCTGACCGAGGTGGACTGGGAGGACCCGATGGCGGCGATCCCGGCGTTCCTCACGGTGGCGATGATCCCGCTGACGTTCTCGATCGCCAATGGCCTCGCCTTCGGCATCACCGCGCATGCCTTGCTCAAGCTGCTCAAGGGGCAGGCGAGCACGAAGGACTGGTTTCTCTACACGCTCGCCGCGCTGTTCGTGGCGCGCTTTGTCTGGATGGCTGCAGCATGATCCGTCTGATTCTTCTGGTTTTCGCCACGCTGCTGGCGGCGCCCGCTTTTGCCCAGAAGCTGGATGACACCCCGCGCACAGTGGTGATGACGGCGTTTTATCCCGAGTGGCATTCGCTCGTGCCCACGATCAAGGATGCCAAGGAGCACACGATTAACGGCAGCACTTTCCTGACCGGCACGCTGGAAGGCAAGCCGGTCGTGCTGATGCAGAGCGGGGTCAGCGTGGTGAACGCGGCGATGAGCACGCAAATCGTGCTCGACCGGTTCAATGTGAAGCGGATCGTGTTTTCGGGGATAGCGGGCGGAGTCGATCCGGCGCTGTCCATCGGCGATGTGGTGGTGCCGGAGAACTGGGGGCAATATCTCGAAGGGTCTTTTGCGCGCAAGACCAAGAAGGGCTGGATGCCGCCCGATGAAGGCCACCCGGAATCGCCTGCGAACTGGAACTTCATCTTCCCGCGCGGGACGCTGATCACCAGCAAGGACGCGAAGATGAGCCGCGTCTACCGAATTCCGGTGGATGCCGAACTGCTCGCCCTAGCGAAGAAGGTGGTGACCACGGTCACGCTGGAGCGCTGCGTGCCGCCATCTGACAAGATGCGCCCCGGCTCGGCGCTGTGCCTGCCGCGCATGCCCAAGATTCAGGTCGGTGGGACGGGGGTGACGGCGGGAATCTATGCCGACAATGCCGCGTTCCGCATCTACCTCCAGCGCGCGTGGAAAGCGCGGGTGCTCGATATGGAAAGCGCAGCGGTGATGCAGGTGGCGATGAGCAACGGCGTGCCGGCCATCGTGTTCCGCAGCCTCTCCGACCTTGCGGGCGGGGACCAGCACAAGAACATGGAGTACACCTTCGAGCATCTCGCCTCGGCCAATTCGGCGCATGTCGTGCGGGCATTTGTCGCAGCACTGGCAGATTGATGGTGCTGACAACCGTCTCAGGTCGTGAGGGCATTGTCACCGCGCCGCATTGGCTGGCGGCGGAGGCGGGGCTGGCCGTGCTGCAGGATGGCGGCAATGCGGTGGAAGCGACCGTTGCGGTCGCGGCGTGCCTGGCGGTGGTCTATCCGCACATGACCGGGATCGGCGGGGATGGCTTCTGGGTGATCCACGAGCCGGACGGCGCGGTGCATGGTATCCATGGCTGCGGCGGCGCGGCGGGGGCGGTTTCGCTCGAGATGTATGCCGGGCTGGAGGCGGTGCCGTTTCGCGGTCCGTTGGCTGCGAATACGGTGGCGGGGACGATTTCCGGCTGGGCGACGGCGCTGGCGAGTGCAGGCGGTTCGCTGCCGATGGAGCGGCTGCTGCGCGATGCCATTACCCATGCCGAGGCGGGCGTGGCGGTGACGGCGGGGCAGGCGGCGATTGCTGCTGCCAAGGGGCCGGAACTGCGCGCGCAGCCGGGGGCCTATGCGGCGACCTTCGAGCCGGAAGGGCGGCCCTTGCAGGCAGGCGATGTGCTGCGCCAGCCGGTGCTGGCGGAAACCTTGCGGCGGCTATGCGAGGAGGGGCTGGAAAGCTTCTACAGCGGCCCGTTGGCAGAGGACATTGCGGCGGATCTGGAGGCACTGGGCAGCCCGGTTTCAGCAGCCGATCTGGCAGCCCATGCGGCAACGCGGGCCGAGCCGCTGACGACGCGGATCAGGGATGCGCAGCTGTGGAACAGCGCGCCGCCGACGCAGGGCTTTGCCTCGCTCCTGATTCTGGCGCTGTTCGATCGGTTGGAAGCCAGCGCGGCGGACGGATTTGACCATGTCCATGGGCTGGTCGAGGTGACGAAGCAGGCATTCCTGCTGCGCGATCGGCACGTGGGCGATCCGGCCTTTACCGGGTTCGATTTTCAGGGGCTGCTGGATGATGCGGCGGCGCTCGATGCGCTGGCGGCGAAGATCGATCCGGCGGGGGCGCTGGCCTGGCCGCAGCCGCCGCAGTGGGGGGATACCTGCTGGTTCGGCGCGGCGGACGGCGAGGGACGCGTGGTCAGCGCGATCCAGTCGACCTATTTCGAGTTCGGTTCGGGGCTCGTGCTGCCGAGGACGGGGATCACCTGGCAGAACCGGGGGAGCAGCTTCCGGCTCGCGGAACATGGCTGGAATGCGCTGAAACCCTATCGCAAGCCCTTCCACACGCTCAATCCGGCGCTCGCGCGTTTCGATGACGGGCGGGTAATGGCCTATGGCACGATGGGCGGCGAGGGGCAGCCGCAGACGCAGGCGGCACTGTTCACCCGCTACGCCCGGTTCGGGGTGGACTTGCAGGCGGCGATTAGCGCGCCGCGCTGGCTGCTGGGGCGGACATGGGGGGATCAATCGACCACGCTCAAGCTGGAGGATGGCTTTGCGCCGGACCTCTACGCGGCGTTGGAAGCGGCGGGGCATGCGGTTGAGCGCGTCGGGCCGCTGACAGCGACGATGGGCCACGCCGGGGCGATTGTGCGCCATGCGGACGGGCGGTTCGATGGGGCGACCGATCCGCGCAGCAATGGCGCAGTGGCAGCATGGTAACCGGCGGCGCCAGAGCAGTCGCGCGCTGTGATGCGCTGGCGCTGCCGCCGTTCAGCGACAGCGCCGAGGGGTTGACGCGCACGTATCTTTCGCCCGCCTACGGAGCGACGCAGGAGAAGCTGGCCGAATGGATGGCGGAGGCGGGCATGACGGTCCGCCGCGATTCGGCCGCGAACCTGATCGGGCGCTATGAAGGGCGCGTGGCGCATGCTCCGGCGCTGGTGATCGGCAGCCATATCGACAGCGTTCGCAATGCCGGGGCTTATGACGGGCCGCTCGGGATCATGCTGGGAATTGAGACAGTTGCTGCGCTTTCCTCAAGCGGTACGCAACTGCCCTTTGCGGTCGAAATCTATGCATTCGGCGACGAGGAAGGCAGCCGCTTTCCCGCCGCGATGCTGACCAGCCGCGCGGTGGCGGGCACGCTCGATCCGGCGGCGCTGGATGTGACGGACCGCGACGGGGTGCGGCTGGGCGATCTCGTTGATCTGGCGGCTTATCCTTCGGCGGCGCGCGCGCCGGGTGAGGTGCTGGCCTATCTGGAAGCGCATATCGAGCAGGGGCCGGTGCTGGAGGCCGAAGGGCTGGCGCTGGGCACGGTGACCGGGATTGCGGCGCAGCTGCGCTTCGAGATCGGGCTTTCGGGGACTGCCGGCCATGCCGGGACGACCGCAATGGGCCTGCGCCGCGATGCGGTGGCGGGGATGGCCGAGATGGTGCTGGCCGCCGAAGCTGTGGCGACGGCCGGGCCGCCCGATCTTGTCGCTACGGTGGGCGTGGTCGAGGTGCCTTCGGGCGCGGCCAATGTGATTGCGGGGCGCAGCCGGTTCACGCTCGATGTGCGCGCTGGCGATGCGGGCGTGCGCGACCGGGCAGCCGATGAGGTTCTGCGCCGGTTCCGTGACATTGCCGAACGGCGCGACCTCGGCCTTTCAGTGCGGCAGGTGCATGACTTGCCAGCAAGCCCCTGTGATCCGGCGCTGATGGACCTGCTTGAAGAAGCCACCGTGGCGGCGGGGCAGAGGCCCTTCCGCCTCGTTTCGGGCGCAGGGCACGATGCCATGATCATGGCCGCGCTCTGCCCCACCGCCATGCTGTTTCTGCGCTGCCGCGGCGGCGTGAGCCACAACCCGGCCGAATATGTCGAGCCTGCGGATGCCGAAGCGGCGCTGGCGGTCATGTCCGGCTTTATCAAGAGATTGGGAGCGAAACTTGAACCCGCTTGATCCCACCCTGTTCGGCGAGATCGATCCGCCGCAGCGTCTGCTGATGGGGCCGGGGCCGGTCAATGCCCACCCGCGCGTGCTTCGCGCGATGGCGGCGGACCTGCTCGGCCAGTTCGATCCGGAAATGACCGGGTTCATGAACCAGGTCATGGCGCTTTATCGCCCGGTGTTCGGCACGCAGAACCAGTGGACCATGCTGATCGACGGCACCGCACGCGCGGCAATCGAGGCTTCGCTGGTGAGCCTCGTGGAGCCGGGTGATACCGTGCTGGTGGTCAATTTCGGGCGCTTCGGCCTGCTGCTGACGGAGATTCTTGGGCGCATCGGCGCGAGGATCGAGACGGTGAGCGCGCCCTGGGGTGAGGTCGTGCCGATGGAGGCGATAGCCGAGGCGATCGAGCGCCATGGTCCCAAAGTGGTGGCGACGGTGCACGGCGATACTTCGACGACGATGGCGCAGCCCCTCGAAGGGCTGGGGGCGCTGTGCAAAGCGGCAGGCGCGTATGCCTATGTCGATGCCTGCGCGACCTTGGGCGGGATGGAGATCGCGGCGGACCGGTGGGGTGTCGATGTGGTGACCGCGGGCCTGCAGAAGTGCCTTGGCGGGCCTTCGGGCAGCGCGCCGATCACAATTTCGGACCGGGCGGCGGAGCGCATCTTTGCGCGGAGGCATGTCGAGCAGGGCATCCGCCGCGCGGATATAAGCGATGGCGTGGGCCCGCGCATTCCCTCCAACTACTTCGATCTTGCGATGATCATGGATTACTGGTCGGAGAAGCGGCTCAACCACCATACCGAGGCGACCTCGATGCTCTATGCCGCGCGCGAATGTGCGCGGGTGGCGCTGGGTGAGGGGCTGGACATGCGCTTTGCCCGGCACCGCAAGGCAGGTGCGGCGATGACGGCGGGCGTGCGGGCGATGGGGCTCACGGTGTTTGGCGATGACGCGCACCGGATGACCAACGTGACGGGCGTGTACATCCCCGAAGGCGTGGACGGCGAGACGATCCGCACCGCGATGCGCGCGCACTTCGAGATCGAGATCGGCACCGCCTTTGGGCCGCTGCAAGGCAAGATCTGGCGGCTGGGCGCGATGGGTTACAACGCGATGAAGCACAAGGTGCTGCTGACGCTGGGCGCGCTGGAGGCTTGTCTGACGGCGGCGGGGCATGCGGTTCCGCTTGGCGCGGCGGTGCCGGTGGCGCTGGCAGCGTGGGAAGCGGCATGACGAGCCCGCGCGATCTGGTCGGCTATGGCGCATCGCTGCCCGAGGCCCGCTGGCCGGGTGGCGCGCGCGTGGCCGTGCAGTTCGTGATCAACTACGAGGAGGGCGCGGAAAACTCGGTCCTCAATGGCGACAAGGGTTCGGAAGCGTTCCTTTCGGACATGGTGGGCGCGGCGAGCCATCCGGCGCGGGCGATGGCGATGGAGAGCCTCTACGAATACGGGAGCCGCGCCGGGTTCTGGCGGCTGCACCGGCTATTCACTGAGCGGGGTGTGCCGGTGACGGTGTTCGGCGTGGCGGCGGCGATGGCCGCCAATCCGGCGGCGGTCGAGGCGATGCTCAAGGCCGATTGGGAAGTGGCAAGCCACGGCTATCGCTGGATCGATTACCAGTATGTGCCCGAAGCGGTTGAGCGCGAGCATATCGCCAAGGCGATTGCATTGCATACCGAGCTGACCGGGGCGCGGCCGCTGGGGTGGTATCAGGGGCGGACGTCGCCCAATACGGCGCGGCTCGTGGCTGAGGAAGGTGGCTTTCTCTATGACGCGGACAGCTATGCCGATGATCTGCCCTACTGGGACCGGCGCCATGGCAAGCCGCAGCTGATCGTGCCCTATTCGCTTGATGCCAACGATATGAAGATCGTGTCGCTCAATGGCTTTACCGAGGGCGAGCAATTTTTCAGGTACTTGCACGATACCTTTGAGCAGCTGCGCGAGGAAGGCGGGCGGATGATGTCCGTGGGCCTCCATGGCCGGATTGCTGGCCGTCCGGGGCGGGCGCGGGCGGTGGCGCGGTTTGTCGATCATGTGCTGGGGAGCGGGGACGCGTGGATCGCCCGGCGCGTGGAAATCGCTCGGCACTGGCTGGCGGAGCATCCCGCATGAGGGTGAACGATCCCGCGCTGCTGGCCGAAGTGACGGCCGCGTTCCACGAATACGAGCGTGCGTTGATGGCGGACGATCTGCCCGCAATGGACGCGCTTTTTCACGATGCGCCTACGACCAACCGCTTCGGCGTGGGTGAGGTGCTGTGGGGCATCGAGGCGATCCGTGAATTTCGCAAAGGGCGCGGCGGTTCGCCGCAGCGGCGGTTTGGGCACGTTGCGATTACCGTTTACGGCGATGGTTTCGCCACGGCGGATGCCGAGTTTTTCCGCGAAGGCAGCGAGCGGCGCGGGCGGCAGAGCCAGAGCTGGGTGAAGTTTGCGGATGGCTGGAAGGTCGTTTCTGCTCACGTGAGCCTCGAAGGAGCGAGCTCGTGACCGCGCTGTTCGAGCATAGCCCGTGGATCGAGGCACGAGCGGATGCGGCGCCTTCGAGCGGGGATCGCTATGCGGACCTTATGGCGGTGGTCCATGCGGCGAGCCCTGAGGAGCAACTAGCGCTGATCCGTGCGCATCCGGAATTGGCGGGCAAGGCGGCGATTGACCGGACGCTGACCGAGGCATCGGCGGCGGAGCAGGCCAGCGCAGGGCTTGATCGGCTGAGCGCAGAAGAGTTTGCGCGGTTCCATGCGCTCAACGCGGCATACCGCGAGCGCTTCGGTTTTCCCTTCATCATCTGTGTGCGGCTGACCGACAAGGCGGGCATTCTCGCGGCGATGGAGGCGCGGCTGGCGCATGATCCGGATACCGAGATTGCCACGGCGATTGCGCAGATCGGCGAGATCGTGCGGCTCCGGCTGGAGGATGCGCGATGAGCATCGACTGGGCGGAATGGCTCAACCTGGCGATCCGCTGGTTCCATCTGACCGCAGGCATCGCGTGGATTGGCTCCTCGTTCTATTTCGTGTGGCTTGACAACCATCTGGTGCCGCCGAAATCAGGCGAGGCTTCGGGCGAGGTGTGGTCGGTCCACGGCGGCGGGTTTTACCACAAGCAGAAGTATCAGGTCGCGCCGAGCCAGATGCCCGAGGACCTGCACTGGTTCAAATGGGAGGCCTATACCACTTGGGTGACGGGCTTCCTGCTGCTGGCGCTGGTCTACTGGGTCGGCGCGGCGAGCTTTCTGATCGATCCGGCCAAGGCGGCGCTGACCCCGATGCAGGCCTCCGGGATTGGGGCGGCGGCGTTGGTTGCCGGCTGGCTCGTCTATGATGGCTTGTGCCGTTCACCGCTGGGGCGCGATGATCGGATGCTGGGTGCGGCCTGGTATGCCGTGCTGGTCGCGGCGGCCTGGGGGCTGTGCCAGATCTTCAGCGCGCGCGGGGCCTATTTGCATGTGGGGGCGATCATCGGCACGGCGATGGTCGGCAACGTGTTCTTCGTGATCATCCCGAACCAGCGCAAGGTGGTGGCGGCGCTGGTAGCGGGGGAAGTGCCCGATCCGGCGCTGGGCAAGGCGGCGAAGAGCCGTTCGCTGCACAACAACTACATGACACTGCCGGTGCTGTTCGTGATGATCAGCCACCACTACGCGATGACCTTCGGCGCCGCGCGGCCCTGGCTGGTGCTGGCGCTGCTGGGGCTGACGGGCGTGGCGGTGCGGCATGTGTTCAATTTGCGGCATCGGGGCCAGCCAATGGGCCGCGCGATGGCGGTGGTGGCTGTGCTGGCGCTGGTGAGCGTGACCTATGTTTCCGCCGAGAAGGCGACTTTGCCCGCGCGCGCGGCAAGCGCGGCGGCCGGGTCGGCGGATTGGGCGAGCGTACAGCCGATCTTCGCCAAGCACTGCACGACCTGCCATGCCGAGAAACCGACCAGCGATCTCGTCACCGCGCCGCCGCTGGGCGTGATGCTCGATAATCATGCGCATGCGCGGATGTTTGCGGCGCGGGTGAAGAAAGTGGCGGTCGATGCCGAGATCATGCCGCTGGGCAACACGACCGGGATGACCAAGGCCGAGCGCGAGACGCTGGGCCGCTGGATCGAGGCAGGAGCACCGTGATGGCGACGCTTTCAACGCATGTGCTGGATACGATGCAGGGCAAGCCCGCCGCGGGGATGC
This sequence comes from Novosphingobium sp., assembly GCF_027486195.1. Taxonomy (GTDB): domain Bacteria; phylum Pseudomonadota; class Alphaproteobacteria; order Sphingomonadales; family Sphingomonadaceae; genus Novosphingobium. Next base: position 30,593 of record NZ_JAIXPP010000045.1, read on the forward strand.
AGTTGTGGCTGGAGGACGCGGGCGGCGAGGAGCTGTTTGCGGGTGAGACCAATGCAGACGGGCGCTGTCCCGGCCTGCCTGAGCTGGTGCCGGGGCGCTATGCGCTGACGTTTGCGGTGGCGGAGTATTTCTCGGCCGAGGGCGCGGTGCTGCCTGATCCGCCGTTTCTGGGCGATGTGCGGATCGCGTTCGGGGTGTCAGACACTCCAGAGTCAGGGGGGGGGCACTACCATGTGCCGCTGCTCGTCTCGCCGTTTGCCTATTCGACCTATCGGGGGAGTTGAGCAGTGGGGGTGCGCTTCCTCCTCGATGGCTCGGTGGTCGAACTGGCGGAGCCCGATCCTACGGCCACGCTGCTGGAGACCTTGCGCGGGCCGCTGCGGCGGACAGGGACCAAGGAAGGCTGCGCGGAAGGGGACTGCGGGGCCTGCACAGTGCTGGTGGGCGAGGCGGTTGGCGCTGCGGTGCAATGGCGCGCGGTGAATGCCTGCATCCTGTTTCTGCCGATGATCCACGGCAAGGCGGTGATGACGGTGGACAGCCTTGCGCCGGGGGGCAAGCTCAACCCGTTGCAGGCGTGCATGGCAGCCAATGGCAGCTCGCAGTGCGGGTTCTGCACGCCGGGCTTCGCGATGTCGCTGCATGGGCGGGCGATCGGGGCGCTGGGGAGCGAACTGCCGGTGGCGGACGCGATTGCCGGGAACCTGTGCCGCTGCACCGGGTATGGGCCGATCCTTGAAGCCGGGGAGACGGTGCCAAGGCTGGCGCAGGATGATGGCGCGGTGCTGGCGGGGCTTTCCGAGCTTGCGGGCCATGCGATGGCGAGCGGGAGTTTCGAAGGACGGCAGTGGTTTGTGCCGCGTAGTTCGGACGAGCTGGTCGAAGTGTTGGCGGCGCATCCGCAGGCGCGGATCGTAGCCGGAGCAACCGATGTCGGTCTGTGGGTGACCAAGGGGCTGCGCGATCTGGATTGCCTCGTGTTCATCGGCGATGTGGCTGACCTCAAGGCCATCGAGGAGACGCCGGAGGGCGTCAGGCTGAGTGCAGGCGTGCGTTATGCCGAGGCGCATGGGGCGCTGGCGCGGCTGCATCCGGATCTGGGCGAACTGGTGCGGCGGATCGGGGGCTTGCAGGTGCGCTCTTCGGCAACGGTCTGCGGGAATATCGCCAATGGTTCGCCTATCGGGGATGGTCCGCCCGCGTTGATTGCGCTGGGGGCGGAGCTGACGCTGCGGTCAGCGGCGGGGCGGCGGACGATGCCGCTGGAGGATTATTTTCTCGATTACGGGAAGCAGGACCGGCGGCCGGGCGAGTTTGTCGAGAGCGTCTTCGTGCCGCGTCTGGCGGCGGGAAGTGTAGTACATGTTTCCAAGCTTTCCAGGCGTTTTGACAGCGATATCTCGGCGGTTCTGGGGGCCTTTGCGCTGACTGTGGAGGCGGGAACGATCACCGCCGCGCGGGTGGCGTTTGGCGGCATGGCGGCGACACCGCGGCGAGCGGCGGGGTGCGAGGCGGCGCTAGTGGGCAAGCCGTTCAGCGAGGCAGCGATTGCGGCGGCGGCTGAGGCGCTGAAGGGGGATTTCAGCCCGCTTTCCGATGTGCGCGGCAGCGCGGCCTATCGGATCGAGGTGGCCTCCGCGCTGCTGTGGCGGTTGTGGCACCGCGAGCAGGGCGTGGCTGTTTCCGTGCTGGATGTGGAGGCCTGCTGATGGCGGACAGCAATCCGCTCTGGCCAGAAGCCGCGATGCCGGCGCTGGCGCACGATAGCGCGCATCTGCATGTGGCTGGGCTGGCGCGCTACGTTGATGATGAGCCGGAACTGCCAGGTACTCTGCACCTGACCTTTGGGCTTTCGAGCGAGGCGCGGGCGCGGATTGTCGGGATGGACCTCGATGCCGTGCGCGCGTTTCCGGGGGTGGTGGCAGTCTATACGGCGGCGGATATTCCCGGCGAAAACAATGTCGGCCCGATTGCGCATGACGACCGCGTGTTGGCCGATGGCGAAGTGGTGAGCCATGGCCAGCCGGTGTTTTTGGTCGTGGCGGAAACGCGCCTCGCGGCGCGCAAGGCGGCGCGGCTGGGCAAGGTGAGCTACGAGCCGCATGAGCCTGCGATCACTGTGGAGCAAGCGCGCGCGGCGGGCTCGCGGATCGAGGCTGACCAGCGCATGGCGCGCGGGGATGCCGATGCGGCGCTGGCGGCGGCGGAGCACCGGCTTTCTGGAAGCATCAAGGTCGGGGCGCAGGACCATTTCTATCTCGAGGGACAGGTTGCCCACGCGCGGCCGGGGGAGGATGGGCAGATTCACCTCGTCTCCTCCAGCCAGCATCCCAGCGAAGTGCAACATCTGGTGGGGCATCTGCTGGGCAAGGCCAGCGCTGATGTCACCGTGGAAGTGCGCCGTATGGGCGGGGCGTTCGGCGGCAAGGAAAGCCAGGCCGCGCTGTTTGCCGCCGCCGCCGCGTTGGTTGTGCACCACACCGGGCGGCCCGCAAAGTTCCGCTGCGACCGCGATGACGACATGATCGTGACTGGCAAGCGGCATGATTTCGAGGTGGACTATGACGTCGGCCACGATGGCGAGGGGCGGCTTTCCGCCGTGAAGCTGCGCTTTGGCGGGCGCTGCGGGGCGACGATGGACCTCTCGCCGGGCATCAACGACCGGACGATGTTTCATGCGGACAACTGCTATTTCCTGCCCGAGGTGGAAATCCTTTCGGAGCGGCTGAAGACCAATACGGTTTCAGCGACGGCGTTCCGGGGCTTTGGCGGGCCGCAGGGGATGCTGGCGATCGAGCGGGTCTGCGATGCGGTCGCGGCGCGGCTGGGGCTTGATCCACTGGAGGTGCGCCAGCGCAATCTCTATGGGCCGGGGCGCGATGTGACGCCTTATGGCATGACAATCGAGGATAACATTGCACCGCAACTGGTTGCGCGGCTTCGGGAAACCTCGCGCTATGATGCGCGGCGTGAAGCGATTGCGGCGTTCAATGCGGCCAGCCTGGTGCTCAAGAAGGGGATCGCGCTCACGCCGGTGAAGTTCGGTATCAGCTTTACGACGACGCACCTCAATCAGGCAGGCGCGCTGGTCCATGTCTATTCCGATGGTTCGATCCAGGCGAACCATGGCGGGACCGAGATGGGGCAGGGCCTCCATATCAAGATCGCGCAGATCGTGGCGGACGTGTTCGGCGTGGACGTGGGCACGGTGCGGATCACCGCGACGCGGACCGACAAGGTGCCCAATACTTCGGCGACGGCGGCCTCTTCAGGTGCAGACCTCAACGGCATGGCGGCGTGGCGCGCGGCTATGGCGATCCGCGAACGGATGGCGGATTTTCTGGCGCAGGTGTTCGGCTGCGCGGCGGAGGAAGTGCGGTTTACGGCAGAGGGCGTGGTGGCGGGCGAGGCAAAGCTCTCGTTTGCCGAGGCGGCGCGCAAGGCGTGGCTGGGGCGGATTTCGCTGTCCTCGACCGGGTTTTATGCGACGCCTGAGATCGAATACGACCGGGCTGCGCACCGGGGGCGTCCGTTCTACTACTTTGCCTATGGCGCCGCGGTTTCCGAAGTGGTGGTCGATACGCTGACGGGTGAGCACAAGGTGCTGGCCGTCGATATCCTGCACGATGTGGGGCGCTCGCTGAACCCGGCGATTGACCGGGGGCAGATCGAAGGCGGGTTCGTGCAGGGGCAGGGTTGGCTGACGACCGAAGTGGTGGAGTGGGACGCGAAGGGGCGGCTGCTTAACCATTCGCCCGCGACCTACAAGGTGCCCACGGCTTCTGATCGGCCCAAGCGGATGCAGATCGACTTGTGGGACGGGGAGAACGCGAAGCCGACGATCCACCGCTCCAAGGCCGTCGGCGAGCCCCCGCTGATGCTGGCCAATTCGGTGTTCTGCGCGATTTCGGCGGCGATTGCCGCGACGGCGCCCGAGGTTCGCGAACTGCCGAAGCTCGATGCGCCGGCGACGCCCGAGGCGGTGCTGCGCGCGATTGCCGGGATGCGTGCGTGATGGAGTGGCTGGGTGATCTGGCGCGGTTGGCGGCGGCGGGGCCGGTCGCGATGATCAGCGTGCTCGCGACCGAAGGCTCTGCGCCGCGCGGGGCGGGGACGCGGATGCTGGTGACGGCGGGCGGCCTTACCGGCACCATCGGCGGCGGGGCGCTGGAGTTTCGCGCGGTGGAGCAGGCGCGCGCCGTGCTGGACCATACGCCGGGCACGTGGCGGGTGCAGGACTATCCGCTGGGTCCGCTGCTGGGCCAATGCTGCGGCGGGCGGGTGCGGCTGCTGGTCGAGCATGTGGACCGCGATGCGCTTGGCTGGCTGGCCGGGGCGAGCGAGGGCCGCGTGCTGGTGAGTGTACTTCGGGCCGGTGGAATCGAGCGGCACGTGGGCGATGGTCCGGCGGCGGTGCTGTCGGCGCGGGGCGACAAACCGCGCGAGGGTTCGCGCCTGGCCGAGGTGCTCGGGGGCTATCGGCGGCCACTCTTTCTGTTTGGCGCGGGGCATGTGGGGCAGGCGATTGCGCGGCATGCCATCGGACTGCCGATCCGGCTGGCGTGGTTCGATACGCGGCCCGTGTTTGAGTCGATTTCGGGTGTGACGGTGGTGCCCGAGGCGGCGGCCGAGCAATGCGTGGCGGAGGCACCGGGCGAGGCGGCGCTGGTGATCCTGACGCATGACCATGCGCTCGATTACAGGCTGACTTTGGCGGCGCTGCGCCGCGCGCCGCTGGCGTTTACGGGGCTGATCGGATCGCAGACCAAGCGGGCGCGGTTCCTTTCGCGGCTGGAGCGGGACGGGGTTTCGGCGGAAGCGCGGGGGCGGCTGACCTGCCCGATCGGCCTGCCCGGCGTGACGGGGAAGGAGCCCGACGTGATCGCGGTGGCACTGCTGGCGCAGTTGCTGCAACTTCCGCAAGCGCGGGCCGTGCGGGCAGTGGCGGCATGAGTATCAAGGGGTTCCGGGGTGAAATTCTGAGCCTTTCGCACGATCCGGCGGAAGCGCCGGAGGCGGTGCGGTATGAGGCGGACGGGCTGCTGGTAGTCGAAGCCGGGCGCGTGGTGGCGCGCGGGGCCTTTGACGTCGTTTGCCCTCGCTTTCCGGGGCTTGCCGTGGAGCAACTGGACGGGCTGATCGTCCCCGGCCTCATTGACGCGCATGTCCATTATCCGCAGCTTGGCCGGATCGCGAGCCATGGGGCGCAGCTGCTCGACTGGCTTGAGCGGCATATCTTTCCGGCGGAAAAGGCCTTTGCCGATCCGGCCCACGCGGCGGGCGTGGCGGAAGAGTTCCTCGATGAGTTGCTACGCCATGGGACGACCAGCGCGCTCGTGTTTGCCACTGTGCATGCGGCCTCGGTGGAAGCGTTCTTTGCAGCGGCGGAGGCGCGTGAGCTGCGCATGATCTGCGGCAAGGTGCTGATGGATCTGGGGCCGGATGGTTTGCGCGATACCGTGGAGGAGGCGCGGGCCGAAAGCGCGGCGCTGATTGCCAAGTGGCATGGGCGTGGGCGGCTGGGTTATGCGGTGACGCCGCGCTATGCACTGACGTCGAGCGATGAACAGCTGGCGGCGGCGGGGGAATTGCTGGCCGCGCATCCTGGGGTGCTGCTGCACACGCATCTGGCCGAGAACCATGCGGAGATTGCTGAAGTGGCGGCGCGGTTTACCGAGGCGGTGGACTATCTCGATGCCTATGACCGGTTCGGCCTGGTGACAGAGCGTGCGGTGTTTGCGCATGGGGTGCATCTGCCGGACCGGTCTTGCGCAAGGCTGGCGGAGACGGGCGCGGGGATCGCGGTGTGCCCGAGTTCGAACTTCTTTCTGGGTTCGGGCATGTTCGATTTCGGGCAGGCGGAGCGGCACGGGGTTCGGCTGGGGCTGGGATCGGATATCGGGGCGGGGACTTCGCTTTCGCTGCTCCACAATGGCGGACTGGCCTATCAGGCGGGGCTACCGGGTGGGTATGTGCTCGATCCCTTCCGCGCCTTGTGGCTGGCAACGGGCGGATCGGCGCGGCTGCTCCACATCGAGAGCGAAGTAGGCATGCTGGCCGAGGGGCAGGAGGCGGATTTCGTGGTGCTCGATGATGCCGCAACGCCGTTGATGGCGCGGCGGACGGCGGGGGCCTCGCTGGCGGAGCGGTTGTTTGCGCTGCAGGTACTGGGCGATGATCGGGCCGTGCGGCGGACGTACGTGCTGGGGCGCTGCGCTTGGGATCGTGATGGAGGACGCAAGTGAAGGATTTCATCGCCAGCCTGCCCAAGGCCGAGCTCCACCTCCATATCGAGGGGAGCCTTGAGCCCGAGCTGATGTTTGCGCTGGCGGAGCGCAACGGGATCGCCATTCCCTATGGGAGCGTGGAGGACGTGCGGGCGGCCTATGCCTTCTCCAACCTGCAGGACTTCCTCGACATCTACTATGCGGGTGCAGGTGTGCTGCAAACCGAGGCGGATTTTCGCGATCTCGCCATGGCCTACTTCGAGCGCGCGGCGGCGGACGGCGTGGTCCATGCCGAGATCATGTTCGATCCGCAGACGCACACCGACCGGGGGATCGCCTTTGCCACAGTGATCGAGGGGCTGCTGGCGGCTATGGCCGAGGCTGAAGCGCGGCTTGGGATCACTTCGCTGCTGATCATGAGTTTCCTGCGGCACTTGAGCGAGGAGGCGGCGTTCGAGACACTGACAATGGCGGAGCCTTGGCTCGACCGGATCACGGCAGTCGGGCTGGATTCGAGCGAAGTCGGGCATCCGCCGAGCAAGTTCGCGCGGGTGTTTGCGGCGGCGCGGGCCAAGGGCTTGATGCTGACCGCGCACGCAGGCGAGGAAGGTCCTCCCGAATATGTTTATGATGCGCTCGATCAGCTTGGGGTCGACCGGATCGACCATGGCAACCGGGCGCTGGAAGATGCGGCGCTAGTGGCGCGGCTCGCGGCTGAGGGGATGACGCTGACGGTGTGTCCGCTCTCCAACCTCAAACTATGCGTGGTGGACGATCTGGCAGCGCATCCGATCGACCGGATGCTGGCGGCGGGCCTGAAGGCCACGATCAATTCGGACGATCCCGCCTATTTCGGCGGCTATATTGCCGACAACTACCGCGCGGTGGCGTCTGCGCGGGGGCTTTCGCGGGGTGATCTGGTGCAGCTCGCCAAAAACAGCTTTACCGGCTCGTTCCTGCCGGCGGACGCAGTGGCGCGGCACCTTGCGGCTATCGACGCTGTTGCAGGCGCATAAAACACCTCTTGCGCGGGGGCGGGCGCGCAGGCCAAGGACGGTGCAACGATCCATCACATGGGAATTTGCCATGCTTCGCCAGACGCTTGCCTTGCTTCTGCTCTCGACCTCAGTGTCTGCTGCCGCGCAGTCCGCACCAGCGGCGGTGACCGAACAGCCTTCACGCGTGTTCGCCGGGTCCGATCTGTTCGGCCTGGAAATGGCGGATGGCCCCCAGATCAGCCCGGACGGAACCCGCGTTGCCTATGTGCGCAAGGCGGGTGATGTGATGGCCGACAAGATGCGCTCATCCATCTGGCTGGTCGATGCGAAGACGGGCGAGCAAGTGCCGCTGGCGGGCTCGGGCTCGCAGTTCTCGCCCGTCTGGTCGCCAGATGGCAAGCGGCTGGCCTATGTCGGGATGGAAGAGGGCGGCTCGCCGCAGCTTTATGTCCGCTGGATGGAGAGCGGGGCGACGGCGCGGATCACGGGGCTGCCGGATTCGCCTTCGAGCCTCGCGTGGTCGCCCGATGGCAAGCAGATCGCTTATGTGATGCACGTGCCGGGCGAGGCGACCAAGTTTGGTGAAGCGCCCGCCAAGCCCGAGGGCGCGAAGTGGGCTGAGCCGCTCGAAGTGATCGACCGCGTGACGTACCGCGCCGATGGCGGCGGATATATCAAGCCGGGGTACGATCAGGTGTTTGTCGTTTCTGCCGACGGCGGGGCACCGCGCCAGCTGACCTTCGGCAAGTTCGATGTTTCGGGGCCGCTCTCGTTTGCGCCCGATGGCAAGACGCTGGTGCTTTCCTCCAATCGCCGGGGCGATTGGGAGCGTGAGCCGAACGACAGCGAGGTCTTTGCGCTGGATGTGGCGGGCGGAGCGCTGACGCAGCTGACCAGGCGCTATGGGCCGGATCATGGCGCCGTGGTTTCGCCCGATGGCAGCCGGATCGCCTACCTCGGCTATGACGATACGCACCTGAGCTACCAGCCGGATGTGCTCTCTGTGATGGACCGTGACGGTTCGAACGGACGCGCGCTGACTGCCGGTCTCGATCGCAGCATCGAGGATGTGCAGTGGGCCGCAGACGGGCGCTCGGTCTATGTTGCCTATGACGACAAGGCCGTGCGCAAGGTGGCGCGGGTCGATCTGGCGGGCAAGCTGACGGTGCTGGCCGAAGGGCTGGCCGGGGGCGGGATCGACCGGCCTTATACCGGGGGCAGCTTCAGCGTTTCCAAGGGCGGGGTGATTGCCTGGACTGGCGATGCGAGTGGCGGCGCGCGTCCGGCCAATCTCTTCGTGGGCAAGCGGCAAGTCACACAGCTGAACGAGACACAGCTCTCGGCCAAGACGCTCGGCAAGGTTGAGCCGCTTGACGTGACGGCGAGCGACGGGCGCAAGATCGGCGCTTGGCTCGTGCTGCCGCCGGGGTATCAGGCGGGCAAGCGCGTGCCCCTGATCCTTGAAATCCATGGCGGGCCACACAGCGCCTATGGTCAGGTCTTCTCGACCGACGACCAGCTTTATGCGGCGCACGGCTATGCGGTGCTGTTCACCAATCCGCGCGGCTCCACCTCGTATGGCAGCGATTTTGCCAACCTGATCGACAAGAACTACCCCAGCGACGACTACGGCGATCTGATGAGCGCGGTGGATGCGGCGATCGCGAAGGGCGTGGCCGATCCTGACAACCTGTTCGTGACGGGCGGTTCGGGTGGCGGCGTGCTGACCAGCTGGATCGTGGGCAAGACCGACCGGTTCAAGGCGGCGGCGGCGCAGAAGCCAGTGATCAACTGGATCAGCGAGGCGCTGACCATGGACGGCACCGGCTTCACCTCGCGCTACTGGTTCAAGAAGCAGCCTTGGGAAGACCCGATGAGCTACTGGAACCGCTCGCCGCTCTCGTTGGTCGGCAATGTGAAGACGCCGACGATGGTCGTGGTGGGGAGCGAGGACTTCCGCACGCCGGTGAGCGAATCCGAACAGTACTATGCGGCGCTCCAGATTCGGGGCGTGCCAACCGCGCTGGTCAAGGTGCCGGGGGCCAGCCACGGCGGGTTCACCGCGCGGCCTTCGCAATCGGCGGCGAAGGCATCGGCGATCCTTGCGTGGTTCGACAAGTATCGGACCGATGCGGGCAAGGCGAAGTGAGGCGCTGATGCTGCGGCGGGTTCTTCTGGCGCTTCTGCTCTTGCTGGCGGCACCTGCGTGGGCCGCCGAGCCTAGGCGGCAGGTGATCATCGATGACGAGGGTTTCGCGATCCCGCATCTGATGCTGCTGGAGGACCCGCGCGTGGAAGTGCTGGGGATCACCACGGTTTCGGGTAACGTCTGGGCCAACCGCGCAACCGCGATGGTGCTGCGCGGGCTTGAGCTGCTCGGCCGCACCGAGGTTCCGGTGGCCGAGGGCGCGACCTTTCCGCTGCTCAACAGCGAGGCGCGCACCGAGCGGTGGGAAGCGCTTTACGGCAAGCTGGTGTGGAAAGGCGCCTTCATGAAGCAGTGGGCCGAGCCGACTGCGCAATCTGCTCCGCCCTATCACGGGCCGTTCGATCCGGTGGACCTGCCGTGGGGCAACCCCAAGCTCAAGGCGCTGAATGAGCCGGCGGCGCAGTTCCTGATCCGCACGGTGCGGGCGCATCCGCATGCCGTGACAATCTTTGCGACCGGGCCGCTTACCAATCTGGCGCTGGCGCAGCGGCTCGATCCCGAGTTCGCCTCGCTGGTGAAAGAGCTTGTGATCATGGGCGGGAGCCTTGCGCCCCGGCAGGTGCTGGAGGGCAAGTCCGCCGCGGATTTCGCGCGCGAGTTTGTCAACACGCCGCGGCGCGAGTTCAACATCCGCTTTGATCCCGAAGCGGCAAGCATGGCGGCGCATGCGCCCTGGCCCAAGGTGACCATCGTGCCCGCCGATCCTTCGACCGCGACGCAGCTTTCGCCGGCGCTGCTGGAGCGGCTGGCCAAGGCCTCGCGCCCGCCGGTGGCGGCGTTCCTGCGGCGGATGGAACCTGGCTTTCCGATGTGGGACGAGATTGCTGTGGCGGTCTGGCTCGACCCGTCCATCGTCACGAAGGCGGAGCGGCTGTGGTATGATTTCGATGTGCAGTTCGGGCCGGGCTACGGCGACATGCTGACCTGGCACGATGCCTATCGCCCCGGGCTCGACGAGGGGCAGGCCGATGTGGTGATGTCGGTCGATGTGCCGCGCATGGAAGCGCTGATGGCGAGGGCGCTGGGAGAAAAGTAGGGATTTGTTCGCGCAGAGCCCGCAGAGAGCGCAGAGATGCCGTGTGCGCCGCAGGCGATGCGCTTTGCTGATCACTTGATGAATTGAAGCGGCTTTGCCGCATGCGCTGACAACTCCGCGCGCTCTGCGCGAGCCCATCCCGGCCGCGCGTGGGTGGTGACAGCGGCGCCGTGTGAGTTCTAAGGAACGTCGAAATACTGCGGAGGCTTGCGCCATGAATGCCAATCTCGTTGCCGTGTTCCTTGCCCGCCATGCGGGGCACGAGGCCAAGCCGGCGTGGTTGTGGCAGGGGGATACGGTCTGCACCTTCGGCGAACTGCCTGCCGCCATCGGCAGGTATCGTGCGGCAATGGCGCAGCTGGGCGTGACGCGCGGCGACCGGGTGATGATCAAGGCGGAAAACTCGCCGGCTTTCGCGCTGACCTATCTGTCGGTGCTTGCCTCCGGCGCGATCGCGGTGCCGGTGAACCCGGCCTATACCGCGAGCGAACTGGCGATGCTGATCGAGGATGCCGCGCCGGTGCTGCTGGTGCATGGCAGCGCGACAGCGGTGCCGGAAGGCAAAACGCCGCAGCGCATGACGTTGGAGCCGGACGGTTCGGGCACGCTGCCCGCGCTGGCGGCGGGGCTGGAGCCGGATCTGGCCGTAGAAGTCATGGCCGAGACGGATCTGGCTGCGATTCTGTTTACTTCGGGCACCACCGGGCGGCCCAAGGGCGCGATGCTGATGCACCGCAACCTCTCGTCCAATGTGGCGGCGCTGTTCGAGACCTGGCAGTTTTCGGACGCCGACTCCATCCTGCACAGCCTGCCCTTGTTTCATGCGCACGGGCTGTTCGTGGCGCTGCATCTGGGGCTCTACAGCGCGGCGACGGTGCATCTGCTGGGCAAGTTCGATGCGGCGAAAGTCGTGGCGCTGCTGCCCAAGGTGAGCGTGTTCATGGGGGTGCCGACCTTCTACACGCGGCTGCTGGAGCGCGCGGACTTCGGGCGCGAGGCGGTGCGCACTATCCGGCTGATGATTTGCGGTTCGGCGCCGCTGCTGCCTTCGGTGTTCGCCGAGATCGAGGCGCGCACCGGGCACCGCATTCTGGAACGCTACGGCATGACAGAGGCGGCGATGATCACCTCGAACCCCTACGCGCCTGAGGGCCGGATTCCGGGGACTGTCGGCTATCCGCTGCCGGGCGTGGAGCTGCGCGTGGTCGGCGGGGAAAGGCGGAGCGAATTGCCGCCGGGCGAAGTTGGCGAGATCGAGATTAGGGGGCCGAACCTGTGCGCCGGGTACTGGCGCCGCCCCGAAGCGACGGCAGAGGCCATCGGGCCGGACGGGTTCTTCGTGACGGGGGACACCGGCTTCAAGGACGAGAGCGGGCGCGTGACCATCGCGGGGCGGTCCAAGGACCTGATCATTTCGGGCGGCTTCAACATCTATCCGGCGGAGCTGGAAATGGTGCTCGCCGAAGTGGACGGGGTCAGCGACGTTGCCATCATCGGGGTGCCGCATCCCGATTTCGGCGAAGGCGTGGTTGCGGTGGTGACGGCGGCGCGGCCTGATCTGGAACTTGCGGCGATCGAGGCGGTTGCCCGCGAGAAGCTGGCGCGCTTCAAGCAGCCCAAGGCAATCCGCATCGTGCCGGAGTTTCCCCGCAACGCCATGGGCAAAGTGCTGAAAGCCGAGCTTCGGCGGCGGTTCGCCGGTCTCTTTTCAGAAGAAATCTAGCGGCTTTGAACGGCATTGCCCGGAGCTGGGACACCGGAGAAATCGTCACCTCCTAGCGCGCGGTAGAGCGCGACGAGGTTGCTTGCGCGCAGCAGCCGGGCGCTGATCAGCGAGCGCTGCGCGGCGTAGAGCGCGCGCTGCGCGTCGAGGCTTTCGAGGAACGAGGCAACGCCGCCGCGATACCGATCGGTGGTCAGAAAGGCGGTATCGCGGGCCGCCGCCTCCAGCGCGGACTGCGCGGCGATCTGATCTGATATCGTCGCCCGGCGCGCGAGGGCATCGGAGACGTCGCGGAAGGCGACCTGGATCGCGCGCTGGTAGCTAGCCGTCGCCGCCTCGGTCTGTGCACGCGCGGCGACGAGATTGCCGCTGTTGGCGCCCCCGGCGAAGATCGGGAGGCTGGCCGATGCTCCGGCGTTGTAAGCGAATGCACCGCCGGTGAAGAGCCCGGACAGCGCCGAACTCGCAAGGCCACCCGCGCCAGTGAGCGAGATGCGCGGGAAGAATGCAGCGCGCGCGGCGCCGATGCGGGCATTGGCGGCGCGCAGCTGGTATTCCGCTTCCATCACGTCCGGTCGGCGGAGCAGGATGCTCGAGGCGAGCCCGACTGGAACCGGCCCGACCTGACCGTCGATGCTCTCGATCGCGTCAGGCAGATCGGCATCGCGCACAGGTCCGCCGATGAGCAGTTCGAGCGCGTTGCGATCCTGTTCGACGATTGTCGTCAGGTTCGCCAGGTCCGAGCGCGCCGTTGCCTGAATGGTTTCGGCCTGCCGCAGATCGGTACGCGGCGCGATCCCGCCCGCGAGGCGTGCGCTGGTAAGGCCGACGCTGCGCTGGGCGCTGACCGCAGTCTGCCGTGCGATTGCCAGCAGGCTGCGGTCGGCCGCGAGGGTGAAGTAGACGTCGGCGATATCAGCGGCGAGGGTCAGCCGGGTCGCGCGGGCCGCCTGCTCGGTTGCGAAATAGGCGTTGAGCTGGGCATCGCTGAGGCTGCGCAGCCGCCCGAACAGATCGAGCTCGAACGCGGACGCGCCAATGTTGACGCTGTAGTTCTCGCGCAGCCCGCCACCCGCTGTTCCGTTGCCCACGTTGCCGCTGCCGACGTTGCCGCTGCCGATGTTGCCTGCGCCGCCATCGTTCAGGGTGGCAGCGGCCGCTGCGTTGATCGCGGGGAGCAGCGCGGCACGCTGGACGCGGTAGAGCCCGCGTGCGGCGGCGACGTTGGCCACGGCTGCTTTGAGGTCCTGGCTATGTTCCAGCCCGCGCTCGATCAGGGCTTGCAGCCGGACATCGTGAAAGATCGCGCGATAGCCGAGCGCGGCGAGATCGGTCTCGCTCGCCAGCAGGGCCGGATCGGCGATCCGCCAGCCTGTTGGAACTGCTGGCGCGGGCCGCATGTACTTGGGCTGGAGACTGCATGCACCCAGCAGGCCCGGCAGCGCCGCGATCAGCAGGAGGGTGGCTGCGCGCTTCATACCGGTTTGCTCCTGCGGCTGAACGCGCGGCGCACGAGCACGAAGAACAGCGGCACGAAGAAGATCGCGAGGGCAGTGGCCGTCAGCATGCCGCCGATCACGGCGGTGCCGATCTCGACGCGGCTCTTGGCCCCCGCGCCGGTCGAAAGCGCGAGCGGCAGGACGCCGAAGATGAAGGCAAGGCTGGTCATGACAATCGGGCGCAGCCGCAGCCGCGCGGCCTCAAGCGCGGCTTCCACGGCCGATTTCCCCGCCTTTTCGGCCTGCTCCGCAAATTCGATGATGAGGATCGCGTTCTTCGCGGAAAGGCCCATCGTGGTGAGCAGCCCCACCTGGAAGAACACGTCGTTGTCCAGCCCGCGCAGCCAGACGGCGAGAGCCGCGCCGAGAAGTCCGATGGGGATCACCAGCATGACCGCAAACGGCACGGACCAGCTTTCATAAAGCGCCGCGAGGCACAGGAACACGACGAGCAGCGAGATCGCGTAGAGAAACGGCGCCTGATTTCCGGACAGGCGTTCCTGAAAGGACAGATCCGACCATGCCACCGAGGTTCCCGGCTGCTTCGCCGCCAGCGCAGCGATTGCGTTCATCGCCTCGCCCGAACTGTGGCCCGGCGCGGCCTGGCCCTGGATCTGGTACGCCGGTGTCGCATTGAAGCGGGACAGGTTCGATGGTGCCTGCCCCCAGCTGACTTTGGCGAACGCGGAGAAGGGCGCCATTTCTCCCGTGTTGCCCCGGACGAACCAGTTCGCAAGATCCTCGGGCCGGCTGCGATAGGGTGCGTCACCCTGAACATAGACGCGCTTGACCCTGCCCCTGTCGATGAAATCGTTCACATAGGTGCCGCCCCATGCCGTGGCGAGAGTCTGATCGACTTGCGTGGAAGTCAGCCCCAGCGCGCCGATCTTCTCGTCGTCGATTGTCACCGCAAGCGTGGGATTGTCCTCGAGCGTGCCGAGGCGGATGGCGGCGAGGGCGGGATCGCTTTGCGCATCCTGCAACAGGGCATCGCGCCGGGCCTTGAATTCGGCGCGGCTCAATCCCCCGGTGTTGAGGAATTGCATGGTGAATCCGTTCGACTGGCCAAGCCCGCGCACGGCAGGCGGGGCCAGCGCGAAGAATTCCGCATCGCGCAGCAGCTTGCCCAGTTCGGCGGTCGCCTTCTTGGTGATCGAGTCCGAACTCAGCGCACTTCCCGTGCGCTCGTCCCACGGCTTCAGCAGGATGAAGCCGCGCCCCGCGTTTTGCCCGCCGCCGCCGCCGCCGCCCTGGCCCGATACGGTGTAAACCGCCTCGACCCCATCCTGCATCGATGTGCGGAAGTAGTCCTGAATGATCTTCGCGACCGCCTCCGTGCGAGGCTGGATCGCCCCCGGAGGCAGTGTATACTGAAGCTGGGCGCGGCCCTGATCCTCCACCGGCAGGAAGCTGGAGGGGAGGAAAGTGAAGACGAGCACCAGCAAGCCGACGATCGCGGCATAGGCGGCCATTGCCCCCCTCGCGCCTGTGATCGTTTTCGCCACGCGTTCCCGGTAGCGATCCGATGTGCGGGCGAACCACGCATTGAAACGATCGCCCTGCAGCGCCGCCCATCCGCGCAGGCCCGCCTGCGGCTTTGCCGCCGCATCTGGACGCTTCAGCAAGGTGGAGGTGAGCGCGGGGGTCAGCACCAGCGCGACAATCACCGAGAGTGCCATCGAGGCGACAATGGTTATCGAGAACTGCTTGTAGATCACGCCGACCGAACCGCCGAAGAATGCCATCGGCAGAAACACGGCGGAAAGGACGAGAGCAATCGCGATGAGGGCCGTCTGGATCTCGCCCATCGACTTGATCGTGGCGTCATGGGCCGAGATATCGGGCTCTTCGTCCATCACCCGCTCGACATTCTCGACCACCACGATCGCATCGTCGACAAGCAGGCCGATGGAGAGCACCATGCCGAACAGGGTCAGTGTGTTGATGCTGAACCCGGCGATGGCAAGAACACCGAAGGTGCCCAGCAGCACCACCGGCACCGCGATTGCGGGTATCAGCGTGGCGCGCCAGCTCTGCAGAAACACGAACATCACGATGACCACCAGAATGATGGCCTCGATCAGGGTCTTGACGACTTCTTCCACCGAGAGGCGGATGAACGTCGTGCTGTCGACCGGATAGGCAAACTTGAAGCCGTCCGGGAAGGTTGCCGATTGGGCCTGGACTTCGGCCTTGACCAGTTCGGCAGTCTTGAGCGCATCGGCACCCGGTGCGAGCTGCACGGCAAGCCCTGCGGCCGGGTGGCCGTTGAACCGGCTCACGATGCTGTAGTTTTCTGCGCCCAGTTCGATCCGCGCCACGTCCTGCAGCAGCACACGGGATCCGTCGCTCTGGGTCTTGAGCACGATCTTGCGGAATTCCTCGGGCGTGGTCAGCCGCGAGCGCGCCGTGACCGTGGCGGTGAGGCGCTGCTCGTCCGAGGAGGGCTGAGCGCCGATCTGGCCCGCTGCGACTTGCGTGTTCTGCGCCTGAATCGCACTGGTCACGTCCGAGGGCATGAGCTTGACCGCGGCAAGCTTGAAGGGATCGAGCCAGATCCGCATCGCATATTGCGACCCGAACACGCTGACATCGCCCACGCCGTCGATCCGCCCGATCCGGTCCTGCAGGTTCGAGACGAGGAAGTCCGAGACGTCGTTGTTGGTCACCCGGTCGGTCGAATCATAGACCGAGACAATCATCAGGAAGTCCGAGCTGGCTTTGGTGACCGTGAGCCCCTGCTGCTGCACCTGCTGCGGCAACCGCGCCAGAGCCTGCTGAACCTTGTTCTGGACCTGCACTTGCGCGATGTCCGGATTGACCCCCTTGGCGAAGGTGGCGGTGATCGTGGCCGAGCCGGACGAACTGGATGACGCGGTGAAGTAGATCAGGCCGTCGATGCCGGTCAGTTGCTGCTCGATCACCTGCGTGACGCTGGATTCAAGCGTTTCGGCAGAGGCGCCCGGATAGTTTGCGCGGATGTTGACAGAAGGCGGAGCGATATCGGGATACTGCTCGATCGGCAGCGTATAGACCGCGCCGAGCCCGCCCAGCATGATGATGATCGCGATGACCCACGCAAAGATCGGGCGATCGATGAAAATGCGGGAAATCATGCCCGTCTCAAGGCTTGCGCTGTTTCGGGCCGGCCGCCGGCTTCGATCCCGCGGGAACAGGGACGATCTTGCCATCCGGCTTGATCTTGCCCAGCCCTTCAACGATCACCCGGTCGCCCGGCTTCAGTCCGCCGGTCACCAGCCACTTGTCGCCAATGGTCTGTTCGGCGGTGATGCTGGTGCGCTTCGCCGTGTTTCCCGGGCCGACGAGCATGACCGTGGCGACCCCGCGCGCATCGCGCGAAACGCCTGCTTGTGGCACGAGCATGCCGCGCGCCACGGTTGCCTGTGACAGCACCGCACGGACGTACATGCCGGGAAGCAGGAGGCCATCCGGATTGGGAAAGCGTGCGCGCAAGGTCACCGTTCCGGTGCTGGCATCGACCATTGGTTCGGTAAACTGCAAGGTCCCGGTATGGCTGTAGCGGCTGCCATCCTCGAGCGTGAGGCTGACCGGCGCCGAAGACGGCGAGGTCGATCCCGACGCCAGCGAGCGGCGCAGCTTGAGCAGATCCACACTGGATTGCTGGATATCGACGAAGATCGGGTCCAGCCGCTCGATCGTGGTGAGCGGTGCGGCCTGGTTGGCGGTCACCAGCGCTCCGGTGGTCGCGAGCGACCTGCCGATCCGCCCGCTGATCGGGGCAGGAACCCGCGTGAAGCGCAAGTTGATCCTCGCCGTATCGAGCTGCGCGCGCGTCTGGGCCACGCTCGCAGATGCCTGGCGCGATGCCGCGAGCGCGTCGGTATAGTCCTGCTTGCTGACCGCCTCGATCTCGGCCAGCGGACGCAGCCGTTCGGCCTTCTGCGCCACAGAGGCGCGCAGGGCGGTTGCGCTCGCGAGATTTGCCTCAGCCTCTGCGGCGGCTGCGCGGTAGAGGCTGGGATCGATCTGGTAGAGTGTCTGCCCGGCGCTGACCAGCGCGCCCTCGGTAAACTGCCTGGCCCGGATCACGCCTGAAACCTGCGGCCGGACTTCGGACACCTCATAAGCTGCCGTGCGGCCTGCCAGCACGGTGGGGAGCGCAACCTCCTCCTCGCGCATGACCACATACCCCGCCTCCGGCGTCGGCGGGGCACGCTTTGCAGGCGCCCCCGAGCATCCGGAGAGGAGCGCGCCCAGACCGGCTGCGGCGCAAAGCGCATGGTGCATGACATTGCTGCGGCGCGCTGGATGGCTGGCCGAAACCCGGGTCCGCCAAAATTCGTGAATCACCTTGGAGGAGCGCCTTTCCTGCTTGCCAACGGACACAGCGCGCACTTCACAATTCGCAGCGGGTCTACGCAAGCGAAAACCCACCGGTTGGCCCGGCGTTCCTGTTGTAGTATCACCTTTTTTTGGCATTCATGCAATCAAGGAACGGGGTTGGTTAACACACACTGTCGACGTTTTCCTTCCGGTTAGCTTCTCACCGGGCGGAGCACATGCAACGCCCTGCTGATCCCGCCGCTTCCAAATCCCGTTTAACCGGCAATCAGCCGATACCCGATTGCCGGTTCGTTGCGGATACAGGAGGATTGCACCTCCTCGCCCAGCTTGCGCCGGATGGCACGGATCGTCACCCGCAAGTATTCCAGATCGGCTTCATGGGCCGGGCCCCAGATCTTGCGCAGGAGATGCGCATGCGTGACGACGCGGCCGGCGTTTCGCGCCAGTTCGGTCAGCACGGCGTACTCCTTCGGTGCGAGGTGTATTTCGGTGCCGCCCTTGGTTACCCGGCGAACGGCGAAGTCGATCTCCAGATCTCCCGTTCTCACAGTCTCCTCGTCGGCGTTTTCGCGGCGGGCCCGGTGGCGCAGGGCGGTGCGGACGCGCGCGGTGACTTCTTCGGTGTCGAATGGCTTTGTGATGTAATCATCGGCACCGAGGTCGAGCGCGGCGACTTTCTCTTCCGTGGCATCGCGCGCGGAAACGACGAGCAGGGCCGTGCCCGTGCGCTTGATGACCGGCACGAGCTCCAGGCCGTCCCGATCAGGAAGGCCAAGATCAAGCAGCACGACTTCGGGGTGATCGATGGCGAGCGCGGCCACTGTCTCGCGGGCGTTGCCGGCCTCGATAACGCGATAGTCCTGCCGCTCGAGCGCCCGCCTGAGCAGGCGGCGGATGGAGGCTTCGTCGTCCACGACAAGAACCACCGTTGTCCCGGTCATGCGAGGTCCTCTGCGGCAATCGGGCTGATGATCGCGGCCGGAAATCCGATCACGAAACGGGCGCCGGTGTGGTCTGGCCTGTTCTGTGCCCTGACCTTGAGGCCCATGGCTTCGGCAAAGCCCTTCACGATCGCCAGGCCAAGCCCGGTCCCGCCCTTGCGGTCAGACCCATCGAGCCGGGTGAAGGAATCGAATATCCGCAGCTCCTCCCCAGCGGGAATGCCGGGGCCGGCATCGCAGATATCCATCTCGATGCCATCGGGCCTGCGCCGTGCGGCGATGCGGATCGGTGTGCCTGCCGGCCCATGCTTGGCCGCGTTGTCGATCAGGTTGATCAGGCAGTGATGGAAGAGCCGGGGATCGATGCGTACAAGCGGCAGGCTCGGCGGAATGGCGATCTCGACCGGGTGCTCATCGAGCACGCGGCGCAGATCATGGGCGGCGGCCGAGACCGCCTCGGCAAGATCAACCGGCTCGAGCGATTGCTGGAGAGCGCCCGCCTCGATCCGCACCATATCGAGCAGATTGGCAACGAAGCGGTTGACCCGCTCGGCCTCGCCGCGCGCCTGGGTGATCTGTTCGCGCTGCACGGCGCTTGCGGGTTCGATTTCGGCAAGCAGGCCCACAACGGCGGTGAGGGGCGTGCGCAGATCGTGGCCGACCGAGGAGAGCAAGGCTGCTCGCAGCCGATCACGCTCGCGCATCTGGGCGACGTCCGTCATCTGCTCTTCGAGAGCGATGCGTTCAAGGGTCTGGCCCGCTTGATCGAGGAGCGATAACAGCAGTGGCAACTGGTCTGGCCGCACAGGCCGCCCCGCATCGCGGCGGGCCAGACCGATCACCGCATGGACGCGTTCGCCCGATGCGATCGGATGGAAGCTCCATTCCGAGGCGGTCAGCGTATCGGAGCCGTTGCCGGCCGGGCGGCCCTGGGCGAACGCCCACTGCGCCGCTGCCATTTCGATCGGTGCGATCTGCACGTTACCCGGCAGGGACGCTTCGACCGCGAGCTCGCCCCCTGCCGGGCGCAGCAGCACGGTATGGGCATCGAACACGCGGGCCGTTTCGCCGCAGAGGAGCATCCCGAGTTCGGTTCGCTGGCTCACCCCGGTCAACTGCCGGGCAAATCCGGCCAGCGTGGAGTTCTGCAGCGCGCTCGCGCGCGAAAGCTCCGCCTGATCGCGCGTCTGCGAGGCAATCTGGCTCGCAACCACGGCAACGCCCAGCAGCACCAGCACGGTAATCAGGTTCTGCGGGTCGGAAATGGTGAATGTGTAGAGCGGCGGAATGAAGAAGAAATTGTAGGCGAGCGAGGAAGCCACCGCGGTGGCCAGGGCCGGCCGCAAGCCGAACCGCGTGGCCGCCGCCATGACCGGCAGCAGATAGAGCAAGGCGACATTGGTGATCGAGCCAAGGCTGGTGATGTAGGATCCCAAGGCCGTGACCACACCGGTCAGGGCCAAGGCGATGGCATAGTGGCGCGGCATGCCCCAGTGCGTCGCTGTCCCGGTGCCGGGCCTGCTTACCTCAGGCGTGTTGCCAAGCGGGAGGACATGGACCGCAATTCCCGGCATTTCGCGCACCAGCCTGTCGACCACGGAACCGTGGCGCAGCTCGAACCAGCGCGAGCGGGCGGTCTTTCCGACAAAGAGCTGCGTCGCCCGCGCTTCGGCGACTGCAAGCTTGAGCCCCTCCGTGACCGAAGCGGCGGGGATCGTCACAACCGCTGCGCCAAGCTGGGTTGCGAGATGCAGGACGTCGGCCAGCGTCTTGCGCGCGCCGTCGCCCAGTTGCAGCGAGCGGGGTGTCTCGATGTGGACGGCGGTCCATGGTGCATGGAGCGCATCGGCCATCCGGCGCCCGGCGCGCACGAGTTCCGCCGCCGATTCCTGCTCGCTCAGGGCGACGAGGATGCGTTCACCCGAACCCCAGATCCCGCCAAGCGCCTGCGCGCGAACCAGTTCGAGGATCTGCGTATCGACCACTTGCGCGGCGCGGCGCAGCGCCAGTTCGCGCAAGGCCGAAAGATTGGATTTCGAGAAGAAATGGCCAAGCGCGCGGCTGGCCTCTTCGGGGACATAGACCTTGCCCTCGCGCAGCCGCTCGATCAGCTCGTCGGGCGGGATGTCGACAACCTCGATCTCCGCAGAATCGAGCACGCGGTCGGGCACGGTTTCGCGCACGCGGACACGCGTGAAGGAGGCGACCAGATCGTTGAGGCTTTCCAGGTGCTGGATATTGAGCGTGCTCCAGACATCGAGCCCGGCGGACCGCAATTCCTCGACATCCTGCCAGCGCTTGTCATGCCGGCTGCCCGGTGCGTTGGTATGCGCCAGCTCGTCGACCAGCACGAGCGCCGGCCGCCGCGCGAGGATGGCATCGATGTCCATTTCCTCAAGCGTCTGGCCGCGATGCTCGAACCGCGCGCGCGGCAGGACTTCGAACCCGCGCAGCCGGGCTGCCGTTTCCGCCCGCCCATGGGTCTCGACCACGCCGACCACCACATCGACGCCGCTGTCGCGCCGTTCGGCGGCGCGGCTCAGCATCTCGAACGTCTTGCCCACGCCGGGAGCCGCCCCGAGGAAAACCTTGAGGCGGCCACGTCCCTCGCGCTGCGCGGCACGCAGCAGGGCATCGGGATCCGGGCGGGCTTCGTTCACCGCTTCGATGATGCACCGCTCGCGGGCAGGGAGTCGAGCGCCAGATTGAGTTCCAGCACGTTGATCACGGGCTCTCCGAACACGCCGAAAAGCGGTTGCTGGGTGTGCGCCGCGACCTGCGCCGCAACCTCCGCCAGGCTCAACTTCCGCGCTGTAGCGACGCGTGCGGCCTGGAACAAAGCCGCCTCGGGGCTGATATGGGGGTCGAGCCCCGAGGCGGAAGTGGTCACCAGATCGGCAGGAACGGGGGAATCTGGTGAGGTCCGGAGCGTGGCAAGATCGGTGCGGACGCGGTCGGCAAGGGCTGCGCTGGCAGGGCCGAGATTCGATCCCGACGACGCGGTGGGATCATACCCTTTGCCCGCTGCCGAGAGACGGCCATGGAAATAGCGATCGCTGGTGAAGGCCTGCCCGATCAGCGAAGAGCCGATCACGCGGTCGCCGCTGCGGATCAGGCTGCCATTGGCCTGCGCGGGGAACAGGGCCTGTCCAATGCCGGTCAGCACCAGCGGGTAGACGAGGCCCAGCAGCAGCGCGAACAACGCCGTCATCATGAAGGCCGGCCGCAGGGTGGAAGCAATGTCCTTGAGCATGGAACCAGTACCTCTCAGACGAGATGGAAGGACACGACGGCGAGATCGATCAGCTTGATGCCCGCGAAGGGCGCGACGAGGCCGCCAAGGCCGTAGATGGAAAGGTTGCGCGCCAGCAGGGGGCCTGCGCCCATGGGTGTGTACTTCACGCCCTTGAGCGCCAGCGGCACCAGCGCGGGAATGATCAGCGCATTGAACATGATCGCCGAAAGGATCGCGCTTTGCGGGCTCGCCAGACCCATCACGTTGAGCACGCCGAGACCGGGGTAGAGCGCGACGAAGATGGCCGGGATGATCGCGAAATACTTGGCGACATCGTTGGCGACGGAGAACGTGGTGAGCGCACCGCGGGTCATCAGCAGTTGCTTGCCGAGCCCGACGATCTCGATCAGCTTGGTCGGGTCGCTGTCGAGATCAACCATGTTGCCGGCCTCGCGCGCGGCCTGGGTGCCGGTGTTCATGGCGACGCCGACATCGGCCTGCGCAAGCGCGGGCGCATCATTGGTGCCGTCGCCGCACATGGCGACCAGCCGCCCGCCCTGCTGCTCCTTGCGGATGAGCGCGAGCTTGTCCTCGGGCGTGGCCTCGGCCAGAAAGTCGTCGACACCGGCTTCCGCCGCGATGGCAGCGGCAGTCAAGGGATTGTCGCCGGTGATCATCACGGTGCGGATGCCCATGCGGCGCAATTCGCCGAACCGTTCGCGCACCCCGGCCTTGATCACGTCCTTGAGCGCGATGACGCCGAGCAGTTCACCGCCATCGGCCACCGCCAGCGGGGTCTGCCCCTGCCGTGCGATCATGTCGGACGCGCGGCGCAGGGCCTCTCCGGCAGGCGTTTCAGCCGCTGCCGGATTGGCCCGCAGCACCGCATCGACCGCGCCCTTCTGCACCAGCCGCGTACCGAGCCGAAGTCCGGACAGGCGGGTCTGCGCGGTGAACGGGATGACCTCGGCGCTGGCGGGAAGGGCAATCTCGGCAAGACCGAAGGTATCGCGGGCCAACCGGACGATCGAGCGGCCTTCGGGCGTCTCGTCGGCAAGGCTTGCAAGCAAAGCGGCCTGGGCGAGGGCATCCGCCTGCACCTCGGGCAGCGGCGCAAACTCGCTCGCCTGCCGGTCGCCGATGGTGATCGTGCCGGTCTTGTCGAGCAGCAGCACGTCGACATCGCCCGCCGCCTCCACCGCGCGGCCCGACTTGGCAAGCACGTTGAAGCGCACCAGCCGGTCCATCCCGGCGATCCCGATCGCGGAGAGCAGCGCGGCAATCGTGGTGGGGATCAGGGTGATGAGCAGTGCTGCCAGCATCGCGACGGGTACGCGTCCCCCGGCATAGGCGGCGAAGGCCGGAATGGTCGTGACCGCGATCAGGAAGATGATGGTGAGGCCCACCAGCAGGATCGTCAGCGCGATCTCGTTGGGAGTCTTCTGCCGCTCCGCCCCTTCGACGAGCGCGATCATGCGGTCGAGGAAGCCCTGACCCGGTTCCTGCGTCACCCGCACCACGATGCGGTCGGAAATGACGCGCGTGCCGGCGGTGACGGCCGAGCGGTCGCCGCCCGCCTCACGGATCACCGGCGCACTTTCGCCGGTGATCGCGGCTTCGTTGACGCTGGCGACGCCTTCGATGACTTCGCCGTCGGCCGGGATGAGATCGCCGGTCTCGACCAGCACGGTGTCGCCGCGCTTGAGCCGGGCTGCCGGAACGCTGGTGCCATCAGGTAGCCGCGCGACGAGATCAGACTTGGTGGCCCGCAGCGAGGCCGCCTGCGCCCGGCCGCGTCCTTCGGCGAGCGCTTCGGCAAAGGTGCCGAAGAGCACGGTCAGCCAGAGCCAGGCGATCAGCTGGATCTGGAACGCCAGCGAAAGCCCGCTGTCGCCGACGGCAAGCAGCACGGTGAGCAACAGCGCGACCACGGCGGTGGTGAACAGCACCGGATTGCGCACGAGCTGCGCCGGTGCGAGCTTGCGGACGGAATCGCCGAGCGCCGGGATGATCAGTTCAGCCGAAAACATCGATGTGGGATGGGACACGGGGGTTGGTCCTCAATAGGTCGTGCCGGCAAGGCCGGTCACGTGATCGGCGACCGGGCCAAGCGCGAGGCTGGGCAGGAAGGTGAGACCGCCGACCAGCAGGATCGTGCCGATCAGCAGCGCGATCCACAGCGGGCCGGTGGTGGGGAATGAGCCAGCGCTGGCGGGCGTGTGCTTCTTGGCCGCGAGGCTGCCGGCAATCGCCAGCACCGGCACGATGACGAAGAAGCGGCCAAGCCACATCGCCGCACCGAGCAGGCCGTTGTAGAACGGCGTTCCCGCCGAGAGGCCCGCAAATGCCGAGCCATTGTTGCCCGTAGCGGACGTGAAGGCGTAGAGGATCTCGGAAAAGCCGTGCGGCCCCTTGTTGAGCGGCCCGGCGAGGCCTGCGGGAAGCACTGCGGCAATCGCGGTGAAGCCGAGGATGCACAGCGGGAGCACGGCAATCGCCAGCACCGCCAGCTTTACCTCGCGCGCTTCGATCTTCTTGCCGACGTACTCGGGCGTGCGGCCCACCATCAGGCCCGCAATGAACACCGCGAGCAGGGCGAAAAGCAGGAAACCATAGATGCCCGAGCCGACGCCGCCGATGACGATTTCGCCAAGCTGGATGTTGAACAGCGGAACGAGGCCGCCGAGCGCGGTGAAACTGTCGTGCATGGCGTTGACCGCCCCGCAGGATGCTGCGGTGGTAACGGCTGCGAAGAGCGCGCTGGCAGCGATGCCGAAGCGCACTTCCTTGCCTTCCATGTTGGCCCCGGCAACGCCGAGGTGGTGGAGCACCGGGCCGCCTACGGCTTCCTGCCAATAGGCGATCGATGCACCCGCAAGGAACAGCGCCAGCATCGCCGCGAGCACCGCCCAACCCTGCCGCGTGTTGCCCACCGCCTTGCCGAAGCACCAGGTGAGGCCCGCGCCCAGCACGAAGATCGACAGCATCTGGACGAGATTGGTCAGCGCGCTCGGATTCTCGAAGGGATGCGCTGAGTTCGCATTGAAGAAGCCGCCGCCGTTGGTCCCCAGCATCTTGATGGCTTCCTGCGACGCGACCGGCCCCACGACGATGGTCTGCCGTGCACCTTCGAGGGTCGCGGCGTCGACCGTGCTCGCCAGCGTCTGCGGCACGCCGCTGGCGATGAGGAACACCGCATAGAGGATGCACGCCGGCAGAAGGATATAGAGCGTCACCCGCACGAGATCGGCCCAGAAGTTGCCGACAGTGCGGGTTTCAGTGCGCGCAAAGCCGCGGAACAGCGCAAAGGCCACGGCGATGCCGGTCGCGGCCGAAAGGAAGTTGTGGATCGTCAGCCCCAGCATCTGGCTGAGGTTCGAAAGCGCCGCCTCGCCGGAATACCATTGCCAGTTGGTGTTGGTGACGAAGGCAATCGCCGTGTTGAAAGCGCCGTCCGCGCCGAGCCCGGGCAGGGCGCGCGGATTGAGTGGAAGCACGCCCTGAAGGCGCAGCACGGCATATGTGAACAATGCCGTCACCACCTGGAAGGCGAGCAAGTGGAGCGCGTAGGCGCGCCAACCCTGCTCGCGCTGCGGGTCTACGCCAGACAGGCGGTAGAACCCGTGCTCAAGCGGACCGAGCACGGGATGCAGCACGGTTCGCCGCCCTTCGTAGACGGCATGCAGCCACAGCCCGAAAGGCTTGGCGAGCAGTGCGACAAGCGCGGTGAAACCGAAGATCAGGAGCCAGCCTGCAAACGTCGTCATGGCCGGTTCCTTCAGAAACGCTCGGGTCGCAGCAGCACGACCACGAGATAGACAAGCAATCCCGCCGCGGTCAGCGCGGCGATGAGTTCGGGCAAAGGCATTGCGGAGATCCTCAGGCGCGTTCGCAGAGCGCGACAAATGCGGTGGTCAGCAGGGTGAGACCGGCAAGGACGCCGATCCAGAGAAGGTCGGTCATGGGTTCTTTGCTTTCCGAAGGGGGAAACAGGGGGCGCGGAGGCATCGCTTGGGGACGGAACCACTCCGCGCCGCCGACCAGCAGGGCGAGCCCGGTCCAGATCAGCAAGACTGCGAGCGTGGCGAACCCGAAACCGGCTGGGCTCGCCATCTGCTGCTCGGGCACGCGTCCCACGCGTGTCGCGACGAGCCCCAGTAGCGCCAGAACAAGGGCTCCTGCCGCGCGCAGTCCGCAATCCATCCAGCGCGACAAGGGATGATCCCGCGCGACAAGTGGCTGAAGGTTCATGGCATGCTCCGTTCGTTCGGTGCAGCGTTGCGGCGAACGGGCATTAAGTTTCCAGAGCAAGGTCGGACGCGCCGCGTAAAGAATCCATAAGGGCGACCAACGTGGACCCCACGGGGATGCCGATCCGGAACGCATTCGGCAGGCCGCCAAGCAGGCGACGCCGGTGGCTTTGCGCGATCCTGTTGCCCGAAATCCGCAGCTTCCGGGAAATGCGCAAATGCCGGTCATTGACATCGATCATAAAATAATCAGATTATGTTCGCAGTTGTTGGGGAGTGTCGGGCATCCGGCGGCAGCGGGAGTTTGAGATCATGAAGTCAGTGTGGATGCAGAGCGCCTGCCGGACAGCGGCTTGGGCCATATCGACCGGAATCGTGGCAGGCGCGATGCCTGGTGCCGCACTGGCCCAGTCAGCTGCGCCCGCAGCGGCAAGCCCTGACGCGTCCGAGATCGTCGTCACCGCCCGCAAGCGCGAGGAGCGGCTGTTCGATGTACCGGGCGCTGTCTCGGCAGTCAGCAATGCGCAAGTTGAGAAGCTTCGCCTGTTCGATGCGCGCGACCTGCTCAGCCTCACGCCGAGCGCATTCCTGCAGGAGAACAACGCTGGCACCGCGCGCGATTTCAGCATCCGCGGCGTTGGTACGCCGACCCTGTTCGCCGAACCGGGCGTTGCCACCTATGTCGATGAAATCTACTCGAGCGGCTTTATCAGCTATCCCACCCAGTTCTTCGACCTCGAACGGGTTGAAGTGCTGCGCGGACCGCAGGGCGCGCTCTATGGCCGCAACGCCGTCGGCGGCGCCGTGAACGTGATTTCGAAGAACCCCGATGACAAATGGGGTGCCAGCCTGCAGGGCACCTACGGCACATTCGACCGCTATGAACTGCGCGGCATCGTCAATGCCGCGCTCACCGATGGGGTCGGCATTCGCGTCTCGGGGTGGAAGTTCAAGCAGAACAAGGGCGAGTACTTCAATCCGGTCACCAAACGATATCTCGATGCGAACGATACCGAGGGTGGCCGCATCGTTGGCAAGTTCGACCTCACCGACAACATCTCCTTGCGGATCGTGGCCGAGCACAATGAAGGCGATACGGCCGGCACCTATCTGTTCTTCCCGACCGCAGGCGAAACGCCCAAGACCGTGAGCCGCGACACCCAGCCCACCAACAGCTTCGATACGACCCGCGTTTCGAGCGAATTGGGCATCAAGACGGGCCTTGGCACGTTCACCCTGATCGGCGGTGGTCGCAACTATACCCTTGACGGGGTGGAGGACACCGACCTCTCGACCGATCTGTTCCCGACGCCGACACTGTCGTCGCTCGGCAAGCAGATCAGCACCCGCCGCAATCATGTCGAAAGCCGCTTTGCCGAAGCCCGCTGGCTCTCTCCAGACTGGAACGGCATCAGCCTGCTGGTTGGCGCGACCTATCTGAATGACAAGGCAACCGGCACGATCCTGACTGATCTGAACGGCCTTTCGCTGGCCTTTTCGGGCGGCGCAGCCCCGTTCACGCTTGGCATTGCCAACAACCAGTCCGTCAAGAGCTGGGCCGGCTTTGCCGAGGCAACTTGGAAGATCACTGAGAAGGTCAACCTGATCGGCAATCTGCGCTATACCAGCGATGACAAGTCCGTGGACTTCCTGTTCACGCCGAGCCCTGCGCTCATCGGCTTCGTCGGACCGTCGCAGGCGGTCAAGCGCACGCGCAATTTCAACAACTGGTCCCCCGGCGCCACGCTTTCGTGGAGCCCGAGCGAGGCGGTGCGGGCCTATGCGAAGATCCAGACGGGCTTTCGCGCAGGCGGCTACAACTTCAATGTCGCGAAGAGCGCGAACCTCGACTATGATTCTGAAACTTCGGTCAATTATGAAGTCGGTGCCCGTTTCAAGGCGGCCCCGCTGCACGCCACTCTGGGTGTCAGCGCCTATTACCTGACCCAGAAGAATGTGCTGGTGCCCTTCTTCGATTTCACCGCACCTCCCGGGCTTCAGGGCTATCT
Organism: Novosphingobium sp.; assembly: GCF_027486195.1. GTDB lineage: Bacteria > Pseudomonadota > Alphaproteobacteria > Sphingomonadales > Sphingomonadaceae > Novosphingobium. The sequence continues at coordinate 59,046 of NZ_JAIXPP010000045.1, forward strand.
CGACAACGCGAGCAAGGCGCGGACATTCGGTCTGGAGTTCGAGGCGTCGGTGCAACCGGTTGAAGGTTGGACCATCGGCGGATCGCTCGGGGTGCTTGATGGCAAGTTCAACGATGGCGCGGTCAATGGCGTGTCGCTGAAGGGCAAGGAACTGCCCGCCGCGCGCAAGCTGACCACCTCGCTCAGTACTGCCTATCGCCGCCCGATCACCCAGAGCATCGACGTGCTGTTCAACGCATCGTGGACCCACCGGTCGTCGGGTTTCCAGGATGTGCAGAACCTGTTCGCCATCGGCGGCAACAATCTGATCAATGTGTCGGCCGGTGTCGACTTCGGCCCATTCGACTTGCTCGGCTTTGTCCAGAATCTCGGGAATGACCGCTACGACATCGCCTTTGGCGGCAATCGCAACGGCCAGTCGGGGGTGATCCGGGCGCAGGGGCGTACCTACGGAGTATCGGCGCGCGCCAAGTTCTGAAAGAGACCCGCGCGATGACCCGAACCCGGCTCAGGAACGCGCGCATCTGGAACGGTGTCGATGATGGCTATGCGCCGTTCACCAGCATCACCGTTTCCGATGGACGGATTGCCGGGATCGGTGACGATGGGCCGGTGGACGAGGAAGTCGATCTCAGCGGCCAGGCCTTGCTGCCCGGCTTCATCGACGCGCACTTCCATGCCTATGCGGCGCTCGTCGATACCCCGGCGCTGGAGCAATTGCCGCTGAGCTATCTGGCGCACCACGCCGCGCGCCTGATGGCCGATGCGCTGGGGCGGGGCTTTACCACCGTGCGCGATGCCGGCGGTGCCGACTGGGGGCTGGCGCGGGCGCTTGCCGAAGGGCTGATCCCCGGACCCAGACTGTTCCGGTCTGGCCGGGCGCTCTCGCAGACCGGCGGCCATGGCGACAGCCGCGTCCACCGGGGCGAGCCGTGCAGCTGCGGCACGATCGGCAACCTGTCGCGCGTCGTCGACGGCGTAGAGGCCGTGCGCCTCGCCGCGCGCGAGACGCTGGCGGGCGGGGCGGATCAGATCAAGATCTTCGTTTCGGGCGGCATTTCCTCGCCCACCGATCCGATTGCCATGCGCCAGTATTCGGGCAGCGAGATCCGCGCGATCGTCGCGGAAGCGCGCGGCCGGCAGACTTATGTGATGGCTCATGCCTATACCGCCGATGCGATCATCCACGCTGTCTGCAATGGTGTGCGATCGATCGAGCATGGCAATCTGCTCGACGAAGCGGCTGCTGCCGCGATGGCGCGTGCGGGCGCGTTTCTGGTGCCGACACTGGTCGCCTATGAAGCGCTGACCGCCGAAGGTGGAGCATACGGGCTCTCGGCGGCTTCAGCCGCCAAGATCGCCGATGTGGCCGGGCGCGGCGCGGATGCGGTGCGCATTGCCCGCGCTGCCGGGGTTGCCATTGGTTTCGGCACCGATCTGCTCGGCGGCCTGCACCCGTGGCAATTGGGCGAGTTTCGCCTGCGCGGCGCTATCGAGGCACCCGTGGATGTGCTGCGATCGGCCACAAGCGTTAACGCCGCGCTGCTCAACCGGACGGGCGAACTGGGTGTCATCGCGCCCGGCGCCCATGCCGATTTCGTAATTGTTGACGGGGATCCGCTCAGCGATCTGGCGGCCATCTGGGATGGCGGCATCAAGGCGGTGTGGCAGTCCGGCAGGCGTGTTCGTTAGCCGGCGCTGTCCGTCAGCCGCAGTAATGCCGCAACAACAGCCCGGCCCAGTGCCTCGTCGTTCCATCTGTGGCCAGCGGCTGGCACGATCGTTAACCGAGACCCCGGCCAAGCTTGGGCGAGGTCCCAGGCCGCGCGCGGCGGGGTGCACATGTCGCTGCGCCCTGCGATGATTTCGCCGGGGATCGCGGCAAGGCGCGCGGCATTGGCGAGGAGCTGGCCGGGGGTGAGGAAATAGTCGGCCTGATCGAAGTGCGCGAAGATCCGGGTTGCAGCAATGTCCCTCGGATCCATTGCATCAGGGTCATCGGGCGGTGGCGGTGCATGGAGATCGAGCGTCTGCGCCTCGGCATGGCCGAGGATGGTCGCGGCCGGCGCGTGGATCGCTGGATCTGGATCGAGAATGCGCTTCAGGAAAGCAGCGCGCGGATCGGTGCGTTCGGCTTCGCTCAAAAGGCTGTCGCGCGCGGCAAACACCTCTGGAAACACGGTGCGGCCGCCCTCCCACCACCAATACCGGTCTGCCGCATCGGCCAGAAAAACGCCGCTGACCAGCAGGCCGAGCAAACGGTCCGGGTGCGCCTGCGCATAGGCCAGCGCCAGTGTCGAGCCCCATGAGCCGCCCACGACGATCCAGCGCGCAATACCGCGTGCCTCGCGCAGCGCTTCGATATCAGCAATCAGATCGGCGGTTGTGTTGCTTTCCAGCGACCCGAACGGCGCCGATTGCCCGCAGCCGCGCTGATCGAAGAATATCCCGCGGTGCCGCGCCGGATCGAGCAGGCGGCGGTAATAGGGCTTGATTTGTCCGCCGGGCCCGCCGTGGAGGACGAGCACGGGAACCCCGTCTTCGGGACCGGTTTCCTCCCAATGCACGACATGCCCGCCAGTCACCGGCAGCATCCCCTCGGTGCGTGGCCTTGGCACAGGCGGAAAGAAGGCAGTGTCGGTGCGGAAGACGTTGGGCAGGGTCACGGCTTTGGCCCCCTTCGCGACAGGCTGGAAAAATCGATCAGCGACGGGCGCCAACGGTCGATTGTGACCCCGATCAGGTCTGCCCGGTGGGCGATGACCGGGTTGGCGGCAAAGATCATCACCAAGGGCCGCGCCTTTCGCAGCCGGGCGTCGATCTCGGCATAGGCGGCGGCGCGTGTGGTGAGATCGCTGCTCGCGAGCGCCGTGTCGATCAGGCCATCGATGGCGGGATCGGCGATGCCGCTGCCATTGCTGCCGGCGGCAAGACCGCGCGCCGAATAGAGCGCATCGAGCATTGCACCGGGATCGGGCGTGTCATTGCTCCAGCCGGTGTAGATCAGCCCGAAATCGCCGCTGGCCTGAAGCGCCTGCATCGCCCCCGGTGATCGGCGTTCGATGCGCACGGCCAGCCCCGCGTCGGCGAGGTTGGCCTGCAGAAACTCCGCCACCGGCCCGAGCAGCGCGACCAGCAGCACGATCGGCTCGCCCTTGTAGCCAGCCGCCCTGACCAGCGCGCGGGCGCGGGGCAGGTCACGCGAAGGCGTTTCGCCGGTGCGATAGCCCGGCGCGCCCGGCGGCAAATAGCCACCGATCTGGATGGCGTTACCTTTCAGGACCTGGCGCCTGAGGCCGTCATAATCGACAGCGAGCGCGACCGCTTCGCGCAGGCGCGGGTCGGCCAGCGGGCCTTTTGCGGCATTCAGCTGCAGGTAGCTGAGCGACGATCCGCCGGGGACGGTGGTGACCGCCACACCCGGCAGCGCGCGATAGCGATCCACCAGCACGGACGGCACGATGTCGGTCAGATCGACATCGCCGCGTTCGAGCAGCAGGCGGCGGACGCCTTCATCGGGCAGCGCCCGGATGACGACGCGCTGGAACTGGCGGGGCGGGCGGATTGCCTTCGGGTTGGCCACCAGCTCGATCGCTTCACCCGGGCGATTGGCGGCGATGCGGTATGGCCCCGAACCTGCGCTGTGATCGGCGAGCCAGCTTTTGCCATCGTCCTTGCCGGTAAAGGCCTTGGGGTTGATGATCGAGGCCGCCGCAAGGCTCAGTTGCTGCATCGCCGGGGCGTAGCGGCGCTTGAGGTGGAGCGTCAGCGACAGCGCGCTGGTAACTGTCACGCCGCCCAGAAATTCGACGCTGCCAGCCGGCGCGCGGCCGATCCGCACCAGCCGGTCGAGCGAGGCCTTGACTGCCGCCGCATCGACCGGGTTGCCATCGTCGAAGCGGTGGCCAGACTGCAGGCGGACGGCAATCGAGAGGCCGTCTGGGGTGACGGTCCAGTCCTGCGCCAGCTCGCCAACCGCTTCGGCTGTCGGCGAGGCAGTATCGAGGCGGGTCAGCTGTTCATAGACCTGATCGAGCACCGGGGCTTCATTGGCACCCGCAGCCACTGCCGGATCAAGGCTGGTGGGCGTGAAGGCCTTGGCGACAGTCAGCGTCGCCGCGCGCTCTGCGGGGTTGGTGGCGGGTATGCAGCCGGTCGCCAGCGCGGCGGACAGAATGAGGAGACGTTTCATCGGCGGATCAGGGCTGGCGCATCGGCCGGCCAAGCGGGCGCCGGACCCGGATCGCGCGCTAAGCGCAAACCGGGCAGCCGCTGAAAGCTGACGATGACCGCGCCGTCCTCGAAGCGCAGATGCGGGTCCTGCACGCAGCCGGCTTTGTCCGCGGCCGCGTAGAATCGTTCGCCGAGCCAGCGCAGTTGCAGCCAGTCTCCCGCTGGCCAGATCGGACCGGCCCGCAGCCGCAGCCGCCCTTCGCCATCAAGACCGATCTGCAAGCAGCCCGGCAGATCAGGATGGCGGTACAGGCCGAGAATGACCGCCGGATCGGGCGGTATGCCGCTGGCTGCGGGCAGGAGCTCCATCCGGATATTGCCTTCCTGCCGCACGATCGAGGCGGGCGGGAACGACAGGTCTCCTGCGATCTCGAAGCAAATGGGTTCAACCCCCAGATTGCGGCGATAGCGACCATCTGGCTGCATCGGGATACGCCGACCACCGACATTGATCTCGCCCGGGCATCCCGAGATATCGAGCGAGAAGCCATGCTCCGCGCTGGCGTAAAGCGCTGTCCAAAGCAGTTCGGGCGGCGATGGACTGGCCAGCCCCGGCGTCATCGCCGGGTCGGGCGCAATTCCCCAATGCAGTGTCAGCAATTCGCGGGCACGCTCGAACCAGTTGATGTCGCTGCGATTGCCGAGAATGACGGCGGCGCTGCCATGATCGGGTGCGAGCAGGAACTCGCCCGCCCATTGGTTGATCTGGCCCGAATGGCCCAGCGTCAGCCGACCTCCCAGCGACTGCCGCATGAAGCCCAGGGCATAGCCGCTTGGCGAGCCATCGCTGTGCGGCACATTGGCGCCAAGCCTTGCCTGCCAATCGCGCGGATTGGTCTGCAGCCAGCGGAGCCAGGCTATCATGTCGGCGAGCGAGGCAACGATACCGCCGGCAGCGCCATAAGCGAGGTGCGGATCAACGGCGCTGAAGCCAGCGGGCGTGACGGCATGGGCCAGCGCCATGTTTGCCAGTGCGGCGGTCGGCGCATCATGCAGACGGGCATCCGCCATGCCTGCGGGTGAGAACACGTGGGTCTGCAAGAGCGTCGCCAACGGTGCGCCTGCGGCCCGCTCAGCAGCGAGCTGGAGCAGCAGGTAGTTGCTGTTGGCATAGACCGTGCGGCTGCCCGGCGCAAAAATCCGGCTGCGCTGCGCCAATTGCAGCGCGAGGACTGCGTCAAGCCCGATTCCCTCGCGCGCGCTGTCGCCGGTGACAAGCCAGTGCAGCGGCGATCCTTCGGGCAAACCGCTTTGCATCGCGAGCAATTGCGCCATGGTCGGGGGCTCTGCCGCCCGCAGTTCGGGCACCCAGCGCGTGATGCAATCGGATAGCGCCAAACGCCCGGCATCAGCCAGCGCCAGCAGGACCATGGCGACCATGGGCTTGGTCATGCTGGCGATGCGGAACCGCGTCTGCGGTGCAATGGCCGCACCGGTTGCCGTGTTCGCAAGGCCAAAGCAGCCCTGCCAGACAGGCGCGCCATCCTCGACAATGGCCGCAGCGCAGCCGGGGGCATCCGGCGCGATATCGGCGAACAGCGCAGCGAACGTCATGCGACGAGCCCCGGGATCGACGGAGCGGCTGCAATCAACCGCTGCGTGTAGGGCATTTGCGGATTGCCGAGCACGTCGGCGGTCGGTCCGGCCTCGACGATGCGCCCCGCCGCCATGACGATGACGCGGTGGCACAAGTGGCGGATGACATCGATGTCGTGACTGATCAGCAGATAGCCAAGCCCGCGAGCCGCCTGAAGATCGAGCAGCAAGTTGAGGATCTGGGCCTGAACCGAAAGGTCGAGCGCGGACGTCGGCTCATCGAGTATGATGACTCTGGGTTCGACAACCAGGGCGCGGGCCAGTGCCACGCGCTGCCGCTGGCCGCCGGAAAGCTGGTGCGGCAGCCGGTTGATGAAATCACCGCTCAGCCCGACTGCGGCGAGCACGGCCAAGACCTGGTCATGATGGTCGCCGGCCGGCGCATGGATGGTCAATCCCTCGGCGATGATTGCGCCGATGCGCTGGCGCGGATCGAGCGAGCCATAGGGATCCTGAAACACCAGTTGCAGCGCGCGGCGGGCAGCGAGGGGCCGAGACCGGCTTTGCCTCGGCATCAGCTCCCCGGCGATGCGCACCCGGCCTGCACCGGCGTCGATCAGTCCGGCGGCAACGCCGGCCAGCGTGCTCTTGCCGCAGCCGCTTTCGCCAATGATGCCGACACATTCACTGGCCTCGACATGCAGCGAAACATCGCTGAGCGCCTTGACTTCGGTCGCCGCGCCGAACAGCCCAGCGCGGCGGCGATAGGTGACACCAAGCCCCTCAAGCGCGAGCACCGTGTTCACGCGGGCACCGGAAGGTGTGTGCGCGGTGCACAGAGCGCAGGAAGCGCGGCCATCAACTGCCTCGTGTACGGGGTGGCCGGGTTGGCGATGACACTGCGGGTCGCGCCGGTTTCGACGATCTCGCCATGGCGCATCACCGCGATCCGCTGCGTCAACTGCCAGACGACGGCGATATTGTGGCTGATGAACAGGACCGCCGTTCCGCGCCGGGCGGCGGCATCTGTCAGCAGGGCCAGAACTTCGGCCTGCACGGTCACATCGAGCGCCGTGGTCGGCTCGTCCGCGATCAGCAGATCGGGTTCGAGCGCAAAGGCCTGCGCGAGCAGCACGCGCTGCAACTGGCCGCCGCTGAGGCGCGACGGCAGCGACGCGAGGATGCGTGCCGGATCGGCCAGACCCATCGCGGTGAGGCTATCCTCGGCCAACCGCCGCCTCGCCGAACGGTCGCCGCGCCCATGGTGGGCCAGCACCAGATCAATCTGCCGGCCGACCGTCAGCACCGGGTTCAGCGCGGTCATCGGCTCTTGAGGCACATAGGCGATGCGGCGGCCAAGCAGCGCCCGCCATTCCGCCGGGGGCAGATGCCGCAAGTTCTGTCCGCCAAGCTGCAATGTGCCCGAGGTGATATGGCAGCCGGGCGGCAACAGCCCCATCACCGCCAGCGCGACGGTCGATTTGCCCGAGCCGGATTCGCCGACCAGTCCGACGATTTCGCCGGACCCGAGCCGCAACGACACACCCTTCACGGCAGGCTTGTCGCCATAGGCGATGGCCAGATCCGCGATCTCGAGCAGCGCGCTCATCGCGCTTCATGCCGTGGATCGAGCCAGTCGCGCAGCCCGTCGCCGAGCAGGATGAAGCCGAGCGCGGAAAGCGCGACGGCGAGGCCAGGCAAGACCGCGCACCACCATTCGTACATGATCGTGGTGCGGCCATCGAAGATCATGGCGCCCCATTCGGCAGTCGGCGGCTGCGCTCCCAGACCGACGAACGACAGCGCGCTCGCCATTACCAGCGCGCTACCGAGCGCGGCGGAGGCAAAGGTGACGATGACCGGCGCAAGGTTTGGCAGGATATGCCGGCCGAGCAGCGCGGCGAAGCCCGCACCCATGGCACGCGATGCCGCGATGAAGGGCCTCTCGCGCAAGGACAGCGTCTCGCTGCGGAACAGCCGCAAGTTGAAGGGCACGCCAAGCAGCCCGAGCACGAGGACCAGATTGCCAAGGCTGGGGCCCAGCGCTGCTGACAGGGCGAGCGCGATGACGATGGCAGGGATCGACAGCGCTATATCCACCAGCCGCATGACCAGCGTATCGATCCAGCCGCCAGCCAGCGCCACCGCCGCACCCAGCAAGGCGCCCAAGCCGACCGACAGGGCGACAATGCCGATGGCCACCCCCAGCGAAGCGCGACCGCCCCAGAGGATGCGGGACAGGATATCGCGGCCAAGCGCATCGGTCCCGGCGGGATGCCGCCACGATGGGGGTTCGAGAATGGCGCCGACATCGGGCACGTTCGGCGGCCATGGTGAAAGCCACGGCGCCGCAAGGCTGACGACGATCATGAAGACGGTGATCGCGGCGCCGGCAACGAGGGCAGGGGGGTAGCGGCGGATCATGCCAGCCGCACCCGCGGGTCGACGGCGGCCAGCAACAGGTCGGCGAGGAGATTGACGACGACATAGGCCGCCGAGGCGATCACCGCAAAGCCCATAACCACCGGAAAATCGAGATTGCCGATGGCGCTGACGACGAACTGCCCGGCGCCCGGCCAGCCGAACACGGTTTCCACAGATACCGAGCCATAAAGCATCGCGGCAAGCGAGGCCGCGACCACTGAAATCAGCGGCGACAGGGCATTGCGCAAGGCGTGCACGCGCACGATCGTCCCTTCCGGCAGGCCCGATGCACGCGCCACACGGATATAGTCCTGCGCCATCACGCCAAGCATCTGGTTGCGGGTGAGCCGGGCAAACAGACCAAGATCGAGCAGCGCGAGGGTGAACACCGGCAAGGCCAGATGCGCACAGGCGGTGCGGAACCCGGCGAGGTCTCCGGCCAGCAAGGCATCGACGGTGAGAAACCCGGTCACGGCGGGCGGCGGCGTGCCGGTAAATCGCCCTGAAGCCGGAAACCAGCCGAGTTCGCGGTAGAACAGGATGATCAGGATCGATCCAAACCAGAAGGCCGGAATGGCCGCGCCGGCCACGGCCATGATCCGCACCGTGCGATCGGCAGCGCCGTTTCGCCGAAGCGCCGCCAGCATGCCCAGCGGGATACCGGCCAGCACCGCGAGCAGCAGGGCGGCCCCCATAAGTTCAAGCGAGGCCGGTGCCTTGGCGAGGATCGCTTCGGCGACCGGCCGGCCATCAACGTTGGACGTGCCCAGATCGCCGTGCACAAGCCGCCCGAGGTAGCGGGTATATTGCGCGGCCACAGGCTGATCGAGCCCGAGATCGATCCGGACCCGCGCGACGGCTTCCGCCGATGCCTGCGGCCCTGCCACCAGCCGCGCCGGATCGCCCGGGGCGAGATGCGCAATGGCAAAAGTGATCAGCGACACGCCAAGCAGCACGACAGCGAGAAAGCCGAGCCTGCGGAACAGGAACGCCAGCATCAGGCCGGACGAAGCGGCGGGTTGGCGCGGCCAAGACGGCGCCCGGCAAATACGGAGATGATCAGCGCGATGACAACGACGAGCAAAGTCCGCAGATCGATCAGACCGAGCGTCGGCGCGGCCGCATCACCGACGGCTTTCGACCAGACATTGGTGCCGCCATGAATGAAGATCGCCGGCCAGAGGCTGCCGCCGCTGCGATTGACCGCATAGACCGCGCAGATCGATAGGGCGATGCACAGGATCAGGAATATCGTCTGGTTGGCCACCCAGACGCCGGGATCGAACGGCCCGAGAAATGCCGGTATCTCGCGCGGGAGGTGCCAGGCCCAGTGCATGATGCCGAGCAGTACCGCCGCCAGCCAGGCCGATTTCATGCGATCCTGCAGGAGCGGCCCGGCAAAGCCGCGCCAGCCGAGCTCCTCAAGGCTCCCGCCTTCATCGAGGAACAGCCCGATCACTGCGCCAAAGACCGCGCCGCCGCCAATGGCGCGCAGCCGGTCAAAGGGATCGACGCCCGGCCCGGCCACGAAATCGTATACCGCAAATCCGGCTGCATAGATGCCGAGCAAGGCAGCATAGAGCAGCAATGCCTCCGCCTTGCTGCGCTCCGGGCCGAAGGGATGGAGGCGTGAGAGCAGGCGTTTCAGGCCGCCGCCACCGCCAAGCGAAGCGATGACCAGTGCGGAGATTGAAGGGGCTGCGGCAAAGATGAAGATGCCGGACAAGACAGGTTGTTTGCCGACTTCAACCGCGATGGTGACAAGGTTGATGTACCACGAGCCATCCATGATGTTCTGGGCGAGCGCGCCGAGCGCGGCGGCGGTTTCCGGCCGCAGGATGAACATGGTCATCGAATAGGCCATGACCGCGCAGACGATCAGCAAGGCCAGCAGATAGAAGGCCAGCACCGGGCGGCGTTGGGCAAAATTCCGCATGGCTGGCCGTTCCCTCCTGCTTGGCGTGGTATTGCCGCAATCTGGCTCAGCGCGTGGGCCGACGCAAGAAAAACATAATTCAATTATTTTGACGAGCTGCTCAAAACGCCATCACCCCGGTCGGGCTGTAGAGCATGGCGAAGCTGGTGAAGCGCATCACTTCGGTGATGGTGTCAAACTCGACGCGAACCGTGAACGCATCGGTTTGCCGGACGATCGGCAGATAGGCGAGCATCTCGGCGGCATTGCGGCTGAGCATGACATAATCGACGACAAAGGGCCCGGAGCGGCTGAACAGCGCCGGCAGCGGCCTCGCGAGCGCTGCGGCGGTTTCTTCGGCAAGCTGGCGGCAGGCGGCGGCGGGGGAAGGGGTGAGCACCGAGCGCCAACCGAGCGATTGCTTGACCGTGACCAAGGCAGCGTCCGGAGCGTAGCGCTTTGCATCCTCGGTGGCGGCCTGATCGCCGCTGACCAGCACCACCGGCACGCCATGTTCACCGGCCAGCGCGGCATTGAGCCAGCCTTCGGAAATGCTGATCCCGTTGACCAGAATGTCGCGGTATGCCCCGCCGTGATAGGTGTGGGCGAGCGTTCCGCCAGTCCCCTGCATGCCGTTGTGGAAGCCGACAAAGGCCGTGGCGGCAACGCCGGGCAGTTCGATGCCCTGCATCTGGAGCAGGGGACGCGGCCATGATCGCACGAGCCTGACGCCATCGGGGAGCAGGGCAGGATCGATGTTGTGGGCGTTGCCATGGCCATCGGCGACGATCACTTCATCATACCCGCCAGCCAGCGCCGCATTGGCGACTGCCATGACCTCATCAGCCATCCAGTGCCGTGCCGCCTGCCATTCCCAGCCATCTGGCATCAGTGCGAAATTCGCCGAGACCCCGGCGCAGCCCTCGATATCGGCACAGATGAAGAAACGGCGCATGTGAGTCTCCTGCTTGGCACAGCGAACATAAAACGATTATGTTATTCTGACCAGATGCCTTAGCAAGGAGCTGCCGTTCATGCCGATCACCGACATCATCGATACCCAGGTCGATGCCTATAACCGGGGCGATACGGCCGCATTTGTCGCCACTTACGCAGCTGATGCGGTGTGCACGCGCATTCCTTCGGGAACCGTGATGGCAGCCGGTCGCGGCCAGATCGCCGAGATCTGGGGGGCGATGTTTGCACGCTCGCCGCGCACCTGCGTGGTGCGCAACCGGATGGTCCAGGATGATTTCGTCGTTGATCACGAACAGGTCACGCTTCACGTGACCGGCGCGGTCATCGATGCCCTTGCCATCTACCGCGTTGCAGACGGTTTGATCGCGCAGGTCTGGTTTCCCGATGTGGCGACCTGACTATTGGCAGAGTTGAGCGCCGCCGCAACAAGGCCTAGAGCGGTTCTCGAACCAGGCAGGAAAGCAGCATCCGAGATGAATGCGCGACCGTTGAGAGTGGCCGAAGCGGCTGAACCCGAACACCGCGGTGATCGCACGAGGAAGGCGATCAAGCGCGTCATCGCCAAGCTCGCCATGAAGCGGAGCATTTCCGAGATCAATCTGTCCGACATCTGCGCCGGCGCCAAACTTACCACGGGTGCGGTCTATTTCCATTTCAAGGGCAAGGATGATGCCATCGAGGAGATGGTTATCGACGAGATCGGCGACATCTATGCCCGCATGGAGAAACTGCAGGGCAGCAATTTCGGCGAACTGGTCGCCCGCGCTCTGGAGGACTCATCGTCCTATCATCAACGCAGCAAGCAACTGCCGCGTGCGATCCAGCAGGTGATCAACATGCGGCCCAAGGCCTATGCGGCCTGGATCAAGGCCCGCGAGCCCGTTGTCGAAAAGTTTCGCGCCGCCATCGCTCAGGAACGCGCTGCAGCTGGCCTTTCGATCGAGCCGGCGCCCTATCTCGCGCATTTCATCCTCAATTCGATGGAGGATCTGGGGATGGACTTGTTCCAGTGGAACAACCCTACGCTGGCTCCCTTCGCGAAGACACCGGCTGATTGGAACGCCCGGCAGACCGCGCTGTGGCGTCACGCGATTCTGGCGCCGTTCGAGAGCGATTGAAACATAATTCTGTTATGTTAGTGTGCCTGCGATGACAGCGCAGGATGAAATGATGGGATTGATCGACGGGAGTTTGGATCGGCGGCAGTTGCTGGCCCTGCTGTCAGCCGCCATCGTCGCACCAAGCGCCAGCGCACAGATCGCGGCTGTCCCGGTCGAGAAGGCGCTGCGGGCATTCGTCCGCCGCCATGTCGGTGGCCACCGCGCGCCGGGTATCTCGGTCGCCGCGGTGATGCCTGATGGGAGGACCATTGCTGTTGCGGGCGGCCTTGCCGATCCCGCAACCGCAAGGCCGATGACGCCAGCGACGCGGCTGATGTCGGGGTCCACCGGCAAGACCTTCGCCGCCGCCACTGCCATGGCGCTGGTCGATGCGGGCAAGCTCAGCCTTGATGCACCGATTTCGCGGCTGTTCGCCGACGAACCCTGGTATGGGCGGCTGCCCAATGCCAAAGCGCTGACGCTGCGCATGCTGCTCCAGCACAGTGAGGGCTTTCCGCAATTCCTCGATCAGCTGGATTTCCAGTGGGCCTTCACGACGGACGCCATCCGCGGCCGTGATATCGGTTACAGCCCGCGCAAGATGCTGTCGTTCATTCTCGATGAACCGCCACTGTTCGCGCCCGGCGCCCGGCACAGCTATTCCGATCTTGGCTATCACCTTGCCGGGCTGGCGATGGAGAAGGCAACCGGGAAGGGCTATTACGAACTGCTCGACGCGCTCGTCCTCTCGCGGCTGAAATCACCCGATGTGATCGCTGCCAGCAGCACCGATCTTCCCGGCCTCGCCACCGGATTTGCGCGCGGCGACATCCTGGCCGCGATGGCCGGAATGACCGGCCGCACCACCGATGCGGCTGGCCATCTGCGGCACACTCCGAAACTGGAATATACCGGCGGCGGTCTGGCCCTCACACCGCGCGCGCTGGCGCAATTCTACTGGAAACTCGCCAAGGGTCGGATCCTGCCGCTGGCGAGCTTCAAGACGATGATGGATTCGAGCCTGCCGCTGCCCGGCCCGCCGCAGCCCGGCGTTTCGCAAGCTTATGGCCTTGGCATGTTCATTACCAAGCGCCCCGGATTGGGCCGCTATATCAGCCATTCCGGCTATTATCCGGGCTATTCCTCCAACGTCGCCATGCTGCTTGATCACGGCATCGCAGTCGCCGTTCAGCAGAACAGCGACCACGGCGACGACATTTATGCGATGTTGAAGGAACTGGCGGCGGCGGTGATTGCTGCAAACGCCTCTAGCCCCGTGTCTTCCTGATCAGGCGGCCCGGGCGCGCACCGGTGAGTGCGCCGCCTGCGCTGACCGTTTCGCCAGCGAGCAGCGTTTCGATGTAGCCACGCGCGCCTTGCAGGAAGCGGATACCGCCTGCGGGCAGATCGGCATGGATTTCGGGCTTTTCGAGGCCGAGCGCGGCAAAATCGATGACATTGAGATCGGCCCGGCGGCCGACTGCCACCACGCCGCGGTCATCAAGGCCGAAATGCTGCGCCGGAATGCCGGTCTGCAGCGCCACCGCACGTTCAAGCGGGATGCGAGGCCCCCGCGTTCTGTCGCGGGCCCAGTGGCTGAGCAAATAGGTCGGGAAACTGCCATCGGAGGAAAAGCCGACATGGGCGCCCCCGTCCGATAGCCCCATCATCGCGTTGGGATCGCTCAGCATCGCGTGGATGGCGGAAAAATCGCCGCCACCATAGTTCATGATCGGCACGTAGATCAGGCCATGGCCATCATTCTCAAGCAGTTGGTCGAGCAGGACGTCCTGCGGGTCGCGTCCCTGTGCCTGCGCCAGCGCCCAGATCGATCGCTCCGGCACGGGTTCATAGTCAACATCATTGCCCAGCGGGAACATCCGCTTGAGCATGGCGACGGGATCGGCACCCCATTCCTCGGCGCGGGGCGTTACCGACATGACGAACTGCGAGAGCGGCGTATCGGGCTCGGCCAGCAATTGCGCGCGCACCGCCGGATCGCGCAGCCGGGCGACCCGCTCCGCGAGCGGCAGATGCGCCATGGCCATGTAGGCCGGCCTCGTGACGAAGGGATGGATGGTGCCCGCGAGCGTCTGGATCGAGCCCAGCGGCCTCGGCGCCACCTGCGCGCGCATTTCGAACCCCGCTGCGTTGACGCTTGCGCACGCCTTCAGCAGGCCCTGCCAGAAGCCTTCCGGCCACCAGTCATCCTGCTCCAGCGTGAACGACAATGGCCGCTTGCTGCGCCGGGCGAGTTCGAGCACTTCGGGAAAATCGTCGAGATTCTCGCGGTAGAAATCATTGAACAACTGGATGACGCCGCGCCCGGCAGCGCCCATGGCTTCGCCGATGGCATAGAGTTCCTCGGCGGCGACATGGCGGGCATAAGTCGGGTTGCCCTTGGCATCGCGGTGGCCGATGGTGTTGGCGGTCGTGAAGCCGACTGCGCCTGCAGCAATCCCGTCCACCACGATGCGCGACATAGCAGCAATGTCTTCCTCCGTCGCCGCTTCGCGGCGAAGCGCGCGTTCGCCCATCACGAACAGCCGCACGGCATTGTGCGGCACCTGGACACCGATATCGACGGTGCGCGGCATAGCAGCCACGGCATCGAGATATTCCGGAATCGTCTCCCATCCCCAGCGGATGCCTTCGTGGAGCGCCGTGCCCGGAATATCCTCGACGCCTTCCATCAGATCGACCAGCCGGTCGCGATCTTCCTTGCGGCAGGGCGCGAAGCCGACGCCGCAATTGCCCATGATCGCCGTGGTCACGCCGTGCGCGGCCGAAGGCAGCATTTCGCCATCCCACGACACCTGCCCATCATAATGGGTGTGCACGTCGATGAAGCCGGGGGTGACGATGGCGCCATCGGCGTCTATCTCGCGCGCTCCATGCGCGGCAATCCTGCCGATTTCCCGGATGACGCCGCCTGCGATCCCGATATCGGCGGTTGTCGCTGCTGCGCCCGTGCCATCGACCACACTTGCGCCGCGGATCACCAAATCAAAGGCCATGCCACTCTCCCGTGCCGACGAACCAATCGGCTTTGCTCCATAACATAATCCGGTTATGTTGATTGACACAAGGCAGGAGAATCGCAAGCTCGCGTTTGTGGTGAGGTCTGCTGATCTTCGGCAGAAAGGTTCCGCTGGGCAGCCGGATCGAACGAGGCCAGGCGCGGCCTGCTGAAATCGGCCGCTGGAGGCAAACGGATGACTGACCGCTCGGCAGGCCTTCGGGCAAACCAACCCTTGGGCGCCGGGGCCATGCTTGGCTACGGCGTGGGGTCGGTGGGCACGGGCGTCTATTCGACTGTCCCGGGCATCCTGCTGCTCTACTTCGCCACGCAGCAGTTGCACCTGCCACCGGCGCTGGCTGGCGCCGCGATTCTGGCACCCAAGCTCGTGGTCATTTTTGCCGATCCGCTGATCGGGCGCTGGTCGGACCGGGAGGTGCGGGCGCTTGGCAGCCGCCGCCGCCTTCAGGGGCTGGGCAGCGCTGCCAGCGCAGTGGCTTTCACGGCCTTGTTTGCAGTTCCGCAGCTGGCAACGCCGCAGCTGACCGCTTTGCTCCTCGCAGCGAGCTATCTGCTGGCGTCGCTGGCGTACAGTTTCTTCGCCGTGCCCTATCTTGCCGTTCCTGCCGATCTTGCGCTTGCCGAAGGTCCTGCGGCACGCCTCATCGGCATCCGGCTGGTTTTCGCTTTCGCGGGAATTCTGCTCGGGGCTTCGGGCGCACCGGCTTTGGTGACAGCGTTCGGCGGAGGTGCGCCGGCCTATCGCTGGATGGCGCTTGCGATTGCGGCATGCTGTGTTGGCGCGATGATGATCGCGTGGTTGAGGCCGATCGCGGCCAGATCGAACCCTGTACCAGCACCAGCCATCAGCGGATTCGCGCTGATGCGCCTGCGCGGCTTCCGCGCCGCGCTTGGTGTGTATTTCCTGGCCATGGCGGGTTGCGGCACCGCCAGCGCGGCGACGGCTTACTACCTGGTAATCGCCCGCGCGAGGCCCGAAGCGGATATCGGCCAGTTCTTCCTGATCCAGATCGGCGCCGCAATCCTTGCGATGATCCCGTGGTCGATCATGGTCGAACGGACCGGGACTGCGCGGGGCATGATGCTTGCACTCGGCCTCGCCGCCATCGCCAGTGTTGCGCTCTCCATGGCCATCAGTTGGCCTGCGATACTGGCCGGCGCGGCATTCGGCGGCTTGGCCACGGCGGGAATACAGGTCGCGGGTTTCTCGGCATTGGCCGCGTTCGGCAGGTCCACGGGGACCGCTGCGAGCGCCACGCTTGCCGGTGTCTGGAGCGCTGCAGAGAAGGTAGCGTTGGCGCTGGGTCCGGCGCTGTGCGGACTTGCCCTGAGCTTCGGGGGCTTCCGGAGCGGCGATTCCCCTGCGCTGCAAACCGGTGGCGCGAGATTCGCGGCAGTGGCAGCGATGGGCGTTGTCCCGTGCGGTCTGTTCGTCCTCGCCGCCGTCTGCCTCGCGCTGCAATCAGACCGTATGGGGCCGCAAGAGCGCGCGCGCCAGTTGAAACGCTGAACCTGATTGGGCGGAATGTGCTCTGATGCTGCCGCTCGGCTCGATGGCCTGCTGCCGGTTTGGCTGACACCGAGATAGGATGTTTCCATCTATCGGAGGTCCACCATGCAACGAAGGAAGTTCAGCCGCGAGTTCAAGCTTGAGGCGGTGAGGTTGGTGCGCGAGCGCGGTGTCGCAGTTGCGCAGGCTGCTCGCGATTTGGACGTGCATGAGAACGTGCTGCGCAAATGGGTAAAGGAGTTCGCTGCCGATCCTGGCCATGCCTTTCCGGGGCATGGGCAGATGAAGCCGGAACAGTTGGAGATCGATCGTCTCCGTCGCGAAGGACTCGATATGAGGTTTGGCTTCATTGCGAAGCACCGAGGGATCTGGCCGGTGGCATGGATGTGCAGGGCGCCCAAAGATTTTCTGGCGGTGTCTCGCGAAGCGGGTTCCATGCCTGGCTAACTCGATCCCCGTCGCAGCGCGCCCGCGACGACGAGGTGATCGGCGCCAGGGTCAGGGCCAGCCATCTTGGCAGCTATCGCACCTTCGGTGCCCGCCGTGTCTGCCACGACCTGCTCGCCGAAGGCATCTCCTGCGGCCTGCATCGGGTCGAACGGCTCATGCAGGCGCAGGGGCTGCAGGCTCGGCCCCGTCGCCGTGGACTGCCCAAGGATCAAGGGGAACGCTCGATCATTGCCGGCAACGTGCTGGATCGCCAGTTCACTGCCGACAGGCCCAACCAGAAGTGGGTGGCTGCAGATGCTCAAGCCTCAGGCGTCTTGCGGGAGCCGCACGCTGCCAAGACCAAGCCATGCGGCCATGCGCGCAAGTTCGGCATGCAGACGCGGCAGGGTCTCGGCGTTAGCGTTCGGCTCAAGCGTAACCCGCTGGACCAACAGAACGCCGCCCGCGCGGTCCGCCTTGAGGTCGACGCGGGCAACCAGCGCCTCGTCCATCAGGAACGGCAGCACATAATAGCCGTGGGTCCGCTTGTCCTGCGGCACGTAGATCTCGATGCGATAGCGGAAGCCGAACAGTCGCTCCGCCCGGCTGCGTTCCCACACGAGCGGATCGAACGGGGCAAGCAAGGCGGCGCCGCACACCTGGCGGGGTGCGCACGCATCGCGGTGCATCCACGCCTTCTGGCTCCAGCCCTCGACCCGGACCGGAACCAGCAGCCCGGTTTCGACTTGCGCGGCAATGGCATGATCAGCCTCAACCGGCTTCAAGCGGAAGTAATCTCGCAAGTCAGCTGTTGTCGCCACGCCGAGCGCGAGCGCGCTGCGGGCGATGAGCTCGCATTGAGCCGCGACGGGATCCGGCGTGGGCAGCGAAAGCACCGCATCCGGCAGCACCCGTTCGGGTAGATCATAGACCCGCCCGAAGCTGCCACGCCGCGTAGCCGTGGTGATCTGTCCGGACCAGAACAGCCACTCCAGAGCATGCTTGGTGCTGCTCCATTCCCACCATCCGCTCTTGCTCGATCCATTTTCGAAATCGGCTGCGGCGAGTGGCCCTTCCGCCCTGATCCGCTCCAGCACGCGCTCCGCTTCGGGGCGATGCTCGGCTGCAAACTGTCGCAGAGTTTTGTAACCGATTTCGCCGCGCTCCGCCCTCGCCATGCGCCAGCGCAGCAGTGGATGAAGATCGTTTGGTAACAGCGAGGCCTCGTGCGCCCAGTATTCGAACATCCGCCGATACCGCCGCGGCCCCCATGCGCCCTGCTCCAGTAACGTGCGGTCGTAGTGTCCGAGCCGCGAGAAGGCCGGAAGATAGTGCGCCCGGGTCAGCACGTTCACGCTATCGATCTGGAACAGACCCAGCCTGCCCAGCACGCTATGCAGGTGCTCTGCCTTCGGTTGCTTTGCGCGCCGCCCTCCAAACCCTTGCGCCGCGAGCGCGATGCGTCTGGCTTCAGGGAGTGACAGGTGGGTGGCCATTGATGCCAGCTTGGCAGTGCAATGTCCTGGACGTCAACCAGCCGCAACGGTGGTTGCCCGGCGGACTGCAAACCCCGGTTGGTGCTTTGCAGTCCGCTGGCGTCGGTCCACTAGCTTACGGATCAAGCGTGATCGTCTGCATGTCGACCTTGATCGCCGGGCCGAGTTCGCCGGCGGACTTGCCAAGTGCGAAATTGTAGGAACCAGCGCGAACGACCCACTTGCCTTTGGCAGCGTCGTAGTTTGCCAGGATCCGCGGATCGACATCGAACTGGACTGATTTGCTTTCGCCCGCCTCTACCAACACGGATGCGAAGCCTGCCAGTTTGATCGTTTGCTCGCCGGGTGTCTGGGTCAGGTAGAGTTGCGGGACCGCGCGTCCTGCTTTTCCGCCGGTGTTTCGGACGACCGCCGAGATTCGCAGCGGTTTGACTGCCCCGACCGACGGGTTGGCAATGTCGAACGTGGTATAGGACAGGCCGTGGCCGAACGGAAAGAGCGGGGACTGCCCGCTCTTCGCGAGCCAGCGGTAGCCGACATCCGCGCCTTCCTTGTAGTTGACGGTCACGGGCTTGAAGAACGCCACGCCCTGATTTGGCAGCTCAGGGAAGGGCAACTGCTCGTGGCTTCGGAAAAGGGAGAAAGGCAGATGACCCGATGGGTTGACCTCTCCGGTCAGGATTTCCGCGATCGCCTTGCCGCCCTCCTGGCCGGGAAATCCGGCCCAGACAATGCCCTTCACTTTGTCCGCCCAAGGCATCAGCACGGGATTGCCTGATTGAACGATAACGACGACGTTGGGATTGGCGGCGGCCACTGCCTCGACCAACTCGTTCTGACCTAGCGGCAGGCGCATATCGGGAGAGTCCCGCGTTTCCGTCTCATGCCGCCAGAGAAACAGAAGGACCGTGTCGGCATTGCGGGCCGCCAGTGCCGCGTCCTTGGCCCCCATCCCCGGATCATAGGAGATCATGGCCAGCGGCAACTTTTCGCGCAGAACCTTGACCGGAGACGACGGCAGGAACGTGGGGTTTCGCACGGCCTCGTAGCCCTGTTCGTCGAACGCCGGCATGACGAAGAGCTTGCCGTTTGTCGGCGTGACCTCTGAAGAGCCCGAGCCCCGCAGGACGCCGCGATCGGCAAAGCCGCCTATGGCTGAAATGATGGCTTCCGGTTGGTGCAGTGGAAGAATGCCGTTGTTCTTGAGCAGGACGATGCCCCGCCGTGCTACTTCGAGGGCCATACGCGCGCCGGGTTCGGGATCGAAGGGTTCGGTGCGTGCAGCCGGGAAACGATCGAGGCCAAGGCGGAACTGCGTGCGCACGATGCGCAAGGCCATGTCGCGCAAGCGCCGCTTGCTGGTCTGACCCTTCTGGACACTCTGACGCAGAGCATCTGCGAACCAGGGCTCTGCATCGATTTCCGAGCCTGACTGTTGATCAAGCCCTGAATTGGCGAAATCGGCTCCCTTGGTCGCGCCCCAGTCGGACATGACCCAGCCATCGAATTTCCATTGCTTCTTGAGCACTGTTTCGAGAAGCCACGGGCTGTTGCAAGTCGGCGTGCCATTGAGAGCGTTGTAGCTGCACATGACCGACCCAGGGCGGCCCTGCTCGAGTGCGATCTGGAAGGCGAGGAGTTCCGATTCGCGCAGCGCCCCCTCGTCGATCCTGGCATCGAGGGTGTTCTGGTTCACCTGAGTCGAGTTGAGGGCGAAGTGCTTTGCCGCTGCGACGACATGCTGGCTTTGAATGCCGCGGATCATCGCGCCGCCCATCAATCCGGTGAGCAGTGGATCTTCGCTGAAGTATTCGAAGTTTCGGCCATTTCGGGGCTCTCGCAGCTGGTTCAGGCCGGGCCCAAGCAGGACATTGTAACCCTTGCGATGCGCCTCGCTTCCCAGCGCCGAACCGGTGCGGTCGGCGAGATCCGGGTCAAAACTCGCAGCCAGCAGGAGGGTCGAGGGGAACGCGGTGGCGGTGTCGCCCGGGCGCATCTTGTCGCGCAAGTTGCCAACACCGAGCATCGCGTCGGTCTCCCACAGCGGGGGGACGCCGAGGCGTTCGACACCAGGGACAAAGCCGGCGGAATTTCTTGATCCGGCTGGCGGCGGTACCCCCGGCATTCCGCCCAGAACGCCAAGGTCGATGCCGACGTGTCCCACAAAAAGGCGCAGCATTTCATCGACCGACATCTGCGAGACTGTGCGAAGCGCCCGCTCCTGCGGATTTGCCCCTGCTGGTACCTCAGCAGAAGAGACATTGTTGGCTGATGACGGTTTGGCTTCTTTGCCAACGGCTGCGGGGGCCACCATCGTGGCAACAAGCGCGGCGAGCGATAGCGAATGAGACCAGCGCAATTTGCAATCTCCCAAGATCGTTTTGACAGGGCATTGCTAACGCAGCTTCATATAAAATGAAAGGGTATTGCATAAACCCTGATGTTGCACTAATTCGATCCAAGCTAAGGGATTCGGGTTGGAGGAAGCATGAATGGGCTCCGTCGCAGAGAGTTTCTCGCTAGTGCGGCTGCTGCTGGCGTTGTTTCGATGACCGGCGTGGATCCGACGCTCGCCCGCGCCGCCGCCTCTCAAGCGAAGAGCGGAGCCGCTCTGACTGCCGCCGAACGATTGGCCTTTGTTCATCCCGAACTTCGTGAGGCTACGGCTAACTTCCTGCCGCTCCTCGAGACTATTCCTCCGCTCAGCGATGATGTCCTGCCGATGATGCGGGATCTTCCCAATCCGTTGGCCAAGCCGCTGGATGCGAAGCCGGAAGTTTCCGAGAAGCAGATTTCGGGCCTTGATGGAGATCCTGCGATCCGGGTCTTCACGATCAACGCATCGGCCGGGGCTAAGCGTCCTGCTATCCTCTACTTCCATGGTGGCGGTTACGTTGCCGGGAAGGCGGAGGGTGATCTTTCCGACGTTCAGGTTCTGGCGCGTGAACTCGATTGCTGCATCGTCGTGCCTGATTACCGACTGGCACCGGAAACCAGGTTCCCCGGTCCGGTTCGTGATGCCTACGCGGCCTTGGCATGGATGCATGGCAATGCCGATGCCATCGGCATTGATCGTTCGCGCATTGCGGTCATGGGGCGCAGCGCCGGGGGCGGTCTCGCGGCCATGCTCACTGACATGGTGCGCCGCCGTGCGCAATTCGAGATCGTCCTTCAGGTGCTCCTGTATCCCATGCTGGACGACCGCACCGGCAGTGTGCGGGCCATGCCTGCCCATGTTGAGGGCATCATGTGGAGCAGTGACCAAAACCGGTTTGGCTGGCGTTCTCTGCTTGGTGTCGAGCCTGGCTCTGCCAGTGTCCCGCAGGGAGCTGTGCCTGGCCGTTATGAAGACCTGAAGGGCATGCCGCCTGCCTGGATCGGGGTGGGGGCAATCGACCTGTTCTTCGACGAAAGCGTCGATTATGCGCGCCGCCTTGCCGACACAGGTATCTGGACGGAACTCAACGTCGTGCCGGCATCATGGCACGGGTTCGACATGGCTCTGCCTGATCTGCGGATCAGCCGCGCTTTCCGTCACAGCTACACCGACGCGTTGCGCTTCGCGTTCTCCGGCCAGCTGGCGCGGTCCCCGAAGTAACAATTCAAACCACAATTGGAGAAGATCATGCGTAAACTTGTTGTCGCTGCTTTCGCTGCCACCTCGTTCGCCTCGGTCGGTGTTGCCGAAGCGCAGGACATGTCGGTCATGGTCGACCTTCAGAAGAACTGCATGGCCGATGCGAAGACGGTGTGCTCGAAGGAGATGTCCAAGCCGCAGCAGTTGATGCAGTGCCTGGTCAATAACCAGTCGAAGCTTTCGCCCAATTGCCAGGCTGCCTCTGGCCGTATGGCCAAGACTCTCGGCCTCAAGCCGACAGCCTCCAGCAACTAAAATCACAACACTGACAGTGATGGCCCCACCTTCACGGGTGGGACCGTCGCAGTGCCTTACGGGGTCGAGGAAACATGTCTGAGAAAATGTCCGGTAACGAGTATATCGCACGGTGGATCAAGGCCAACGGCGGTACCCACCTTTTTTATGTACCGGTGCTGTTTCCGGATGTGATGAAGCACATGACCGCACTCGGCCTCACGCCATGCAATGTGCACAGCGAAAAGTCCGCAGCATACATGGCAGACGGCTATGCGCGGATCGCGCGCAAGCCGGGATATTGTGGTGCTCAGGCAATCGGCGGCAGCAATCTTGCGGCGGGCCTGCGTGAACCACTCATGGCGTTCAGCCCGGTAATTGCCTTCAGCGGCGGCACTTCGCCCGAACTGCGCTACAAGGCTCGCTATCAGGATATCGACGATATCCCGACCTTCGCGTCGCTCACTAAGTGGACCGGCGTCGTCGAGCGGGTCGATCGGCTTCCGGACATGCTCGATCAGGCCTATCGCCGCGCGATGACTGGACGACCTGGACCGGTGCATCTCCAGATCCCGACATTCTGGGGCGGCATGGCGGTTCAGGAATTCGACGCCGTCAATCCGGATGATTCATCCTCGCAGCGTGTCGAACTGTCGCGCAGCATGCCTTCACCGGAAGCCCTGAATGCCGCTGTAGAGCGTATTCGCGAGGCAAAGCGCCCGATCATCGTCGTGGGTGCAGGTGTCGTGCAGTCAGGCGCCAAGCATGTCCTGCAAGGGTTCGTGCTCACCACTGGCATTCCGTTCGTCGCCGGCACGGGTGCAAAGGCGGTCGCGGTCGATGATAGTCCGCTTTTTGCAGGCGTGGTCGGTGACTATTCGCAGGAATGCGCCAACATCGCCGTTGCCGAGGCGGATCTCATCATTTTTGTCGGCAGTAACACTGGTAGCATGGTCACGCGCAACTGGACCGTTCCGGCCGCAAACGCCCGCGTCATCCAGATCGATGTTGACGCCACACACGTCGGCCGCAACTATCCCGACACCGTGCCCCTGATCGGGGATGCAGGGCTTTCGCTGCGCGTCTTGCGCGACGCGCTCGGCGAAATCACTGTCGATGGCGGGTGGCAGGGGCGCATCAAGGAACTGCGCGCTGAGTACGAGCGGCACCAGGCACCGATCGAGGCATCCGACGCAATTCCGATGCGGCCCGAACGTCTGTGCAAGGAAGTTTCCGACGCGTTGCCCGAGGACGGCATCCTGGTGGTCGACACGGGTCATGCCGGCGGATGGCTGGCCCGCCACTTGCGCTTCCGGCATGAAGAGCAGGAAGTGATCCGCGCTGCGGGCTCTCTCGGTTGGTCGTTCCCAGCCAGCCTTGGCGCAAAGGCAGCTGCTCCGGATCGATCGGTTGTGTGCTTCACCGGTGACGGCGGTATCTTGTATCACATGACCGAGCTGGAAACGGCGTTGCGCTACAATTTGCCGACAGTCACGGTGATCAACAACAACAGCTCGCTCAACCAGGAACGGTTTATCTGGGGCGAAGCGCCCGAACACGCGCATCATTGGCAGTTCTGTGATGTCGACTATGCCGCGATCGCGAAGGGCTTTGGCGCTTGGGGCGCGCGCATTGACGATCCGGCAGACCTTGCCGATGCCATTCGTGCTGCCATCGACAGCGGCCGTCCCGCGGTGATCGACGCGCGGACCGACGACCGCATCGTTGTACCGGCGTCCTGGGGTCCTGGCGCAGGCGGCGCTTATGGCGACGCCGGCGCGAACTGAGCCGGGGGCAGGGCTATGTCTGAACAACCGCCTGCGGAAGCAGGTTTCCACCCCAGTTTCCATGCACGCTCCACGCCGACGCGCCCTGCGCTCGTGCTTGCGGAAAGCGGTAGGTCGGTAACCTATGAAGAGTTGGAGGCCCGCTCGAACAAGGTCGCGAACTTCTTCCGCGCGCAAGGCCTGCAACGCGGGGATGCGGTTGCGATCTTCCTCGAGAACCACCCGCGCTATCTTGAGATAGTTTGGGGGGCGCAGCGCGCGGGATTGGTCTTCATCGCGGTGTCGTCGCGGCTTTCGGCATCAGAGCTCGGCTACATCCTGAAGGACAGCGGCGCGAAACTGATTGTTTCTTCTTCGTTTGCTGTTTCGCTGCTTGCTACGGTGCCGGTTGATCTGCCCCGCTGGTTTTTTGACGTCTACACGGGCCTATGGGGAGACCTTGACGCGGCGTTGGATTGGCAATCGTCAGAGGTCATTGTCGATCAGGCCCCTGGCATCGATATGCCCTATTCGTCAGGGACGACGGGTATGCCCAAGGGCATTCGCCGTCCTCTACCCGACATTCAGCCGCTGGGTGCACCGGACACGCTGGTTAAACTGGCCAAGGGTCTCTTCGGGTTTGGCCCCGGAACGGTCTATCTTAGCCCTGCGCCGCTCTATCACGCCGCACCTCTTCGCTGGTCCATGACTGTGCAGGCACTGGGCGGCACAGTCGTGCTCATGGAAAAGTTTGATCCCGTCAGAGCTCTCGTGGCGATCGAACGATACAGGGTTACCCATAGCCAGTGGGTTCCAACCCATTTCGTGCGCCTGCTCAAGCTGCCGCCGGAAGATCGGTCTGCTTTTGATTTGTCGTCTCACAAACTGGCCGTTCATGCTGCGGCGCCATGTCCGGTTGAGGTCAAGCGGGCGATGCTGGATTGGTGGGGGCCGATCATCCACGAGTACTATTCGTCTTCCGAAGGGGTGGGCTTCACCGCCGTCGGGCCGGGGGAATGGCAAACGAAGCCGGGAACCGTTGGCAAGCCCGTCCATGGCATCGTCCATGTCCTGGACGAAGATGGACAGGAACTGCCGGCGGGCAAGGACGGGGTGATCTACTTCGAAACGCCGACCAAGGTTGCCTATCACAACGATCCGGAGAAGACGGCGTCCGCCCATAATGACCGTGGCTGGTTCACACTCGACGATATCGGCCATGTCGATGAGGATGGCTATCTGTACCTTACCGATCGGCGCAGTTTCATGATCATCAGCGGGGGCGTGAATATCTATCCCCAAGAGATCGAGAACCGTCTGGTTATCCATCCCATGGTAGCAGACGTCGCAGTGATCGGCGTGCCCGATGAAGAGATGGGCGAGAAGGTGCTCGCTGTTGTGCAACTTGCACCTGGCGCCAAGCCTGCTGACAGGATGGCGGACGAACTCGATGCCTGGTGCAGGGCAGAGCTTTCCAGCGTCAAGGTTCCGCGCAAGTTCGATTTCGTGGAGGAATTGCCCCGCGAACCGACCGGCAAGCTGCTCAAAGGGCGTCTGCGCGACATGTACAAGACCCATTCGAGCCGTTGAAACCATTATCCGAAATAGCCTCGCAGGATTCCACAATGCGTCTAGTAGACCACTTCATCGTCGGCGGCCCTGGTGGCGCGTCTGCTCGCAAGAGCGCAATCTTCGATCCGAACAATGGCAGCGTGCAGGGCGAAGTTGCTCTCGGCAACTCCGAAACGCTGGAGATCGCCGTGCAGGCCGCGCTCAAGGCGCAACCCGCATGGGCGGGCACCAATCCTCAGCGCCGCGCGCGTGTCATGTTCCGGTTCAAGGAACTGGTCGAGGCCAACATGAACAGTCTGGCTCACCTGCTGTCCTCCGAACACGGCAAGGTTATCGCGGATTCCAAAGGTGACATCCAGCGCGGCCTCGAGGTGGTCGAGTTTGCTTGCGGTATTCCGCACGTGCTCAAAGGTGAGTACACGCAAGGCGCGGGGCCTGGCATTGATGTCTATTCGATGCGCCAGCCGATCGGCATCGGCGCAGGCATCACCCCGTTCAATTTTCCGGCAATGATCCCTCTGTGGATGGGTGCAGTGGCGATCGCCTGCGGAAATGCCTTCATCTTGAAGCCTTCAGAGCGTGATCCGTCCGTGCCCAACCGGCTCGCGGAACTGTTCCTCGAAGCAGGGCTTCCCGAGGGCATTTTTCAGGTGGTCCACGGCGACAAGGAAATGGTCGACGCGATCCTCGACCACCCTGAAATCGGAGCGGTCAGCTTCGTCGGTTCGTCTGATATTGCACACTATGTCTACAATCGCGGCGTTGCTGCCGGCAAGCGGGTGCAGGCCATGGGCGGCGCCAAGAACCATGGCATCGTGATGCCCGACGCCGACCTGGATCAGGTGGTCAACGACTTGTGCGGCGCGGCGTTCGGCTCAGCTGGTGAGCGCTGCATGGCGGTGCCAGTCGTCGTGCCCGTGGGCGAGGATACGGCCGAACGCCTCAAGGCTAAGCTCATCCCGGCGATCGAGGCGCTCAAGGTCGGCATCTCCACCGACGCTGAAGCACACTACGGTCCGGTCGTTACACAGGCGCACAAGGAGAAGATCGAAAGCTGGATCACCTCGTGTGTGGAAGAGGGCGGCGAGCTGATTGTCGACGGCCGTGGTTTCAAGCTGCAAGGCCACGAAAATGGCTTCTTTGTCGGCCCGACGCTGATCGATCATGTCACGCCCGAGATGGACAGCTACCACAACGAGATATTCGGCCCGGTGCTTCAGATCGTTCGTGCGGCGGATTTCGAAGAGGCGCTCGCGCTGCCCAGCAAGCACCAGTATGGCAATGGCGTCGCCATCTTTACCCGCAACGGGCATGCGGCACGCGAATTTGCGGCGCGGGTGAATGTGGGCATGGTTGGCATCAACGTGCCGATTCCGGTGCCGGTGGCCTACCACACTTTCGGCGGCTGGAAGCGCTCGGCCTTTGGCGACACCAACCAGCACGGCATGGAAGGTGTGAAGTTCTGGACCAAGGTCAAGACCGTGACCCAGCGCTGGCCCAACGGCTCGCTTGATGGAGAAAATACCTTCGTCATTCCCACGATGGCTTAGGCGCCGTCGATCGTTACGAGATATGTCCGTGGGCTGCTCACTCTCCGCGTTTCGGACATCAACTTGGGCCAGGAGCTTCGGCTTCTGGCTCTTTTTGTTCGCTGCAAGCCCTCTGGAAAACAAGGAATAACAATTCTCGGGGGGGGCGGAGAGGTGCGCTGGAGAAGGTTGCCAATGATGAATGATTTCAGTTGGATTGATTCAGGCCTGACTTCGGCAGAATTCTGCTCGTCAGATCGTTTTCTCGAAGCGCTGTCGATCCTGCGCATGCAAGATCCCGTCCACTGGACGGCAGGAAGCACAGTCCGGCCTTTCTGGTCGGTGACGAGCTACGCAGGTTGCCGTGCCGTGCTCGACAATGCAGAAGCCTTCAGTTCGCGGCGCGGGGGCTTCATGCCTCTCAACGACGACATACCGAGCCCCGAACAGGAGCGCATGATGGGTATCGGTTTCATACCGACCCATGTCGATCCGCCGGAGCACATGCGGGTCAGAAAGCCGCTCAGCCCATACTTCAGCCCGAGCGCGGCGGCACGATATCGTGAGGCCATCGAAGCGGTCGTTTCATCCATAATGGATTCGATAAAGCCAAAGGGCGCGTGCGATCTGGTCAGTGACGTCGCGCAGGAACTCCCGGCGCGGTTCATCTGCAGCCTCCTTGGCGTACCAGAAGAGGATCAACCGCGCATTGCCCATCTGACGCGTGGCGTCATGAGCGCCGAAGATCCTGAGTACCAGATCGACAACGATCCGGTGAAAACGCGCAAGCACTACCAGGGCGAGCTGTTTCGCTACGCAGCCAAACATACGGTTTCGCGCCGCGGACAACCTGCCTCCGATCTCGCCGGATTGATCGCCAATACCGATGTTGCCACCGGTGACCCCATTACCGATACCCACCTGGGTTGGTGGACGTTCGCGCTGTTCGTTGGGGGGCTTGAGACAACCCGCAGTGTCATCTCATTAGGCACCAAGGCGCTGATCGAATGGCCCGAACAGATGGAAATGCTGCGGCGCAACCCACAGATTGCTCCGCTGGCGGTTGAAGAGTTGCTGCGCTGGGTATCTCCCTCGCGGCAAAAGTTCCGCATTGCGACCCGAGACATCGAGGTCGAAGGCAAGACCATCAAGGCGGGCGATTGGGTGGTTTGCTGGCTCTCCTCAGCAAACCGCGATCCGCTAGCCTTCCATGAACCGGAGAGGTTGCAACTGGACCGGAAGCCGAATGCCCATCTCAGTTTTGGGAGCGGCGAGCATCGCTGTATGGGGCAAAACTTCGCGCGGCTTGAGCTTCAGGCGATGTTCCGTGCAATCTCCGCCGAGCTTGGCGATCTGGAACTGGCTGCGGAACCTGTCGTGGAGCCTTCCACATTTGCAAACAGCGTTGCAAGGATGCCGGTTCGCTTCAGGGTTTAGAGAACCTTTGGGCCGATCTGGTTCATTGTGACGGAGCCGATTTTGGCCCAAACCCAATCAAGAGGGGCGCGAGGATCGAGTAGGGAGCCATGCCATAGCATAGTGACCGACGAGAGACGCTGCGATGGGCCAAAAGCGGCCCGCCCCTTCGGGGTTCCGCCAGGAAGCCCCTCGGACAGCGTCGCGCCGCTGGCACGGGCTACCAGCCCGCACTGTGCGGCGCTCCTTACCGAGAAGCTTCCTGACGCAATCGCGGTGAGCCAGATTGGTCGGAAAGTGCTCTAGGGGCTTGGATGCGCCAAAGTGCCGAGTTGCATCTCAAAGGCTAGCGAGCGCTCCTGAAACGCAAAGGGACCGGCACACGTGCCGGTCCCCCGCATGTTTCAGGCAGTCGTTCGCTTCAGAACTTCACAGCAGCCCGCATACCCCATGTGCGGGGCTGACCGGGCGCGGCCGATCCCGCAATGAGGCCGATACCGGGGAGGTTGGAGCCCCCCTGGATCCCGCCGACCTCAACATAGTTCTCGATGTTGTTGACATATGCCGCCAGCGAGAAGCGATCAGATCCCCAGCGGTATTCGACCATGGCATCGGACTTGAAGAAGGACGGTTGCACGAAGACGACCGCAGACGAGTAGTCGTAAATGAAGTACTTGTCGGAGAAGCGCGTACCAGCCGCGAAGGTAATGTCGCCGTCAAGCAGCGGCCGGGTATGCCGGAAGCGGAGATTTACGGTAAACTCCGGGGCGCGTTCGAGAGGCCGTCCCTTGAAGTTTGGCCCGGCTGCGCCGAGAGGGGTGTAATCACCCAGCTCGGTATTGAGATACGTAACGCCGGTATTGATGGTTGTGTGAGAATCCACTCTCAAGAGGCTCTCGAGTTCGATGCCGGTGTTACGTGCATTTGCCGCATTCTCGAACCTGGCGACGTCCTGCACGTTTGATGGCACGCGAAGTAGCTGCAGGTTGGAGTAGTCGTAATGGAACGCGGTCAACTGATAGCCCAGCCCAAGCGAAGGAATCTGTCCCTTGATCCCGCTTTCGTAGGACGTGAGGGTTTCGGGCCGATAGTAGAAAGTGCTGGTATTGGCTGGCCGCGCGCAAGCGAGGCCATTGCTGCCCACCGAACCTGCGAGGCACCCGTCGTTGGTGCCGCCGGCCTTGTATCCGGTCGAGACGTTGAAGAACGCGAGTGTCTGCGGGCCGAGATCGTAATCCAGACCGGCACGCCAGGTTACACGGTTGAACCCGACATTGCCCTTGTTCAGGAAGCGGACGTCGGTCGCCGGATTGTAGACCGGTCCCGCCCGGGATTCGTCAAATCCTTCACGTGCCTTCTTATCTTGGGTGTAGCGGACACCCAGCGTCAGGCGCAGCGAGTCGAGCAAGGAATAGGTGCCTTGTGAGAACACCGCCCACGAATCCGATCGGATGTTCTGCGGGGTTCTTCTTTCGAGCGAGTTCGTCGGCGTCATGACACCAAAGATGGGGCCCACCAAGGGTGACAGCGCGCCGAAATTGACTGGCCCGTCGGTTCTGTTGCGTTCGTTGAAATAGAATATGCCAGCCTGGAGCTTGAGCTTGTCGGAGCCGTCATAGGACACCCGCAGCTCCTGTGAGTTCTGCTTGTAGGTGTCGTCCGGCTTGCTCAAGAGCGGAATATCGAACAACTGGAACGCCAGCTGACCACCGCGGTCATACTGACGGAAGCTGCCAAGATAGGTCAGGGTGATGTCGCCGATCGACCAGGTGACTTCGCCGCGCAGGCCCCACGAAGAATCCTTGCGCTCCAGATCGAACGGAAGCGCGAAGGGCATGGTCAGCTGGGCATCAGCCCCGCGGTTGACGTAAGTTGGTTTGCTGGCATCGCCCGTCCCCGGGGGATATGGTGGCGAGGGCTGGGCAGGAAAGTCATAGAAATTGCTCTGCCGGACGTAGTCGTACCGCCCGCCGCGAAGCTTCGAGTAATCGCCCGCGACAATGATCTTGAGATTGCTGGTGGGCTTGTAGCTGATAGTGCCGCGAACGGAGATATTGTCGTTGAATTTTGGCAGGCTGCTGCTCTTGCCAGCAGGGAGCTGAATCGGAAACGCAGGCCGCGTCGTGCCCTCGTTGAAGTAGGAATCGCGCGCGTCGTAAAGCGCGGCAATGCGGACAGCGACTTTATCGCTGACGGGGACGTTGACATACCCTTCGGCGATGACGGTCTGATAATTGCCGACGGTGGTGCGAAGGCC
>NZ_JAIXPP010000127.1 GCF_027486195.1 Novosphingobium sp.
CCAAGCCGCACCTGGTGCGCTACAACGAACGCATCCGCGTCGCGGGCAAGCTCATCAGCGACGATAGCCTGGCCGACCTCCTGAAGCGCGTCCTCGATGCCTCGGCAGACCTCGGCCCCCGCTTCTTCGAGGTCACCACCGTCGCCACCTTCCTCGCCTTCGCCGAAACGCCGGCAGACGCCTGCGTCATCGAAACCGGCCTCGGCGGGCGGCTCGACGCCACCAACGTCCTCGAAAACCCCGCCGTCTGCGGCATCGCCACCCTGGGCATCGATCACGAGGCCTTCCTGCTGGTGCCTGAGCAAGGCACGCCCGAAGAGCCCCTCGCCCGCATCGCCTTCGAAAAGGCGAGCATCGCCAAGCCCGGCGCGCCGCTCGTGGTGCAAAGCTATGCCGCCGGGCCGCTCGCCAGCGTCCTCGCCACAGCCAGCCACATCGGCGCGCCCGTCCACTTGCGCGGCCGCGAATGGTGGGCCGCAGTGGGCGAGACAATCACCTACCGCGACGCGCAAGGCCCGCTCGATCTGCCGCTCCCCACGCTGGCAGGCGCGCATCAGGCCGACAACGCCGCCCTCGCCGTTGCAATGCTGCGCCACCAGAACATCGTTCCGGTCACCCCCGAAGCCATGGCGCAAGGCATCCGCGCCGCCCGCTGGCCCGCCCGCCTCCAGCGCCTCGGCACCGGTCCGCTCACCGCACTCGCGGGCAAGCGCACCGTCTGGCTCGATGGCGGCCACAATCCGGACGCGGGGCAAGCCATCGCCCGCCATTTCGCGGATAACCCACCGCTCCACCTCGTCATGGGCATGCTGACCTCGAAGGACCCGAGCGCAATCCTGCGCCCCTTGGAAGGCAAGCTCGCCTCGGTCTCCATCGTCCCCGCCCCCGGCCACGATGCACACACGCCGGCAGACTTCGCGCCTTTCACCAACCTCCCGGTCGCGAGCTTCGCGAATGTTGCCGAAGCCCTCGCCGCGCTGCCGGCTGAGGGCGATGTGCTGATTGCCGGTTCGCTCTACCTCGCAGGCGATGTGCTGCGCCGGAACGACGAAGCGCCGGATTGAAGGCTCAACGCAGCAAAGCGTGCACAGCATCCCTGCCCATGAAGCCAGCCACGATCATCACCACTCCAGCCACGACGAAAAACCAGCCCACGGCCAACCACTTGCGGTCGGACGATGTGACCGGATAGGCCTTGAGCGCCCGATACTCCTCGTGAAACTGCTCGGGCGCGCCCGCCTCGATTTCCGCGATCCGCTTTGCTTGGTCCTGCCGCGCAAGCAGCAGGGATCGCCGCGGTGCAAGCACGCGGGGCAGTCCTGTCGCCAGACCGATGGTTCCAAAGAAAAGCGACATGTAGTCCACCGCCTACTCCTCAGCCTTGACCGCAACCACCGCCTTCTCGCGCGCCACCCGCACCCATTCCGCGCACACGAACAGCACCGCCACCAGCCCCGCCGCGGCGGTCCAACGGAACACCGTGGCATAGCCGTAAAGGTCAAACGCCTCCCCCGCGATGCCCCGGCCCAGCGAGCCGATCAGGAACGTCAGCGAGGACATCAGCGCATATTGCACCGCCGTGTAGCGCTTCGAAACGATGCCCGAGAGATAAGCCACGAAGGCCGCGCCCGCGATGCCGGTGGAGATGTTCTCGAAGCTGATCGCCAGTAGCAGCCGGATCATGCGCGGATCGAAGCCGAACAGCGCGAAGAGCGTGTGCAGGCCAATCGCCTTGCCCACCGCGTCGATATGCACTGCGCCCTCGGCAAGGTCCGCATAAACGAAGTTGCCCAGCATCGGCAGGATCGCCCCGATCAGAATCGTCGGCATCCGCCCCAGCCGCAGGAACAGATAGCCGCCGAGGCTGATCCCCGCGATGGTCATGAAAATGCCGAAGACCTTGGACGCAAACGCCACCTCGTCTTTCGAATAGTGCAGGAAATCGAGGTAGAACGGGAAGGCGAAGCTCGACCACACATTGTAGCACAGCGTGTAGGTAAGGATCATGCCGATCACCACCAAGACCCCCCAGCCCAGACGCGCGACCAGTTCCGCCAGCGGCGCGATCAGCGCCACGTAGAGGTGGTTCGCCGCTGTCCGCGCAGGCGAGACGCGGGTGTCCGGCTCGGTCAGCACCGCACGGCCTTGTCTGCGCATGGCGTTGGTCACCGCCGCCACCAGCAGCGGAACCGCCACCGTCGCCGCCACGATCAGCGGCCCGAACTCGCGCGTGAAATCACCGACTGAAGGGTGCTTTTCCCCGGGCCCCAGCGGGCTCAGCATGACCATCATGAAGCGCACGATGGTGCCGATGGCCCAGGCCCAGCTTGTGCCCACGATCAGCAGCGCAATCCCCCGCGCCCGCGGCGTCAGCTCGCCCGGCTGCGCCAGCGCGGCGTGGAGCGTGCCCTGCTCAGGGCGCGGCGTATCGGGCGCGCGCAAAGTCACCACCGCGATCACTGCGATCAGCCCCGCCATCAGCAGATAGACCAGCGGCCACGACATCCGCCCCGCCAGCACCAGCGCCAGCGCCCCGCCGACAATCGAGGCGATGCGGTAGCCGAACTGGTAGATCGACGAGAGCAGCTCGACCGGCGTGTCCTCGTCCGCCACATCGATGCGCCAGGCATCGACCGCCACGTCCTGCGTCGCAGAAGCCAGCGCCGCGATGAAGGCAAACAGCGCGAAAGTGCCGATGGCGTGCGCCGGGTCTGTCGCGGCAAGGCCGGCAAAGCCCAGCACCAGCACGATCTGGCACAGCAAAATCCAGCTCTTGCGCCGCCCCAGCGCCTCCAGCCCGGGCAGCGCCATGCGGTCCACCAGCGGCGACCACAGGAACTTGAACGAATAGGACAGCCCGATCCACGACAGCACGCCGATGGTGGCAAGGTCGATCTTCACTTCGCCCAGCCACGCATTCAGCGTGCCCAGGAGCAGCGCATAGGGCAGGCCCGAGGCAAAGCCGAAGCCCAGCATCGTCGCGGACTTGCGCGTGCGCAGCGCCACCATAAGCAGGCGAAAACCCTTGGGGCGCGGCGGCTTTTCCACTTCGGTGGCAGTCGATGCCATTTAGTCCCTCACACCGTCACCCTCACCGTTCGTGTCGAGCGAAGTCGAGACACCGCGCGCAGCGCCGCGTGTCTCGACTTCGCTCGACACGAACGGGAAGAGGAAACGCCTCAATTCCACCAAACAATTACCCTGCATGATTAGCGCGAATTTGCGCTATGCCTAGCGCCGGAGAGTGATGAAATCCGGGGAGAGCCGCGAAATGGCCACCACTGAACGAGCGATGCGGCCCACCGATGGCCAGCTGGAGCTGGCCCGTCTTGTCGCGGCCGGCGCGGGCCGCAAGGGCGCCGCAATCACCCATGTCCCCGCCAGCGTCTATACCGATCCCGCGCATTGGGCGCGCGAGAAGGCCGCGCTGTTCGATCGCTTCCCGCAAGTCATCGCCCCTTCCGCGCTGCTGCCGGAACCGGGGATGGCCGTGCCCCACGATGGCACCGGCCGCCCGCTCCTCCTCACCCGCGATACCGCCGGCAAGGCACATGTCTTCATGAACGTTTGCCGGCACCGCGGCACCCGGCTCGTCGAAGGCGGCGAGGTGCAATGCGCCAAGCGCCTCGTCTGCCCCTATCACGCCTGGACTTACGGCACCGACGGCAAGCTCCTCGCGCTCCCCCGCCCCGATACCTTCCCGAGCTTCGACCAATCGGCGCACGGCCTGATCGAACTCCCCAGCCTCGAAGCCGGCGGCCTGATCTGGTTCGCGCCCCGGCAGGCGGATTTCACGCAGGCCGCCGAAATCAGCGCCGATTTTGCGGCAGCCGACCTCGCCTCGCACCATCTCTACGCCCGCCGCACGCACCGGGTCGCCTCCAACTGGAAGCTGATCATGGACGCCTTCCTCGAAAGCTACCACGTGCAGCGCCTCCACGCCCGCACCATCGGCCCCTATTTCAAGGACGGGGTGACGGCAGGCGACGAGGTCGGCCCCCACATGCGCTCGCTGGTCGGGCGCGCCACCGAGCTTGAAGGCGTCGATCTTGCCGATTGGCCCGCGCTGCGCCGCGTCGCCACTTTCGCCTACCAGCTCTTCCCCGCGACCGTCATCGTGATCAGCCCGGACTACGTGAACCTGATGACGATCATGCCGCAGGCGCATGACCTCACCCTGGTCGAGGACTTCATGCTGATCGCCGAGGCCCCGGCCACCCCCAAGGCCGAGGACCACTGGCGCAGAAGCTGGGAATTGCTCGACGGGCAGGTCTTCGGCGCCGAAGACTTCCGCGCTGCCGAACTCGGCCAGCAGGGCCTTGCCACCGGCGCGGTGCCGGAACTCACATTGGGCACGCTCGAAGGCGGCATCCGCCGCTTCCACGAGATCTGCCAGCGCGAAATCGCTTTACATGAAGCAGGGTGACGCGGCGCGCGCTCCGGCGTAAGGGCAGGCGATGGCATTCCCCCCCAAAGACAGGAGCGGCCGACCGGGACGGCCCGCGGCTCCTACCGGCCCCGGCAGCAAGCCCGCGCCCTACAAGATCCCCAAACCGCGCCTGCCCAAGGCCGCCGCGGTGCCGCAGACCCGCGCCCTCGCGGAAGACGGCACCCCGCGCGAGGGCGACCGCATCGCCAAACTGCTCGCCCGCTCCGGCGTCGCCAGCCGCCGCGAGATCGAGCGCTATATCGCCGAAGGCCGCATCGCGCTCGATGGCGAGGTGATCACCACCCCCGCCACCATCCTCAAGAACCTGCGCGGCGTCACGGTTGACGGCAATCCCGTCGCCGCCCCCGAACCGCCGCGCCTGTTCATGTTTCACAAGCCCTCGGGCCTTATCACAGCCGAGCGCGACCCCACCGGGCGCCCGACGATCTACACCGCGCTGCGCAATGCCCTACCCGAAGGCGCGGGCCGGGTGATGCCGGTCGGCCGGCTCGACATCAACACCGAAGGCCTGCTCCTCCTCACCAACGACGGCGAACTGAAGCGCGCGATGGAACTGCCCGCCAACGCCGTCCCGCGCACCTACCGCGCGCGCACCTTCGGCGATGTCGCGCAAAGCCAGCTCGACGAACTCATGCAAGGCATCGAGATCGAGGGCATCCGCTACGGCCCGATCAACGCCAATCTCGAGCGCAGCGCCGGGCGCAACAAGTGGATCGAACTGACCCTCACCGAAGGCAAGAACCGCGAAGTGCGCCGCGTGCTCGAGCACCTCGGTCTCGAAGTCTCGCGCCTCCTGCGCCTGCGCTATGGTCCCTTCGATCTGGGTGAGCTGCAGCGCGGCGCAGCGGAGGAAGTGCCGCAGGTCGTGGTCGAGCGCTTCCGCAAGGGCCTCGCCGGCGACCATGCCACCCGCGTGCAGCAGGCCGTCCACGCCGGCAAGGCTGTAGCGCCCCGCGCACCCAAACCGGTCGCCAAACCCGTCCCCGTGCCCGAGCGCGAACCCGAACGCCCCCGTCGTGCCGGCGCACAGCGCGTCCGCCTCAGCCCCGATGCTGGCAAGCTGGTCGACAGGCCGACTGGCCGCCCCCCGCGCCGTACCGGCCCCAAGAGCGGCGGCAAGCCGGGAGGCAAGCGCTGATGCTCAGGATCATCGCCGGCACCTGGCGCGGCCGCAAGTTGCAGGCCCCCGCGGGCGACACCACGCGGCCCACGGCGGACCGCACGCGCGAAACGCTGTTCTCGATGCTCACCAGCCGCCTCGGCAGCTGGGAGGAACTGACCGTTGCAGACTTGTTCGCAGGCTCCGGCGCGCTGGGCCTCGAGGCCCTTTCGCGCGGCGCGGCCAAGGCACTGTTTGTCGAACAGGATGCCGCCGCAATCCGCGCCCTGCGCGCCAATATCGCCGCGCTTCATGCGCAGCCGCAGTGCGACGTGCGCGCGGCCTCCGTGCTTGCGCTCGGCCCGGTGCCCGCCCCGCTCGATGTCGTGATGCTTGATCCGCCTTATGGCTCTGGCGCCGGCGCCGTCGCGATCGACCGCTTGCTGCGCCTCGGCTGGATCGGCCCCGGCACCTGGGTCAGCCTCGAAACCCACGCCGATGAACCCTCCGGTGTGCGTGCGCTCGCCATCGATGCGGAACGCAAGGTCGGCAAGGCAAGGCTGACGTTGATGCGCGTGGCAGAGTAAGTACCCTTCCGACCCGCTTCGCGGGCCACCTCCCCATTTGCACTTCGTGAAAATGGAGAGGATCCCTTCCTCCCTCCCCATTTTTGCCGAAGGCACAAATGGGGAGGTGCCTGAGCGCAGCGAAGGCGGAGGGGTCCTTTCTTCAATCACCTCGCGGCGCCGCCAGCACCCCCACCAAGGTCACCACCCCCGCCGCCGTCAGCACGAGGCCCGTCCACACCACGCCGCCATGCGCCGCCAGCCAAGCGGCGCCCAGCGGCGCCAGCGCGCCGCCCACGATCCCGCCCAGATTGAATGCCAGCGAAATCCCGGTGTAGCGCACTTCCACCGGATAGAGCGAAGGCAGCCATGCGCCGATCGGGCCATAGCACAGGCCCATCACGAACAGCGCCGCCGAGAGCGTGAGGAACAGCACAGGCAGCGATCCCGCCGCAAGGCCGCTGCCGAAACCAAGCCCGACCACGCCCGTCAGCGCCGCGCCCACCGCCATCACCGTGCGCGGGCTCGCCATGTCAGACCACCAGCCCGAAACCACGATCCCGATCGCAAAGACCACGTCCGCCCCCAGCTGGATCGCCAGCACCGTCTCGCGCGGGTAGCCCAGCTTGGTCGTCGCAAAGGAGAGCGCGAAGGTCGTCGCGAGGTAGAACAGCGCAAAGCACGCGATCACCCCCATCGTCCCTGCCAGAACCGCGCCGGGATACCGCGCCAGCAGCGTGCCGATCGGCACCCGCGGCGGGGGCGCGGCTTCGAGCGAGGCCTTGAACGCGGGCGTCTCGCCCACCGCCAAGCGGATCCACAGCCCCAGGATCACCAGCAGTGCACTCGCCAGAAACGGCACCCGCCAGCCCCAACTGAGGAAGTCCGCTTCGCTGAGGCCCAGCCCCAGCAGCAGGAACAGGCCATTGGCAAAGAGGAATCCCAGCGGCGCCCCCAGCGGCGCGGCAATGCCGAAGCGGGCCTCCATGCCCTTTGGCGCATTCTCGACCGCGAGCAGCGACGCCCCGCCCCATTCGCCGCCCAGACCGAAGCCCTGGCCAAAGCGCAGCAGGCACAAAAGCGCCGGCGCCAACCATCCCGCCACCGCATAGCCCGGCAGAAAGGCGACCAGAAACGTCGATATGCCCATCAGCAGCAGCGAGACGACCAGCGTCGACTTGCGTCCGATCCGGTCCCCGAAATGACCGAACGCGACCGCGCCGACCGGCCGCGCAAAAAACGCGATTCCAAGCGTCATGAAGACCAGCAGGGTCTTCGCGGTCGGCGATTCCGCAGGGAAGAACAGCGGCCCGATCACCAGCGCGGCAGCGGTGCCGAAGATGTAGAAATCGTAGAATTCAACCGCCGTACCGACGAGGCTGGCCATGAGTACCCGCGCATGGACCACGAACGGATTTCTCATGGGGTCAATCTGCAAAACTCGCCTCCGCTGTTCCCAAGTATAACCAGATCTCAGCAATCAGGCTCGGGGACAGCACTTATTGCAGCGTGTCAAATCTCGTCAACTGATCGGAGTATGCACCGCCGAGAGGCTGTCATCGCCCGCGCGAAGGTTCAGATCAATGCGTGAATGGATCGCATGACACAGCAGAATGCGGCCATGGTGGAGCAGAGCACCGCAGCCGCGCGTACGCTTGCCACTGTGGCACAACAGCTCCGGACGCAGACGGCACGGTTCCAGACCGGTGCCACCAACGCGGCCCATGCGCATGAAGCGGCACTCGTGGCGCGTCCCACGCGCAAGATTGCTCCGCTGCCGGTTCATGGAAATCTGGCACTCACATCTGTCGGCAGCGAGGAGTGGGCCGAGTTCTAGGGCGTTTTCTGACGAATCCGGCACCGCGATTGCAGCAGATTTATCAAACTGGAGCAATAAAAGGAGGGCTGGCGCAGACGGTCTTGATCCCGATGCCCGCAGATGTGCTGCTGTTAACTGAAGCGCAACCACGATCTGTACAATAGAGCACCGGCTTGTGGAGTTGTGCGTCGGTGCAAGTAATCAAGATCATGTTCGCCGGATGTTTGATGGTCTGGCTGTTCACCATGGCATCCTGCGCCATGCTTGGCTACGGGACGACGGTGATGGTCAACACGCTCGCCGATTCCGATGCGGTGAAAAAGTACGAGAAAAAGGAGCGCGAACGGCAGCTGGAGCGGCATAACGAACGCGCCAATCGCGAATCTGCCTACCATCCCTACGACAACCACTACAACGAGGACTATTAGGACAAATAGGCCGCGCCGAGGCGCGCCGCCTCTTGCGGCAGCGCAAGCTGTTCCCTAATCGTTCTGGGATGCACGCGCCCCCCTCAACCGATTCCGCGACCGCTTGGCTCGATGGCCTCAATCCCCCGCAGCGCGAGGCCGTGCTGACGACCGAAGGCCCCGTGCTCATGCTCGCGGGCGCGGGCACCGGCAAGACCGCCGCGCTCACCGCGCGCCTCGCCCACCTGCTGCGTTCGCGCCTCGCTTGG
Organism: Novosphingobium sp.; assembly: GCF_027486195.1. Lineage (GTDB taxonomy): Bacteria > Pseudomonadota > Alphaproteobacteria > Sphingomonadales > Sphingomonadaceae > Novosphingobium. The sequence continues at coordinate 8,611 of NZ_JAIXPP010000127.1, forward strand.
CCGTCTGAAATCCTCTGCGTCACCTTCACCAACAAGGCCGCGCGCGAAATGCGCGAGCGCGTCGGCCAGCTCATCGGCCCTTCGGTAGAGGGCATGCCCTGGCTCGGCACGTTCCACTCGGTCGCCGCCAAGATGCTGCGCCGCCACGCCGAGCTTGTGGGCCTGCAAAGCACCTTCACGATCATCGACACCGATGACCAGCTGCGCCTCCTCAAGCAGCTCATCCAGGCCGAAGGGATCGACGACAAGCGCTGGCCGCCGCGCCAATTGGCCGGCCTGATCGACCGCTGGAAGAACCGTGGCCTCGGCCCGAAGGACTTGGACGCGCTCGACAACGAGGCTTACGCGAACGGCAAGGGCGCGAAGTTTTACACGCTCTATCAGGACCGCCTCCGCGCCTTGAACGCCTGCGATTTCGGCGATCTCACGCTCCACATGCTCACCATCTTCAAGGCACACCGCGAAGTGCTGGAAAGCTGGCAGGCCCGCTTCAAATACGTGATGGTGGACGAGTATCAGGATACCAACGCCGTCCAGTACCTCTGGCTCCGCCTCCTCGCGCAAGGGCGCAAGAACATCTGCGTGGTGGGCGATGACGATCAGTCGATCTACTCATGGCGCGGCGCAGAAGTCGCCAATATCCTGCGCTTCGAAAAGGATTTTCCCGGTGCCAAGGTGATCCGGCTGGAGCAGAACTACCGCTCCACCCCGCACATCCTCGCCGCCGCCGGCGGGCTCATCGCGGAAAACAGCCAGCGCCTCGGCAAGACGCTGTGGACCGAGGTGGGCGGCGGCGACAGGGTCCGCGTCATCGGCGTGTGGGACGGCCCCGAGGAAGCCCGCCGCGTGGGCGAGGAGATCGAGCGCCTCGAACGCGAAGGCGCCCCGCTCGACCGCATCGCCATCCTCGTGCGCGCCTCGTTTCAGACGCGCGAATTCGAAGACCGCTTCATCCAGATCGGCCTCTCTTACAAGATCGTAGGCGGCTTCCGCTTCTACGAACGCGCCGAAATCCGCGACGCGCTCGCGTATTTGCGCGTCATCGCCTCTCCGCAGGACGACCTGGCGTTCGAGCGCATCTACAACGCCCCCAAGCGCGGGCTGGGTGACAAGACGCTCGAAAAACTCCACCGCCACGCCCGCGCGCGCGGCATTCCGCTGGCCGCCGCCGCGATCGAGCTTTGCGATACCGACGAACTCCCCGCCCGCGCGCGCGGCACGCTGTCCAGCCTGATGCGCAGCTTCATCGGCTGGCGAGACGGGATCGCCACGCTCACCCCCGCCGAACTCATGCGCACCGTGCTCGATGAGAGCGGGTACACCGCCGCGCTTCAGGCCGAGAAAAGCACCGAAGCCTCGGGCCGCCTCGAAAACCTCACCGAACTCGCCCGCGCGATGGAGGAATACGAAACTCTCGGCGATTTCCTCGAACACGTCAGCCTCGTGATGGACAACGACGCCGCGGCGGACACCGAGAAGGTCACTGTGATGACCATCCACGCCGCCAAGGGGCTGGAATTCGACAACGTGTTCCTCCCCGGCTGGGAAGAAGGCGTCTTCCCCTCGCAGCGCGCGCTGGATGAAGGCGGCCTTGCCAGCCTGGAGGAAGAACGCCGCCTCGCCTATGTCGCGATCACCCGCGCCCGCAAACGCTGCACCATCCTCCACGCCGCCAATCGCCGTATCTACGGCCAGTGGACCAGCTCGATCCCGAGCCGCTTCGTCGGCGAACTCCCCGCCGATCACATCGAGGAAGAAACGACGATGAGCGGCGGCGCCTCCCTCTGGCGCGCGCAGTGGTCCGAACACAGCGATCCCTTCGCGCACGTCGCCAGCGCCAACCCCGCGCGCAACCTCACGCGCGGCCCCGGCTGGCAACGCGCCGCCGCGACCACCTACGACCCCGCCCCCAAACGCATCGCCGAACCCAGCCGCAGCGCCGCCAGCTTCGCCGCCAAGCCCCGCACCGACATCACCGTGGGCACCCGCGTGTTCCACGACAAGTTTGGCTACGGCGTGGTCGCGGCGCAGGAAGGCAACAAGCTGGAGATCGATTTCGAGACCGGTGATCGCAAGCGGGTGATTGATAGCTTTGTGAAGGCGGCGTGAGGGGTTTCATGGCGCACCAAATCCGGATTCTGGTTCTGCTCGCCGCCGCGGTGCCTGCGCTCACACAGGCCGCCCCGCCCTTCGCCTATCGGATGGTACAGACTCCGGAGGAAGGTCCGCTCGATCCAAAGGTCGAGGGCCGCTACACGGCAGCATTTACCGCCTGCCAGAAGACCGCGCAGACCACGAGCGACAACGCAGATTGTTTCGTCGCCGAGTTTGCGCGGCAGGATGCAGAGCTCAATCGCACCTGGCAGGCCGTGTTTCCACGCATCCCGGCCCAGCAGCGCCCACTTCTGCGCGCGGCCCAGCGCCGCTGGGTAGCAGCGCGTGATCCTTTCTGCCGCAGGCAGTCGGACAGCTTTTCAGGGGGCACAATCGCCCCTGTGATCTACGTCAGCTGCCGCACCGAACAGGCGATCCGCCGCACACTCTGGCTGGAAAGGCTCGTGAAGAGCTGAGGGGCTGCCGAGCCAACAGTTCCTTTGCGCCGCCACTCCGAATGTCATCCTGAACTTGTTTCAGGATCCATCCTTCGGCTGGCACTGTCGCATGAATCGAGAGGACTTTGCGTCCCGGTTCGCCTCCAATCCGAAAGCAAAACGCTTGCGGCTCGATGGACCCTGAACCAAGTTCAGGGTGACGGGTTTTTGGTTGAAAGGTGGTTTCCTGCCCTCTCCCCTCAGGCGAGAGATACGCAGGCTTGGCGCGCAGCGCCTAGCCGAAGTTGAGAGGGGCTTGGGCGGTGCGGTCGGGCACGTTACCCCCTCTCCCAAACCTCTCCCCTGAAGGAGAAAGGGCTTTCAAGTCCCTGCACCCACCATCCGTTCGTGTCGAGCGAAGTCGAGACACCAGACGCCGCGCATGGTGTCTCGACTTCGCTCGACACGAACGGGGAATGGGTTGATGTGATTAAAGCGCCGAAACGCCCAGGAAACCCGGAACCGGACCGTTCCATTCACCCGGCTGCGAAGGCAGCTCGGTCAGCACATCCTTGGGCGGACGCGGTTCATCACGCCGCGCGCGGGGTACCCGCGCCGGTGCTATTGCCGGAGCCTCGGCCAGTTCAGGCGAAACCTCGATCTCGTCCACCGGCGCCGCAACCTTCGGTGCCCGCTCACGGCGCGGGGCCTTTTCAGCACGCGGCGCACGCTCGGCACGCGGCGCCCGCTCGCGCTTCTCCGCCACCGGCGCAGCCGCCGCGTCCGCGCCATCGAGCGTGAACACAGGGATCTTCATCCCCGTCAGCTTCTCGACATTTGCAATCGCCTCGGCGTCATCATCCGTCACGAACGTAAACGCCCGGCCCGTCGCCCCCGCGCGGCCCGTGCGGCCGATGCGGTGGACATAGTCATCGGGGTGCCACGGCGTGTCATAGTTGAACACGTGGCTCACGCCCTTCACGTCCAGCCCGCGCGCGGCGACATCGGACGCGACGAGGATCGAGATCACCCCATCCTTGAACTTCTGCAGTTCGGCATTGCGCGCGTTCTGGTCCATGTCGCCATGGATCTCGCCCGCCGAAAAGCCGCTCTGCTGCAGGCTCTTGGCCAGTTCGCGCACCGTCGTCTTGCGGTTGGCGAAGATGATCGCGGTGCCCACGTTGTCGGTGCGCAGAAGGTGCCGCAGCGCTTCACGCTTGCCGCGCGTGGAGACATGCACCTTGTGCTGGGCGATATTGGTGTTGTTCGATGCGGGCCGCGCCACCTCGATGCTTTTCGGATTGCTGAGGAACTTGTCCGCCAGCTTCTTGATCACCGGCGGCATCGTCGCTGAAAACAGCAGCGTCTGGCGCTGCGGGGGCAGCTTCGAACAGATCGTCTCGATGTCCGGGATGAACCCCATGTCGAGCATGCGGTCCGCCTCGTCGATCACCAGCAGGCTGCAGCCGTTGAGCATGATCTTGCCGCGCTCGAACAAGTCCATCAGCCGGCCCGGGGTCGCGATCAGCACGTCCACGCCGTCCTGCAGCGCTTTCACCTGATCGCCCATCTGCACGCCGCCGATCAGCAGCGCCATCTTCAGGTCGTGGTTCTTGCCATACTTCTCGAAATTCTCGGCGACTTGTGCGGCAAGCTCGCGCGTCGGCTCAAGGATCAAGGAGCGCGGCATCAGCGCGCGGCGGCGGCCATGCGCCAGAATGTCGATCATCGGCAGCACGAAGCTCGCCGTCTTGCCCGTCCCCGTCTGCGCAATGCCGATGATATCGCGCATCATCAGCACCGAGGGGATGGCCTGCGCCTGGATCGCGGTCGGGGTATCGTAGCCCGCGTCGAGAACCGACTGGAGCAATTCGTCAGACAGGCCGAGATCGGCAAATTTCATGGGTGGTGGTTTTTCCGAAAAGCAGATGCGTGCCAGATTGTCCGGCGCGCGGAAGGCCGGACCTCGCGGACCGCCATCGTGGCCCCGCGCCTAGTCCCAAACGGCCTAGAAAGTCAAGGAAAGTGGTTACGGAGGCCGCCGCCCGAACGTCAGTTTCCGTCAACCGGAACGTATTCGCGCACATCCTTGAGCTTGCAGGTCGTCCCTGCGCGCGAATGGATGGCATCGCGGCCCACGCAAAGCTGGCCGTCCGCTGTCTTCGACATGTAGAAGCCAAGGTAGAAATCGCGCGCGCTGCAGGCCTTTTCGAGGCCCGCCGCCAGCATCCGCCGATCGCGCATGTAGAACATCAGCCGCCCATCAGTGATCGGCTGCACCGCAGCAATGCCCATCGCGGGCATGCACTTGCCAGTCTTGCGCTCGCGGAAGCGCACGGCGTTGGAGCGCGCCTGCGGCAGCATCGGCTGCATGATCGGCTGCATCGGCTGAAGCGGCATGATCTGCGGCGCCACTGCATCGCGCCCGGCATCGCGCGGGGTCACGCGGATGATCACGCGCTGTTCGATGCGGACCTGATCCCACACGTCGGGCGCGATCGGGTTGATCCCTGCCGCGCTTGCGGCCGGCGCGGAGGCCGGCGGGTTGACCAGCAGGAGCGTGCCTGCCGGCAACGCCGCCACGTCCCACACATCCTGCGCCACCGCCGCGTCATCGATCGGCGCAAACGCGCTCTCGCCTGCCGGGAATCCCGGCAAGGTCAGGGCGATGCTCGCAAAAAGATCGAATAACGTTGTCATGATGACTGCAACAGCAGTGTGGTCCCTCGAAACTCTTTTCCCGCCCCGACTCTTTTTCAGGCCCTGAAAGCCACCGGAGAATCGCCTGTCCCCGTTAGCACTTTTGATTGAACCCCGGCTTAACTCGCCTTTCAGAAAAAATGAATTGCCCACAACACCCTGGCGGGATTAGCCCGGCAGGCGATGGCTGATACCGATCACACACCGTTCCTTGCGGCGGCTGCCGCGCTGCTTGGCCCGCGCGGCTTTACGGCCGATGCCGATCTCATGGCTCCCTGGCTCACCGATTGGCGCGGGCGCTTCACTGGCCGCGCCATCGCCATGGCCTCGCCCGCCTCCACTGCCGAAGTCGCCGCGCTGGTGAAGCTCTGCGCCCAGCACCGTGTGGCCCTGGTGCCGCAGGGCGGCAATAGCGGGATGTCGGGCGGCGCCACGCCCGATAGCGGCGGCCACGCCCTGCTGCTCAGCCTGCGCCGAATGAACACGATCCGCGTGCTCGATGCCGAAAACCGCATGGTCACCGCCGATGCGGGGGTCGTCCTGCAAACGCTTCACGAAGCGGCGGACGCCGCCGGTCTGCGCTTTGCCCTCACCCTCGGCGGCAAGGGTTCGGCCACAATCGGCGGCCTCGTCTCCACCAATGCCGGCGGCACGCAAGTGCTGCGCCACGGCACGATGCGCGCGATGGTGCTCGGGCTCGAGGCGGTCATGGCCGATGGCTCTGTGCTCGATACCCTCACCCCGCTCAAGAAGGACAATCGCGGTTTCGACCTGAAGCAGGTGCTGATCGGCTCGGAAGGCACCATGGGCATCGTCACCGCCGCCACGCTCCGGCTCGAGCCGCGCATTGCGGGGCGCGCCGTGCTCTGGGCTGGCCTTGCCTCGCTCCACGCCGCCCGCGCGCTGCTGCTCCATGCCGAACGCCACGCCGCCGCCGCGCTCGAAGGGTTCGAGGTCATGCCGCGCCATTCGCTCGAAGCGGTCTGCGCCTACCTCCCTTCTGCCCGCCCTCCGCTGGCAGAGCCCCACGCCTGGCACGCGCTCATCGAACTCGTCGCGACCAACGAAGCCGCTGCCGCCACCCTGCCCGAACGCGCCGAGGCCTTGCTGGCCTCCGCCTTCGAGGCCGGTATGATTGCAGATGCCACGATCGCCGCCAGCGAAGCGCAGGCCGAAGCATTCTGGACCTTGCGCGACAGCATCGCCCCGGCAGAGCGGGCGCTAGGCCCCGCCGTCCAGCACGATATCAGCGTGCCCACGCACCTGATGCCCGATTTCGTCGCGCAGGCGGTGCCGCAGATCGAGGCGGCGTGGCCCGGCACGCGCGCGGTCGGCTTCGGCCACCTGGGCGATGGCAACATTCACTTCCACGTCATCGCGCCTGCCGGGGTCGATCCGGCCACATGGCAGCAGGGCGATGGCAAGGCGATCAGCGCCGAAGTCCACGATCTCGTCACCCGGTGGGGCGGCTCGATTTCGGCCGAGCACGGCATCGGCCAGCTCAAGCGCGACGAGCTTGCGCGCCTTGGCGATCCGGTCGCGCTGGCGCTGCTTCGCCAGATCAAGGCCGCGCTGGATCCGCACGGACTGCTCAATCCCGGCAAGCTGATTTGATGGGACCAGTCCCGGCGTGTGACAACGCTGTTTCAGGCACTCTTGCGCAGGCTACGGACAATCCCTAAACGGCCAATTCCCGCCGCAATCCCGCCGGCTCTGGCGCGTGCATGGCAACCAGTCTGACGGAGAGAATTTCATGGCGAGCGCGCCGCAAGCATCCCTGCCCCTGTTCTACAACGATCTCACGCCGCTCAACCTGCGCGATCATGCGAACTGGAAGGCCCGTGCCTCGCAGACCGCGACTTGGATGGTCGGCCAGCATGCCGTGCCGCTGACGGTTGAGGAATTTCCGCAGGCCGCGCGCCACTTCCCGATCATCTTCGCTGCGGGCGACAATCCGGTGCCGCTGGCGCTGATGGGTCTCAACGAAGGCATCAACGTGTTTGTCGATGCCGAAGGCAACGTGGCCCCCGGTGCCTACGTGCCGGCCTATGCCCGCCGCTATCCCTTCCTCCTCGCGAAGCTGACGCAGGAAACCACCGATCTCTCGCTGTGCTTCGATCCCTCCTCGGGCCTGCTCGGCGATTTCCCCGAAGGCGAACCCCTGTTCAGCGGTGAGGAGCCTTCGGAAGCCACCCGCAACGTCCTGCAGTTCTGCGAGCAGTTCGAGCAGGCCGGCCAGCGCACGCAGGCCTTCGTCGAAGAACTCGCCAAGCATGATCTGCTGATGGACGGCGAAGCTGCGATCCAGCAGCCCGGTGTCGAGCAGCCTTTCGTCTACCGCGGCTTCCAGATGGTGAATCAGGAAAAGCTGCGCGACATGCGCGGCGATGTCCTGCGCGGCTGGGCGCAAAGCGGCCTGCTGCCGCTGGTCTACGCGCACATCTTCTCGCTCGATCTGATGAGCACGATTTTCGGCAAGCAGGTTGAGCAGGGCGTCGGCCCCACGCCGCCGCTGCCGGCGTTCTGATCGCCAGTATTACAGATCAGATCGGTTGCTGTTACCATTCGCGACAGTGCGAGCGGCAAAACTGCTTGCACTGTCGAAGGACGCAACCTATCTTCCGTAAGTCGCGACGGGCTCCCCTCATGGCTCGGCGCGGCGGGTGCACCTGGTGCACCTCCTCCCTGAACCTTGGCCGCCTGGAGCAAAGCTCCAGGCGGTTTTTTCTTGGATTCAAGGATTTATTCTGCGGCCGCGCGCCAGAAGCCACGCTCGCGGCCCAGATCGGCGACCGCAATCGCCATGCGCTGGACGAGCGCTGCAACCACCTCGATCGTTTCATCAAGCCCCGGCCCCGGTTCGGCCAGAGCGGCGTCGAGGTAGGTCCGGCGGTCGATTTCCAGCTGCAGGCAATGCACACCGGCCTGGCGGCGCGCATGCCGCTCCAGCACATAACCGCCCGCGTAAGGACGGTTGTGCGCCGTCAGCCGCCGCGCCTGCCCCAGCGCGGCAAAGGCTTCCGCCACCAGCGCGCCGTCGCAGGCTGCGCCGAACCGGTCGCCCACCACGAACTCCGCCGCCGGTTCACCCGCGCGCGCCGGCAGCGGCGGCATCGAATGCAGGTCGATCAGCAGCGCCGCACCCCAGCGTCCCCGCACGTTTTCGAGCAGGGCCGCCAGCGTGGTGTGATAAGGCTGGTGCACCCCTTCGATCCGCGCGGCGAGGTCATCGTGCGCGATCGGCCATTTCCACAGTTCGCCCAGCCCCGGCAGCCGCCGCGGCACGAGGCCGAGCCCGCTGCGCGCGCGGCGCCAGGTTGAAGAAGCAACCGGGAGCGAGCTCGCATCCGGTGCCCCGCCGCCAACCATGTCCCAATCGACATCGTCGCTGGCGCGGTTGAGATCGATCATCGCGCGCGGCGCATGCGCCACCAGCAGCGCCGCCCCGGTGCGGTCCGCAACCGCGCGGCCGACCAGATCGACCAGCCGGTCCTCCAGCCGCGGCGCGCTATAGGCAGGCTGGCGCATCCGCGAGACCAGTTCAGGCGGATAGCTGCGTCCGGCATGCGGCACCGCGATCACCACCGGCACCGGCGAAGGATCGCTCTGCCACACGGTGAAGGCTGGTGAACCCTCCAGACCGGGGACACTTCCTCCACTCGAGGCGGTGGCCCCGTTGAAGCTTGCGGCACTGCCGTGCGCAGGCGATTCGCCCGGCGACGCAAAAAGTCGATCCATGACCAAAAGCTGCCGGGGTTTGGCGCGTATGTCAAAGTGCTCCATGGTGCTTTGCAGGCCGGAAATCGTCCTTGTCCGGCGCGGGTTCAGAGTTTGCCCTTTTGCGATCGCGATTAAGTCCCGGGAGCCGATCTGGACGGAATCTTAACCTGCGCGGGTTTAGGCAATCGGATAAGGAATGCCGTCAGCTACGGCTCGCGGGCACAGAAGCCCAGGCTGACCGGGTCCAGGCAGACTGGCAAGACGATTGAAGGTGACCATGATTCGAATCCTCCTCGCCGAAGACGAAGAAGCGATGCGCACCTACCTCGCACGCGCGCTTGAGAACGCGGGCTACGAAGTGGTGTCGGTCGATCGCGGCACCGAGGCGGTACCCCTGCTGGAAAGCCAGCATTTCGACTTGCTGCTGTCCGACATTGTCATGCCAGAAATGGACGGGATCGAACTCGCACAGCGCTGCGCGGAGATCAGCCCGGCCACCAAGGTCATGTTCATCACCGGCTTCGCTGCCGTCACGCTCAAGGCCAACCGCGAGGCGCCAAGCGCGCGCGTGCTTTCGAAACCCTTCCACTTGCGCGATCTCGTGATGGAAGTGGAACGCGTCTTCGCCGATTCGCCGATGACCGGCAATTTGCGCTGACGTCCTGATCCTCTCCATTTTTGCGCAGCACAAATGGGGCGGCGGCAGTCCGCAGGACTGACAGAGGGGTAACTTCTTCCAATCGCACGGTCGGAGGAGTCAGAAAAACCCCCCTTGCCAGCCCAGCCGCCCAAGGCTAATGGGCTGCCTCTCCAAAGCGCTCCGGGGCGCGGCGGAAGCTTGATGGTGCGGGCGTATAGCTCAGTGGTAGAGCACTATGTTGACATCGTAGGGGTCGCAAGTTCAATCCTTGCTACGCCCACCATCGCTTCGAAAACCCCGCCTCGGCGGGTTTTTTTGTTGGGTTGCAGGCAGCGTGAACCAAGCTGCCCGATCACCGGACCGCTCACCCTGAGCCTGTCGAAGGGTGCAGGCGCGACCTGTGCGCCTGATACTTCGACAAGCTCAGCATGAGCGGGTCATGGGTGATCCAGCAGGCTTACTTGCCCTGCCAGTTGGGCTTGCGCTTCTCGGCGAACGCCAGAGATCCCTCGCGCGCATCGGACGAGGTGAACACCGGCGCGATATAGGCCTCCTGCTTGTCCCACATATCGGCCTCGGTCCATTCGTGCGAATCGCGCACGATGGCCTTCGACGCGATCAGCGCCAGCGGGCCATTGGCTGCAACGCGGGCGGCCAGCGCCTTGGCGGCTTCCAGCGAGGGGCCGTCGGTGATCTCGTTGATGAAGCCCAGCGCATAGGCGCGCTCCGCATCGATGAAATCGCCCGTCAGCGCGAGTTCCATCGCGATGCGCGGCGGAATCTGCCGTGGCAGCTTGATCAGGCCGCCAGCCGCCGCCGCAAGGCCGCGCTTCGCTTCGGGGATGCCGAACTTGGACGCGCGGTTCGCCACGATCAGATCGCACGAAAGCGCCAGTTCCATGCCGCCAGCCAGCGCATAGCCGTCGACCGCTGCGATGATCGGCTTCTTCGGCGTCCACTGCGAAAGTGCGCCAAAACCGCGGCCCGGCACGCTCGGCCGCTCGCCGCGCAGGAAGCCCTTGAGGTCCATCCCAGAGCAGAACGTGCCGCCCGCGCCGGTCAGGATCGCGCAGCGCAGGTCCACATCGGCATCGAACTGGTCCATCGCCGCGGCGATTCCTTCGGCAGCAGCCTTGGTCATCGCATTCTTGGCTTCGGGCCGGTTGATGGTGACGATCAGGACGTTGCCGTCCACTTCGGTCAGGACTTCGGGTGCATCGCTCACGGCATCTCTCCTTTGATCGGCGCTTAATCGCTTGGTTAAATGTCTAGAGCCGCCCCCCCGCCGCTGTCCAGACCCAAACCGCGCGAATCCGGACGCGCCTTGCCCTTTGGTGAGATTGGACCGCTTGCGCGCCGCCAAGCGCCTGCTAAGGAACGCCAAATTTCTTTAGATCACCTCCCCGGGGAAGGCATACAAAACCATGGCAAAGATCAAGGTGAAGAATCCTGTCGTCGAGCTTGATGGCGACGAAATGACGCGGATCATCTGGCAGTGGATCCGCGAACGCCTGATCCTTCCCTATCTCGATATCGATCTGAAGTACTACGATCTCTCGGTCGAGAAGCGCGACGAGACGAACGACCAGATCACCATCGATTCGGCCAATGCGATCAAGGAATATGGCGTCGGCGTGAAGTGCGCCACGATCACGCCGGACGAACAGCGGGTCGAGGAATTCAAGCTCAAGAAGATGTGGAAGTCGCCCAACGGCACGATCCGCAACATCCTCGGCGGCGTCGTGTTCCGCGAGCCCATCGTGATCCAGAACGTGCCGCGCCTCGTGCCGGGCTGGACCGATCCCATCGTCGTCGGCCGTCACGCGTTCGGTGATCAGTACAAGGCGACCGACACGCTGATCCCCGGCCCGGGCAAGCTGCGCCTCGTGTGGGACGGCGATGACGGCCAGAAGATCGATCTCGACGTGTTCGATTTCCCGAGCGCCGGCGTCGCCATGGCGATGTACAACCTCGACGATTCGATCCGCGATTTCGCCCGCGCCTCGTTCAACTATGGCCTCGGCCTCGGCTGGCCGGTCTACCTCTCGACCAAGAACACGATTCTCAAGGCCTATGACGGCCGCTTCAAGGATCTGTTCCAGGAAGTGTTCGAAACCGAAGGCTTCAAGGAAAAGTTCGCCGCCGCCGATATCGTCTACGAACACCGCCTGATCGACGACATGGTCGCCTCGGCGCTCAAGTGGTCAGGCAAGTTCGTCTGGGCCTGCAAGAACTACGATGGCGACGTGCAGTCCGATACCGTGGCGCAGGGCTTCGGCTCGCTCGGCTTGATGACCTCGGTCCTCATGTCGCCCGATGGCAAGACAATCGAGGCCGAAGCCGCGCACGGCACCGTCACGCGCCACTACCGCCAGCACCAGCAGGGCAAGGCCACGTCGACGAACCCGATCGCCTCGATCTTCGCCTGGACGCGCGGCCTGATCTATCGCGGCAAGTTCGACGAGACCCCCGAAGTGGTGAAGTTCGCCGAAACGCTCGAGCGGGTGTGCATCGAAACGGTCGAGAGCGGCAAGATGACCAAGGACCTCGCCATCCTGATCGGCCCCAACCAGCCGTGGATGACCACCGAGAAGTTCTTCGAAGCCATCGTCGAAAACCTCGAAACCGCCATGGCCGTCGAAGCCTGATTGGCATCGAACCGAGTTGAAGAGGGGCGGGACGAATTCCCGCCCCTTTTTTGTTGGGCATCCCCGCGCCCCTTCGTCATCGCTGCCTACCCCCTCGTCATCGCCGCCTACCCCTTCGTCATCCCCGCGCAGGCGGGGATCCAGAGCGCCAACGCGCAGCACCAGACCGCAAAACGCCGAACCGGCCCCTTCACCCCAAAATAACCATTTGTTGCAGGTTTGGGCCTAATACCGCAGCGTAACACCGGAAAGGTGAACGCGTGCTCGCCCTAGTCGCAATCTTCGCCATCTTCATTGCCAGCGCGCTGGGGCTCATCGCGCTGATCTGGTACTGGCTGCGCCAACGCGCGCTGCAGGAACCAAAGCCGCGCAAGCCGAAACAGGCAAAGCGCCGGAAGGCCGCGGATGAAGCCGCCGATCCCGAGCCCGAACCCGAAGCCCTGCCGCAAAAAGTCGGCCGCAGCCGCATGATTTCAGCCGCTTCGCTGGCCGAGGCCGAGGCAGCCAATGCGCTGCCCGCCGCCCCCTATGCAGAGCTTGAGGAGCCGGGCGAACCCAAACCGGCAGCCACATCGCCCGAAGCACCGGCCCCGCTCGCCGCCTCCACGCGGCAGGCCGTGGTGCTGCGCCAGCACTTCCCCCCGCACCGCGCGCCGGAAGGCCGCAGTTGGCTTGGCGGCACCCCGGTGCTTCCCGGCACAGCGGAATGGCCGGTCCATCCAGGCACCGGCAAGCCGCTCCATTTCCTCCTCCAGATCGATCTTGCCGAAGTGCCCGACGAGGCAGGCCTCGGCCTGCTGCCTTCCGAAGGCGCGCTGGCCGTGTTTCTCGATTGCGATTGGGGCCCCGGCGATGCCTTCCGGGTGATCCACGCGCAGGGCTATGCGGGAATGCCGTGGCATGGACTCGATGTGCCGCAGGGCCTCGCCATGGCCTATGGCGATGAAGCCGCGCTGGTCTGGCCCTGGGCGCTCACGCCCGCTCACGGCACGCAGATCCTGCCCCGCTGGCCTGTCGCACCGCGGCTGATCGCCCTGCCCGAATCGGACTCACCCGGCTGGCCGCATAATGCCGCCACGGCGCGTGCCCTGCTCGATGCGCAAGGGCAGAACGAGCTCGCGCCCGCGCTGGATCTCGCGGATTTTCATGGGCCTGACGGTCAGGGCTTCGAACCGCTGTGGTACGGCTATCCGCAGGACTGGATCTCCGTGCAGATCACCTCCGCCGCCCTCGTGCGCGAGGCGGACCGCGCATCGCGCACCGTCGTCCACGACCCCTACCCCAGCCTTGAGGCGGACGAACGCGCCGCCCAGCTCAAGGCCGTGCGCGAGGAAGCGCAGGCCTGGTTCGACCACGCGCTGAACAACCCCGCGCTCGCCCCCATCGCCCCGCCCGTGCGCAAGGCTTTCTGGGATTGGCTCGCCACCCACCGCGCCCTGGCCGAACGGGTGATTCCCGAGGCCGTCGAAGCCGCGATCGAGACGACGCTGCACGCCTCGCCGCAGGAAGCGGCCAAGTTCCCCGAAGAGATCACCGCCCGAGTCGCCTACCGGCACGCCCTCGCCCGGCGCACACCCGAAGGCGTGATCGCCCCGCCCCCGGCGCGTCTGCTCGCCCCTGCCAGCGGCGAAGCGGAGCTGGCCGCAACGCACCTGCTGCTGCTCGAACTGCCGACCAACTCCGCCATCGGCCATCACTTCGGCGGCGGCGCACTGCAATGGTGGATCACGCCGGAGGACTTGGCCGACCGGCGGCTTGAGTCGGTGGTGATGACTCGGACCTGAATCCGCCCCTCAAACCACCAACCGCTCTTCCAGCCGCGCCACCAGCGCCGCATCCGCGCCCAGCACCGCCTCGGCATAGGCCTCGAACGTCCCGTGCTCGCGCTCCATCGCGGCGAAGGCGCTTTCCAGAAACTCCGGCTGTACGCCCATGATCGTGCGCAGCGCATCGTCCGTCATCATCGGGCCGAAGCTTGCGCGAACATTGGTTGCCGCCGCCGCGATCCGTGCCTCGGAATTGCCGGCCGTGTTGGTCAGCAGGTAATCCGCCATCACGTCGTCCGCATGCACGCCCAGCAGCCGGTGGACGATTGCAGCGCCCACGCCGGTGCGGTCCTTGCCGGCAAAGCAGTGCAGCAGGCTCGGCCCATGGTCCTCGGCAAGGGTCTGGAGGTAGAGCCGGAACGTGCCCACCAGCACCGGGCGGAACGGCAGCTTGTCGTAAAGCTTCACCATCGTGGCCCGCGCATCGTCCGCAGTCCGCACGCCAGCAGCGGCCTCATCATGCACCGCCCTGCCATGATCTCCGGCCGTCTCGCCGGGGTAAAACACCACCTGCCCCGCCCATTGCTCATGCCGCAGACACGGAAATGAAGCGCGCTCGCTATCCCCGCGCAAGTCGATAACCCGCGCGATGCCGATGCGGTGCACCACATCGAGATCGTCCGGCGTCGCATCGAAGTGATGCCCCGAACGCCACAGATGCCCTTTACGCACCATGCCGCCCCGCGCGCCGTAGCCGCCATAGTCGCGAAAATTGTGAATGCCGCTCAGCGGCAGAACCCGGTCTTGCATGTGGCAGCCCCTGTCAGATCACCGCCTGCGATGCTAGCCCTTCAAGACGGCAGCATTGCACCTCACGCAATCAAACAGCCTTCCCCCAAGGGACCCGTTCGTGTCGAGCGAAGTCGAGACACCGCACACGGCACTTTGGTCCTCACGCAAAGCCTTCCGCCAGAAACCGCTCCGCACAGCCCGCCAGCATCGCCGCGCCCAGCGGCATCACGCTTTCATCCAGCATCATCCGCGTCGAATGGATCGAGCAGCAGCTCTTCCAGTCCGCCCCCTGCGGCGCCACGCCAAGGAAGAACATCGCGCCGGGCGTCTGCTCCAGCACATAGGAGAAATCCTCCGCCCCCATGATCGGGTGCGCCATCCGGTGGAACCTGCCTTCACCGGCAATTTCCTCCGCCACTGCCGCGCCGAGATCGACCGCGCGCGCATCGCAGATCGTTACCGGAAAGCCCGGAATGATCGCCGTCTCTGCGGTCAGCCCGTGCGCCGCAGCGATATGCCGAGCGAGCGTCGGCAGCGCCTCGTGCAGCTTCGCGCGCGAAGCGGGCGAAAGCGTGCGGATCGTGCCGAGCAGATGCGCCGCATCCGGAATCACGTTGTAGGCCGTCCCCGCCTCGATCTTGGAAACCGTCGCCACCACCGGGTCCGCCACCGAAAACTTGCGCGTCACCATCGCCTGGATCGCGCTGACGATCTCGCAGGCCACCGGCACCGGATCCAGTGTATCGTGCGGCATGGAGGCATGACCGCCATCGCCCTTCACCGTGATCTCGAAGCGGTCCGCCGAAGCCAGCAGCGGCCCGGCGCGCCCCGCGATCATCCCGTGCGGGCTGTTGGGCATGATGTGGAGCGCAAAGGCCGCGTCCGCCTTCGGTTCCAGCAGTCCGTCGTCGATCATGAACCGCGCGCCGTGGTGCCCTTCCTCGCCCGGCTGGAACATGAACTGCACTTCGCCGGCAATCTTGTCCGCCCGCGCGCAGAGCAATTCCGCCGCCCCCGCGAGCATCGCGGTGTGTGCATCGTGCCCGCAGGCATGCATCCGCCCCGCAAACTGCGAGGCAAATTCCAGCCCGGTCTCCTCGGGCATCTCCAGCGCGTCCATATCCCCGCGCAGCAGCACCCGCCGGCCCTCGCCTGCTCCGCCTTTGAGCGTCGCGACCAGCCCAGTTGTCGAAGGCCCCTCGCGCCACGTCAGCGGCAGATGCGCCAGCGCCGCGCGCACCTTGCTGGCCGTCAGCGGTGTGTGCAGCCCCAGCTCCGGCTCGGCATGGATTGCGCGCCTCAGCGCAGTGATCTGCGGTTCAAGGCTCCGGGCCTGCTCCAGCAGTTCGGCGTGCAGCATGGTGGGCTCCTATTGGTGATTGTGCGCCCACCATAAGCCGCGCCCCGCACCGCTGTCGAGGTTCCCCCTTGCGCAGGCGCGCGCAGCGGTTTAATCGCTCGATTAACCTACTTGGGAGAGTCTGACATGGCCGAAGCCTATATCATTGATGCCGTCCGCACCCCGCGCGGGGTGGGCAAGCCGGGCAAGGGCGCGCTGTCGCACCTGCACCCGCAGCACCTCGCCGCCACGGTCATGAAGGCCATCGCAGAGCGCAACAACCTCGATACCGGCACGGTGGACGACATCATCTGGTCCACCTCCTCGCAGGTCGGCAAGCAGGGCGGCGATCTGGGCCGCATGGCCGCGCTTGCGGCGGGCTTCAACATCACCGCCAGCGGCACCACGCTCGACCGCTTCTGCGGCGGCGGCATCACTTCGGTGAACTTGGCCGCAGCCACCGTCATGTCCGGGATGGAAGACTGCGTCATCGCGGGCGGCACCGAAATGATGAGCTTCACCGCCGCCAACGCCGCGGCCGAAGCCAATGCCGGCTTCCCGCCGCGCCTGATGGGCTCGGGCAACATGGCGCTCGACGAGCTCCACCCGCAATCGCACCAGGGCATCTGCGGCGATGCCATCGCCACGATCGAGGGCATCAGCCGTGAGGCACTCGATGCGCTCGCCCTCGTCAGCCAGCAGCGCGCCGACATGGCGATCAAGGAAGACCGCTTCGCCAAGTCGCTGATCCCCGTGCTCAACGAGGACGGCACCGTCGCGCTCGACCACGAGGAATTCCCCCGCCCCGAAACGACTGCGGAAGGCCTCGCCAGCCTCAAGCCTGCGTTCGCCGGGATGATGGACTTCGATCTCGGCGGCGGCGTCACCTTCCGCAAGCAGATCAATCGCCGCTATCCGGACGTGGACATCAAGCCCGTCCACCACGCGGGCAATTCCTCGGGCGTCGTCGATGGCGCCGCCGCGCTGCTCATCACCTCGCCCGCTTATGCGGAGAAGCACGGCCTGAAGCCCCGCGCGCGCATCGTCGCCTATGCCAATCAGGGCGATGATCCCACGCTGATGCTCAACGCGCCGGTTCCCGCCGCCAAGAAGGTCCTCGCCAAGGCGGGCCTGACCAAGGAAGACATCGACGTCTGGGAAATCAATGAGGCTTTCGCCGTCGTCGCCGAAAAATTCATCCGCGATCTCGAACTCGACCGCGCCAAGGTGAACATCAACGGCGGCGCCATGGCGCTGGGCCACCCGATCGGCGCGACCGGCTCGATCCTCATCGGCACCGCGCTCGATGAACTGGAACGCTCGGGCGGCCGCTACGGCCTCGTCACGATGTGCGCAGCGGGCGGCATGGCCCCGGCGATCATCATCGAACGCCTCTGATACGCATCTGAGGGGCGCGAAAAAGGACCCGGTCGGTGCCATCACCGTCCGGGTCTTTTTGCATCAGGGGGAAGCCATGAAGAATCCCGAAGCCTTCGCCGGCTACGAAGCCTTCGATTTCACCGATGGCCCCTATACGCGCCGCGTCTGGCGCAAGGGCAGCGGCCCCGCCGTCATCGTCATGCACGAAATGCCCAACCTCCACCCGCAAGTGCTGCGCTTCGCTGATCGCGTCGCCGCGCAGGGCATGACGGTCTATTGCCCCAGCCTGTTTGGCGAGGACGGGCGCAAACCCACAAAGGCCTACACCGTCGGCCAGATGCTCTGGGCAATCTGCGTGCGCCGCGAATTCAACGTCTGGGCCAATGGCAAGTCGAGCCCCATCGTCGACTGGCTTCGCGCGCTCGCGCGGCATGCCCATGCGACATGCGGCGGGCGCGGGGTCGGCGCGGTCGGCATGTGCTTCACCGGCGGCTTCGCGCTCGCGATGATGACAGAGCCTGCGGTCGTGGCCCCGGTCCTCTCGCAGCCCTCGCTCCCGCTGGGCAAAAAGGGCGCCGCGCGGATCGATGCGAGCGCCGATGAAATCGCCTGTGCCAAGCGCCGGTTCGAGGAAGAAGACTTGCACCTGATGGCGCTGCGCTTCCCGAGCGACGGCTTCGTCCCCGATGGGCGCTTTGCCATGCTCAAGGACACCTTCGGCGAGCGCTGCGTAACGGTCGAACTGCCCGATGCCGACGCCAATCCCAGCGCGCCCATCGCCCCGCATTCAGTGCTGACCTGGCACCTGATCGACGAACCGGGCAGCGCGACGAAGCAGGTTGAGCAGGACGTCATCGCCTTCTTCAAGGCGCGCACGGCGGGCTGAGGCGGATCACCGTTATCTGTTTTGGCGGGAAGGGAAAAAGGGGTTTCGCGCAGAGACGCAGAGGGAGCAGAGCGCGCTGAGAAGAAAAGGGCGGTGACTGGCTGGCCGCAGGCCTTTGTTCGTGTCCTGAGCATTGCAGGTTGAAAGCGGCTTTGCCGCAGGTGCTGCCTCTCTGCGTCCTCTGCGTCTCTGCGCGAAACATCCTTCCTTCTTCTCTTCGCCTCCACGCGAAACCGCCGCATTCCCACCCCTCACCCCGCTTGCCCACGGCCCCGCGCCCCTGTAGAGCGCGGGCCAAATCCAGCTTCCCGAGAATACGCAAGGACCTCCGATGGCCGCCCAATACGCCTACGTCATGAAGAACATGACCAAGACCTTCCCCGGCGCGCCCAAGCCGGTGCTGAGCAACATCAACCTGCAGTTCTATCAGGGTGCCAAGATCGGTATCGTCGGCCCCAACGGCGCCGGCAAGTCGACGCTCATCAAGATCATGGCCGGGATCGACAAGGACTATACGGGCGAAGCCTGGCCGGGCGAGAACATCACAGTCGGCTATCTCGAACAGGAGCCGCAGCTCGACACCAGCAAGACCGTGCTCGAAAACGTCAAGGACGGTGCGCGCGCGATTGCCGACATGGTCGATCGCTTCAACCAGACCGGCATGGAAATGGGCGAGGAAGACGCCGATTTCGATGCGCTCGGTGCCGAGATGGCCGAACTGCAGGACAAGATCGACGCGGTCGATGGCTGGACGCTCGACAACCAGCTCGAAATCGCGATGGAGGCCCTGCGCTGCCCGCCGGGTGACTGGCCAGTCGACAACCTCTCGGGCGGCGAAAAGCGCCGCATCGCGCTAACCCGCCTGCTGATCCAGAAGCCTTCGATCCTGCTGCTGGACGAACCCACCAACCACCTCGATGCCGAAAGCGTCAACTGGCTGGAAAACCACCTCAAGGAATATGCCGGCGCGGTGTTGATGATCACTCACGACCGCTACTTCCTCGATAACGTCGTCGGCTGGATCCTCGAACTCGATCGCGGCAAGTACTTCCCCTACGAGGGCAACTACTCGACCTACCTCGAAGCCAAGGCCAAACGGCTCGAACAGGAAGAGCGCGAGGACACCTCCAAGCAGAAGGCGATCAAGGACGAGCTCGACTGGATCCGCGCCGGCACCAAGGGCCGCCAGACCAAGAGCAAGGCCCGCATCAAGGCGTTCGACCAGCTGGTGGAATCGACCGAAAGCCGCGTGATCAACAAGGCCCAGATCGTCATCCAGGTGCCAGAGCGCCTCGGCGGCAAGGTGATCGAGGCCAAGAACATCTCCAAGGCCTATGGCGACAAGCTCTTGTTCGAGAACCTCTCGTTCCTCCTCCCGCCGGGCGGCATCGTCGGCGTGATCGGGCCGAACGGCGCGGGCAAGTCCACGCTGTTCAAGCTCATCACCGGCCAGGAAACGCCCGACAGCGGCACGATTGAGATCGGCCAGACGGTGCGCCTCGGCTATGTCGACCAGAGCCGCGATCACCTCGATCCGAAGAAGAACGTCTGGGAGGAAATCTCCGACGGGCTCGACTACATGAAGGTCAACAAGCAGGACATGTCGACGCGCGCCTATGTCGGTGCGTTCAACTTC
>NZ_JAIXPP010000088.1 GCF_027486195.1 Novosphingobium sp.
ATGAGCCCCAAGGAAATCAAGAAGTACATCCGCTACATCGCCGATTGGCGCCTCGGCCAGCTGGGCTTCCAGCCAATCTACATGATCGAGGAACACCCCCTCCCCTGGCTGACCCCGCTGCTCAACGGTGTCGAACACGCCAACTTCTTCGAAACCCGCGCCACCGAATACTCCAAGGCCGCCACCCGCGGCGATTGGAACACCGTCTGGTCCAGCTTCGACAGCCGCCGCAAGGCGAAGTCGGCAGAGCCGGCGAACGAGCTGGTTGAGGAAGTTGAAGCCGATATGTTCAAGGCGGCGGGGATCGCGGCGGAGTAAACCCACCCCCTGCCCCTCCCGCAAGCGGGAGGGGAGTAAAAGCGCTGCACTTCAATCCCCCTCCCGCTTGCGGGAGGGGTTAGGGGTGGGCCAGCGACGCTTCCGACCACAAATACGCCTCAATCTTGACAACACAAACCAAATAGGTTAAAAGCCGCCCTGGATCGGGAGCAGGCGAGGCCAGCCTTCCCCCCGCTCTTCTGGCCGGAAGCGTTTACGCCAAGGGCCAACGCGGTCGGTGCGGGCTGCGGGTTGAAGGCGGGGCGTCGCCCCAAGGCCTCGGCCCGGCAGATGCCGTGCCCAGTGGATCACTGCCCACGCCTCGCCCGGCCCCAAAGCCCGGTGAAGCCGGTTGCCGGCTGGCATGCGAGCCGCCCCTGGCATCCGGGTCTGGTCCCTTTCAGGTCGAGCCGGATCGGCAACTGCCCCTTCCAGCCGTTCGCAAACGAAGCAGCACTGCGACGTCCTTCCCGCAGCGCCCTCAAACGGCGCCGCACCGGCCGCGCGATCCACTTGCCTTTTCCGCTCGCGGCGCCGCCGTGCGCCCAAATCCAGCAGCGCTGCGCCGCCCTGGATTCCCGCCTTCGCGGGAATGACGAGGGGAGAATCTCGCGGGGATGAAAAGGGCCGGATGTGGCGTGCGGGCCAGAGTGCGCCGCAAAGTCAGCCCCCGATCCACCTCATCATCTTCGCCAGCAGAACGGCGTCCAGCCCCACCAGCAGGCCATAAATCGACAGCCACAGCAGCGGCCTTGGCGGCCGGGCCAGATCGGGGCGGCCTTCCGGGTAGGCGAGCTCAACCCTTGTGCCGACCGGTGGCTTGGGGCTTGAGCCATACACCGCGTCCGTCACATCATGCTCTGCGCCGCCAAGCGTGAACCGGTAAATCGCCGCAAAGCTCTTGCTGCCGTCGCTCCAGCTGGAACGATGGCCCGTCACCACCGCGCCGATGCGGCGCGAGGCGCGCGTCAGGCGCACCCAATCATGGCGGGCAATGGCCCAGAGGCTGAACAGGCACAGCGCCTGACCGGCGATGAGGAAATAGAGTTCCATCGCGGGGAAGATGGCACAGACCTGATTAAAACCGGGTTCCACCCCGTCCCGTTCGTGTCGAGCGAAGTCGAGACACCACACACCGCGCTTGGTGTCTCGACTTCGCTCGACACGAACGGGATAGGTTAGAGACGAGAAGAGGCCCCAAACTCCCGTGGTGCAGGGGCAATGGCCGCTCGCGTCTACTCTTCTTCCTTCAACCGCGCCGCCAGCACCGCGATCTCCGCAGGCTCCAGCAGCCAGGTCCGCGTCGCCCGCCCCTCGCGGTGGACCGGCACCGTCAGCAGCAGACGCGCATTCTCGCGCGCGTGCGGTTTGTAGAGCGTGAAGTGCATCGCGCATTCGCGGATCGTGCCGATGATCGGCACGCGGCCTTCGAGGTCGATCATCGTCGCGGCCTGATCCCAGGGGATATCGGCCAGAGTCGCGCCCGCCACCTCAGACGTCCAGGTTCGCCACGTTGAGCGCGTTTTCCTGAATGAAATCACGGCGCGGTTCGACCACGTCGCCCATCAGGCGGGTGAAGATTTCGTCGGTCACGTCGGCGTCTTCCATCTTCACCTGCAGCAGCGAGCGCTGCGTGGGATCGAGTGTCGTCTCCCACAGCTGATCGGCATTCATTTCGCCCAGGCCCTTGTAGCGCGAGATGGCAAGGCCCTTGCGCCCCGCCGCCAGCACTTGCGCAAGGAGTTCAGAAGGCCGGGTGATCCCGGCGCTTTCCTTGGTCGCCGGGCGCACGGGCGCGGGCGCTTCGGCCTCGCCCTCCTGCCCTTCCAGCACGGCCTCTGGCTCCGGCTCGGCAGCGGCGGCGCTGGTGCGCACCAGCCGCGCGGGCATGGCATAGACTTCGGCCTGCTCCCCGGCGAGGCGGGCGAGCTTGCGCGCCTCGGCACTCGAAAGGAAGCCGGGTTCGATCGTGTGGTTGTCGGTCACCCCGCGCCACACGCGCTGGATGCGATAGCCGCCATCGGGGGCCACTTCGGCAACCCAGCGCGCATCGTGCTCGCCCCGGTCCATCCAGCGCACGCTGGCAGCCAGCGCCGCGTCGCGCTCGGCTGCGGTCATCTCGGGCTCCAGCGCGCCCGCCAGCGCCAGCGCCTCAATGATCGTCGGATCATAGCGCTTGGGCGCGAAGGCCATCAGGTTGCGGAAGCGCAGCGCGTGCTCGACAAGGCCCGCAAGATCCGCCCCGCTGCGCGCACCGCCGGCGGTTTCCAGCATGCGGCCGGCAAGGCCTGCCTCGACAAGGTAGCGATCGAGCGCGGGGCCGTCCTTGAGGTAGACCTCGCTGCGCCCCTTCGCCACCTTGTAGAGCGGCGGCTGGGCGATGAAGAGGTGCCCTTCGCGGATGATCTCGGGCATCTGGCGGTGGAAGAACGTGAGCAGCAGCGTGCGGATATGCGCGCCGTCGACGTCGGCGTCGGTCATGATCACGATCTTGTGATAGCGCAGCTTGGCGAGGTTGAACTCGTCGCGGATGCCGGTCCCCATGGCCTGGATCAGCGTGCCGACTTCCTTCGAACCGATGATCCGATCAAACCGCGCGCGCTCCACGTTGAGGATCTTGCCCTTGAGCGGCAGGATCGCCTGAAAATGCCGATCACGCCCCTGCTTGGCCGAACCGCCTGCCGAATCGCCCTCGACGAGGAACAGTTCGCACTTGGCGGGATCGCGCTCCTGGCAATCCGCCAGCTTGCCGGGCAGGCTGGCGATATCCATCGCGCCCTTGCGCCGCGTCAGTTCGCGCGCCTTCTTGGCGGCTTCGCGCGCGGCCGCGGCGTCGATCACCTTCTGGATCACGGCGCGGGCGTGGGCGGGGTTTTCCTCCAGCCATTCGCTCATCTTGTCGGCCATCAGGCTTTCGAGCGGCTGGCGCACTTCGGAGCTGACCAGCTTGTCCTTGGTCTGCGAGGAAAACTTGGGGTCCGGCAGCTTGACCGAGACGATCGCCGTCAGCCCCTCGCGCATGTCATCGCCGGTAAGGCTGACCTTTTCCTTCTTCAGCATCCCCGAACGATCCGCATAGCCATTGAGCGTGCGCGTCAGCGCCGCGCGGAACGCGGCAAGGTGCGTGCCGCCATCGCGCTGCGGGATGTTGTTGGTGAAGGCGAGGACGTTCTCGTAATAGCTGTCGTTCCATTCGAGCGCGACATCGATGCCCACGCCGTCGCGGCTCGCGGAAATGGCGATCGGCTCGGGCATCAGCGGCTGCTTGTTGCGATCAAGGTACTGCACGAACGCCCCGATCCCGCCGACGTAGTAGAGATCGTGCTCGGCCACTTCCTCGTGCCGCTTGTCGCGCAGCAGGATGCGCACGCCGGAATTGAGGAAGGCCAGCTCGCGGTAGCGATGCTGCAACTTGTCGAAATCAAACTCCAGCACGTTCTTGAAGGTGTCGTGGCTGGCCGAGAACGTGACCCGCGTGCCCTTCTTCACCCCGCCCTTGCCATCAGCCGGAGCCGGGCCGGTGACCTTGAGCGGGCCGACCGCATCGCCGTGCTCGAAGCGCATCCAGTGCTCCTGCCCGTCGCGCCAGATCGTGAGTTCGAGCCATTCCGAAAGCGCGTTGACCACCGAGACGCCGACGCCGTGGAGACCGCCGGAAACCTTGTAGGCATTGTCGTCGCTGGTGTTCTCGAACTTCCCGCCCGCGTGGAGCTGGGTCATGATCACTTCGGCGGCGGAAACGCCTTCCTCGGCATGGATGCCGGTGGGGATGCCGCGGCCATTGTCTTCCACCGATACCGAACCATCGGGGTTCAATTCGATCAGCACGAGATCGCAATGCCCGGCCAGCGCCTCGTCGATCGCGTTGTCCGAAACCTCGAACACCATGTGGTGCAGGCCCGAGCCATCGTCGGTATCGCCGATGTACATGCCGGGGCGCTTGCGCACTGCATCGAGCCCGCGCAGGACCTTGATGGAATCGGCGCCATATTCGTTGGCGTTGGGGATGTTTTCGTTCGTACTGGCCATCATGCCGACATAGGCATTAAAGCTCGATTTCCCAAGCGAATCCGGCCCGTTTTGCACAAGGGAGAGCCCTGTTTCACCCGCTGAAGCGAGGGGGACTGGCGGCGGGGCGCCAATCGTGCTGAAACACGGCGCAACCGCCTCACGACAAAGGACTTGTCACCCCATGCGCAAGCTGCTGACCGGCGCCATTTCGGCCGCCCTGCTCACCTCTCCGGCACTGGCCGCGCCGGCCGCGAAGGCCGATCCCTACGGCGGAGAGGAAGCGTTCCGCAGCCTCTACAAGGAGCTCGTCGAAACCAACACGACACTCTCTTCCGGCAGCTGCACGCTGGCAGCCGAGCGCATGGCGGTGCGCCTCAAGACCGCAGGTTTCACCGACGACCAGCTGACGCTCTTTGCCACGCCCGAAAAGCCCAAGGAAGGCGGCCTTGTCGCCGTCATGCCTGGCACTTCGAAGACCGAGAAGCCGATCCTGCTGCTCGCCCACCTCGACGTGGTGGAAGCCAAGCGCGAGGACTGGGTGCGCGATCCCTTCACGCTGATCGAGGAGAACGGCTATCTCTACGCGCGCGGCACGAGCGACGACAAGGCGATGGCGGCAAGCTGGGTCGATACGCTGATCCGCTTCAAGCAGGAGGGCTTCAAGCCCAAGCGCACGCTCAAGCTCGCGCTCACCTGCGGCGAAGAGACGACTTACGCGTTCAACGGAGCCGAATGGCTGGCGAACAACAAACGCGATCTGATCGATGCAGCCTACGCGCTCAACGAAGGCGGCGGCGGGCGCACCAATGGCAAGGGCATCTCCGAAGGCGGCAAGCTCGTGGTGGAATCGATCCAGGTCGGCGAGAAGGGCGTGCAGAACTACCGCTTCGAAACCCGCAATCCGGGCGGCCACAGCTCGATCCCGGTGCGCGACAACGCGATCTACGAACTCGCCGCCGCGCTCGTGAAGCTGCAGAACTACGACTTCAAACTCGAGCTTTCCGATACGACGCGCGCCTTCTTCGCCAAGGCGGGCGCCGCGCGGAATGACGATCTCGGCAAGGCGATGCAGGCGATTGCCGCCAACCCGGCAGACACCGCAGCCGAGGCCGTGCTCAATACCGACCGCA
>NZ_JAIXPP010000014.1 GCF_027486195.1 Novosphingobium sp.
AATGTGCCGACTCTTGCCTGTCTGCTGGTCCAGCTGACGGGCGAACGGAGCTGGATCGAAGGCAAGTTCATCCCCACCCGCACGCGCGGGATGGACGACAACGACAGCGGCGGTCTGCCCGATGATGTGCAGCGCGAAATCCGCGATGCCGCCCACGCCGCGCTGACCCGGCATTTTGGCGGAGAGCTGGCTCCCCTGGTGAACCCGTCAGATTCGCTACTCGTCGAGATGATGAGCGTCTCGCTCGGCGAAACTGTCCCCGCAACATACGCCCCGATGATCCGCGCGGATCTCGATCTGCCAGCGGCTGACGGCAGAGAGACGGCACCTGCCCCGGTTCCGGAAGGTTTTCGCGCGCTGATCATTGGCGCGGGGATTTCGGGCCTGTGCGCCGCCATCCAGCTGGCGGAAGCGGGCATTCCGTATACGATCGTCGAGCGCCATGATCGACCCGGCGGCGTTTGGCTCGAGAACCGCTATCCGGGCGCAGCCTGTGACGTGCCGAGCCATCTCTATTCGTTCTCGTTCGCGCCCTACGACTGGTCGCGCTTCTTCGCCGGCAGCCGGGAGATCCACGGCTATCTCGAAAAGGTCGCAGCCGATCACGACATCACCCGGCACATCCGCTTCGGCGTTGAGGTGACCGAAGCGCGGTTTGACGAGGCTGCAGGCGAATGGACCGCCCTCGTCACCAACGAGACGGGCAAGAGCGAAACCTTGCGCGCGTCGATCCTGATCAGCGGCGTCGGCGCGTTCAACAAGCCCCGGCTGCCCGATATCCCAGGGCTCGAAACCTTCAAGGGCCCCAGCTTCCACACTGCCACTTATCCGGATGAAGGCGTGCCGATGGAAGGGCGCGATGTGGTGCTGATCGGCAACGGTGCGAGCGCGATGCAGGTTGCGCCCGCGATTGCGGACACCGTCGCGTCGCTGACAATCGTGCAGCGCACCCCGCAATGGGCCGCGCCCTTTCCGAAGTTCGGCAAGACCATCCCCGAACCGCTGCGCCGATTGCTTGATGCGGTTCCGCTGTACCGCCGCTGGTACCGCATTCGGCTCAGCTGGGCGTTCAACGACAAGCTCTACGAGGCGCTGCAACAGGATCCTGCGTGGGACGGCCATGGCCGTTCGATCAACCCGATCAACGATGCGCACCGCAAGGGGCTTGAGGCCTATATCACCTCGGAACTTGGCGGGGCGACGCATCTGCTGCCGCAAGTGCTGCCGGATTACCCGCCCTTCGGCAAGCGCATGCTCCTGGACAACGGCTGGTTCCGCACATTGGCGAAGGACAATGTCACGCTCGTCACCGGCTCGGTGGTCGAGGCCATGCCGGACGGGATCCGCACGCAGGATGACGCAGTTCACAAGGCGGATGTGCTGATCTGGGCGACGGGCTTTGACGTGGTCAACCTCTTGGCGCCGATGAAGGTCGTCGGGCTTGGTGGACGCGAACTGCACAAGGACTGGAAGGGCGACGATGCGCGCGCCTATCTCGGCACAGTCGTTCCCGGATACCCCAACTTCTTCTGCCTCTATGGGCCCAACACCCAGTTCGGGCACGGTGGCAGCCTGATCACCGTGCTCGAGCGGCAGATGCACTATGTGATGTCGCTCATTCAGCAGACTCTGGCTGCAGGCGCCACGCAAGTGGAAGTGCGCGAGGATGTCCACGACGCCTACAACGTGAAGGTCGATCAGACCCACGCCGGCATGGTGTGGACCTACCCCGGCGTCGAGACCTACTACAAGAATTCCAAAGGCCGGGTCGTCGTCAACAACCCGTTCCGGATCATCGACTTCTGGACCATGACCGAGACAGCGGATCTCGGCGAATACATCCTTGGGAGGCCTGCCCATGGATAGCCCAATGCACGGCCCCGTCGAGATCGAACAGCACGGCGCGGTCCTCGTCATCGCGATCAACCGCCCGCAGCAGCGCAACGCGGTGACGCATGCGGTGTCGCTCGCCATCGCTGGCGCGCTGGACCGGCTTGACGCCGACCTCGAATTGCGCGTGGGCGTGATCACCGGGCGTGGCAGCTCGTTCTGCGCAGGCATGGACCTCAAGGCCTTTGCCGATGGCGAGCGGCCCGAGCTCGAAGGCCGCGGTTTCGCGGGGATTACCGAAGCGCCGCCGAAAAAGCCTGTCATTGCCGCAGTAGAAGGCTTCGCTCTGGCAGGCGGCTGTGAACTGGCTCTGGCCTGCGATCTCATCGTCGCAGCTGAAACCGCCTGGTTTGGCCTCCCCGAAGTGGCGCGCGGCCTGGTCGCAGGCTCAGGCGGGCTGGTGCGGTTGCCGCGCCGCATTCCTGAGACGATCGCGCTGGAATATGCGCTGACCGGCGCACGCATGGACGCGGCGACAGCGCACCGCTGGGGCCTCGTCAACCGGATCACGCCCGAAGGCGGCGCGCTTGAAGGCGCACTTGCGCTCGCCGAGGCCATCACCGCCAACGCGCCGCTGAGCACGGCGATGACCAAGCGCATCATCCGCGAATCGCGCGAGTGGCCCGAGGCCGAAATCTGGGACCGCCAGCGCCCGCTCGTAGACAGCGTTCTTGCCTCTGACGACGCGAATGAAGGCGCACGCGCCTTTGCCGAAAAACGCCCTGCACAATGGACCGGACGATGAACGAAGCTTTGGCAAACCAGCAGATCGCCGTGGTCGGCGGCGGCACGATGGGCGTCGGTATCGTCTATGTCAGTGCCATGGCGGGGGCGCAGGTCACGGTCGTCGAGCCGGATGATGCGCGGGCGCTCGGGCTGCGGGACACGATCAGCAAGACGGCCGCCTCCGCCATCACGCGCGGCAAGCTTGATGCACCGGGTGCGGCAGCGCTTGAAAACCGGATCACGCGGATTGCGGCTGTGGACCTGTTGCAGGAGGGTCTCGATCTGGTGATCGAAACGGTCCCTGAACGGCTGGAGCTCAAGCTCGACATTCTGGCCCGGATTGCGCGCCGCGCGCCAAAGCTAATTGGTAGCAACACCAGCGCGATGTCGATCGACCGGCTGGCGCAGGCCTTGCCCGATCCCGGGATTTTCCTCGGCATGCACTTTTTCAATCCGGTCTGGTCGATCCATCTGGTCGAACTGGTCGAAGGCGCGAAAACCTTGCCGGAAACGCTGGAAGCCGCTCGCGCATATGTGACAGCTATTGGCAAGCAGTCGCTCACCGTGCGCGATGTGCCTGGTTTTGCCACAAGCCGGCTCGATCTGATCGCCAGCCTTGAGGCGATGCGCATGCTCGAATCGGGCGTCGCATCGGCCGAGGATATCGACCGGGCCGCGGTCGTTGCCTATCGTCACCCGGTGGGTCCGCTGCGCCTCAGCGATATCGTCGGCATCGACGTCCGGCTCGATATCGCGCGCACGCTGGAGGCCGCCCACGGCCCCCGTTTCGCCCCACCGCAAATCCTCATCGACATGGTCGCCGCAGGCAAACTCGGCGCCAAATCGGGCCAAGGCTTCTTCACCTGGCCGCAGTGAGCAAATTTCAAGTCTGGAGCTTTTCGAATGTCGTCTGATCTTTTCCAAACATCGCTCTGCGATACCGCCGACCACCACCGCGATCTGCGCGACAGTGTCAGCAAGCTCGTCGGTAAGTTTGGCCGGAAGTATTTCCAGGACGTGGTGAACAAGGGCGAGCAGCCTGAAGCGCTGTGGTCGGCGCTAGGCGAGGCAGGGTTCCTGGGTGTTCACGTCTCCGAGGCCTACGGCGGCGGTGGCGGCGGTCTGGCCGAACTCAACATCTGCATCGAGGAAACTGCAGCACACGGTTGCCCGATCCTCTCGATGGTCATCTCCTCGATCACCGCACCGATCATCGCGGCTTGCGGCAGCGACGCGATGAAGCAGGAATGGCTGCCCGGCATTGCCAGCGGCAAGCGCAAGATGTGCTTCGGCATTACAGAGCCGAACGCAGGCTCGAACACCCACAAGGTCACCACCCACGCGGTGCGCAAGGGCAATGGTTGGGTGATCAACGGCGCAAAGTACTGGACTTCGGATATCGATCAGTCGGACGCGGTCATGCTCGTGGCGCGCGACGGCGTGCCGGTGAACGACGGCTCGCGGCAGGGTCTGTCGCTGTTCGTGATACCCACCAGCACACCGGGCATTTCGATGACCCAGATCGATTCCGCACTGCGCACGTCTGAAAAGCAGTTCTCGGTTTTTTACGACAATGTCGAGGTGCCCGATGAAGCCCTGATCGGTGAGCCGGGTGCAGGCCTCAAGCAGGTGTTCTCCGGCCTCAACCCCGAGCGCATCGCCGCCGCCGCGATCAACAACGGCATCTCGCGCTTCGCGATCACGCAGGCCGCGCAATATGCCAAGGACCGATCGGTGTGGAACACACCGATCGGCGCCCATCAGGGCGTTGCCCACCCGCTGGCCGAAGCCTACATCAATGTGCAGGCCTCTCGCCTGCTCAATGCACGCGCCGCGCAGCTTTGCGATGGCGGGGAAGACGCGGCCGAGACCGCCAACATGGCCAAGTTCGCGGCGGCCGAATCCTCGCTCAAGGCGCTTGATCAGGCGATCCAGGTCCATGGTGGCAACGGGCTTTCGAACGAGTATGGTCTGTCCGACCTGTGGTTCATTGCGCGCCTGCACCGCACCGCGCCGGTGAGCCGCGAGATGATCCTGAACTACGTCTCAACCCACAGCCTGGGCCTGCCGAAGAGCTACTGATCCCTGTGGAAACCAACCTGCTCACCTTGCTGCGCCAGAATGCCGCGCTGACCCCGGATGCTCCGTGTCTGACTTTCGGCGACGAGACGCTGAGCTTTGGAGCGTTCGACACGCGGGCCAGCCGTGTGGCGCACGCGCTGGCGGCGCAGGGCGTGAAGGCTGGCGACCGGGTCGCGATCCTCGCGCGCAATGGGCCGGCGCAGTTCGAGCTGTTCTTCGGCTGCGCCAAGGCGGGTGCGATATGCCTGCCGATCAACTGGCGGCTCGCCCCGCGCGAGATTGCCGGTATTCTTGGCGACAGCACGCCCGCCTTGCTGATCGTCGAGGAAGAACTGCACGGCCTGCTGGCCGAAGCTCCTGCGCCCCCAGCCATGATCCTGCTGGCGGACTATCCCGCCTGGCGCGATGCCGGAAGCGCGGATGATCCGGGCACCCTGCCCACGCCAGACAGCCCGCTGCTGATCCTCTACACCTCAGGCACGACCGGCCTGCCCAAAGGCGTGGTGATGAGCCACCACAACCTCTCGTTTCTGGCGCGAATGGCGCGCGAGCTGTGGGATATGTCGGCCAGCAGCGTGAATCTGGTGGCCAGCCCGCTCTTCCATATCGGCGGGATCGGCTATGCCATGACTGCGATGAGCCAGGGCGGCCACACCGTGCTTATGCAGCAGGTCGTACCGGCCGAGATCGTCGCGGCGATCCAGGCCTACCGCGTCACCCACGGTTTCTTCGTGCCGACCGTGATCCAGATGCTGCTCGAAGTGCCGGGCGTGGCCGAGATGGACATGTCGAGCATCAACCGCATCGTCTATGGCGGCGCGCCGATTGGCGAAGCGGTGCTCAAGCGCGCGATCGCCGTGCTCGGCTGCGGCTTCATGAACACGTATGGCATGACCGAGACCGCCGGGACCGTGATCATGATGGCCCCCGAAGACCATGATCC
Organism: Novosphingobium sp.; assembly: GCF_027486195.1. GTDB lineage: Bacteria > Pseudomonadota > Alphaproteobacteria > Sphingomonadales > Sphingomonadaceae > Novosphingobium. The sequence goes on from NZ_JAIXPP010000014.1 coordinate 5,642, forward strand.
GGGCGGCCCGCGCGCACACCGCCTGCGCGCCTGCGGCCTGCCGATGCCGTGGAACGAGTTCGCGCTGGTTGATCCGGCGACTAGCCAACCTGTTGCTGTCGGCGAAGTCGGCGAGATCCGCATCCGGTCCGAGGCGATCATGCTCGGCTACTGGAACAAGCCCGCGGAAACCGCGAAAGCGATCACCCCCGATGGCTGGATGTGTACCGGCGATGCTGCCTATCAGGACGCTGACGGCTACGTGTACATTCACGACCGCTTCAAGGACATGATCGTCTCCGGCGGGGAGAACATCTACCCTACCGAGATCGAGAACGTGCTCTATGATCATACGGCGATCGCCGCCGTCGCCGTGATCGGCGTGCCGCATGAGCGCTGGGGCGAAACCCCCAAGGCTTTTGTCGTCGCGCGGGCGGGCACTGGCCCGAGCGAAGCAGAGCTTATCGCGTTCACCCGCGCGCGGCTCGCGCACTACAAGTGCCCAACCGCCGTCGCCTTCGTGGCGGCGCTGCCGCAGAACGCCTCGGGCAAGATCCTCAAGAAAGAAATGCGCGATCCGCGCTGGTTGGAAGAACAAGCATGACCCTCAGCCCCTCCGCGCGCCTGCTGCGCGGCTTTGCCGTTGATTTTCTGACCTGCCACAATGTGGCGGCTGTCGAGACGATCATGGAGCCCGACTATGCGCTCAGCATCGGCGGTTTCCTGCTCGCTGGGCGCGACGACACCTATCTCCCAGCAACCGCCGCGCAGCTCGATCAGTTTCCCGGCCTCTGCGTAACGGTGCACGATACGGTGATCGGTCCCGACGCCATTGCGATGCGCTTTACCGAACACGGCGCGTCAAGCCGTCACGGCGGGCGGCTTTCCACCTGGGGCGGCGTCACGCTGTTTCGCATCCAGAATGGGCGGCTGCATCGCGGCTGGGCAGAGGAGGACTATTACGCACGCAAGCGCCAGCTCGCCGAAAGCACCTGCGACATGGTCCGCGCCCCGCATCCCGCCCCGTGGGACGCGCCTTGCGAAGCACCAGACGCAGCAGTGGAGGCGTTGGCTCAGGCTTGGCTGACGACCCCCGCAAATTGGGCCGACAGGACAGTGATCGACGAGATCAGCGCTGCAGGTCCGCGCTTTACCGAGCTGGTGGCCATCGACGCCATCGCCGTCGACCAGCTGTTTTCCGCCGGGCCGCGCGGCGCCTTCCACCTCACCTGCACCGGCACCTATCGCGGCGGGTTCGATGATATCGACACGGCGCAGATCGGCCAACCGGTCACGCTGGCACTGGCTGGCATCTTCGACTCCGAGGGAGACCAGATTGTGCATGTGCAAGTTACTGCGGACCGGCTCGGCCTCAACCGCGCGCTGATGCCGCCGCGATGAGCAAGGTCATCATCACCTGCGCCGTCACCGGCGGCGCGCACACCCCGACAATGTCGGACGCCCTGCCCTGCACGCCGTCCGACATCGCGGAGCAGTCGATCGCGGCGGCACAGGCGGGCGCGGCCATCTTGCACCTTCACGCGCGCAATCCCGCCAACGGCCAGCCCACCGGCGATCCGGCGATCTACGCGCAGTTCCTGTCGGTCATCAAACAGCAGACCGATGCCGTGGTGAATATCACCACTGGTGGTTCGGCGACGATGCCACTGGCAGAGCGGCTGAAGGCAGCGGTGCAGTTCAAGCCGGAGATGTGCTCGCTCAACATGGGCTCGATGAACTTCGCGTTCTTCGGCGCAGCGGCGCGCATCTCCGAATGGAAACACGATTGGGAAGAGCCCTATGTCACCGGCTCCGACGACTTCATCTTCCGCAACACCTTCCGCGATATCGCCACGATCCTCGAGGTGATGGGCGAGGCCGGCACCAAGTTCGAGCACGAGTGCTACGATGTCAGCCACCTCTACAACCTCGCCCATTTCGTTGATCGGGGCCTGGTGAAGCCGCCGTTCTTCATCCAGATGATCTTCGGCATCCTCGGCGGCATCGGCCCAGATCTCGAAAACCTGATGTTCATGAAATCGACGGCGGACCGCCTGTTCGGCCGCGACAATTTCCAGTGGTCGGTGCTTGCTGCCGGGCGGCACCAGATGCCGTTCCTGACACAAGCAGCATTGATGGGAGGCAATGTCCGCGTCGGGCTGGAGGACAGCCTGTTCATCGAACGCGGCGTGCTCGCCGCCTCGAACGCGCAGCAGGTGGAAAAGATAGTGCGGATCATCCGCGAAATGGGCCATGAACCGGCCACGCCCACCGAAGCCCGCGCGATGCTGGGCCTCAAGGGCGGCGACAGGGTGGAGTTTTAGAGCATGGCGCGCACGATTGTGGACTTGTCGATCTATCTCGAGAACGATGTGATCTCCGATCCGCCGCCGTATCAGCCGAAGATCAGCTACATAGACCACAAGACTTCGGTCCCCGATCTGATCGGCTTCTTCCCCGGACTGAAGCCCGGTGACCTGCCCGATGGCGAGGCATGGGCGATCGAGAAGATCGAGCTCATCACGCACAACGGTACGCATCTCGATGCGCCCTACCACTTCGCCTCGACGATGAATCGGGGCGAGCGCGCTATCACGATCGACGAAGTGCCGCTCGACTGGTGCTTTCAGCCCGGCGTGAAGCTCGATTTCACCGCCCTGCCGGATGGCTATGTCGTCACTGCAGCTGATGTCGAGGCAGAACTGGCGCGCATCGGCCACACACTCTCGCCGCTCGAAATCGTCGTCGTCAACACAGCGGCGGGCAAGCGGTATGGGCAGGATGACTACGTCACAGCCGGTTGCGGCATGGGCTACGACGCCACGATGTACCTGCTAGAGCGAGGCGTGCGGCTGACCGGCACCGATGGCTGGAGCTGGGACGCGCCTTTCGTCCACACGCGTGAGGCCTATGAGGCGACAGGCAATGCCGCCCTGATCTGGGAAGGCCACAAGGCGGGCCGCGATATCGGCTACTGCCACCTCGAAAAGCTGCACAATCTGGAAGTTCTGCCCGCCACCGGCTTCACCATCGCGTGCTTCCCAATGAAGATCCGCGCGGCTTCAGCGGGGTGGACCCGCGCGGTGGCGATCTTCGAGGATTAGGTCAGACAATCTTTTCCGTGAGGGCGAACATTACCGGCGCCGTTGCGCGCACCGATGGCCGATCGCGGTGGAACGCCTCGAACCGCGCTAGGTTGGGGTAGAGGTCGTGCCATGGCGCCATATCCGGCGCATAGGCCTGCCAAAGCGGGATCATGCCCGTCTCGATCACGATGTCCTGATTGCCGAGCAGCGCGATTACCGCGATGTCCGCCAGCCCGAAGCGGTCGCCGACCACATACTCGCGTGTCCCCACACGGCGGTTGAGTTCAGTCAGCCCGCCCTTGACCTTGCGCAGCTGCCGCTGCGCCCATTCAGCGCTCGGCTGGGGCCGCTGCATTTCCCAGAACAGCAGCACGGTTGCATCGAGCACCCCTTCGGCGATCACCTGCACCTGCTTGGCCTCCAGCGCCGCCTCGGGCGCATCGGGGAGCATCGGCGGCGTGGGATAGCGCCACTCGATCCAGTCCATGATGTGTGAGGATTCGAACACAGGGTCCGCTTCGTCGGGGATCAGGACCGGCAGCTGCTCCAGCGGGTTGTAGCGCGACGTCTGGGTGTCGGCGTGCCAGGGTATCTCGTTCTGCAAGGTGAAGGGCACGCTCTTCTCCATTAGGGCGATGCGCACCTTGCGCGCAAACGGGCTCGGTGTGGCGCTGATCAGGATCATCTTGGGCTCCTCAGTTCATCCAGTGTCCACCGGTGACGTTGATCGCCTGTCCGGTCATGTAGGCGGCTCGGTCCGAAGCCAGAAAGGCGACGAGTTCGGCAATTTCATCAGGCTTTCCGGCGCGGCGCAGCGGAATCGCCTGAACCCGCGTGGCCACATCGGGCAGGCCCTGCGCGCGGTTCATTTCCTCTGCCTCCGCGCGCATTTCGGTATCGACGATGATGCCCGGGCACACTGCGTTGATGCGAATGCCCGAACTGCCGAATTCGCCTGCAAGGCTCTGCGTCAGGTTGATGATCGCCGCTTTGGTAGCGCCATAGGCAGCGTGGTTAGGCACGCCCTTCTTGCCGGTCCACGAAGAGACATTGACGATAGCCCCGCTCTTGCGCGCCACCATGGCGGGCAGCACCGCCTGCGAAAAATGAAACACGCCGTCGAGATTGATCGCGAATATGCGCCGCCAATCCTCCTCCGTCACGTCAAGGAAAGCAGCCGTGCGCAGGACTCCGGCGTTGTTCACCAGAACGTCGATCTGGCCCAGTTCACTGATGATTGCCTCGACTCCGCGAACCACCTCAACGCGGCTCGCAACATTGCCAGATGCTACCACTGCCCGCCGGCCAAGCGCGTTGATCGCCTCCGCCGTCGCGCTGGCTCCCGCAGCATTCAGATCGAACAGGCCCACATCGGCACCGCCCATCGCAAGCCGCAGCGCAACGGCCCGGCCGATGCCCGCACCCGCGCCGGTCACCAGCGCAACCTTGTTTGTCAGATCATCCATAGCCGACACCTTACCAGTGGGTATTGATTAAACCCAGCGGGTTTTCTATGTTTCAACATATGTGTTGATTCGAGCTCGTGTCGAGCGCAAAAATGCGGCTCGACAAGTGCCAGACCAAATGATTGAGGGGATTTCCGTCGATGTCCGAGCCTGTCAGCGTCCCGATCAAGACAGACTACGATGCTGTCGTCGTGGGTGCGGGCTTTGCCGGGCTCTACATGATCCACAAGCTGCGCAGCCTCGGCCTGTCGGTGCTCGCATTCGAGGCAGGCAGCGGCGTTGGCGGCACGTGGTTCTGGAACCGCTACCCCGGCGCGCGCTGCGATGTGTACAGCCTCGAATACTCCTATTCGTTCGACGAGGCGCTGCAGCGCGAATGGGTCTGGACCGAGCGCTACCCCGCACAGGCCGAGATCCTGCGCTATATCGAGCATGTGGCCGACCGGTTCGATCTGCGCCGCGACATCCGCTTCAACACACGTGTTGCTGCAGCGCACTACGACGAGCCCCAGAACCTCTGGCGCATCGAAACCGAAACCGGCGAGGCCGTCACTGCGCGGTTCTGCATCATGGCATCTGGCGCGCTCTCAGCGCCGCGCAAGCCTGACTTTGCGGGCCTCGATGACTTTGCCGGCACTTGGTATCACACCGGTCACTGGCCGCACGAGCCGGTCGATTTCGCGGGCCAGACCGTGGCCGTGATCGGCACCGGCTCATCGGGCATCCAGGTCACGCCAATGATTGCGCAAGCGGCTGACCACCTTGTCGTCTTCCAGCGCACCCCCAACTTCAGCATCCCGGCTTGGAACCACCCGCTCCAGGATGATGTGCAGGACGCGTGGAAGCGCGATGCAGCGCAGCTTAGGGCGAAGGCCAAGGCCACCAAATCCGGCGCACTCTATGAGTACAGCCAGCGCGGCGCATTCGAGGTGAGCGACGAAGAGCGCCAGCGCGAATTCGACGCGCGCTGGGCCCGTGGCGGCGCAAATTTCACCCATGCCTTCAACGACCTGTTCAAGGACAAGGCAGCCAACGATCTCGCGGCGGACTATGTACGCGGCAAGATCCGGGAAATCGTCAAAGACCCGGCCGTCGCGGCCAGGCTCACGCCCACCGACCATGCCATCGGCACCAAACGCATTTGTGTCGACACAGACTACTACGCGACCTTCAACCGCGAGAGTGTCACGCTGGTCGATGCACGCGAAACCCCGATCACCCAAATTACGCCGACCGGTATCGAAACCTCCGGCGGCCACTACGCGGTGGACTGTATCGTCTTTGCCACTGGGTATGACGCGGTGACCGGCGCGCTCACCCGCATCGACATTCGCGGGCGCGGCGGCGTCTCACTTGCCGAAAAATGGCAAGACGGCCCGAAGACCTATCTCGGACTGATGGTCGCCGGCTTTCCCAACCTGTTCACGATCACCGGTCCGGGCAGCCCATCGATCTTGACCAATGTCGTCATGGCGATCGAGCAGCATGTTGATTGGGTCGGTGATTGCCTCGCCGATATGGCAAACCGCGATGTCACCGTGATCGAGGCCGAACCCAAGGCCGAAGAGGATTGGGTGAACCACGTGCGCGAGGTGGCCGAGGCGACGCTGCATGTGCAGGCGAACAGCTGGTACATGGGCGCGAACATCCCCGGAAAGCCGCGCGTGATGCTGCCCTATGTCGGCGGGCTTGGAGTCTATACCGGCATCTGCAACGAAATCGCGGCCGATGGCTATCGCGGCTTTGTGATAGGGAGCGGATACTGACATGCAACCGCCGATCAGCCGAACCTTCCCCGAACTGCTGCGCGAGCTCGCAGCGACTGAGCCGGAACGGTGCGCGGTCATTGATGGCGACGTGCCGGTCACCTACGCTGGGCTGGCGCAGCGTGCCCGCCTGATCACGAACGCGCTCAGGGCCGCGGGCGTCCAGCGCGGCGAACGGATCGGCGTGCTTCTGTCGAACCGGATCGAATGGCTCGAGATTTTTTTGGGTGCGAGCGCGGCGGGCGCTGTCGTCGTGCCAATCAGCACGTGGTCCAAGCCCGCCGAGCTTGCATTCATTCTGGGCGACGCTCACATTTCGGCGCTGTTCGCCATGCCGTCGTCGGGCAAGGAAGACTTCTTCGCTGCGCTGCAAACGCTGGTGCCGGAAGCTTTCGAGCACAACAAATGGGCCAGCGCGGGCCTGCCCCATCTCCGCCAACTGATTGCGGTTGCCCCAAATGCACCGGGCCCGGGCTGGCGCACCTATGAAGCTTTCTGCGCCGCCGCCCCCGATGCCGCCCCCGATGCTGCGCCCGGCGAGGGGCCGAACCCGGCGGATGACGCGCTGATTCTCTACACCTCAGGCTCAACCAGCAAGCCCAAGGCTGTCCGCCTCGCCCATGGCGCAGTGATCGAGAATGGTTTCAACATCGGCGAACGGATGGGCCTCGGGCGCGATGACCGGGTGTTTGTCTCGGCACCGTTGTTCTGGGCCTATGGCTCGGCCAACGCGCTTCCTGCCGCCATGAGCCACGGCGCTGCGATCATTCTGCAAGAGCGGTTTGAACCGGGCGAAGCGCTCGCGCTGATCGAGCAGCACCGCTGCACCGCGATCTACACTCTGCCGACAATGACCGCCGCCCTCGTTGCACACCCTGATTTTGCCACAGCCCGCACCGCCAGCCTCAGAACCGGGCTCACCATCGGCAGCCCGCAAGATGTGATCGCGGCGGCAACGCAGCTGGGCGCAGCGCATATCTGCAACATCTACGGTTCGAGCGAGACCTGCGGCAATTGCTGCGTCACGCCGTGGGATTGGCCGCTGGAACGCCGCGCGGCTTGCCAGGGCCCGCCGCTCCCCGGGGTCAGCTTGCGATTCATCGACGCCGAAACCGGCGTGGAAGCGGATACCGGCCAGCCTGGCCTCATCGAGGTGACCGGTTATCTGATGTCGGGCTACGGCGGGCAAAGCATCGCGCACAACGTTGCCGCCTTCACCGCAGACGGCTGGTATCGCACTGGCGACCTGGGCCAGCTAACCGATACCGGAGACCTGATCTTCCTTGGCCGCGCCACGGAAATGATCAAGCGCGCCGGGATCAATGTCTCGCCCGCCGAAGTCGAGGACGTGTTGCTGCAACACACGGCGGTGGCGCAAGCCGCGGTGGTCGGCGCGCCCGATCCCGCGCGCGGTGAGATCATCGTGGCTTTCGTGGTCGCGGCCCAGCCCGCAACCGAAGCCGAACTCATCGCGCACGCCCGCGGGCTTTCCTCGACCTACAAAGTGCCCGACCGGATCGTGTTCCGCAACGATCTTCCCGCCACGTCCACAGGCAAACTCCAGCGCCAGCCGCTCAAGGCGGAAGCCGCAGCCCTCACCGCAAAGGATAGAACCCATGTCGCGTGATGCTTGGGGCCGCTGGGGCGAAAGTGACGAGATCGGTGCGCTCAATCTCGTCGGCACGCGCGAAGTGCTCGCGGCTACGGGCCTTGTCCGGCAGGGCCGGGTCGTCAGCCTCGCGCAGCCGCTGTCTAAGAAAACTCCGGTGCCCAGCAACCGCACGGGCCTCCTCCATTTCATGGACCGCGACGGCGGGGACTATGCAGCCGGCGCGCGTGTCGCCAACGGCTTCCAGTTTGCCGACGACAGCGTGGTCATGCCGCTCCACATCGGCACGCACATTGATGCGCTGTGCCACGTGTGGACCGAGGACCAGCTCTACAACGGGCACCCCGGTTCAGGGACCAACAGCACCCATGGCGCAAAGAAATGCGGCGTGGAGAAGCTGCCGCCCATCGTCACGCGCGGGCTGCTGCTCGATGTGGCCGCGCTGCATGATGCGCCCCTACCCTTTGGTTATTCGATCGGGGTGGAGGAGTTGAGGGTCGCTGCCAGCCGCGCCGGCGTGGAACCCGCTAGCGGTGATGCTGTGCTCATCCGCACCGGATGGCAGGAAAACCAGGCGGGCAAAGCGGCGCACACCGTCGATTTCAACGAGGAACCGGGCATCGACGTCGAGGCCGCGCTCTGGCTGGCCGAAGCCAGCGTCGCGCTCGTTGGCGCCGACAACTATGCGATCGAGGCAATGCCCTTTCCCGCAGGCACGACCTTCCCTGTTCACCAGCGCCTGATCCGCGACTACGGCATCCCGCTGCTGGAGGGGCTTGTGTTGCAGGACTTCGCCGCGCTTGGCGTGCCGGAGTTCCTGTTCGTAGCCGCGCCGCTGCCTATCGTCGGCGGTACCGGCAGCCCGATCACCCCGCTGGCGATCTATTGATCCCTATGGCGACGGACGCTCACGAGACGGACACTACGGCACGGCTGGTGGCCGATGGGCTGGCGCAACTGGTGCGCCATGCGATCCCTTCGGCGCGCGATATCCAATTCACCGGGCTCACCCGCTCGGCGGGCGGCCTCAGCCGCGAGAACTGGTCTTTCGACGCGACCTGGAACGATGACTGCGGCTCCCACATGCACCGCCTCATGCTGATGCGCGATGCCAGCGGCACCCTGCTCAAGACCGAGCGCCGCCGCGAGTTCGATGTGTTGAGGGCGCTCGAAGGCAGCGCGGTGGTGGCACCGGCGGTGTTCTGGATGGACCCTGACGGACAGTTCCTCGGCGCACCTTCGCTCATCATGGAGCGTGTTTCAGGCCACTGCGACTACATGGTGCTGAATGGCGCGCGGCCACTGGAAGAGCGGCTGGAACTCGCCCACACCTTCCTGCGGCTGCTGACCGATATTCAGGCCATCGACTGGCAGGCGCGCGGCCTCGGTTCCAGCCTCGGCGTGCCTGCAGGCTCGCCGTCCCAGATCGCGCTAGGCGAGTGGGAGGCGGAATATCGCCGCGTCCAGCTCGAAGCCCATCCGGAGCTCGACTATGTGCTGGCGTGGATGCGCCGCACGGCCCCGCAAGCGCACGAAATCGTGCTCGTCCATGGCGATTTCAAACCGGGCAACGCGCTGATCGAGAGCACGCGAATCACCGCCAAGCTCGATTGGGAAACCGCGCATTTGGGCGATCCGCTCGAAGACCTCGGCTGGATCACCAATCCCGTGCGGCGACGCGAGCACCAGATCCCCGGTCACTGGGAACGCGCGCACATCGTCGAGGCCTTCACCCGCCTGACCAGCCGCGCCGTGGACGACACCGCTCTCACATGGTGGAACGTGTTTTCGTGCTGGAAGCTCGCGGTGATCCAACTGACCGCGGTGAACGAGTTCGTCTCGGGCCGGTACAACCGCGTGTTCCAGACCCCTTCGTGGCTCTTCCGGCCCATGTTGCAGATGATGGAGCGCGCGGCATGAGGCCTTCAGTCGAGGAGCAGCTGCTAGGCACCTGCCGCATTCTGGAAACCGTGGTCGCGCCCGCTGTCGCAGAACCCTTTGCGCGCACGATACTCGACAACCTCATCGCGAACTTACGCATGGTGACCGAGGCGCTGCCCGCCGTGCCGGGCTTCCTGCGCTGGGACAACGCGGCGACACTGAGCCTGCTGCAAGACATGCGCAGCGCATTGCCGTCCGGGCTCGCCGCCAACATAGACGCCGCGCTGGAAACCGCTGAAAATGATATGCTCGAGAGCGCCGCGCAGACTGCGCGTAACGACCTGCTGCGCGCCCTGCTTGCCGAAGCCGCCTGCAACCCGGACCTGTCGCCTGATCTGCACCGCGCCATTCAGGATCACATGATCGCCCGCGCCTCACGCGTACCCATGCGCTACGTGCCGTCCGCCACTCCTTCTTCAACGAGATCATAACCCCATGCTGACCGCACTTGACGATACGCTGTGGCACCAGTTGCCGACCACATTCGACCACGTCTGGACCAGCGACCCCCGGTTCTTTGATCGCTACTGGTTCGCGATCTATTCGGGCGACGGGCGCGTCGCGATCCAGATCACGATGGGTGCCTATCGCAACATGAACGTGCTCGATGCCGGGGCGGTGATGATCGTCGATGGCAAGCAGTACAACCTGCGTGTCTCGCGCTCGCTCAACGGGAGCGTGGAGACCGT
>NZ_JAIXPP010000106.1 GCF_027486195.1 Novosphingobium sp.
AGACCCATGACCAAACTCTACCCCAATCTGATCGACGGCGAACTGGTGACCACTGCCACCGCGCTCGACGTGGTGAACCCGGCGAACGAGCAGGTGATCGGCCAGGTGCCGGCTTGCGGTGCCGAGGAGCTTGATCGCGCCGTGGCCGCTGCCCGCCGCGCCTTCAAGACTTGGTCCAAGACCCCGGTCGACGATCGCCGTGCGGTGATCCGCGCCATGGCCGCAGCCATCGACGCCAACTTCGACGAGCTGTTCCGCCTCCTCACCGCCGAACAGGGCAAGCCGCACCAGCAGGCCCAGTTCGAAATCGGCGGCTGCTCGGCGATGATGAACGCGCAATCGACGCTGACGCTGGAAGAGACGATCAACGAGGATAGCGACGAGCGCCTCAGCCGCACGCGCCGCGTGCCGGTCGGCGTGGTCGGCGGTATCGTGCCGTGGAACTTCCCGATCCTGATGGCCGTGCAGAAGATCGCGCCCGCGATCCTCTCGGGCTGCACCATCGTGCTCAAGCCCTCGCCGTTCACCCCGCTGACCACGCTCCGCTTTGCCGAGCTGATCAAGGACATCGTGCCTGCTGGCGTCGTCAACATCATCACCGGCGAGGATGCCCTCGGCCCGATGATCACAGCGCACCCGGATATCGACAAGATCACCTTCACCGGCTCCACCGCGACCGGCAAGAAGATCATGGAAGGCGCCTCGAAGGACCTCAAGCGCATCACCCTCGAACTCGGCGGCAATGACGCCTCGATCGTGCTGCCCGATGCCGACGTTGCCAAGGTGGCCGAGCAGCTGTTCTGGTCAAGCTTCACCAACGCGGGCCAGATCTGCGTGGCGGCCAAGCGCATCTATATCCACGAAGACATCTACGACGAGATGAGCGCGGCGATTGCCGAGTACGCGAAGAACGTGACCGTGGGCGATGGTGCCAACCAGGGCACCGGCGTGGGTCCGATCCAGAACAAGAAGCAGTTCGACCGCGTGTGCGAGCTGATCGAGGACGCCAAGGCCAACGGCTACAAGTTCCTCGTCGGCGGCGATGTCGATCCTTCGGGCTCGGGCTACTACGTGCCGATCACCATCCTCGACAATCCGCCCGAAGACGCGCGGATCGTTGCCGAGGAGCAGTTCGGCCCGGTCATGCCGCTGATGAAGTTCTCGTCTGACGACGAAGTCATCGCGCGCGCCAACAACTCGGAATATGGCCTCGCCGGCGCGGTGTGGACCAAGGATACCGAGCGCGGCGTGAAGATCGCCGAGCAGCTCGAAACCGGCACGGTGTGGATCAACGAGTTCCTCCACCTCTCGCCCTTCGCACCCTTCGGCGGTCACAAGCAGTCCGGCTTCGGCGCTGAATACGGCATCGAGGGCCTGAAGGAGTTCACCTACAGCCAGGTGATCACCGTCAAGAAGGACGCGCTCGTCTGAGCCATGTTTGAGTGAACAACAGCCCCGGCGACCGCGCGGTCGTCGGGGCTTTTTTCAAGGAATTGCCGGTGCCCATCGATATTACGAAGATCAAGGCCATCGACGTGCACGTGCATGCCGAGGTTTCGTGCCACGATCCGGAAGATCCGGTGATGGGCAAGTTCTTCGATGCGGCATCGGCCTATTTCAAGGCCCCGCGCGAACGGCCCAAGATGCCCGAGATCGTCGAGATCTACCGCGAGCAGCAGATCGCGTTCTGCATGTTCACGGTCGATGCGGAGTGCGGCATGGGCGCGAAGCGGGTCTCGAACTACGAAGTCGCCGAAATGGCGCTCAAGAACGACGATATCTGCATCGCGTTTGCCTCGATCGATCCGCACAAGGGCAAGTTCGGCGCGCGCGAGGCGCGCGATCTGATCGAGAACTACGGGGTCAAGGGCTTCAAGTTCCATGGCATCGTGCAGGATTGCCACCCGGCGGACCGCGTGGCCTATCCGATCTATGAAGTGATCGCCGAATACGGTTTGCCTGCCATCTTCCACACCGGCCATTCGGGCATGGGCACAGGCATGCGCGGCGGCGGCGGGATGCGGCTCAAGTATGGCCAGCCGATGCTGATCGACGATGTTGCGGTCGACTTTCCCGACATGAAGATCATCCTTGCGCACCCTTCGTGGCCGTGGGTGGATGAAAGCCTTTCGATGGCGCTGCACAAGGACAACGTCTTTATCGACCTGTCCGGCTGGAGCCCCAAGTACTTCGCGCCGCAGATCATCCAGTATGCCAACACGCAGCTGAAGCATAAGATGCTGTTCGGGTCTGACTTCCCGCTGATCCACCCGCAGAAGTGGATCGATGCCGCGCTCAAGGTGGGCTTCCGGGATGAGGTGCTGCCCGGCATCATGAAGGACAACGCGCTGCGCGTGCTGGGGATGGCCTGAGCCGGTATGGAGACAGATCCCGCCGATATCCGCGGCTGGCAAAGGTTGAGCGGCGATGTGACGACTTCGGGGCGGCTCGAGGACCATGATGTCGCCCGCCTTGCCGCACTGGGCGTGAAGCAGGTCGTCAATCTGGCGCTCGACAGCCATCCCGAGGCGCTGGCTGATGAGGCGGGCTGGTTTGGCGCCGAAGGTATCGCCTACACGCATATCCCGGTCCCGTTCGATGCGCCTGCCGAGGCCCATTTCGAGGCGTTCCGCGCGGCAATCGAGCAGGGGCCGAAGCCGGTGCACGTGCATTGCATCATGAACTGGCGGGTCTCCGCGTTCTTCTACCGGCTGCACCGTGATTTTCAGGGGATGCCCGAGGCGGAGGCGCGCGCACTCATGGCGCAGCAATGGGTTCCTGATGCGGCGGACAAGCCGGAGTGGCAGGCCTGGGCGGAATTCATCGCACCGAAGGCGGACTGATGGATTTCGCCGGCCAGCATGTCGTGATCACCGGCGCTTCAACCGGGATCGGCCGGGCTACGGCGGAGCGGCTGGTGCGCGGCGGAGCGCGGGTTACGGTGATTGCGCGGCGGGGCGAATTGCTCGCCGATCTCTGTGCGGAGCTGGGTGCAGGTGCCGGCTGGGCAGCAGCAGATGTAGGCCAGCAGGACCAGCTGATCGCCGCGCTGGACAGCGCCGGAGCGCAGCATGGGCCGATCGATGGACTGTTCCTCAACGCAGGGACGGGCGGGACGTTCGCGCCGCTGGAACACTATTCGGACGATGCGTTTGATTCGCTGATGGCGGTGAACATGAAGTCTGCATTCTGGGCGGTGCGCCATGTGCTGCCGGCAATGAAGGCGCGTGGGCACGGCTCGATCCTGATCACCGGCAGCCTTGCATCCGAGCGCGGGATGGCGATGAACGTGGGCTATGTGATGAGCAAACACGCGGTGCTGGGCCTTGCCCGCGCGGCGGCGCTGGAGGGGGCAGCCTATGGCGTGCGCGTCAATTGCCTCGTGCCCGGCTTCATCGATACGCCGCTGCTGGATGGCGTGCCACCCGAGCAGCTGACCTCGCTCGCCGCCAATGTGCCGCAGCAGCGGCTGGGCAGCGCGGGGGATGTCGCCGAAGTTGCCGCCTTCCTGCTTTCACGCGCCGCCGCGCATGTCACCGGCCAGAGCTGGGCGGTGGATGGCGGCGTGCTGGGCACTCTTGCCGTAAGGTAACCGCATGACGCTCAAGTACTACCACGCCGAACCGCTGGCCAATTCGCTCAAATCCATGGCCCCGCTCAAGGAGAAGGGGCTGGACTACGAGAGCGTGTATGTCGACCTGCACAAGTTCGAACAGCACCAGCCGTGGTTCACCGCGATCAATCCCGAAGGCCAGGTGCCGGTGCTCGATCATGACGGCACGATCATCACCCACACCACGGTGATCAACGAGTATCTGGAGGACGTGTTTCCCGATGCGCAGCCCGCTGACGGCCCGCTGCGTCCGCGCGATGCGGTGGGGGCGGCGCGGATGCGCTACTGGAACAAGTTCGTTGACGAGCAGGTCATGAACTTCGTCTCGATGCACGGCTGGCACCGCTTGGTCGGTGTGATCGCGCGCAATATCGAGAGCGGCGAGTTCGAGAAGCTGCTCGAGAGCATCCCGCTGCCCGATCAGCGCAAGAAGTGGGCGACGGCGCGTTCAGGCTTTTCCGAAGCCGACCTCGCCAATGCGACGGCCAAGATCGAATACGCCGTGGACAAGGTGGAGAAGCAGCTGGCGGAAACGCCGTGGCTGGCAGGGCACGGCTACACGCTGGCGGATATCAATTTCTATTCGCACTGCGGCATGATGGTGGAGCGGATGTTCCCCGAAATCGAGATCGCCAAGCGCGCGCCGCGTCTGGTGGAATGGCGCGACCGCGTGACGGCGCGGCCGGGCATGGCGGCGGCATTGAAGAGTGAGGACCGCACGGCACCGGGGCTGCGCACATGGTCGGGGCATGTGCGCTGATGGCGGGTTTCGTGCTGATCCATGGTTCGTGGCATGGCGGCTGGTGCTTCGATCCGGTTGCGGAATTGCTGCGCGCGCGCGGGCACACCGTGGTTGCACCCACGTTGCCGGCGATGGGCGGTACGGCTGAGGAAATGGCCGCGATCACGCTGGGTGACTGGGGCCTTTTTGCTGCGCAGCATTGCCGCGAGCTGAAGGCGCAGCTTGGCGGCGCGCCGGTCGTGCTGGCAGGGCATAGCCGCGGCGGGCTGGTGGTGAGCACCGCAGCGGAGCGCGATCCGGAGGCGATGGACGCGCTGGTCTATATCTGCGCGATGATGCTGCCTTCGGGCGTATCGCGCGCCGAATTCAAGGCGCTGGAAGAGCCCAATCCCGATTTCGACGCGATCATCAGCAAGGTGCATGATGGCGCAGCGACAGTGGTCGATCCTGAGCGGGCCGGGCCGGTGTTTGCGCAGATCTCGCCGCCCGAGTTGGTGGCGGGCGTGCTGCCGCGCTTGCTGGCGGAGCCGCATGGGCCGCGCGCGGAATTGCTGCAGCTTTCGGCGCAGCGCTGGGGTTCTTTGCCGCGCACTTATATCGAATGCACCGAAGACCGCACGATCCCGATTACCAGCCAGCGCCGGATGCAGGCCATGTCGCCCGGTGCGCGGGTGGTGACGCTCGATGCCGATCACAGCCCCTACCTCTCGCGCCCGGTGGAACTTGCCGACGCGTTGGAGGGGGCCATTCCGGTGTAGGTTGCCCATTCCGTTCGTGTCGAGCGAAGTCGAGACACTGGCGCAAAGTGTCTCGACTTCGCTCGACACGAACGGGGTTAAAGAGGGACGTTTTATGCGCGAAGTGAGGCTGAGCCCGCAGGGCGATTTCGACAATGCGGCGCGCGATTATGCGCATATCACCGCGCATCCGCTGACTGCTGCGATGGGGGCGGAGATTACCGGCGTGCGGCTGGGGCATGATCTGCTGCCCGAAGCCTTCGATGAGATCCGCGACGCGCTGTGGCGGCACAAGATGGTGTTCCTTCGCGATCAGCATCTGACGCATTCCGAGCACGAGGCGTTCAGTGCGCGCTTCGGGCCGTTTGCGGTCGATGCCTATACGCAAGGGGTGGAGGGGCACCGCAACGTCCATCCGCTGATCAAGGAAGCTGACACCAAGACCAAGGCGCTGTTCGGCAGCGGCTGGCACACCGATTCGCCGTTTCTGGATGAGCCGCCTTCGGTGACGATCCTGCGGGCCATTCAGGTGCCGCCCTATGGGGGTGACACGACCTGGACCGATACGCAGCTCGCCTGGCGGATGCTGAGCCCTGCGATGCAGTCGATGCTGCGCCCGCTGAAGGTGCATATGTCGGCTGAGGCGAACGTGGCGACCCAGGAGCGGATCAGCGGCAAGCCGATGGCCTTTGCCAATGACGACCGGCGCAGCTCCGCGCTGAATGGTAATTTCCACCCGCTGGTGCGCACGCATCCCTTCACCGGGCTGCCATCGCTCTATGTGGACGAGGTTTATGCCGTGGGGATCGAGGGCATGACCGAGGCGGAAAGCCGCCCGATCCTCGACATGCTGACGCGCCATATCACGCAGGCCGGGTTCACCTGCCGCCTGCGCTGGGAACCGGGCATGATTGCGATGTGGGACAACCGCGCCGCGCTGCATCTGGCGCCGAACGATTATGACGGGTTCCGGCGGGAGATGTATCGGACGACGATGGCGGGGGAGCGGCCGGAGTAGGGTTGCGGGAGGAAGCGGGACCCCGGATCAAGTCCGGGGTGACGGGGGTTTTGGTCTGGTCGCTCTGGATTCCCGCCTTCGCGGGAATGACGAAGGTTTGGGGGCTGAAACTCGTTTCGTCATTCCCGCGAAGGCGGGAATCCAGAGCGTATAAGCGCTCGCTCAATCCCCGAAGAAATTGAGTTCCAGCAGGACGTTGTTGGGATCGCTCACGAAAATCTGCCTGAGGCCGATGGAGGCCACGGTGTTGAGCTGGAAGGGCGTGCCCAGCGCGCCAACGCGCTCCATCAGTTCCTCGTAGCCCGAGCAATTGAGCGCCACGTGGTGGACAGCGCCCGTCAGCGCGCCGGGTTCGACGGGGCGGTCGAAGGCGCGGGGGCAATCGACCGAATTGATGTGGACGATCGCCTTGCCACCCGCGTCGTACATCCACTGCGCGTTGTCCGGCGTCAGCGGGGGCGGGGCGTTGCGGCGTTCGAGGTTCAGCAGCGCCTTGTAGAACTCGGCGGTTTCATCGAGCTTGTCGGTGATCACGTTGACGTGATCGAGCCAGTTAACCTGCATTGCCTGCTCCCTCGTTCATCGACTTTGAGGATTACACGTTGATCAGTTTCGGTCGCCCCGTGCTCGACACGGGGCTTGGCTGAGGTTCCAGCGTTGCGCCAGAAAAACGAAAGCCAAGGCCCGGATCAAGTCCGGGCCGACGATACTATCTTGTGCCGTCCTACTCCAATGCTCTCTCCCCTGAAGGGAGAGAGCAAGCGGGAATTGATCAGCTCCTGAACACCACCGTCTTGGTGCCGTTGAGCAGCGCGCGGTCTTCGAGGTGGAGGCGCACCGCTTCGGCCAGCACGCGGCGCTCCACATCGCGGCCCTTGCGGACGAGGTCTTCGGGCGTGTCGGCGTGGGTCACGGTCGTCACGTCCTGGTGGATGATCGGGCCTTCATCGAGGTCGGTCGTGACGTAGTGGCCGGTCGCGCCGATCATCTTCACGCCGCGCGCGTGGGCTTGGTGATAGGGCTTGGCGCCCTTGAAGCTCGGCAGGAACGAGTGGTGGATGTTGATGCAGCGGCCGTTGAGGAACGAGGCCATGTCATCCGAAAGGATCTGCATGTAGCGCGCCAGCACGACGAGCTCGGCGCCGGTTTCGTTCACGATCGCCTTAACCTGCGCTTCCTGCTGCGGCTTGGTGTCCTTCGTGATCGGCAGGTGGTGATAGGGCACATCGCCCAGCAGCGTGATGTTGAGCGCTTCCTTGGGGTGGTTGCCGATGATCGCGACGACATCCATCGGCAGCTCGCCGATGCGGGTGCGGTAAAGCAGATCGCCGAGGCAGTGATCGAACTTGCTGACCATGAGCACGGTGCGGCGCTTCTTCGAGCTATCACGCATCGTCCACTGCATGCCGAACTGCTGCGCCACCGGCGCGAAGGCGCTGCGCAGCGTATCCTGATCGCCCGAGCCCGGATCGAGCACGACGCGCATGAAGAAGCGGCCGCTTTCGGTATCGTCGAACTGCTGCGCCTCAAGGATGTTGGCGCCGGCCTCATAGAGGTTGCCGGTAACCCGGGCGACGATTCCGGGCTTGTCCTCGCACGAAAGCGTCAGGATCACTGGTGCAGTCATTCAATCTCTCCCTAGAGCCGCAGGCCCCATAGAGCGTGCGGGCGTTGGCTGCCAGCCGTGCATTCCCTTCTCATGGGGGCTGCACAATTTGGCATTGCGAATCTGCCCTGATATTGTATGTGTTGCATACAAATTTCAACCAGCCATTTTTTTCATCGGGAGAGATAACGTGGCAGCCAACCTCGAAGAGGTCCTCCAGGGCCAGTCCAACATCGTCGAAATGCTGCGCAACTCGCAGCTTGGTGCCTATGTCTACCCGGTGGTGGCGCCGGAGTTTTCCAACTGGCGCAGCGAGCAGTGGGCATGGCAGCACAGTGCGGTGCTGTTCGACCAGTCGCACCACATGGTGAACCTCTATATCCGCGGCAAGGATGCAGGGAAGCTGCTGTCCGACACGATGATCAACAGCTCGAAGGGCTGGTCGGTCAACAAGGCCAAGCAGTATGTGCCGACGACGCCCTATGGCCACGTGATCGGCGATGGCATCATCTTCTGGGAAGAAGAAGAGAGCTTCACCTATGTCGGCCGCGCACCGGCTTCGAACTGGCTGCGTTATCACGGCGCGACGGGCGGCTACGATGTCGAGATCGAGCTGGATGACCGTTCGCCGATGCGCCCGATGGGCAAGCCCGTCACCCGCAAGGAATGGCGCTTCCAGATTCAGGGTCCGCAGGCGTGGAACGTGATAGAGAAGCTCCATGGCGGGCCGCTGGAGCAGCTCAAGTTCTTCAACATGAGCACCATGAACATCGCCGGCAAGACGGTGCGCACGCTGCGCCACGGCATGTCGGGCGCGCCGGGTCTCGAAATCTGGGGCCCTTATGCAGAACAGGAAGAAATCCGCGCCGCCATTCTGGAAGCGGGCAAGGAGTTTGGGCTGATCGCCTGCGGCAGCCGCGCCTATCCTTCGAACACGCTGGAATCGGGCTGGATCCCCTCGCCGTTGCCCGCGATCTACACCGGCGAGAAGCTGAAGGGCTTCCGCGAGTGGCTGGGCGCCGACAGCTATGAGGCGACCGGCTCGATCGGCGGCTCGTTCGTGGGCGAGAGCATCGAGGATTACTACCTCAACCCGTGGGAGCTGGGTTACGGCCCGTTCGTCAAGTTCGACCATGATTTCCACGGCCGCGACGCGCTGGAGAAGCTGGACCCCGCCGCACAGCGCAAGAAGGTGACGCTGGCATGGAACCCGGAAGACATGGCGAAGATCACCGCTTCGCTGTTCAACCCGGATGGCGATCAGTACAAGTTCTTCGACGTGCCGCTGGCGAACTATGCCTCGTCGAACTACGACCGCGTGGTTGATGCGGGCGGCAAGACGGTCGGCGTTTCGATGTTCACCGGCTATTCCTACAACGAAAAGCAGGCGCTTTCGCTCGCAACCGTTGATCCGGAAATCCCGGTCGGCACCGAAGTGCGCGTGGTCTGGGGTGAGCCCGATGGCGGCACGCGCAAGACCACGGTCGAGCCGCACAAGCAGATCGAAGTCCGCGCGATCGTTTCTTCCGTGCCCTACAGCCGGGTGGCGCGCGAGAACTACGCTGAAGGCTGGCGCACCGGTCGCTGAGGCAATGACGCCCCTCCTCCAACGAGGGGAGGGGCTGTCGCACGAGAGGAACCCGACATGGCTGCAGCTCTGATCCATCCGAACTGGGACAAGCCGCCCCTTGGCATCACCGATGGCTTCAGCCTTGAGATGACCGCCAAGGACGAGGCTTCGCTGCGCGAAGCTGCGCCGCTGATTCCAGCGGAGACGCCCATTGCGGTGACGTTCCTGCCCGGCGAGGACGTGGCGGCGCGGGTCAAGGCGACCGTGGCGGTGCGCGAGCTGGGGTTCGAGCCGATGCCGCATTTCTCCGCGCGGCGGATCACTTCGGAGGATGACTTCGAGGGCTATCTCAAGGCGGTGGTCGAGCAGGCGGGCGTTTCGCGCGCGTTCATCGTGGCGGGCGATCCGCCCGAGCCGGTGGGGCCCTACTTCGATACCTCGGCGCTGATCGCCACGGGCGCGTTCGAGCGCAGCGGGATCAAGGCCATCGGTATCGGCGGCCACCCCGAAGGGCATCCCAACATGACCGAGCAGCAATGCTGGGATGTGCTGCTGAAGAAGGCCAATGAGATCGAGGTACGCGGGATGGCGCCGCTGATCGTGACCCAGTTCGGCTTCGATCCCGATGCCTTCCTCGCCTGGCTGCTCAAGCTGCGCGCGCTGGGGATCGATGCACCGGTGCGGATCGGTGTGCCGGGTCCGGCGGGGATCAAGCGACTGCTGAGCTTCGCTGCACGCTGCGGCGTGGGGGCTTCTACCTCGGTACTGAGGAAGTACGGGATTTCGGTCACCAACCTCCTCGGCAGCGCTGGGCCGGACAAGCTGGTCGATGCCTTTGCGCGGGGGCTGGGGCCGCAGCATGGCCGCGTGCGGCTGCACTTCTATCCCTTCGGCGGCATGGTGAAGACGCTGGAGTGGATCCACGGCTACAACGCGAAACACGGGATTTCGGCATGACGGACTATGTTCTCGTCCACGGCGCCTGGGGCGGAAGCTGGGGTTATGACCGGGTGGCGGGCGAACTGCGCGCGGCGGGGCATCGCGTGGTGCTGGTGCAGCTGACCGGGCTCGGCACGCGCAAGGGTGAGTTCCACCCCGGCATCACGCTGACGACGCATATCGATGACGTCTGCAATCAGATTGCCTCGGCTGGTCTGGACCGCTTCGTGCTGGTCGGCCATTCCTATGGCGGGATGATCGTGACGGGCGTGGCGACGCGGCTAGGCGGACGGATCTCGGCTCTGGTCTATCTCGATGCCTTCCTGCCGCAGGATGGCCAATCGCTGTGGGACCTGACCGGCGAGTGGGAGCACAACCACTATATCGGCAGCCAGAAGTTTACCCCGGGCGCAGTCGCGCCGCTGCCAGGAGCAGTGCACCCGCTGCTTTCACCGCATCCGCTGCTGACCTTGGTGGAAGCGGTGAAGTTCACCGGCGAGGAAGCCAAGGTCGGGCGGCGGATCTATGTCTTCGCCAATGCCTGGGAGCCGACGCCGTTCCGCAAGTTCGTGGCGCGGGTGAGCAGCGAAAAGGGCTGGGAATACCACGAGGCCAAGGCAGGCCACGACGTCATGGGCGATCAGCCGGAGCAGACGCTGCAGATCCTGCTGGCCTGCGCCTGAGGCTTAGACCGAGCTATCAGCAAATGAGTCCGTCGGCCCGTGCTCGACACGGGCCTTGGCTCTTCTTGTCGACGCTGCACCGGAAGAACAGCCCTGCCCCGTGTCGAGCACGGGGCGACGGAGAACTAAGCGTTAAGGCATCAGTTTCTAGAAGTCCGCCGCGCGAGATTTGCGCCGCGCTTCTGCAAACGAATCGCGGCGGAACTTCTCGAACGCCACGCGCTGGTCGTGGCCGGGGTCTTTCGGGTAGTCCTGATATTCGCCGATGATCTCGTCGAAGATCTCGCGCATTTCTTCCTTGTGATCGGGATGGCTGAAGATGTGGAGGCGATTGGCCTTCATCGCCTCGATCACGCGCGCGCCGATCACATCGGGCTCCATGCCGAATTCGTGGATGCCCGCAAGGCGCTCGACGGCCTCGGAATTGACCGGCTTCATCGCGCCTTTCAGCTCGTCCGGGCGGATATCGTCGCTGGCGTAGATGTAGCTCTTCACAAGGCCCGGGCAGAGCACCGAGACGCCGATTTCATACTGCAGCAGCGAGTAGTGCAGCGATTCCGAAAGGCCGCGCACCGCGAACTTGGTGGTGTTGTAGATGCCGGGCGTGCCTGCCGCCAGGAAGGCAGCCATCGAGGCGGTGTTGACCACGTGGCCGCCCTTCTGCTCGCCCGCCTTGATGCGTTCGACCATGCGCGGCACGAAGGTCATCACGCCGTTGATCACGCCGTGGAGGTTCACGCCCAAGAGCCAATCCCAATCGTCGAAGGAGCTTTCCTCGATCGGCTGGAACAAGTTGACGCCCGCGTTGTTGCACAGGATCGAGACGGGGCCGAACTTTGCCTCGACCTCGTCAGCCGCCGCCTTGAAGCCATCGCGGCTGGCGACATCGAGCTGGACGCCCATGACCTCGCGGTTGTCGAGGCTCTTCAGCGCCTGATCGATCGAATCCTGCCGGATATCGGCGATGGCGACCTTGCAGCCCTCATTCAAAAGCTGGCGGACGAGCCCGATGCCGACGCCGTTGGCACCGCCGGTGACGAAGGCGGTGCGGCCTGCGAAGTCTTTCATGCGGCGTCTCCTGCACGCTTGGTTTTCAGCGCATCCTGCCGGGCGATTTCGGCGGTGATTGCCGGATTGCGGAACAGCATCGCGAAAGTCTGCTTGTATTCAGCATTTTCGGGAAGGTGCGTTTGCACGGCCGCCGTGGTTGCCTCTCCGCGCTCGCGCACGCCGGTGAGGAACTCGCTGTGGGTGAGGATGTAGAGTTCGTCGTTGAGGATGCCCTCGAGCACGCGCTGCCCCACCTCTTCCTTGGTCTGGTAGAGGTGCATGAAGTTGCCGCCGGAGGCGCGGCGCTTGTCAGCTTCGGCATAGCCGGTTTCGGCCAGATCGGTGGGGCGGGTCTTGCCCGCGTCGGCGATGTTCGATTGGACCGCGCCCGGGCAGAACGCTGAGCAGATCACGCCGCGCGCTTCCAGTTCAGGGCGCATGCATTCCATCATCGCGGTGACGGCGGCCTTGCCGGCGGAATAGATCGTGGTGCCGCCAACGGGCACGAGCGCCGACATCGACGCGGTGTTGACGATATGGCCGCCTTCACCGTGGGCCAGAATGCGCGGCAGGATTGTGACGATGCCATTGATCGAGCCGCCCAGATTGACGCCCATGACCCAGTCCCAATCGGCAAAGGTCGCAAGCTCGGTGGGGCCGACGACGGCGACACCGGCGTTGTTGCACAGGATGTGGATCTTGCCAAACTTCGCCTCGGCCGCATCAGCCGCAGCGGCAAAGGCGGCGCGGTCGGTGACGTCGAGCTTCAGCGGCAGCACGCGTTCGCCGCCTGCGAGTTCGGCTTCGGCGGCGGCGAGATGATCGTCGCGGATATCGGCGATCACCACGTTCATGCCGGCGCCGAGCAGCGCCTTGGCGATGCCGAGGCCGATGCCGCTGGCGCCGCCGGTGATGAAGGCTGTCTTGCCGGGGAGGTTCTGCATGATCGCTCTCCTGGAGGCCGGGGAGCCTTCAATGACTCCACCGATTGTTAGATTGCCTTTTCTATTCACCACGCCGAGATTGTATGCAAGACTAACAATTGTTCGAGACGAAAAAGGCTCCGGCGATTCAGTCACGCGGCCACCGGACGAGAGGAGTGACAATGGCAGGTCCGACGGTTTTGGCCGATCCGGGGGCAGCGGCAGGCGCGGGCGCAGAGCGCGAATGGCCTTCAACCGGGGCGGCCTATTGGGCGCTGACGGTGATCGTGCTGGCGACCTTCATGACCTTCTTCGATGCGGTGACGTTCGGCATGCTGGCCGAGCGGATCAAGCACGATTTCGGCCTGACCGATTCGCAACTGGGCTTCCTCGCGGGTCCGGCGAGCATCATCTGCTATCTCTTCGTGGGCATCCCGCTCGCGCGGCTCGCCGATATCTATCCGCGCAAATATGTGCTGGCGGGCGGGGCGGCGGTGGTCGGCCTCATCATCTCGCTTGGCGGCCTTGCACAGAGCTTCACGCAGTTCGTGGGAAGCCGGGTGTTTTTGGCGGCGGGTGGATCGGCCCATGCGCCCTCGTCGTACTCGCTGCTTGCCGATGCCTTTCCGCCCAAGAAGCTGACGCGCGCCTTTGCGCTGCTGCAGTTCGGTTTCATCGGCGGGACGGTGCTGGGACCGCTCATCGGCGGGGCACTGGTGGTGATGAGCGCGGGCTGGGCGCCGACCACGCTGGGACCGCTGACGATCCGGGGCTGGCAGTGGATCCTGATCGTGATGGGGCTGCCGGGCCTGCTCGTGGGGCTGCTGTTCCTGACTGTGAAGGAACCCGCGCGGCTCGCCCCCGCGCCTGATGCGCCGCAAGTGCCGGTGGATGCCGGGTTCGGGCGGCGCGTGCTGACCTTCATGGGCCTCGATGCGCTGCGCGCCATCAATGCCAAGCCGCGCGTCTACTATCCGCTGTTCGGTGCGCTGGCGCTGAGCGCGGTCGAGGTGTTCGGCCTGCAGTTCTGGCGCGTACCATTCATGGTGCGCACCTTCGGCTGGGACGAAGCGCAGATCGGCGCGGCGCTGAGCGTGACGGTGCTGGCGGGTTCGCTGGCGGGCCTGCTGCTGGGCAGCGTGATGGTCGAATGGCTGGCGAAGCGGCACAAGGACGCGAACGTACGCGCCGCAGCGATCTGCTTTGCCGGTACGACCGCGAGCACGATTGCCGCGATCCTGATGCCGACGCCCTGGGCTTCAATGATCCTGTTCGGCATCTCGGGCATGTTCGGCATGGCGGGCGCGGTGCCGCAGAACGCCGCCGTCCAGCGTGTGGCGCCCAATGCCATGCGCGGGCAGGTGACGGCGATCTACCTGTTCATGTTCACCTTCTTCGGCGCGATGGGCAGCTTCGTGGTGGGCCGCGTGCAGGATGTGGTGATCGGCGATCCGCACCAGCTGTGGAAGGCGCTGCTGATCACCGCGGGCACGCTGCTGCCGCTTGCCACGCTGCTGATGATCCGGGCGATCAAGCCTTATCGAGAGGAAGTGGAGCGGCTTGAGCGCGAATGGCGTTGACAGCGCAGCGCCTCGCCGCGATTGTTAGGTATACAAACTAATTGGGAGAATCCGGATGTCCGAAGACCGTATCGCCGCGCTGGAAGGCAAGCTGGCCGAGCTTGAGCGCCGCCTCACCGTGCGCGAGGACGAGCTCGATATCCGCAAGTTGCAGCACCTTTATGGCTACCTGATCGACAAGTGCCTCTATCTCGAGACGGCGGACCTCTTCACCGACGACGGCGAAGTGCGCTTCTTCGGCGGGATCTGGAAGGGCAAGGAAGGCGTCAAGCGGCTCTATTGCGAGCGGTTCCAGAAGCGCTTCACTTATGGCAACAACGGCCCGATTGACGGCTTCCTGCTCGATCACCCGCAGTTGCAGGATATCATCCACGTGCAGGCGGACGGCGTGACGGCGCTGGCCCGCGCGCGTTCAATGATGCAAGCCGGGCGGCACAAGGACTACGAAGGCGATGCCCCGCATCTGAAAGCGCGCCAGTGGTGGGAAGGCGGGATTTACGAGAACACCTACAAGAAGGTGGACGGGGTGTGGCGCATCCACATCCTCAACTACATGCCGCAATGGCACGCCGATTTCGAACATGGCTGGGCCAACACGCCGCACGAGTATGTGCCGTTCCCCAAGGTGACTTATCCCACCGACCCGACCGGGCCGGACGCGCTGATCGAGGATCACTGGCTCTGGCCGACGCACAAGCTGGTGCCCTTCCACATGCCGCATCCGGTGACCGGCGAGGAAATCGTGGCGCAGCGCTGGCAGGGTGATATCGATCGGGAAAAGGCGCGGGGCTGATACCTCGAAACCAAAAGTCCCGTTCGTGACGGGCGAAGTCGAGACACCAGACGCAGCGCACTGTGTCTCGACTTCGCTCGACACGAACGGTTGGGGGGATTGATGCTCCCAAAGGAGAGGCTGCGTGACCACATACCCATCGCTTCACATGATCATCGCCGGGGAGCGCATCTCCGGCGGGGGGCGGCGCACCCACGCGGTCGTCAATCCGGCCACGGGCGAGACCATCGGCGAGCTGCCGCTGGCCGATGCCGCCGATCTCGACCGCGCGTTGGAGGCGGCGCAGCGCGGCTTCAAGCTGTGGCGCAAATCCACGCCGCAGCAGCGCGCTGCCGTCCTGAATGGCGCGGCGCGGCTGCTGCTGGAGCGGCAGGAAGACCTCGCGCGGATTGCCACGCTGGAGCAGGGCAAGACTCTGGCCGAATCGCGGATCGAAGTGCTGATGAACGTGGGGCTGTTCCAGTTCTACGCCGGGGAAGTGTTCCGCATCTATGGCCGCGCACTGGTTCGGCCGGAAGGCATGCGCTCGACCGTCACGCATGAGCCGGTGGGGCCGGTCGCGGCTTTTGCACCGTGGAACTTCCCGCTCGGCAATCCGGGGCGCAAGCTGGGCGCACCGATCGCGGCGGGCTGTTCGGTGATCCTGAAGGCGGCGGAAGAGACCCCGGCCTCGGCGCTGGGCGTTCTGCAATGCCTGTTGGATGCAGGTCTGCCGCCCGAGGTGGCGCAGGCGGTGTTTGGCGTGCCAGATGAAGTGAGCCGGCACCTGCTGGGCTCTCCGATCATCCGCAAGCTCAGCTTCACGGGTTCGACAGTGGTGGGCAAGCACCTCGCCAAGCTCGCAGCCGAGGACATGAAGCGCACGACGATGGAACTGGGCGGGCATGGCCCGGTGTTGGTCTTCGGCGATGCCGATATGGACCGTGTGCTCGATACCGTCGTCACCCAGAAGTACCGCAATGCCGGGCAAGTCTGCGTGAGCCCGACGCGGTTCATCGTCGAGGAAAGCGTCTACGACCGGTTCCGCAATGCCTTTGCCGAGCGTGCGAAGGCGATCACCGTGGGCAACGGTCTGGATGATGCGACGCGCATGGGGCCCATGGCCAACCCCCGGCGGCCCGAGGCGATGGACCGGCTGATCGGCGATGCCGTGCAGCGCGGCGCGCGGCTGCATACCGGCGGCGAGCGTGTCGGCAATGCCGGGTTCTTCTATGCGCCTTCGGTGCTGTCGGACATTCCGCTGGACGCGCTGATCATGAACGAGGAGCCGTTCGGCCCCGTCGCGCTGATCAATGCCTATGCGGGCGAGGAAGCCATGATCGCGGAGGCGAACCGGTTGCCTTATGGCCTCGCCGCCTTCGCCTGGACCAGTGATGGCAAGCGCCAGCAGCGCCTTGCGCGCGAGATCGAGGCCGGGATGGTGGGCATCAACACCAACATGATCGCCGGCGCGGATTCGCCCTTCGGCGGCGTGCGCTGGTCGGGCCACGGCGCGGAAGACGGGCCGGAAGGCGTGCTCGCTTGCATGGTGACCAAGGCGGTGCACGAGGGATAGGGAAGCGACATGACCGAGGAACTCAAGACCGGCGGCGCCCAAGGCTACTTGCGCATCGCCACCGAGGAAGCCTTTGCCACGCAGGAACAGATCGACGTGTTCCTGCGCATGATCCGTGATGGCACGGCAGACAAAGGCATGGTCTCGCTCTGGGGCTTCTATGCCACCAGCCCTTCCGAACGCGCGATGCAGATCATGGAGCGGCTGCTCGATCTGGGAGAGCGGCGGATTGCCGACATGGACAGGGCGGGGATCGACAAGGCGATCCTCGCGCTGACTTCGCCGGGCGTGCAGCCGATGCTCGATGTGGACGAGGCCAAGGGTATCTCTGCGCGCGCCAACGATACGCTGGCGGAGGCCTGCGCGAAGTATCCGGACCGTTTCATCGGGCTTGGCACCGTCGCGCCGCAGGATCCGGAATGGTCAGCGGCGGAGATCCGGCGCGGGGCGAGCGAACTGGGCTTCAAGGGCATCCAGATCAACAGCCACACGCAGGGCGAGTATCTCGACGATCCCAAGTTCGATCCGATCTTCCGCGCGCTGTGCGATGTGGGCCAGCCGCTCTACATCCACCCCGCCACATCGCCCGACAGCATGATCGGGCCGATGCTGGAGGCCGGGCTCGACGGCGCGATCTTCGGCTTCGGGGTGGAGACGGGGATGCACCTGCTGCGCCTCATCACCATCGGTATCTTCGACAAGTATCCCGATCTGCAGATCATGGTCGGGCACATGGGCGAGGCGCTGCCCTATTGGCTCTACCGGCTGGACTACATGCACCAGGCAGGCGTGCGCTCGCAGCGGTACGAGCGGATGAAGCCGCTCAAGAAGACTATCGCCGAATACATGCGCTCCAACGTGCTGATCACCAATTCGGGCATGGCGTGGGAACCCGCGATCAAGTTCTGCCAGCAGGTGGTGGGCGAGGACCGGGTGATGTACGCCATGGACTATCCCTACCAGTATGTGGCCGACGAAGTCCGCGCGATGGACGCGATGGACATGAGCCGGGAAACAAAGAAGAAGTTCTTCCAGACCAATGCCGAGCGCTGGTTCAAGCTCTGAGCGCAGGAGACAGATATGTACGCGATTGCAGGTGCTTCGGGGCAGCTTGGGCAACTGGTGCTGGCCGGACTGGTAGAGAAGGTCGGCGCGGACAAGGTGGTGGCGCTGGTGCGCACGCCGGCCAAGCTGGCGGAGGCGGCAGCCTCCGGCGTTTCGGTTCGGGCCTTCGACTATGATGCGGTGGACGCGGCGGCGCTGGCGGGCGTGGAGCGGTTGCTGCTGATCTCGGCCAACGAAGTGGGCAAGCGCGGGCCGCAGCATCAGGCGGTGATCGATGCGGCCAAGGCGGCAGATGTGGGCCTGATTGCCTATACCTCGATCCTTCACGCGCCCACCTCGACCATCGGTCTTGCCGAGGAGCACCGCGCGACCGAAGCGGCGCTGGCGGCGAGCGGGCTGCCATACATGCTGCTGCGCAACGGCTGGTACAACGAGAACTATACCGGCGCGCTCGGCCCCTCGATCGAGCATGGTGCGATCATCGGGGCGGCTGGTGCGGGGCGGATCTGCTCGGCCACCCGCGCGGACTATGCGGCGGCGGCGGTGGCCGCGCTGGTCGACGGTGCGGCTGCTGACGTCTACGAACTGGCGGGCGACGAAGCCTTCACAATGGCGGACTTTGCCGCGCATGTTGCGCGGATCGCCGGAAAGCCGGTCGCCTATGTCGATATGAGCCAGGCGGACTATGCCGCCGCGCTCGAAGGCGTGGGCCTGCCCGGCTGGCTGGCCGCGATGCTCGCCAATTCGAGCTATGCCTCGAGCCAGGGCGCGTTGTGTGATGACAGCCACACGCTTTCGCGCCTGATCGGTAGGCCGACGACGCCGATCGCCGACACGATCGCGGCGGCCCTCGCTTGACCGCGCCCAACCTGCCGACGGTGGTTGCCAAGGGCGGGCGCTATGCGCTCGTCCTGCTCGCGCTGACGCAGGCGATGAGCTTGCTCGACCGGCAGATCCTTGCGATCCTCGCGCCCGCGATCAAGAAGGACCTCGGCGTCGGCGATGCCGAGATGGGGCTGCTTTACGGCACAGTGTTTGCGCTGTTCTACGCGCTGTTTTCGCTGCCGGTGGGGCGGCTGGCCGATGGCTGGGTGCGCACGCGGCTGCTGGCGATCAGCCTGCTGTTCTGGTCTGCCGCCACCGGCCTTGCGGGGCTGACGACCAGCTTTGCCATGCTCGCACTCTCGCGGCTTGGCGTGGGGATCGGCGAGGCGGCGACCTCGCCGGCGGGTACGTCGCTGCTGTATGATTATTGGCCGCGCCAGCAGCGCGGGTTCGTGATGGCGGTCATGGCTTCGGCGATTGCGCTGGGGCTGGGCGGGTCGCTGATTCTCGGGGGTCTTGCGGCGAACTGGTGGGATGTCGCGCATCCCGGGGCGGCGCTGCGCGGCTGGCAGTTTGCCTTCCTCGTCGCCGCCGCGCCCGGTTTCGTCCTCGCGGCGTTCCTGTGGACCTTGCGCGAGCCGGAGCGCGGAGTGATGGACGGCATCGCAACGCCGCCCGATCCGCGCCCGTTTGCTGCCAGCCTCGAAATGCTCGGTGCAGTGACGCCGGGCTTCCACCTCATCGTGATGCGCGCGCGCCGCGCCGCCCCGGCGATGATCGCGCGCAACCTCGTGCTGATGGGCGTGATCGCCGCGGTCATGGTCATGCTGATCGTCGCAAGTACCGCGATTTCGCCCCGGCCGCCGCTGGTGTTCGGCAGCATGGCCATCAATCCCCACGCGCTGCAGTGGGCGGTGATCGGCTTTGGTCTCGTCGTGATCGTCAACCTCGTACAGAGCGTGAGCCTCTCCGACCCGCAGGCCAGCCGGGTGATCCGCGGTTCGCCGACGGTGATGATGTGCATGGCCGTGGGCACGCTGCAATCGGTGCTGAATTACGGCATGATGGCGTTCAACCCCACCTTCCTGATCCGCACCTACCACCTCTCGCTGGGCGAGACGGCGCTGAAGTTCGGCCTGCTTTCGGCGGGCATGGGCATTGTCGGCCCGCTGCTGTGGGGGCCGCTGTCTGACTGGCTGCAAAAGCGCTGGCCGGGCTCGGGCCGCGCGGGCGTAGCGCTGTTCGCGATGACGGTTTCGCCGCTGATGTCGCTCTGGGTCTACACTTCGCCCGACGCGGAAACCTTCTTCTGGCGCTTCCTGCCCTACAGCTTCATCCTCACCGGCTGGATGCCGCCGCTCTATGCGATCATGTACGAGCAAGTC
Source organism: Novosphingobium sp. (assembly GCF_027486195.1). Classification (GTDB taxonomy): domain Bacteria; phylum Pseudomonadota; class Alphaproteobacteria; order Sphingomonadales; family Sphingomonadaceae; genus Novosphingobium. Next base: position 20,085 of record NZ_JAIXPP010000106.1, read on the forward strand.
CTGCCCCGGATGCGCGGGCTGACCTCGAGCCTCTACCTGCTGGTGATGACGATCCTGGGGCTTGGCATCGGGCCTTATGTGGTGGGGCTGCTCTCCGATGCGACGGGCAACCTGCGTTTCGCCATGCTGAGCATCAACTGGGTGGCCCTGCCGATCGCGGTGCTGATGGTGCTGATCGCGCGGCGTGCAGAGCGGGACGAGCAGGGCCTGCTTGCTCGGGCGGCGGGGTAAGGCGGGCCTAGCCGGCGCTACCCGCCAGCGCCGCATCGAGCGCGGCGGTGTCGCTCAGCACCCAGAGAGCCGCGATGCGATCGCCAGTGAAGGTGAATAGCGCTGCCCCTTGCCATTCCACACGCTTTCCGCGGGGCTCGTGGCCGCGGAAGGGGCCGATGTGGGTGCCGGCAAAGCGCATGCGGGCAAAGGCGCGCTCGCCCTCGCTTACGCAGTCCACGATGGTGCAGTGATAATCCGAGAGGGCGCCGCGCACGAAGCTGACCATGCCCCAGAATGCATCGCGCCCGATCACCGGTGCGCCGAGCGAGCCCTGGAAGTGGAAGTCGTCGGTCACGAGCTCGTCGAGCGCAGTGCGTTCGCCTGCGTTCCAGACACGGGCGTAGAAAGCGGAAACGAGGGGATGGGTGCTCATTCTACCGCCCCTTCTTCGCGGTCCCCGCGCTGAAATCGGGGTCCTTGTTGGCCACCCAATCGACGAACTTGCGCACTGCCGGGTTGGCGAGGAGCTGATCCACGTCCATCCCGGCGCGCTGCAGTTCGGAATTGGTGAAGTTGGTGATCAGCGTGTTTTGGCAGATTGCGTGCATCGGCACGGTCTCACGCCCGCCGCGGCTCTTGGGCACGGGGTGATGCCAGACCACGGTGGAGCCGCAGGGGCGGCCGCAGAGCCAGCACGGCGGCGGGGGCGCGGCCTCGGGTGCCTCGTCCTCGTCGTCTCGCCAACCGCCTTTGGAATGCTTGCGGGCCATGCATGTGCCTTTGGTTCAGCAGCAGAATTGCGCAGCGGCTCTACTCCGGTTCGGCTTCGGCCGCCAGACGCTCCAGCCAGGCGCGGGCCTGTTTCGGCTCACCCACTGCCTGCGCGCGTACCGGTCCCCGTGCGGCGAGGAACTGCTGGTGCAGCGCGAAGGGTTCGTCCAGCATCAACTGCTCGCGTAATTCGGCGATCTCTTCGGCCAGCGCCTCCAGTTCGGCGACTGCCGGCGCGGCGCGGGCGCGGTCGTGGCGGTCCTGGCGGTGGTCGAACAGGCCCCAGCTCCCCGCAGCGGTCACCTTGAGCGCGGCGATCAGCGCTTCGCGGTAGTCTGCCTCCAGCCCCTCGCGGCGGCGGTCGAGGCGTTCGAGGCGGTCGGCACGGGCCACGGCATTATCCTTTCGGGGCGCGGCAGGCGGCTTACAATACCCGCCATACCCACAGCTTTATCCCCAGGGGATAGCGCGCGCCGGAGCAGATGAAAATGGAGCGGTTCATCCAGTCGTAGGGGCCTTCGGGTGCGATGAATTCGGGCACGGTGCGGAAGTAGTAGGCGGACGGGTCCACCTCCTCGCCTGCCGCGAGCCGGGCCATGACCTCGGGCGGGCCATGGCGCAGGCCGCGATTGCGGATCTGGATCACCACGCCGTCATCGGTTTCGAGCGCATAGATCGCATCGGCCACCGTCACGCCGTCGTGGCGGGTGAGCTGCCAGTCTGCAGCGTTGCCGATCAGCCTACCCTTGATGCGCGGGCCTTCCACGCGCCCGCCGCCCACGATGGGAATGATTCGCCGCGTGCCGTCATACGTCGCGCCGATAGCGACCGGCGGTTCGAGATCGCCGGTCGCTTCATAGACGAATTCGAGATCGGGCTTGATCATCTGGCTGCAGGCGTGCGCACGATGGCGTGGAAGTAGTCCAGCACTTCCGGGGTCAACCATTCAGGCTCGACCGGCGGATTGTAGCTCAGCTTCACGATCACCGTGCGCGTCTTGGGGTGGACGTAGATGAACTGGCCCGCGAGGCCGACCGCGCTGTAGGCACCGGGTTCGTTGTCCACCTGCCAGGTCTGATAGCCATAGCCCTTGAATTCGGCTTTCTTGGCGTAGTCCGCCGTGAAAGGGATCATCGTGGTCATCTGGCCGACCCACCCGGCAGGCACTATCTGTTGCCCATTCGCCTTGCCGCCATCGAGCATCATCTGCCCGAGCCGCGCGAAATCGCGCAGCACCGCGTTGTAGCCCATGCCGTTCAGCGCGCGGCCGTTGCCCGGCGGGCCATCGGCCATCCAGAACGCACCCGCTTCGGCGCCGAGCGGACCCCAGAGGCGGCTGGCGGTGTAGGTCTCCAGCTTCTCGCCCGTGGCGCGCTCAAGGATCCAGCCCAGCACGGCTGTATCGAGCGTCGCATAGTTGAAAGTGCTGCCGGGCGCGGTCTTCTTGCCAATGGTCACGGCGGGATCGGCAAAGCGCATCTCGTTGCGGACGATGGCCTTCGTGTGGATTGTCGCGGCAAGGCTGGGATGCTCGCCGAAATCGTAGCGCTCTTCGTAGTCGACACCCGAGCGCATCTGGAGGATCTGGCGGATCGTGGCATCGCCGTAGCCGCCCGCCTTGAGTTCGGGGACGTAAGCGCCTGCCTTGTCATCCAGCGAGCGGATCTTGTGTTCCCCCAGCGCGATGCCGACGAGCAGCGCGGTGATGGTCTTGGCCATCGAGAATGAGATGAAGTGCGTCGCCGCGTCAGACTTGTTGCGGTAGTCCTCGAAAACGACCTTGCCGTCCTTCATCACCAGAAGGGCGTTGGTGAAAGTGCGATCGGCCCAGGCTGCATAGGGCATTGTCGCGCCACCCGACTGGTGCTGCGGCATGGCGAGCGGCGCGCCGGTGGCGAGCGGCGCAACCGGGCCGGAGCGCGGCACATCGCGGCTTTCGAAGACATTGTTCGTATCGCGGAAGGTGAAGCTGTTGATCGCCGGATTGAGCCACTGCTCGCGCATGGAGATGACGGCGGCGGAGGGGCCTGCCGGTGCCGTCTGCGCGGAAGCGGCCATAGGGGCCAAGGCAACACTTGCTGCCAGAACGGCATGCCACAGGCGGATCGACATCAGATTCTCCCTCTCCGGTTATTGTTATGCTAAATAGCAATAACCGGAGAGGGCGGGAAGGGGTTTCAGGCGGCGAGCCCGATTTCGTCCGAATTTGCCCAATTGCCATGAAGGCCGAAGCGCAGGCGGATGGGGATCTGCACCGTGGCGACGGGGCCTTTGGCAATGTCCAGCGCATCGAAGATCAGCAGGTCGCTGCGGTGTTCCTCCAGCCGGTTGCAGACTTGCAGGATCCAGCCGTCGCCTTCGGGCGCGTCCTTGCTGCGGGGGACGAAGCAGGGTTCCTGCAGGCTGCTGACCGCGCCGCACCACCAGTGCTGTTCCGCGCCGGTTTCGAGGTCCTTGTGGAACAGGCAGTTCATGATGAGCCCGCCGGCACTGCCGCCCTTGAGCTCGACCGGGCGGCGGACATCCATTTCGAGGAACCAGCCGTGGCGCGTTTTCTGTCCGGTAAAGCGGTCGTCGATGCGCGGGAATTCCCCCATCGAATCGGAGAGCTTGTTGATTTCGGCGAAATCCTCGCCGTTAGACGCCAGATCGACCACCCAGTCGGTCGGGTAGCTCATCGCTTCCATCCCGTTGAACGGCGCGCCGTGTACGTCCGGGAAGAACGGGAACATGTTGTTCTTCGCCTCGCAGGTGACGAAGTGGACCTTGGTGCCTTCCTGCCAGGCATTGAGCACGTGGGAGGCAAAGCAATTGTCCCGCTTGAACCAGCGGATGTCTGCTTGGGTCACCCCGTCGCGGCGGGGGATGATCCCGAGATAGACGGGCATGGTCGTGTCGAAACCGAAGTGTGGCATACCCTTTTCGAGCCGCTCCCAGCTGCCGATCGAGGGGACGATGTGGAGCACGAGGTAATCGTCGGTGATCCCGAAATCGTGCATCATGCAGTAGTAGGGTGCCTTGAACCACACCTCGCGGACAAGCTCGCCCTCGGGGCTGACTTCCATGTAGGTCACGTCGTCACTGCACAGGCCGCTGGCGGCGTAGCCGATGGCGACCATGTTGCCGGTCGTCGGATCGACCTTGGGATGCGCGGTGAAGGTCTGCCCGGTCATCTTCCCGCCGAACTTCTCATAGCCTTCGGTTTCCATCGTCGCCGGGTCCATGACGAGGCCGGGGCTGTCTTCCTTGAGCGCCCAGAGCTTGCCGCCGAAGACGAAGGCGTTGGTGTTCGCCGTGCCGCGGATTTCGCCCTTCACAGCCTCGTCGTCGGTCAGCGGATTGCGGTAGGCGCCGAACAGGCCCTTGCTGGCAGCATTTTCCAGCTTCCACTTGTCGGTTTTGGCCCAGCGCTGGCAGAAATCGACCTGGCCATCATGGATGTGGAAGCGGGTGATCATGCCATCGCCGTTGAAAGCGATATCGTCCCCCAATCGCGGGGGAAATTGCGGGTCGGGCTGGACGCGGAAGAATGCGCCGTTTAGCTCTTTGGGGATCGTGCCTTCGTGCGCGAGGTCGGCGATGTCTGCCTCGATCCGCGAGGGTGTGTTGAACCCGGTGAAGCTCGGACTGTTGGGGAAATGGGCCACGGGGTCCTCCTCTCACGTTTTTGCTTGGGGTTCGATTGTAAGTGTTGCTAACGAATAGGCAAGGCGCATCTAAGGGCGCCGATGGGCCAGAGGGGCAGGGAAGCGGCATTGATCAAGGACAAGTTTGCCGATGCGGTGACTGCACCGCCGCCACCTGAGGGCGAAGCCGATATCGGCGCGATCAAGGACATTCTGGGCTTCCATATCCGCCTCGCGCATGGAGCCTGTCTCAGGCACTTTACCGAGACGTTCACCGATCTCGATCTCACGCAGAAGCAGGTCTCGGTGCTGTGGCTGGTTGATGATCATCCCGGCATCGCGCAAACCGATCTCGCGCAACGCCTGCGCATGGACCGGGCGACGACCATGGCGATCATCAACCGCTTGCAGGCCAAGCACTTCCTCCGCCGCGACCGGTCTGACAAGGACGGCCGCAAGCAGGCTCTGTTCCTCGAAGAACCGGGCAAAGCCATGCTCGCCCGCGCCAAGCATGCGATCGGCGAGCACGAGGCCTGGGTGAAGAGCCGCTTCACCGACAAGGAAGTGCGCCAGCTGATCGAATTGCTTTCGCGGATCCATGAGTGAGGATGCAATTGTCTGCTGACTTGCACCTTACCCCGCTCACCCTGAGCCTGTCGAAGCGTGCTGGCGCGACCGCCGGGCAAGATGCTTCGACAGGCGCAGCATGAGCGGTTTGGGGAATGGCAAGAAGCGGGTCCCCGTAGCCCAGTCCGGGGTGGCGAAAAAAGAAGAGATGAATTGGACAGCGATGTCCTCGGGAGAATGACAATGAACACCGATCCGCGCGAGATCATTCGCCAGACGACGATGAGTTCCGCGCAATGGATCGCCGTCGTGCTGATGATCGCGCTCAATGCGCTCGATGGGTTCGACGTGCTCTCCAGCGCGTTTGCCGCGCCGGGCATTGCCAAGGAATGGGGCATTGCGCGCGATGCGCTGGGCGTGGTGCTGGCGATGGAGCTCGTCGGCATGGGCGTGGGCTCGATCCTGCTCGGCGGCGCGGCAGACAAGCTGGGCCGGCGGCCGACGATGCTGGGCTGCCTTGCGGTGATGGCCAGCGGCATGGCGCTGGCAACGACCGCGCAGAACCCGCAGATCCTCGGGCTGTGGCGCTTCATCACGGGCCTTGGCATCGGCGGCATGCTGGCCGCGATCAACGCGGTGACGGCGGAACTTTCGAGCGCCAAGGGCCGCAGCCTTGCCATGTCGCTGATGGTGATCGGCTATCCGCTCGGCGCCACGATCGGCGGGACGATTGCGGCCATGCTGCTCAAGAGCGGCGATTGGCGCGTGGTGTTCGAATTCGGCGCGATTGCGACCGTGGTGTTCATTCCGCTGATCTGGTTGTTCGTGCCCGAAACCCCGGCCTATCTCCTTGCCCGCCGCCCGGCGGGTGCGCTGGAGCGGATCAATGCCTCGATGGCGAAGCTGCGCCTGCCCGGAATCGCGGCGCTGCCGCCGGTGGATGCGCGTGACAGCAAGGCGAGCGTGCTCGATATCCTCAAGCCCGGACTCATCGGCACCACGCTGGTCCTTACCGTGGGCTACTCGCTCCACGCGATCACCTTCTACTACATCCTCAAGTGGTCGCCCAAGATCGTGGCGGACTTCGGTTTTGCCGCGCCGCAGGCGGCGAGCGTGCTGGTCTGGGCCAATATCGGCGGGGCGACCGGGGGCGGTCTGTTCGGCTTCCTGATGCACCGCTTCGGCATCAAGTGGCCGACCATCGTCATGCTGCTGCTGGGCGCGGCGGCGGTCGTGGTGTTCGGGCTGGGCGGCAGCGATACCACGCTGGTTGGCTGGCGTTTTGCGGTGTTCTGCACCGGCTTTGCCACCAATGCCGCGATTGTCGGCTTCTACAGCGCCTTTGCGCACGGTTTCCCCGCGCATGTGCGCGCCACCGGCACCGGCTTTGCCATCGGCGCAGGGCGCATTGGTGCGGCGGGATCGCCGATCCTGGCTGGCACGCTGTTCACAGCCGGTGGGCTCAGCCTGTTCACTGTCTCGGCGATCATGGCATGCGGTTCGGTCATGGCCGCAGCGCTAATGCTCATGCTCGCCCTTAGAGAGGCTGATTGAGCCGCGAACCTGATTGAACACTGGCCCTGCTTTGCCTATCGGCAAGGCTGCCAATTTCCCTGGGGGAGGATTACCCATGAAGACCCGCGCCGCTGTTGCGTTTGAAGCCAAGAAGCCGCTCGAAATCGTCGAGCTCGATCTCGAAGGCCCCAAGGCCGGTGAAGTGCTGGTCGAGATCATGGCGACCGGCATCTGCCACACCGATGCCTATACGCTCGATGGGTTTGACAGCGAGGGCATCTTCCCCAGCGTGCTCGGCCATGAAGGCGCGGGCATCGTGCGCGAAGTGGGCGCTGGCGTTACCTCGGTGAAGCCCGGCGATCACGTGATCCCGCTCTACACCCCCGAATGCCGCCAGTGCAAAAGCTGCCTCTCGGGCAAGACCAACCTGTGCACCGCGATCCGCGCCACACAGGGCAAGGGCCTGATGCCGGATGGCACCTCGCGTTTCTCGTACAAGGGCCAGACCGTGTTTCACTACATGGGCTGCAGCACCTTCTCGAACTTCACCGTGCTGCCGGAAATCGCGCTGGCCAAGATCCGTGAAGATGCGCCGTTCCAGTCGAGCTGCTACATCGGCTGCGGCGTGACCACGGGCGTCGGCGCAGTGATCAACACCGCCAAGGTTCAGGTCGGCGACAATGTCGTGATCTTCGGTCTCGGCGGCATCGGCCTCAACGTGATCCAGGGCGCGCGGCTCGCTGGCGCCAACAAGATCATCGGCGTCGACATCAACCCCGACCGCGAGGAATGGGGCCGCAAGTTCGGCATGACCGACTTCCTCAACACCAAGGGCATGAGCCGCGAGGACACCGTAGCGGCAATCGTCGCGCTGACTGACGGCGGCGCGGACTACACCTTCGACGCGACCGGCAACACCGAAGTGATGCGCACCGCGCTCGAAGCCTGCCACCGCGGCTGGGGCACGAGCATCATCATCGGCGTGGCTGAAGCGGGCAAGGAAATCAGCACGCGTCCGTTCCAGCTCGTCACGGGCCGCAACTGGCGCGGCACCGCGTTCGGCGGGGCCAAGGGCCGCACCGATGTGCCGAAGATCGTCGACATGTACATGCAGGGCAAGATCGAGATCGATCCGATGATCACCCACGTCATGGGCCTTGAGGAGATCAACACGGCGTTCGATCTGATGCATGCGGGCAAGTCGATCCGCTCGGTCGTCGTGTTCTAATTCAAGGAAATACCGATGTTTACCCATACCGTTCTCGGCACCAACGACATTGAAAAGTCGCGCGCCTTCTACACCGCCGTGATGGGCGCGCTTGGCCATCAGGCCGTGCCGCTGCCGAATGGCACGCTGTTCCCGGCTCAGGGCGGCGCGCTGATGGTGCGAACGCCCGCGAATGGCGAGGCGCATACCTGGTCGAACGGCTTCACGCAGGGCTTCGTTGCCAAGACTTTCGCTGAAGTCGATGCCTTCCACGCGGCAGGCCTCGCCAATGGTGGCACCTGCGAAGGCGCTCCGGGCGTGCGTGAAAACGCGCCGGGCAAGCAGTATGGCGCTTACTTGCGCGATACGGACGGCAACAAGATCTGCGCCTTCGCGCCGAACCCGAACGCCTGATCGACTCGAGACGCCCCTGAGGCCGCCTGCGGGGCGGCCTCAGGCAAGCCGCAGCAGCATCGCCCCGCAGGCGATGATCGCCGCTGCCGCGATCCGCGCGGGGCCGACCCTCTCGCGCAGGATGAAGGCCGAAATCGCGGTTGCGAACAGGATCGAGGTTTCGCGCAGCGCAGCCACCATGGCGATCGGGGCCATGGTCATCGCCCAGAGCGCGATGGAATAGGATACGATCGTGCCGAGGCCGCCGAACAGCCCGATGGGCCAGTTCCGGCGGATGTAGCCCACCGCCGCCGCGCCGCGCGCCCGCAGCGTCCAGACTGCCATGGCGATGCCGGTCAGCAGGGAAAGCCACAGCGTATAGGCCGTCGGCGTGCCGGAGAGCCGCGCGCCCGCACCATCGATCAGGGTGTAGGCCGCAATGATCCCCGAATTGGTGAGCGCGGCGGCGAGGCCTGCCGGCCGCAGCGAACCGCGCGCACCGGCCATCATGGCAAGAATGCCGAGGCAGATCGTGCCGACGCCGATCCAGGCGAGCCCGGGCAGCGCCTCGCCCAGCCAGATCCCGCTGATCAGGGCCACCGCCAGCGGTGCGCAGCCGCGCATCAGCGGATAGGCAAGGCTCATGTCCACCGTGCGGTAGACCCGCACGAGCAGCCCGAGATAGCCCACCTGCAGCAAGGCCGAGACCGCCAGATAGGGCCAGCTGGCCCGCGCCGGAACCGGGAGAAACGGCAGGGCAACCAGCGCGATCAGCGCCGCGCCGCCCATCACCAGCGTGGTGGAGAGCAGGGTATCGCTGCTGCCCTTGAGAAACGCGTTCCAGCTCGCGTGCAGCGAAGCCGCGAACAGGATGAGCGCGAAGACCGGAAGATCGATCATGTGGCGGGGCCCCGTGCAGGGCCGATCACATCGCCGAGATGCCGCCGTCGAGCTTGAGTTCCGCGCCGGTCATGAAGCGGCTTTCGTCACTGGCCAGATAGAGCACGCCCTGCGCGACATCGATGGGCTCGCCCACGCGGCCGAGCGGGATCTGGCGGGCGAGCTTGCCCATGACCACGTCCTTCTCGATCCCCGCGTTCTTGCTGATGCCATCGAGGATCGGCGTATCGACGAAGGTCGGGTGCACCGAATTGCAGCGGATGTCCCATCCGCGCTTGGCGCAGTAGAGCGCGACCGACTTGGTCAGCATCCACACCGCCGCCTTGCTCGCGTTGTAGCCGGGCATGGTGTGCGAGGCGATGAGGCCCGCAATCGAGCTGATGTTGACGATCGAGCCGGGCTGGTTGTCCTTCAGCAGCGGCAGCGC
>NZ_JAIXPP010000015.1 GCF_027486195.1 Novosphingobium sp.
GCGGGCTACGGTGGCGGCTATGGCCTGCCGGCAGCGTTTGCCGAACTGCAGGGGCCGCGGCCCAATGGCCGCCTTCTGGTTTTCGCGCTCGGCGGAAAGGCCTCCTACAAGATCGAACGTGCCCCGCAGGCACCACCGGTCATCGTCCAGAACGAATGGACGCCAGAAACGGTGGCCAAGGGCGCCGAGCTCTATGGCAATACTTGTTCGGTCTGCCATGGCGGCGGCGTGCGCTCCTCAGGCGTACTGCCCGATCTGCGCCGCTCGGGCGTGCTTGCCGACAAGGCCACCTGGCAGTCGGTCGTGCATGACGGCGCGCTCAAAGAAAACGGCATGGTCGGCTTCGCCAAATGGATGTCGGTTGAGGATATTGAATCCGTAAGGGCCTACGTTGCCGACCGTGCCCGCCTGCTGGCGAAGGAGCCTGACCAGTGAATCTGCAGATGTTGATCGGCGGCAATCATGTCGCCGGAAACCAGAGCATTGATGTGATCGATCCCGCCACGGGCCAGGTCTTTGCCAGCTGCGCGCGGGGCTCGCGTGAGGACTTCGAGGATGCAGTCACGGCCGCAGCCGCTGCGTTTCCTGCGTGGTCGCAGAGCACTGCGGAAGCGCGCAGTGCCTTGCTTATCCGAATGGCCGAAGTGATTGAGGCCAATCTGGAATCACTCGCCCGCACGCTCACCAGCGAGCAGGGCAAGCCGATCCCCGATGCGCAGGCCGAAGTGGGCGGTGCGGCCTATTTCCTTCGCTACTATGCCGGGCAGACTATCCCGGTTGAGCTAATCGAAGACAGCGAGGCCCGCCGGATCGAGTTGCACCGCCGTCCGCTCGGTGTGGTCGCGGCAATCGTGCCGTGGAATTTTCCTGTCCTCACCGCAGTCAACAAGGTTGGCGCGGCGCTGCTCACTGGGAACACCGTCGTCGTAAAACCCGCAGCCACAACCCCGCTGGCCACGCTGGAAATCGCTGCGTTGTGGAAGGATTTGGTACCTGCCGGCGTGGTCAATGTGGTCACGGACAACAATGATCTGGGCGATGCGCTGACCGGCCATCCGCTGGTGCGCAAGGTCAGCTTCACCGGTTCGACGACCACGGGCAGCAAAGTCATGGCGGCAGGTTCCGCCTCGCTCAAGCGCATGACGCTGGAACTGGGCGGCAACGATTCCGGCATCGTGCTCGATGATTGTGATCCCGAGGTTGTCTCGCAGCAGCTGTTCAATTCCGCCTTCGTCAACAACGGCCAAGTCTGCATCGCGCTCAAGCGGCTCTATGTGCATGAAAGCCAGTATGACGCGGTCTGCGCCAAGCTGGCCGAGATCGCGAATGCCGCCGTTGTAGGACCAGGATCGCAGCAGGGCACACAGCTTGGTCCGGTGCAGAACCGCGTGCAATTCGACAAGCTCAGAGCCCTGATCGAGGAGACGCGCACCGAGGGCACGATCATCGCGGGCGGCGACAGCCCGGAGGGTGAGGGCTACTTTATCAACCCGACCATTGTGCGCGATATCGCAGACAATGCGCGCCTCGTGACCGACGAGCAGTTCGGCCCGGTGCTGCCGGTCATGCGCTTTGCCGATATCGACGATGTGGTGGCGCGGGCCAACAACACCAGCTTCGGCCTTGGCAACTCGGTGTGGTCAGCGGATCCGGCTCGCGCCGGTGCGGTTGCGGCGCGGCTCGATTCCGGCTCGGTGTGGATCAACAAGCACGGCGATATCGGGCCCGACACGCCATTTGCGGGGGCCAAGATGTCGGGCGTCGGGATCGAGATGGGCATGCATGGTTTGCTTGAGTTCACGCAGGCGAAGGTCATGAACTACGCGAAAGCAGCGAGGGTGTAGACTTCTATGATGAGCCAGGAGGTCATCCTTAACGACGGCCATCACATGCCGCAATTGGGGCTTGGCCTCATGCGGTTCGGCTCGGAAGCGGAAACCGCGGCGGTGCTCGCCAGCGCGGCGGATGCTGGATACCGTCTATTCGACAGCGCGGCCATATATGGAAACGAGCAGCAGGTGGGCGATGGGCTTCGCCAGTGTGGGCTGGCGCGGGGCGATGTGTTCGTCACGACCAAGCTGTGGAACACCGAACATGGCCGGGACAAATGCCGCGCAGCACTGGAAGGCAGCTTGCAGCGTTTGGGTCTCGATCAGATCGACCTTTATCTGATCCACTGGCCGCTCCCGATGGATGATCTTTACGTCGAGACCTGGCGCGGGCTTATTGCACTGCGGGAAGAGGGGCTGGTCCGCTCAATCGGTGTGTCGAACTTCACGGTGGAGCATCTTGGCCGGCTCATCGCTGAAACCGGGATTGTGCCGGCGGTGAATCAGATCGAAATGCACCCGCGCTTTCAGCAGCGCGCGCTACATGCGTTTCATTGTGAGCATGGCATCATCTCGCAGGCGTGGTCGCCGTTTGGAGGCGGCGGCACCGGAGGAGTCCCGCTTCTGGGTGAGCCCGTGCTTGCGGAGATTGCGGCGAAGCATGCGCGCACACCCTCGCAAGTGGTGCTGCGCTGGCTCACGCAATCCGGCGCATCCGCTATGCCCAAGGCGACGAGCGCGCTGCACCTTGCGCAGAACATGGCTTCACTGTCGTTTGATCTCGACGAAACCGATCTCGCCGCGATTGCGACACTCGACAGCGCGGATGGCCGCACAGGCCCCGATCCGCTGACCTTTGCCGTGAAGCACTTCGCTTGAGATCCTAGCTACTCACGGTTGCCAGTCAGCCTTGGGCAGATCCTCGGGCCGCAGTTCGAAGCCCAGCGGGATGCACCACGAGCGGTCTTCGCTGAGAATCGCCTCGCTGTGTTTTAAGACCAGCGCATCGAGCGCGCACTCTTGCGGCGTATCCTTTGCAGCTTCGACAAGCGCAGCAACGCCGGCTCGCAAGGTGGCAGTCGCTGCGCGCAGATCGGCGTCCGAGGCGGCTGGATCATCCAGCACCGCTTTGCTTTGCTTCGACTGGTCAGCGAGGCTCAGCGCGTCAGCGTCAAGCAGCGCCGCTACCGCGTCCGCCATGGTCACATAGCGCTGGAGTGTGCCGCGATAGTAGCGGCGCGCCAGTGGCACGCGCTTCTGCATGAAGCCGATGGCTGCGAGCGAGAGGTGGAGCTGTTCGATCACATGCTTGTCAGCGTTCCCAAGAGCGGGAAGCACCACCTCGCCCAGCGCGCGCTGGACCACTTGCAACTGGGTTTCGAAATCCTGGTTCATGCCGTCGCACTCCGGAAAAAGCTGACCAGATCGGAGAGGGCGAGGTAGCCCATTCCGGCAACATGGTTGAGCAGCACGTCCTGATGGGTTGCCGCGCCGCGCGCCGCCCGGGTCGATGCCGCCAGCAACAGCACCGAGACGAGATAGCGGTTGAACACGCCGAAATAGCGTATGCGGGCCGGATCGACCGGCAGGCCCGAGGCCTTTTCATAGGCGGCATAGAGCTCGTCCTCGGGCATCATCCCCGAGACCAGGATCGTCTCGCCATCTTCGGCATAGTGCTGGAAAATCGGCAGCGCTGCGTATGTCAGGTCCTGATGCCGGTCGCCCAGCACAGCACCTTCCCAATCGAGCCATGCGGTGATCTCGCCCTTAGCTTCATCAAACAGGAAATTGCCGCTACGATAATCGGCGTGCACAATCGAAATATGGTCGATTGGCGGGGCATTGCGGTTCAGCCACTTGTAGACCACCGCCATGACCGGCTCTTCCTCAATGCGGTCTTCCTCCCAGATGCGCCGCGCGGCATTGACCTGCCGGATCACTGAGGCGTTCGATCCCACTTCCGGCCGGTCAAAGCTGGCGAGAACGGGCGGCGCGCCGATCGGCAAATTGTGAATGCGGGCAAGGTAGTCGATGAACTGCGGCGCCAGCTTGGCGCGCAAGTCTGGCCCATAGTTCTGGCCCAGCCCCGTGACCTTGCCGGCATCGTGCGAGGGCTTGGCCGTGCCAGTGGCAAAGCCATAGACCATTGCCGGATAGGGCAGGAACTGTGCCTCCGGGTCCATCCAGTAGGCGTGTGGGACAGGTACGGTGCCCTCGACCGCCCGGATCACTTCGAACTCGCGCCGACGGCTCGACTCGGTGACCGAGGCTGCCGGTTCCATGCGCAACACCATCGGGGTGACCATTGGCGCCTGGCCATCGGCGTCATCGCTACGCCAATGCAGGTTGAACAGCATCTGTAGCTTGGATGCACCGCCCGAAAGCCAGCGCGCATCTGCGATCTTGACCGGATAGCCGACCTGATTGGTGATCAGCCGCTCGGTGCCATCCACTAGCGTATCCAGCGCAACCGCCTGAAACGAGGGACCATTGCGGCGGCGCATCTTGCGGGTGAGCACGGTGTCCACTTCGCGCTCGGTGGGAAACCGCGCGCGGACCGCGTCGATGAAGGCATCACTGGGATGCTGCCGGATGGTGTCGTCGGTCATGGTGTGCTGCTTTGTCCCACTCTTTGGGTCAGGTGTCATGCTGGTCGGCCATCCCGCGCGAAAGGTGCGAGAGCCCGGCAAAATCGGCGATATGGCTGTGTCCGACGCGGGTTCCGCTTTCCCAGCGCATCAGGGTCTGGAAAGCCGCGCTCGATGGATTGAAGTTGTACCATGGCGCGGCAGCAACAGTCGTGCCGACCGCGTTCCAGCAATTGCCACGGTCGTCTTCGAACTCGACCACGGCGCGGGTAACCAGCATATCGAACCGCTGCGCGCGCATGGTGGCCCGAACGAGGGGGCGGCGTTCGCCGTCGACGACCACGTAGCCGAACTTAAAGGGGCCGTAGACGACCTCCTTGTTCTCGAACTCAAGCCCCAGGACGAGGAATGCGCCGAGGTCGGGGCCTAAGTTGACATGGACCCAGGTGCCGCCCTTGCTGCCCCAGTCCTTGCGCGGCCCCCAGCTCTTGTTCATGCCCTCGGTGCAATCGACCCTGTACTCGCGGCCATGGAGCGAGAGCGTGCCGGTGACGCGGCCCTTGCTTTCCATGTGGCCGGTGTTCCAGCCATCATAGCCCGCGAGCTTGGACGAGGCGATCAGCGGGTTTTCCGCCGGATCGTGAGGATCGAAGGGATCGCATACCGCGCTGTAGGTGATGTCGAGCGCGCAATTGCCATCGAGCGACTGGTACTGGAACGCGCAAACGCGGGCGCTGTGCGCCTGAAACGACAGGCCATTGGCGAGCGTGAAATCGTCGAAGCGCTCGGGGCAGGGCAAATGCATCTGCGCGTCGTTGTGCTCGATCTGCCATGGATGCAGGCTGAGCCCTTTGTGGATCTCGATCGAGCTGTGGCAGACGCCGAGATTGGGCCGCGCCAGATTGTAGAGATTGCCGCTGATGCCCGCTTCGGGCACCGAGAAGATCAGGAACAGCGTTTCGGTCCACTGCATATCCGCCGGGTCACGGGGGTGGAACGCGAAATCCTGAGCAGTGATCATCTTAGGGTCTCCAACGCCAGCCGCCTCAGCAAACGATCATGCCGCCATCGATGACATGCTCGGTGCCGGTGATGAACGAGGATTCGTCCGAAGCGAGGAAAACCACTAGCGGCGAAATCTCAGAAGCCTCCGCAAAGCGGCGGAGCGGAATACCTGCCGCTGCACCGCCGCCATCCTCATCGGTTGCGGCAACCATCATCGGGGTTTTGACGTAGCCCGGATGGACCGAATTGGCACGGATGTTCTGGTCGCCGTATTCGACGGCAACCTGCTTGGTCATGCCGCGCACCGCGAACTTGCTGCC
>NZ_JAIXPP010000105.1 GCF_027486195.1 Novosphingobium sp.
CCGAACGTTTCGCTTGCGCGAAGCTCTTAGAGCTTGCCGTCCGAAGCGTTGTTCATCTGGGTCGAAACCAGGTTGAACGTGTTCGACAGCGAGTTGCCCAGCGCGCCCATGGCGGTGATCGCGGCAACAGCGATGAGAGCGGCGATCAGGCCGTATTCGATTGCGGTCGCGCCATCTTCGTTAGCGAGAATGTTCTTGAAAAGCGTCATGTTCGATCTCCTGAGTTGGCGCCCCACGCGCCACTCACCCCTCGTGTCTTCCGTGGTGAGCAAGGCCTTATCTACGCACAACCTTCTAACAATCCCCTAACGCGTAAAAGGGTATGCAGGTTTGGCTGCCGGTAAAATACATTTATGAATCAGGTGGATGCGGCGCTGAGCGGGCTGTTTGGCGCGAAAACTGTGACACAAAATAGAAATCAATCGACTCGGTGAAACGCTTCACCGCGGCGCTTGTAGGCCTGCGCCGGGGCGTGCAACAACAGCGCCAGTCGGCATGGAGGGGTTAGCGGCATGGGTTTCAAGGCATTCTGGGATCGGCACATGGTGCCACGGCTCATCCGGACCTGCTGCGGCGCGGATGCGATCATGGAGCTGCGCGGGCAGGTTGTGCCCAAGGCGCGCGGCGCGGTGTTCGAGATCGGCTGCGGCGGTGGCTACAACCAGCAGTTCTATGACCAAGGCGCGGTCACGTCTTTCGCCGGGATCGACCCATCGGACAAGTTGCTCGATTTCGCGCGGGCGGAAGCGGCGAAGAAGGGCTGGGCAGCGGATATCCGCCATGGCGTGGGCGAAGCGATTCCCTTTGCCAGCGAGAGCTTCGATACAGTGGTTTGCACCTACACCTTGTGCTCAGTGAGCGATCCGCAGCGCGTGCTGGCGGAGATGCGCCGCATCCTGAAGCCGGGCGGGCAGTTCCTGTTCCTCGAGCACGGCAGCGCGCCCGATGAGGATGTGCAGCGCTGGCAGCAGCGCATCGAGCCGTTCTGGAAGCCGATTGCCGGGGGCTGCCATCTGACGCGCCCGGTTACTGCGGCGGTGCGTCATGCGGGGTTCGAGGTCGACCCTATCGGCAAGGGCTATCTGCCGGGCAATCCGCGCTGGGCAGCGTGGATGGAATGGGGCACCGCAACGCGCCTCGCCTGACCGGGCGCGCTGCCCCGGCAAACGAAAGGCCCTCCCCGGCATGGGCGCCGGGGAGGGCCTTCGTGTTTGTGCGCCAGCCTGATCTGGATCAGGCGCCGAAGGTGCGCTGCCACCAGCCGCGACGAGGCTCGCCCGGCTTGTCATCGGCCGGAGCAGCGGCGGCAGCCGGTGCTTCAGCCGGTGTTTCCGGCGCGGGCTCGGTGGCAGCGGTTTCCTCTGCGGGTGCAGCGGGTGCCTCTGCTTCGGGCGAATCGCTCTTCTTGCGGCGCGAGCGTTTCGGCTTGGCGGGGGCTTCGGCTTCCGCTTCTGCAACCGGTTCAGCCGCAGGGGCTTCGGCAACAACCTCGGCAATCGGTGCCTCCGCTTCGGCGGCTTCGGCCTTCTTGCGGCGCGAACGCTTTGGCTTGGCAGGGGCTTCGGTCTCGACCTCGGCCGCTACCGGTTCCGCAGCGGGCTCGGATACGGGAGCCTCGGCTTCGACCTCGACCGGCTGGGCATCTGCCTTGCGGCGACGCGAGCGACGCGGCTTGGCAGGTGCTTCCTCGGCTGCCTCGACCAGAACGGGCGCTTCGGTAGCGTCGTCGCCGGCCTGAACCCCGTCATCTTGGGCCCCGTCATCCTCGGCCCCGCCATCTTGCGCTTCGTCGCCCTGCGACTCACCACCCTGACCTTCGCCGTCACCACGGCCTCCGCGCCGACGACGGCCGCGGCGGCGGCGCTTGCGCGGTCCGCGCTCGTCATTGCGATCTTCGCTGCGATCTTCGGAGCGTTCGCCGCCTTCGCTGCGCTCGCCGTCCTCCTCGCCTTCGTCGTCGCCATCGGCCTCGCCGCCTTCACCTTCGTCGGCTGCCGACTGGGCGATCTCGTTGCCATCACGATCGCGGCCACGGCCCCGGCGGCGCTTGCGGCGCTTGCGACGACCGCCTTCGCCATCTGCCTCATCGCGGTCCCGCCGTTCGCTGCGCGGCTCGTCCTGCGCCTCGGTCTCTTCCTCTTCGGCGTAGTCGTCGTCCTCGTCGATGTCCGTTTCAGGCTCGATGATCGGTTCGAAGCGCGGCACGAACGAAGGCTTGGGCCCGCGCGAGGCAACGCGCATCTTGGCGCCTTCGTTCTCGCCTTCAGGGATTACCTCGACCGAAACGCCATAGCGTTCCTCGATCTCGGCCAGATCGGCCCGCTTGGCATTGAGCACGTAGATCGCCGCTTCCTGGCTGGCATAGAGCGAGATGATCGTGCCCTTGCCCTTGGCGGCTTCGTCCTCGATCATGCGCAGCGCCGAAAGCCCGGCAGAGGACGCGGTGCGGACAAGGCCCGAGCCATCGCAGTGCGGGCAAGCGCGGGTCGTCGCTTCAAGCACGCCGGTGCGCAGGCGCTGGCGGCTCATTTCCATGAGGCCGAAGCCCGAGATGCGGCCGACCTGGATGCGCGCGCGGTCGTTGCGCAGCGCTTCCTTCATCGCCTTCTCGACCTTGCGGACGTTGGAGCCGTACTCCATGTCGATGAAGTCGATCACCACGAGGCCGGCCATGTCGCGCAGGCGCAACTGGCGGGCGATCTCGCGCGCGGCTTCAAGGTTGGTGGCGACCGCAGTTTGCTCGATGCCGTGTTCCTTGGTGGAACGGCCCGAGTTGATGTCGATCGAGACGAGCGCCTCGGTCGGGTTGATGACGAGATAGCCGCCGCTTTTGAGCTGGACCACCGGATCATACATCGCGGTCAGTTGGTCCTCGGCGCCATAGCGCTGGAACAGCGGGACCGGATCGACATATTGCCGCACGCGCTTTGCGTGACTCGGCATGAGGAGCTTCATGAAGTCCTTGGCGGCGCGGTAGCCGTGCTCGCCCTCGACGACGACTTCCTCGATGTCGCGGTTGTAGATGTCGCGGATCGCGCGCTTGATGAGGTCGCTGTCCGAATGGATCAGCGCGGGCGCGGAGGATTTGAGCGTGCGTTCGCGGATTTCGTCCCACAGGCGGGCGAGATAGTCGAAGTCGCGCTTGATTTCGGGCTTCGTGCGCTGGAGGCCGGCGGTGCGCACGATGCAGCTCATCGTGCGGGGCAGTTCCAGCTCGGCCATGATCGACTTGAGGCGCTTGCGGTCTGCCGCCGAGTTGATCTTGCGGCTGATGCCGCCGCCGTGGCTCGAATTGGGCATGAGCACGCAGTAGCGGCCCGCGAGGCTGAGGTAGGTGGTGAGGGCAGCGCCCTTGTTGCCGCGCTCTTCCTTGACGACCTGGACGAGCAGCACCTGGCGGCGCTGGATCACGTCCTGGATCTTGTAGCGGCGGCGCAGCGCCATGCGGCGGGCGCGCAGATCATCGGCCTCACGCGCCTGGGCACGGGGCGCGCGCTGGCGGCGGGGACGGCGCGAGCGGCCGCCCTCGTCGTCGGAGCCTTCCTCGCCCTGCTCATCACCGGCTTCGTCGCCGCCGTTGCCGTCTTCGTCTTCAAATCCATTTTCGACGACGCCGCCCTCGATCGTGGCGACTTCGTCCTTCTCCGAGGTATCGACTTCGGTGACGCCTTCGTCGCCATCGTAGTCGTAGCGGTCGTCGCCGCCTTCCTCGTCATCGAGGTCGTCGTGCTCGGCCTCGTCGGCAGCGCGCAGTGCGGCTTCTTCTTCGGCGTGGGCCGCTTCCTCGGCAAGGAGCGCCTCGCGGTCTTCCTTGGGGATCTGGTAGTAATCGGGATGAATCTCGCTGAAGGCGAGGAACCCGTGCCGATTGCCGCCGAAATCGACGAAAGCCGCCTGCAACGACGGTTCGACGCGGGTTACCTTGGCGAGATAGATGTTACCCTTGATCTGCTTGTGATCAGCAGATTCGAAATCGAACTCTTCAATCCGGTTGCCATTGAGCACCGCCACCCGGGTTTCTTCCGGGTGGCGCGCATCGATCAGCATGCGCGTGGTCATTATAAAGTCTCCAGCCGCGCGGCCACGGGGGTGAACCCGGGTTCTGGGCGCGGTTCAATGTGAAAGCGCGATAGCCGTCTTGGCCGGGCCTGGCAGATGCCGGGGCCGGGGCGAGGCGTTTCGCGAATGCGGGTTTGCCGGTTCGGAGCGCGGGAAAGGCCGCTTTTGCGTGCCCGATGCGCTCGCCGCCCGGCGGCGGTTGGTGCGTGTCTGCCCAGATGGCATTCCGTGGGATGGTCCGTGGCGACTGGCACGGACCTATGCACGCCAAGCCTGCGCGGGCCCCTGTGGGGCTCCTCGGCTCGAACGTTGCACGGATTTCCATCAAGACATCAACCTCTGGCGCGAAAAAGGTCGAATACGGCCAAAACCAAGGCCGCGATCCCTTCTTCGCTGGTACTTCAGGTCCGGGCAAAAACCGTGTCAGGGCAACGCCTTGTCCCGATTATCTGTGACGCGCGCGTTAGCACTGCGGCAGGTTTCGGAGGCGGAGCCGAGGCCGATCCGGGCTCGTTCCAGATTGGCACTGCTAGCACCGGAATTACCAACCAGCAATTAAAACCATGACCGGGCGGCTGCGGTCCGATGGCGCTCCCCGATGGCGCTCTGGTGGAACACGTAGCAATTCCTGCTGGACCGCCCGGCAGTCTGCATTGCATAGCCGCGAGCCATGAGAGGGCGTGTGCTGATCGGGGTGGTGCTGGGCGTGCCGTTGGCCGTCATGACGGCAGCCGCGATCCTCATGGCCCTGGCGTTTGCCGCGCCGGCCCGCAATCCCGACTATGTAATCCGGATCGCCCTGCCTTCGGGGGCGGCGCAGATCGGGCTGCCCAAGATCGAAGGCCCGGCCGATGCGAGCCGGCCCCTCGTGGTGATCGATGCCGGGCACGGCGGGCATGACCCCGGCGCGAGCGGGCAGCATGGCGAGCGGGAGAAGAAGATCACGCTTTCGCTCGCACTGGCGCTGCGCGATGCCTTGCTCGCGGGTGGCCGTGTGCGGGTGGCGATGACGCGTGACGGCGACCGGTTCCTCGCGCTCGAGGAACGATCGGGAATCGCGCGGCGGCTGAAGGCCGATCTGTTCGTTTCCATCCACGCCGATGCTTCGGAATCGCCCGAGGCAACCGGAGCGACGGTTTATACTCTGTCCGATCGGGGCTCCGACGCGGTGGCCGATGCAGTCGCGCGGCGGGAAAACAAGTCCGACACCGTGAACGGGGTGGAACTGGGCGGCAAATCCGATGCGGTGACGGCGATTCTGGTGAGCCTCTCGCAGCGCGAAATGCGTGAGCGTTCGAGGGCGTTTGCTGCGCTTGTGCTGCGCGAGGGAGATGGGAAGATGCGCTTCCACACCGATCCGGAGCGTGAGGCGGCGTTCGTCGTGCTGAAATCGCTCGACCTGCCCTCGGCCCTGATCGAGGCTGGCTACATCAGCAGCCCGGACGACGCGAGGGCGCTGGCCAATCCGGGCTGGCGCAAGGGGTTTGCCGCATCCGTTGCCACTGCGATCGAGATCTATCTTGCGCGGACCAACATCGCCTTGGTCGTTCCCTGAAGCTCGCCACTGGCATTTCCGCGAAAGGCCATGCTAAAGCGCCGCGCAGATGGCGAATGATCCCAACCTTCCCGGCGGTGATGGCACTTCGGTGCGTTGGCGCATCCAGCGCAATGCAGCCGGGCTTCTGGGCCAGGCGCGGGAGCTCTGGCTCACGCGGGTCTGGGTGCGCCGTGCCGGCTATGCGCTGGGCGTGCTGGCGGTGCTCTATCTGATCCTCTGGGTCACGGTGATCCGCACGCTGCCATCGGCGGACAAGCTGCTCACCTATCAGCCGCCGCTGCCCACCATGGTGCGCGGCAATGATGGTGAGATCGTTTCCAGCTATGCGCGTGAGCGGCGGGTGCAGCTGCGCTATGTCGATTTTCCCGAGCCGCTGATCCACGCATTCCTTTCGGCGGAGGACAAATCGTTCTTCAGCCATGGCGGCGTCGACATTACCGGCCTGATCGGCGCGATGGTGGACTACACGCTGAAATTCGGTTCGGGCGAGCGCGCACGCGGCGGCTCCACCATCACCCAGCAGGTGGCCAAGAACATCCTGATCGGCAACGAATATTCGGTCACGCGCAAGCTCAAGGAAATGATCCTCGCGCGGCGCATCGAGAGTGTCCTCAACAAGCAGCAGATCCTCGAGCTTTATCTCAACGAGATCCCGCTGGGGCGGCAGAGCTTTGGCGTGCAGGCGGCGGCGCGGGCCTATTTCGACAAAGATGTGGGCGATCTCAAGCTCCACGAAGTCGCGTTCCTCGCGATCCTGCCCAAGGCGCCGGAAACTTATGGCCGCGCCAAGTTTGCCGAAAAGGCGCTGGAGCGGCGCGCCTATGTGCTGGACCAGATGGTCAAGAACGGCTGGGCGACTCCGGCGGAAGCGGCCGAAGCCAAGGCGCAGCCGCTGGGCCTCGTGCCCCGGCGCGCTGAAAACTACACGGCAGATGCGGGCTATTTCCTCGAGGAAGTGCGGCGCCAGCTGATCGACAAGTTCGGCGAGAACGCCGATGGCGGCCCCAACAGCGTCTATGCCGGCGGCCTGTGGGTGCGCACCTCGCTCGATACCGAGCTCCAGACAGCGGCACAGACAGCGCTGCGCACGGGCCTCCTTCGCTTCAGCGGCGGACGGGCCTGGAACGGACCGATCGCCAAGCTCGACGTTTCAGGGAATTGGCAGTCCGAACTCGTCACCAGCAACCTTGCGATCCGCTATCAGGACTGGCGGATCGGCGTGGTGCTGGAGAAGCGCGGCAATGATGGGCGGATCGGATTTTCCGACGGTACCACCGGGCCGCTCTGGGCGATGCCGAGCGCGATGAAGCCCGGTGACGTGATCGCGGCAGCGCCTTCTGGCGGCGGCTGGGCCTTGCGCGTCATCCCCGAAGTTTCCGGCGGCATGGTGGTGGAAGAGCCATTCAGCGGGCGCGTGCTGGCGATGCAGGGCGGGTTTGATTCCCGGCTGGGCTCGTTCAACCGCGCGACGCAGGCGGTGCGCCAGCCGGGTTCGACGATCAAGCCGTTCGTCTATGCAACGGCGCTCGACAACGGGATGACCCCGGCCTCGATGGTGCTCGACGGCACGTTCTGCGTCTATCAGGGTGCGGCGCTGGGGCAGAAATGCTTCCGCAACTTCGGCAATGAAGGCGGCTCGGGCAGCCACACGATGCGCTGGGGCCTTGAGCAATCGCGCAACCTGATGACCGTGCGCATCGCCAACGACATCGGCATGGACAAGGTGGTCCGCACGATCAAGGGCGTCGGGATCGGGGATTATCAGCCCTACCTTTCTATGGCGCTGGGCGCGGGCGATACGACCGCGGCGAAGATGGCGAATGCCTATGCAGCGCTTGCCAACCATGGCCGCCAGCACGAACAGACGCTGATCGACTATGTGCAGAACCGCGATGGCAAGGTGATCTGGAAGGCCGACAACCGCGATTGCTCCGGCTGCAACATGGCGCAGTGGGACGGCAAGCCGATGCCGCGAATGAAGCCGACCGGCCGGCAGGTGATGGACTCCCGCACCGCCTATCAGGTGGTACACATGCTGGAAGGCGTTGTCGTGCGCGGCACAGCGCTGACGCTGGCCGACCTCAACCTGCCGCTGTTCGGCAAGACGGGCACGACCAGCGGGCCTACCAACGTGTGGTTTGCCGGTGGCTCGCCTGATATCGTGAGTGCGCTCTATCTTGGCTATGACCAGCCGCGCAGCCTCGGCGGCTATGCCCAGGGCGGGCGGATCGCCGCGCCGATCTTCAAGGAATTCGTGCAGCGGACCCGGGCGCGCTGGAGCGACACGCCCTTTACCGTGCCCGAGGGCATCCGCATGGTGAAGATCGACCGGGTGACCGGACGGCAGGTTTTTGGCGGGACACCGCAGGATTATGAGCGGCAGGCTTCGGTGATCTGGGAAGCGTTCAAGCCCAACAGCGAGCCGACCCGCACGTTCCGGCCGGAAGACCAGACGCTTAAGGACGCGGTGCTCGAGGCGATCCGCAAGGCGCGCGCGGCCAAGGGTGACGGCGCGGGCGAGGACGTGCCAGTGGAAGAGGGCGACTTCGTCGAGGACAAGGGCGGCATTTATTGAGTCGTGCCGGGCTGGCAGGAAAATGGGGACTGTCCCTATTTTTCCTGCACCAATTGCCGGTTCCCGCTCGGCAAAGTTGCTGATAGGCTCCTCTCCATGATCAAGCCAGTTATGGCCGCTGCTGCGGCGCTCGCCCTTCTTGTCCCCGCTGCCGCCAACGCGGAGCTGACCCAGGGTGCTGTCGCGCCCGATTTCACGACGATGGGGGCACTCGCCGGCAAGCCGATGAAGGTGAACCTCAAGGCGCTGCTCGCGAAGGGGCCGGTTGTGCTCTACTTCTACCCCAAGGCGTTCACACAGGGCTGCACAATGGAAGCGCATGCCTTTGCCGAGGCGACGGCCGATTTCGCCAAGGCCGGGGCCACGGTGATCGGCATGTCGAACGACGACCTGCCGACGCTGCAGAAGTTTTCCACGGCCGAGTGCCGCGACAAGTTTGCGGTGGCGGCTGCTTCGAAGGACGTCATCAAGGCCTATGACGTGTCGCTCAAGGTCGCCGGGATTTCGAGCGGGCTGACCAAGCGCACCAGCTACGTGATCGCGAAGAACGGCAAGATCGTGCTTGTCCATTCGGACATGGACTACAAGGATCACGTGAAGCTTACGCTTGAGGCGGTCCAGAAGCTCAAGAAGGGCTGAGCGCGAGGCGCCAAGCCCCAAGCGCCTCTTTACAAGGCGCGCCGCTTCGCTAAGCGGCTGGGCTCCCGCAATCTGGAGTGAGACCCGTCATGCGTGCCGAAGGGCAGGCCCATATCGACCGCATCGAGGCCGCGCTGCGGCTCGTGCGCAAGTTCCTCGACTGGGACCGCGCGGTGCGGCGGCTCGATGAACTCAACGCGCGGGTCGAGGACCCGAAGCTGTGGGACGATCCCAAGCAGGCCGAAGTGGTAATGCGCGAGCGGCGGCGGCTTGAGGCGTCGATCGGCACGGTGAACGAGATCAGCGCCGAAATGGCCGATGCCATCGAATTCGTTGAACTCGGCGAGATGGAAGGCGACGAAGCGACGGTCGGGGAAGGGCTGGCGAGCCTTGCCGCTCTCGCTGAGCGCGCCGATGCGGACAAGGTTCAGGCGCTGCTGGCGGGCGAGGCGGACGGATCGAACGCGTTCCTCGAAGTCCACGCCGGGGCAGGCGGCACCGAAAGCCAGGATTGGGCCGAGATGCTGCAGCGCATGTATACGCGCTGGGCGGAGCGCCACGGGTTCAAGGTCGATCTGCTTGACTATCACGCAGGCGAAGCCGCCGGGATCAAGAGCGCGACGCTGCTGATCAAGGGCGAAAACGCCTACGGTTATGCCAAGACCGAGAGCGGCGTGCACCGGCTGGTGCGCATCAGCCCCTATGACAGCTCGGCACGGCGGCACACCTCGTTCAGCTCGGTCTGGGTCTATCCCGAGATCGACGACAACATCGACATCGAGATCAACCCCGCCGATCTCAAGATCGACACCTACCGCGCTTCGGGCGCAGGCGGGCAGCATGTGAACACCACCGATTCGGCTGTGCGCATCACCCACGTGCCTTCGGGCATTGTCGTGGCAAGCCAGATCGACCGTTCGCAGCACAAGAACCGCGCGACCGCGATGGGCATGCTGAAGGCGCGGCTCTACGAGGCGGAGCTGGCCAAGCGCGAGGCGGCGGCGAGCGGCGAATATGCCGCCAAGACCGAAATCGGCTGGGGCCACCAGATCCGTTCCTACGTGCTCCAGCCCTATCAGCAGGTGAAGGATCTGCGCACCGGCGTGGTCAGCACCAACCCGACCGACGTGCTTGATGGCGCGCTCGATCCGTTCATGGCCGCGGCGTTGGCGCAGCGGGTGACGGGCGAGAAGGTGACCGTGGAAGACGACGATTGAGAACGGCTGCGGCCTTTTTGGCCGGGCTGATGGCGCTGACGGCCTGCCGCGCGGCAGATGCCGGCGATACTGATCGTGCGCCGCGCAATCGCGCTTTTCCCAGTGCCGACCGTCCGGTTGCGAAAGTCGTCTCGACCCAGTGGGCGCCCGAGGAAGCGCGCGACAAGCAGGGCGAAGCGACAAGCGTGATGGACGAGGCCGAGGTGGCCTCGGGCATGACCGTTGCCGATATCGGCGCGGGTGAGGGGTACTACACGGTGCGCCTTGCCGCACGGGTGGGCCCCAGGGGGCGGGTACTGGCGCAGGACATCGACGAGGGCGCGCTCGGCCGGCTGGGTGCGCGGATCGAGCGCGAGCAGCTCACATCGGTCTCGATTCTGCGGGGCGCACCGGATGATCCGCGCTTGCCGGCGCGCAGCTTCGACCGCGTGTTCATGATCCACATGTACCACGAGATCGCGGAGCCCTATCCGTTCCTCTGGAGGCTGTGGCCTTCGCTGAAGCCAGGCGGCTCGGTTGTGGTGGTCGACGCCGATCGCCCCACCGACCGGCACGGAACGCCGCCCGCCTTGCTTTTTTGCGAATTCGAGACAGCGGGCTTTCGCTTGACCGCGTTTCGCCGTAAGCCGGATGTATCAGGCTATTATGCTCAGTTCGTACCTGCGGGCAGCGGGCCGCCTGAGCCGAGCAAGATGCAATCGTGCCATGCCGGTGCCAATGGCTCTGGTGGCAAGGTTGGGGGTCTCTAAGGGAAGACGATGTCTGCGTTCAAGGGTTTGAAGCCGATCCTGTATGGCGGCCGCGAAGTGTGGCCTCTGATCGAGGGCGGCAAGGGTGTTGCGGCAACCAACCATGCGAGTTCGGGCGCGTGGGCAGCCGCTGGGGGCATCGGCACGGTCAGCGCGGTGAATGCCGACAGCTATGACGCGACCGGCAAGATCATTCCGCAGGTCTACGAGCAGCTGACCCGCAAGGAACGCCACGAGCAGCTGATCCGCTATGGCATCGACGGGGCGGTGGAGCAGGTCCGCCGGGCCTATGACCTGGCGGGCGGAAACGGCGCGATCAATATCAACGTGCTGTGGGAAATGGGCGGCGCGCAGCCGATCCTCGAAGGCGTGCTTTCACGGACGCGCGGGCTGATTGCAGGGGTCACCTGCGGCGCAGGAATGCCTTACAAGCTTTCGGAAATCGCGGCGCGGCATCAGGTTTATTATCTTCCCATCGTTTCTTCGGGCCGCGCGTTTCGGGCGCTGTGGAAGCGGGCCTACCACAAGGTGCCGGAATGGCTGGGCGCGGTGGTCTATGAAGATCCGTGGCTGGCGGGCGGGCACAATGGCCTCTCCAACGCCGAGGACCCGAAGAAGCCCGAGGACCCGTACCCCCGCGTGAAAATGCTGCGCGATGTGATGCGCACCGAAGGCGTGCCGGACAGCGTGCCGATCGTGATGGCAGGCGGCGTGTGGTTCCTGCGCGAGTGGGACAACTGGATCGACAATCCCGAGCTCGGCTCGATCGCGTTCCAGTTCGGCACCCGGCCGCTGCTGACCGAGGAAAGCCCGATTCCGAAAGCGTGGAAGGAACATCTTCGCACGCTGGAGCCGGGCGACGTGCTGCTCCACCGCTTTTCGCCGACGGGGTTCTATTCCTCCGCCGTGCGCAACCCCTTCCTGCGCGCGCTCGAAGCCCGCAGCGAGCGGCAGATCCCTTATTCCAAGGTTTCGGCAGGCGAGCACACCGTGCAGCTCGACGTGGGCGTGAAGGGCAAGAACTTCTGGGTGACACCGGCAGACCGCGACCGTGCGCGCACGTGGTTCGGCGCAGGCTTCACCCATGCGCTGCGCACGCCCGATGATACCGTGATCTTCGTGACGACCGCAGAGCGCGAGACCATCCAGCAGGACCAGAAGGACTGCATGGGCTGCCTTTCGCACTGCGGGTTCTCCTCGTGGAAGGACCACGACGACTACACCACCGGCCGCCTCGCCGATCCGCGCAGCTTCTGCATCCAGAAGACCTTGCAGGACATCGCGCATGGCGGGCCGATCGACGAGAACCTGATGTTTGCCGGTCACGCGGCGTACCGGTTCAAGCAGGACCCGTTCTATTCCAACAACTTCACGCCGACCGTGAAGCAACTGGTGGACCGCATCCTGACAGGGGACTGAGGGCTTGGCAGCAGAGTCCGATCCCGCAGGGGCAAAGGCCCCGCCGCGCTGGCGCTGGGCGCTGGAATTCCTGGCCTTGCCGCAGATTCAGGCCGCACCCTTGCGCCGCCCGGTCGTGGTGCCGCCGTTCGGGCGAGGGCGACCGGTCATCGTGATCCCGGGGCTGCTTTCGAACGACCGTTCGACCGCCCTTCTGCGCAATTCGCTCAGCAAGGCGGGGTTCGTTGTCGAGGGCTGGGAGCAGGGGCTCAACACCGGTGCGCAGCCGGAAAAGATCGCGCGGCTGGAAGAGCGGATTTGCAAACTGGCCGAGCAATCGGGCGAACCGGTCGTGCTAATCGGCTGGAGCCTTGGCGGCATGTTTGCGCGCGTGCTGGCGCAGCGCCATCCGGATGCCTGCAGTCTGGTGATGACTTTGGGTTCGCCCTTTTCGGGTGACCGGCGGGCGAACAACGCCTGGCGCGTCTATGAAGCGCTCAACGATCACACGGTGGATGCGGTGCCCTTTGTCGAGGACCCGGGCGAGAAGCCGCCGGTGCGCACGATCGCGGTATGGTCAAGGCGCGACGGTATCGTTGCGCCGCGCAGCGCTGCGGGCGAGGCGGGGCAGGCGGACCGGGTGGTCGAAGTGCCGTTCAAGCATTTCGAAATGGCAAGCGCGCGCGGGGCGGTGCAGGCCGTGCTGGGGTTGCTGCGCGAGGAACTGGGGTAGGGGCGGGGTCTCTGCTTTCAGCCCCGGTTGGCCTGCAATTGCTGGAAAACACCGAGGCGGTCGGCGATCTGCCAGTGGCCGGTGAGGCGGTCCTCGGCGTCGAAGCTGTAGGTAGTCGCGCCGGACATGCGGATCGTGCGGCCGGTGGCCGGAAAACCGGGGAAATCGCCGAGATGAGTGGCCTCCCACGTCCATGTCATGATCACGGCGTCCTCGTCTTCGGCCATGCGCAGCGCGGTGAAGCGCTGATCGGGGAAGGGCGCTCGTGACTGGATGAGGCGCTCGGTAAACGCGGCGGGATCCAGCGTGCGGCCTTCCCACGGATCGCCGGGATCGTGGTAGACGGTGTAGGCGGGGGCAAGGTAGGCGGTCACTGCCTCTGCCTCACCCCGGTTCCAGACGGACTCGATGAAGGCAGCGAGGCGAGCCTTTCGCACGCTCACCTTACTCAAACTCCCAGGCGCGTTCGCCGTGGCTGGTGAGGTCGAGGCCTTCGCGTTCCTCGTCCTCGGTCACGCGCATCGGGATCACCATGGCGACTGCGAGAGCGCAGATCACGGTGCCCAGCGCGCTCCATGCGGCGACAGCGCCGACGCCTGCGGCCTGCGCGAAGAGCTGGCGGAACAGGCCCATGCCCTCGGCATACCCGGTGCCGCCAAGTGATGGCTCGAGGAAAATCGCGAGCAGCAGCGAGCCGACGATGCCGCCCATGCCGTGGACGGCGAAGACATCGAGCGAATCGTCGATCTCGATCCGGCGTTTGACCAGCAGGATCATCGGGTAGCAGACGGCGGCGGCGGCAAGGCCGAACAGGATTGCGGCGCCCGGCGCGATGAAGCCGGCTGCGGGCGTCACGGTCGCCAGGCCCGCAACCGCGCCGGTGGCAAAACCTACCGACGTTGGCTTGCCGATGCTGACCTTTTCGATGGCGAGCCAGGCAAGCGCAGCGGCGCAGGCGGCGGCATGGGTGTTGATGATCGCCGAGGCGGCATCATCCGTCGCGGCGAGCGAGGAGCCGCCGTTGAAGCCGAACCAGCCGACCCAGAGCATGGCCGCGCCGATCATTGTGAGTGCGGGGGAATGCGGCAGCATCTGCGTGCGCGGGAAGCCGCTGCGCTTGCCGATCAGCAGCGCAGCGACCAGCGCGGAGACGCCGGCGGTGGTGTGGACGACGATGCCGCCGGCAAAATCCATCGTGCCGAGACGGCTCGCCAGCCAGCCGCCGCCCCAGATCCAGTGCGCGACCGGGGCGTAGACGATCAGGCTCCAGAGGGCCGTGAACGCGACGACCCAGCCGAAGCGGGCGCGATCGACCCATGCGCCGACCATCAGCGCGGGCGTGATCGCCGCGAACATCATCTGGAACAGCACGTAGGCGCTTTCGGGGACGAGCGTGCCTTCGCGTACATTGCCGAGCTGGCCGAGCATCCACGCCGAGCCGCCGCCTAGCCAGCCGCTCGAAACCGGACCGAAGGCCAGCGTATAGCCCACCACGATCCACATCAGCGAGGTGATCGCGGCAATCGCACCGATCTGGATGGCAACGGCAAGAAAGCCCTTGGCACGCACCAGCCCGCCATAGAACAGCGTGAGGCCCGGCAGCGTCATCAGGAGGACAAGCGCGGAGGAGGCGAGGAGCCAAGCGGTATCGCCGCTATCGGCTGCATCCACGGCTTCAGCGGCCTGGGCGTGGCCCAGCGCGGGCAGCGCAAGGGCGCTGGCGGCAAGAGCCACCGCGAAGAACTTCTTCATTCCGAACACTCCCCCACGCGATTCGCTTTGTTCTTATGCCCAGCCTTCGAGGACCTGATCGGGCGGACGATGCCCATCGGCCCAGAAACGGATGTTGGCAACAACCTTGTCGCCCGAAGCGGTGCGCCCTTCGAATGTGGCGCTGCCCATGTGCGGGAGGAGCGAGACGTTGCCAAGCGCGAGGAGGCGCGGATCGATCTTCGGCTCGTGCGCGAAGACATCGAGCCCGGCGCCGCCGATGCGGCCGGCCTGCAGCGCCTCGATCAGCGCATTCTCGTCTACCACATCGCCGCGCGCGGTGTTCACGAGATAGGCCTCGGGCTTCATCAGCGCGATGCGCCGCGCGTCCATCAGCATGTGCGTTTCGGGGGTCGAGGGGCAGTGGAGGGTGACGATATCCGCCTCGCGCACCAGCGCATCGACATCGGCCTCATACCGCGCGCCGACCATGCGTTCGAACGCTTCAGGCAGGCGCTGCCGGTTGTGGTAGACGATCTCGAGCCCGAAGGCGCGGGCACGGTGGGCGACAGCCTGGCCGATGCGGCCCATGCCGATGATGCCGAGCCGCTTGCCGCTGATGCGGTGGCCGAGGAGGGTGGACGGTGCCCAACCGGCCCAGTCACCCGATCGGATCACGCGGCCACCTTCGGCAAGGCGGCGCGAGACGGCGATGATCAGCGACATTGTCATGTCCGCCGTATCATCGGTAAACACGCCGGGGGTGTTGGTGACGAGGATCTTGCGGGCGCGAGCCGCTGCGAGGTCGATATGGTCCGTGCCTGCACCGAAGCTGGCGATGAGGCCGAGCTGCGGACCGGCGGAGGCAATGAGGTCCGCGTCGATCCGGTCGGTGACGGTGGGGACGAGGACGTGGGCTTCCTGCATCGCGGCGCGGATCTCGTCCTGCGACAGCGCCCGATCATCGGGGTTGAGCGTGACGTCGAACAGCTCTGCCATGCGCGCTTCCGTTTCAGGCAGCAGGCGGCGGGTCACGAAGACGCGGGGGCGGCCTTCGATCCGGCGGGTGGGCCGGTAGTCGGCACCTGGGGAACCTGAGGGCGTGTGGGCTGCGGGCATGGCGTATCGCTATGCCGCCTCGCGCCCTGCGGTCAAGCACCCGGTTGCCCGGACGCGCGAATGCTGTATCGCAGCGGGGGCGGCGAAGATGAAGGAAGGTTGAGCGTGCCCCGGTCTGGAAGGCGAATTGCGATCATTGTCCTGCTCGGCATGCTGATGGGAACACCGGCGCACGCGGCGGATGACGAGAACAGCCCTTACTGGGCTTCGTTGCGCGGCCAGCCGGCCAACTTGCGCGTGGGGCCGGGGCGCGAGTATCGCATCAGCTGGGTCTATGTGCGCGCAGGGCTGCCGATGAAAGTGCTGCGCACGATCGGCGGCTGGCGGCTGGTCGAGGATATCGACGGTGCGCGGGGCTGGATGCTGGCCCAGTTCCTGACCCGCACGCGCACCGCAACGGTGAAAGGCACAGTGGCGGAAATCCGCGAGAATTCGGATGGCAGCGGCCGGCTGCTGTGGCGCGTGGAGCCCGGGGTTACGGGCAAGCTCGGCGATTGCGGGCCGGTCTGGTGCAAGTTCGATATCGATGGCCGGCGCGGCTATGTGGCCAAGGCCGCGGCTTGGGGAGCCGAGTAGGGGGGGCGCCGAGTATGGGGACCCGCCAAGGCAGGCCCCCATAAGGATTCCCGCTTAGACCAGTTCGATTGCGACTGCGGTTGCTTCGCCGCCGCCGATGCAGAGGCTGGCGACACCGCGCTTCTTGCCGTGGCGCTGGAGTGCGCCGATCAGCGTGGTGACGATGCGCGCGCCCGAAGCGCCGATGGGGTGGCCGAGCGCGGTGGCGCCGCCGTGGACGTTGATCTTCTCGTGGCTGATACCGAGATCGTGCATCGCGAACATCGCGACGCAGGCGAAGGCCTCGTTCACTTCGAACAGATCGACATCCGCGACGCTCCAGCCGGCCTTGTCGAGCAGCTTGGTAATCGCGCCGACGGGGGCGGTGGTGAAGTCCTTGGGCGCCTGGGCGTGCGCGGCCATCGCCACGACGCGGGCGACGGGGGTGAGGCCATCGGCGGCGGCAACGCTCTCACGCGTCAGCACCAGCGCGGCAGCGCCGTCCGAGATCGAGGAGGAGGTGGCGGCGGTGATCGTGCCGTCCTTGGCGAAGGCGGGCTTCAGAGCGGGGATCTTGTCCGGCTTGCCTTTGCCGGGGGCCTCGTCGGTATCGACAACGGTTTCGCCGCTGCGTGACTTGACCGTGACCGGCGCGATCTCGGCGACAAAGGCACCTTCGGCAATCGCGGTCTGCGCGCGGCGCAGCGATTCGATGGCGTAGGCATCCTGCTGTTCGCGGGTGAGCTGGTATTCGTTGGCGGTGTCCTGCGCGAAGGTGCCCATGGCGCGGCCGGGCTCGTAGGCGTCTTCAAGGCCATCGAGGAACATGTGGTCATAAGCCGTATCATGGCCGATCCGCGCGCCCGAGCGGTGCTTCTTGAGGAGGTAGGGCGCGTTCGTCATGCTTTCCATGCCGCCCGCGACGACCATGTCGATGGAACCCGAAGCCAGCGCTTCCGCCCCCATGATCAGCGCCTGCATGCCCGAACCGCAGACTTTGTTGACCGTGGTCGCCTGCACCGAAGTGGGGAGCCCGGCGTGGATTGCGGCCTGACGCGCAGGGGCCTGGCCGAGGCCGGCGGGGAGCACGCAGCCCATGTAGAGCCGCTCAACCTTATCGCCCGAGATTCCGGCACGCTCGACCGCAGCCTTGACCGCCGTGGCGCCGAGCTGGGTGGCGGGGACATCGGCCAGCGATCCCTGCATCGCGCCCATCGGGGTGCGCGCGAAGGACAGAATGACGACGGGATCGGCGCTCGAGAACGCAGGGGAGAGTTGGACCATGGAAACCATTCCTGTGCTAAGGGACCGCGCCAGGCCCCGGGGTTGAGGTTGATGTAGACCCCGGGCGAGACGATTTCAATTCGCGAAGGGGCGCAAAAGCTATGCGAGGGCGGGTTGCATGCTGATCGTGTTCATCCTTGGCGCGATGGCGCTGGGCGCGGTGATCGGCAGCTTTCTGGGCGTCGTGCTCATCCGGATGCCTGACGGGCGACCGCTGGTCGTGGCGCGTTCGGCCTGCGATACCTGTGACAAGGAACTGAAGCCGTTCGAGCTCGTGCCGATCCTTTCGTGGGTGATCCAGGGCGGCAAGTGCCGCGAGTGCGGCTCTGCGATTGATCGCTGGCAGCTTGCGGCGGAGCTGGGCGGGGCAGCAATCGGCGCGATGGCCGTGATGCTGAGCACCTTTCCGATCTGGGCGATGGTGCTGGGCTGGCAGCTGCTGCTGCTCGCGATGCTCGACCTGCGCCATATGTGGCTGCCGCGCCAGCTTTCGGCGCTGCTGGGGGCCAGCGGCGCGCTGTTCGCGCTGGTTATGGGCTATTGGTCCGAGGATGTGATGGCCGTTGTCCAGTCCATGGTGGGCGGCGTCTTCGGCTTCGCGGTGCTGTGGCTGCTGGGGCAGGGCTATCTCGCCTGGCGCGGACAGGAGGGTTTGGGAGGCGGCGACCCGCCGCTGCTGGGCGCAATCGGGCTCTGGCTGGGGCCGCTGGGGGTAATCCACACGCTGCTGGTGGCGAGCCTTGGCGGACTGGCGGTTGCCGCCGTGCTACGCGCCGCAGGGCAGCGCATCACGCGCGATACGATGTTGCCGCTCGGCACCCTGCTGGCACTGGCGGCGTGGCCGGTGTTCTTGTGGCAGGGGATGTGATATTGCAAATCGATATCACATCCTGATCATTCGTATGCAGTGCCACCGGGCACCGAAAACGGCGGGAAGCGGGGTCATCCACAGACAAAAGCTTGGATTTTGAGCCTCATCGGGCGATGCCGCACTTGCACATGGCCACGCCCGGGACTAGGGCGCGGGGCGACATAGAAACAGGCGAGTCAATCCTTTGGCCGAGCAACTGCCTTACCTCGCGCAATATCTGCCGATCCTCATTTTCCTCGGCATCGCGCTCGCGCTTTCCTGCGTGTTCGTGTTCCTGCCGATGGGCGTTTCGCGGCTGACCGGGGCTCACAACCCCAATGCCGAGAAGCTCAGCGAGTATGAATGCGGCTTCCCCGCGTTCGAGGATCCGCGCAGCCAGTTCGACGTGCGCTTCTACCTCGTGGCGATCCTGTTCATCATCTTCGACCTTGAAGCGGCGTTCCTGTTTCCCTGGGCGGTGAGCCTGAAGGAAAGCGGCTGGGCTGGCTGGGGCACGATGATGGTGTTCCTGTTCGAGCTGATCATCGGCTTCATCTATGCCTGGAAGAAGGGCGCGCTGGATTGGGAATGAGCAACATGACGACCTCATCGATCATCCCGGCATCTGCGGCCGATCTGCCCGCCGCGCCCGACGCTGCCTTTTTCGACAGCCTGAACGCCGAGGTTTCGGACAAGGGCTTCCTCGTGACCAGCACTGAGGAGCTGTTTCAGTGGGCGCGCACCGGCTCGCTGTGGTGGATGACCTTCGGGCTTGCCTGCTGCGCGGTCGAGATGATCCACGTGAACATGCCGCGTTATGATATGGAGCGCTTCGGCGTTGCTCCGCGCGCCTCGCCGCGCCAGTCGGACGTGATGATCGTGGCCGGCACGCTGTGCAACAAGATGGCCCCGGCGCTGCGCAAGGTCTACGACCAGATGTCGGACCCCAAGTACGTCATCTCGATGGGCAGCTGCGCCAATGGCGG
>NZ_JAIXPP010000008.1 GCF_027486195.1 Novosphingobium sp.
ACCTTGAGGCCGAGATCGCGGTGATGCTTGGGCATCATGCGGTTCACCGTGTCGTTGAACACGATGTAGGGCTCACCCGTGGCGAGGCGGGTTTCGACGAGCTTCTGGAACAGCGAGCGCGCATCGACGGTGCCGCGTACCGAGCCGTCCTTGGGGCTGCGCAGATGGAATTCGGTGCCATCGCGCACCGCTTCCATGAACTCGTCCGTCAGCAGCACGCCGTGGTGCAGATTGAGCGCCTTGCGGTTGAAATCGCCCGACGGCTTGCGGATTTCGAGGAACTCCTCGATCTCGGGGTGCGACACATCGAGATAGCAGGCCGCCGAACCACGGCGCAGCGAGCCCTGGCTGATCGCGAGGGTGAGGCTGTCCATCACGCGGACGAAGGGGATGATCCCGCTGGTCTTGCCGTT
The DNA here is from genome assembly GCF_027486195.1 of Novosphingobium sp. Lineage (GTDB taxonomy): Bacteria > Pseudomonadota > Alphaproteobacteria > Sphingomonadales > Sphingomonadaceae > Novosphingobium. Next base: position 414 of record NZ_JAIXPP010000008.1, read on the forward strand.
GAGGCCGACGCTCTCACCGATGCCGCGCACCTGGCCCCAGTACGTGCCGATGCCGCCGCCGCGGCTGGCGAGCCAGACGTTCTCGTTCCACGTGCCGACGATGCCTTCGAGGCTGTCGGACACCGAGTTGAGGTAGCACGAGATCGGCAGGCCGCGCCCGGTGCCGCCGTTTGAAAGCACGGGGGTGGCGGGCATGAACCACAGCTTGGAGATGTAGTCGTAGAGCCGCTGCGCGTGATCCTGATCGTCGGCGTAGGCGTCGGCAACGCGCGCGAAGAGATCCTGATAGCGTTCGCCGGGCAGCAGATAGCGGTCGTCCAGCGTGTCCTTGCCGAAATCCGTCAGCAAGGCGTCACGCGCGTGATCGGTTGCAATCGTGAAGCGGCGCGCGTTGATGGTCTTGGAATCGGACGCCGGCTTCGCCGCTGCGGCGAGCGCGCCTGCAGCGCCTGCGGCCATGGCCGCCACCAGCGCTTCGCTGCCCTTGTCATCCGCACTCATGCCAATCGCCTTTCCATCTGCCGGGGCAGGGCCGCTGGTAAGGCCCAGCTCGCTCTGGCCGAAATCTTCACGACCCGTACCGTCCTGCTCAACGACGCCGTCACCAGTCCTGAAATCCACGCCGCAACCCCTGTTCATCTTTGAGCGGCCCCCGGATCAAACCGAATCGGGCCCTCGAAATCCATCATACGCCTCGCGGAACAAAAGGAGAATATTTCATTCTCCCAAGGCTTCGCGCGGGCGCCCGCTGCAAGGTCAAGACCAGGGTCGGCGGCGATACAGCCACCGTTGCCGCGAGCTAACTGCCCGCTGCGCCACTGAAACTAGGTTTAGAGGTTCCCCCGGGACCCGACCACTACCCATAGTGCCTCAACCGGAATCAGACACAAGAGGGTAAACACCGCATTACGGATTCGGCTCGTCGCACGTACGATTCGTTTCATCGTCATGACAGCCATGCTGCAGTGCAGCGACGCGCGTGGAAACGGCCATTTCAAGTCCCAATCTGAGGTTCTCAAAAATATTTCAGCACCTTCCACCGATCTTGTGGACAATATCGCTGTCCAGACCCTTCACCACGTTTGCCACCCGATTATCCACTGGCGCGTAGGGCACCGCGCGCGATATGCGTCGCACCGGTTGCAACGGCGGAGCGGCAGCGTGTTCAAGCTTATCTCGATCATTGTCAGCGGCTTGTTCGTCGGTCTCGCCGCGCGCTATCTCTATCCCGGCACGGTGCCGATGGGCCTTGGCCGCACGATCCTGCTGGGCATCGCCGGCTCGCTGGTGGCGGGCCTCGCGGCAGGCTGGGGCAGCAACGACGGCGGCCAGGTGAGCCGCGCCGGGTGCATCGCCTCCGTGCTGGGCGCGATGGTGCTGATCTTTATCGGACGGCATTTGTAGGGGCGCGGGCTGCGCCTGACCGCTCTGGATTCCCGCCTTCGCGGGAATGACGAAGGTGGGGTGGTTCGCGGAAACGACGAAGGTTGGGCAGGGCGCGGAAAGGACGCAGGCGGGGTGGGCGCGCTGAGGCCTTCCGCCCGCCTTCAGTCAGGCACCAGCACCGTATCGCGTGCGGCGGGCTGGGTCTGGGGGTAATCTTCGGTGAAGTGCAGGCCCCGGCTCTCGCGCCGGGCGCGGGCGCTCTTCACGATGAGCTCGGCGGTCTGGAGCAAGTTGCGCAGCTCGATCAGGTCGGCGGTCACACGGAAGTTGCCGTAGTAGTCGTTGACCTCGCCATTGAGCAGCTTGATGCGGTGCGCCGCGCGTTCGAGGCGCTTGTTGGTGCGCACGATGCCGACGTAGTTCCACATGAAGCGGCGCAGTTCGGTCCAGTTCTGCTTGATGACGACTTCCTCGTCGGAATCGGAGACGCGGCTTTCGTCCCACGGGCTGAGCGCGGGCGGGGCCGGGAAGCTTTCCCAGCGGGCGAGGATGTCATTCGCGGCGGCATCGCCGAACACGAAGCATTCGAGCAGGCTGTTGGAGGCGAGGCGATTGGCGCCGTGGAGCCCGCTTTCCGAGCACTCGCCGACGGCATAGAGCCCGTCGAGATCGGTGCGGCCGGCCAGATCGATGAGGACGCCGCCGCAGGTGTAGTGCTGCGCGGGGACGACCGGGATCGGCTCCTTCGTCATGTCGATGCCGAGGCCGAGCAGCCGCTCGTAGATATTGGGGAAGTGGCCGCGGACGAATTCCGGGTCCTTGTGGCTGATATCGAGGTGGACATAATCGAGTCCGAGCCGCTTGATCTCGTGGTCGATCGCGCGGGCGACGATATCGCGCGGGGCGAGTTCTTCGCGCGGGTCGAAGCGCGGCATGAAGCGCTCGCCGCCGCCCGGCACGCCCGGCGGCAGCTTGAGGTGCCCGCCTTCGCCGCGCACCGCCTCGGTGATCAGGAAGTTCTTGACCTCGAGGTTGTAGAGGCAAGTGGGGTGGAACTGCATGAATTCCATGTTGGAGACGCGGCAGCCCGCGCGCCAGGCCATGGCGATGCCGTCTCCGGTCGCGCCGCGCGGGGCGGTGCTGAAGAGATAGGTGCGGCCCGCGCC
>NZ_JAIXPP010000046.1 GCF_027486195.1 Novosphingobium sp.
AACTGCATGAATTCCATGTTGGAGACGCGGCAGCCCGCGCGCCAGGCCATGGCGATGCCGTCTCCGGTCGCGCCGCGCGGGGCGGTGCTGAAGAGATAGGTGCGGCCCGCGCCGCCGGTGGCGAGGATCGTGGCACGCGCGGCAAAGCATTCCACGCGGCCTGTGCCGGTATCGAGCGCGTAGACGCCCCAGACGCGGTGGCCGGCGTTCTCGCAGTCGGCGCGGTGGCGGTCGGTAACGAGGTCGATCGCGACCATATCGGGCCGCAGGGTGATGTTGGGATGGGCCTTGGCGGCGGCGATAAGCGCCTGCTGGACGGCCCAGCCGGTGGCGTCGTCGACATGGACGATGCGGCGGTGTGAATGGCCGCCCTCACGCGTGAGATGCAGCGCGCCGGATTCGGCATTGAAGGGTACGCCGAGATCGGCGAGGCGGCGAATCGCGGCAGGCGCGTTCTCGACCACGAACTCCACGGTGTCGCGCCGGTTGAGGCCGGCACCGGCGACCATGGTGTCGCGGATGTGATCATCGAAGGTATCGCCCTCATCGAGCACGGCGGCAATGCCGCCCTGCGCCCAGGCGGTCGATCCGCCGTCCAGCGCGCCCTTGGCGAGCACGAGAACGCGGCAGCGTTCGGCCAGCACGAGCGCTGCCGTCAGGCCGGCGGCGCCGGAGCCGATGATCAGGACATCAGGGCTGGCTGGGTCAGCGGCACTCATGACCAGACCCGGGGCGCATCAGGAAAGCGATCAAACACGCATGCTCTTTGCCCGTCCCCGCGCCGTTTGGAAAGTGTGAAGCGGAACAGGGTTTTAAGTAAAAAGTGCATGTTTGCGCATTTTGAGTATTTGTTTCCGCATGTGCGAAATGGTAGTTTGACTTAGTGGGACCCTCCTCTCCAGGATCACTTGCCATGCTGTGGCGCATGCCCTTCTGCCTGTTCAACCGCCATCGTTCCGACCCAGCCACCGTGCGGTGGAACGGCACCCGACATGTTGGCCGGTGCCGCGACTGCAATCGCGCCATCCGGAGATCCGGCCGGGGCTACTGGAAGCAGGTTCTCGAGCAGACCGACGTCTGAAATCAACAGGTTAGTTGATCTTACAAGGTAACCGGCGGGCGTTAAGCGTCTGCGCCGGCGGGGGCGCTTGTCAGTTTGACGAAGACATCCTCGAGGTCTGCCTCGTCGGTCGAGACATCGACAATCCCGTACCCGAGCGACTGCACCAGCGCGAGCACGCCGCCCGCGTTGATGCGGTCCTTGTTGTAGGTCACGCGCAGTTCGCGCTCACCCGAAATCACGCTCTTGACGAAGGCCTCATGCTGCGGTGCGGCAGTGATCGGGCGATCCACCGTAAGAACCACGATTTTCTCGCGCATCATGCCGACCAGATCGCGCGTCGGCTGATCGGTGATCAGCCTACCGTGATTGATGATGGCGATGCGGTCGCACAGCTGCTCCGCCTCTTCGAGGTAGTGCGTGGTAAGGACGATGGTTACACCCTGATTGTTAAGATCGACCACCAGCTCCCAGAGCAGCCGCCTGAGTTCCACGTCGACGCCTGCGGTCGGCTCGTCGAGCACGAGAATCGGCGGGGTGTGGACCATGGCCTTGGCGATCAGCAAGCGGCGCTTCATGCCCCCTGAAAGCGAGCGGGCATAGGCGTTGGCCTTGTCGGCCAGATGGACCGACTGGAGGAGTTCGAGCGAGCGGCGCGCGGCAGGCGGGACGCCATAGAGCCCGGCCTGGATATCGAGCACTTCGAGCGGCGTGAAGAACGGATCGAACACGATCTCCTGCGGCACGATCCCGATCGAGGCTTTGGCGTTGCGCGGCTCCTTGTCGATATCGAAACCCCAGATCTCGACCGAGCCGGACGATTTCATGACGAGGCCGGCAAGCGTGTTGATGAGGGTCGACTTGCCCGCGCCGTTGGGGCCGAGCAGGCCGAAGATCTGGCCCTGCGGCACATCGAAGCTGACCCCGCCGAGCGCGAGCTTGCCCTCACCCGATTTGCTGCCGGCGGGCGCGTAGCGCTTGACGAGATCGCGGATGCGGATGGCGGGGGTGCTGCTCATGCCGTTCTCCCTGCCCCTTGATCAGCTTGGCGTAAAGGGGGGAGAGGGCAACCACCCGCTTGTCGTCGGCATGCCGGTTTGCTAGTCGCGCGGCCATGAGCACGATCAAGGCACCCGAGACGGTTCTGACCACCAGCACCCGCGTCCGCTGCGACGGCGCGGACGGCATCCGTGGCGGCGCCGCGCTGGGCCATCCCCGCGTGTGGATCGAGATCGACGAACGCGGCTATGCCGAATGCGGCTATTGCGACCGGCGCTTTGTCCTCAAGGGCGGACCTGCCGACCACGCGTAATCGCGGTGGCATGATGCGGCAGGGCTGCCTATATCCCTGCGCATGACCCACACACCCGATCCCCGCTCGCTGCTCTATCGCCCCGGCCTGCTGACGCCTGACGAGGCCAAACGCCTGACGGCGGCCGCGCTGGGCGCCTGCGAGGACGGCGAGCTCTATCTCCAGTTCATCGCGAGCGAGAGCTTCGGCTTCGACGACGGGCGGCTGAAGACGGCGGACTATTCGCGCGATGCGGGGTTCGGCCTGCGCGGTGTTTCGGGCGAGATGACCGGCTTTGCCCATGCCAACGAGATTTCCGCCGCCGCCATCGCGCGCGCGGGCGAGACGCTGAAGCTGCTCGATCCGGCCAAGGCCGCGCCCGCCCCGGCGCCGCGCCAGAACAACCGTCACCTTTATACCGATGCCTCGCCGCTCGATGCGGTGCCCTTCGCGGCCAAGGTCAAACTGCTCGAGACGATCGATGCGGCGGCGCGGGCGCGCGACAGCCGAGTGGCGCAGGTTTCGGCAAGCCTCTCGGCGAGCTGGTCGGTGGTCGAGATCGTGCGGGCGGACGGCTTTGTCGCGCAGGATGTGCGGCCGCTGGTGCGGCTCAATGTCTCGATCGTCGCCGAGCACGATGGCCGGCGCGAGACGGGCACGTTCGGGATCGGCGGGCGTCGCCTCTATGACGACTTGTTCGAGCCGGAAACGTGGAACCGGGGGATCGATACGGCGCTGGCACAGGCGCTCGTCAATCTCGAATCGGTCGATGCCCCGGCGGGCGAGATGACCGTGCTGCTCGGGCCCGGCTGGCCCGGCGTGCTGCTGCACGAAGCGGTCGGCCATGGGCTTGAAGGCGATTTCAACCGCAAGGGAACCAGCGCCTTTTCCGGCCGGATCGGCGAGCGGGTGGCGGCGCCGGGCGTGACGGTGGTGGACGACGGCTCGATCCCCGGGCGGCGCGGTTCGCTGACGATCGACGACGAGGGCACGCCGACCGAGGAGACCGTGCTAATCGAGGACGGCGTGCTCAAGGGCTATATCCACGACCGCATGAGCGCGCGGCTGATGGGGCTGGCCCCCACCGGCAACGGGCGGCGCGAAAGCTATGCCCACGCGCCGATGCCACGCATGACCAACACGTTCATGCGCGGCGGGAACGACGATCCGGCCGAGCTGCTCAGCCGTGTCAAGAATGGCATTTTCGCCAAGTCCTTCGGCGGCGGGCAGGTCGATATCACCAGCGGCAAGTTCGTGTTTTCCTGCACGGAGGCCTACCGCGTCGAGAACGGCAAGCTGGGCGCGCCGATCAAGGGCGCGACCTTGATCGGCGACGGGCCGAGCGTGCTGACGCGCGTGACCGGGATCGGCCATGACATGGCGCTCGATGAAGGCGTCGGCGTCTGCGGCAAGGGCGGACAGAGCGTGCCGGCGGGCGTGGGCCAGCCGACCTTGCTGGTCGAGGGGCTCACGGTGGGCGGCACGGCCTGATCCGCTCCGGCGGGTCAACGGTCTCGAAATGCGACACAGGGGAAACTGCGTAGTAGGCGCGGGGCCTGCAGGTTGATTTAGAGAGCCCTCAGGAAAACTACAGTCAGCGCTGGTTAAGACGGCGCGGCGCAGTCTGGTCTTCGACCAGAATGAGAAAGGGCATGTCATGATCCGCAACGCTACAATGCTCCGGGCCGCCAAGCTTGGGGTCGCCGCCGCCGCCGGTGCGATGTTGCTGGCTGGCGCGGCTGCCGACGCGCACCCCCGCCTCACCGGCGAGGAGCAGCTTGCCAAGCTTCTGGATGGCCGTGTCGCCGGCAAGCCCGTCAACTGCATCAACCTGCCCAACGTCCAATCTTCGCAGGTGATCGACAAGACCGCGATCGTCTATGGCAGTGGCGGCACGCTCTATGTGCAGCGGCCGAGGTCGGGCGCTTCGTCGCTCAATTCGAACGACATCCTCGTCACGCAGCTGACCACCCCGCAGCTGTGCAATATCGACGTGGTGCAGCTGCGCGATCGCAACGGATTGTTCTGGCGCGGTTTTGTCTCGCTCGACCAGTTCGTGCCCTACAGCAGGCCGCCCAAGGGCGCGCAGGTCAACTGACGGACGCTGATTGAGCCGTTCGCCCCGCCCCTGGGCACAGGATCTCCTGCATTTCTGGTTCCATGATGTGGGGCCAGCGCGGTGGTTTGTGGCGGACGAGGCCGTCGATAGCCAGATCGTGCGCCGCTTTGCCGTGGTGCTGAAGGCCATGGCAAAGCGGCCGGCACACGAATTCCTGTGCGACATCGATACGGCGCAGGCGGCCATTCTCCTGTTCGACCAGCTGCCGCGCAACATGTTTCGCGGCTCGGCGCAGGCCTTTGCGCATGATGGCACGGCGCGGGTGCTGGCGCGCGGGATGGTGGCGCGGGGCTGGCACAAGGCCCTGCCTGCGGCGGCGAGCCAGTTCGTGCTGATGCCGCTGATGCATGCGGAAACGATTGCCGAGCAGCGCGACAGCTGCGCCCTGTTCTCCCGCTATGGCTCGCGGCGCAATCGCCGGTTTGCGCTGGCGCATTGGCGGATGATCGCGCGGTTCGGGCGCTTCCCGCACCGCAATGCTGTGCTCGGCCGGGCGAGCACGCCCGCCGAAATCCGCGCGATGGTTGCGGGATACAGCTGGTAGAAATCCGCATGGCGCCGCGTTATGGGCTAGCGCATGACGATCACGCTCCGCCCCGCCACCCCCGCCGATACTGCCGCACTTGCCGATCTCGGCCGCCGCGCCGTGAGCGCCAAGTTCCAGCACCTCTACAAGCCGGAGGATTTTGCCACCTTCCTCGCGCAGGCGCACAGCGAGGCGAAAGTGGCCAAGGAAATCGCCGATCCCGGCATGCGCATCGCCGTGATCGAGGAACAGGGCGCGCTGGTGGCGTTCTGCAAGCTGGTGATCGAGAGCACGATGCCAGCCGGGCACAGCGACGCGCAAAAGCCGCTTGAGCTCAAGCAGCTCTACACCGATCCCGCGCGCATCGGCGGCGGGCTGGGCGCGAAGCTGATGGACTGGGCCATGGCGCAGGCCGAAGAAGTCGGCGCCGACGAGATCCAGCTCTCGGTATACAGCGAGAACCCGGAAGCGCAGCGGTTCTATCACCGCTATGGCTTCGCGAAGATCGCGGACATCGAATTCTGGGTGGGCAACCACTGCGATCCGGAATTTCTCTATGCCAAGCGCCTTGTCTCTGAAGGCCATGGCCTTGCTGCTGCTGAGAAGGTATAGAGCCGCCCATGTCATCCGTACGCCCCTGGCGCGATATCACGCGCCGCAAGAGCCGCCAGATCATGGTTGGGTCCGTCCCCGTCGGCGGCGATGCGCCGATCACGGTGCAGACCATGACCAACACCCTGACCAGTGATCCCGTCGCGACGATCAACCAGATCCGTCGCTGCGAGGATGCGGGGGCGGATATCATCCGCGTTTCGTGTCCGGATGTGGAAAGCACCGCGGCGCTGGGCAAGATCGTGCGCGCGGCGCGGGTGCCGATCGTGGCGGACATCCATTTCCACTACAAGCGCGCGCTGGAAGCGGCGGACGCAGGTGCAGCCTGCCTGCGCATCAACCCCGGCAATATCGGCTCCAGCGACCGCGTGGCCGAAGTGGTGCGCGCGGCCAAGGCCAACGGCTGCGCGATCCGCATCGGCGTGAACGCTGGCAGCCTTGAGAAGGACCTCCTCGAAAAGTACGGCGAGCCGTGCCCCGAGGCGCTGGTGGAATCCGCGCTCGATCACATCAAGCTGCTGCAGGACCACGATTTCCACGAATACAAGGTGGCGGTGAAGGCCTCCGACGTGTTCCTTGCCGTCGCGGCCTATATGGGGCTGGCCGAAGCAGTCGATTGCCCGCTGCATCTGGGCATTACCGAGGCGGGCGGGCTGATCGGCGGCACGGTCAAATCCTCGATCGGGCTTGGCAGCCTGCTCTGGGCGGGCATCGGCGATACGCTGCGCGTCTCGCTTTCGGCCGAGCCCGAAGAGGAAGTGCGCGTCGGCTTCGAGATCCTGAAGTCGCTTGGCCTGCGCACCCGCGGTGTCCGCGTTGTCTCCTGCCCCAGCTGCGCGCGGCAGGGCTTCGATGTGATCCGCACGGTGGAGGCGCTGGAAAGCCGGCTGAGCCACATCAAGACGCCGATCTCGCTTTCGGTGCTGGGCTGTGTGGTCAATGGCCCGGGCGAAGCGCGCGAGACGGACGTTGGCCTGACCGGCGGCGGCAATGGCAAGCATATGGTCTACCTCTCGGGCGTGACCGACCACACCGTGCAGGACGAGGACATGCTTGAGCACATCGTCGCGCTGGTGGAAGCCAAGGCGGCCGAGATGGAAGCGGCCACGACCGACGCGGGGAAGGCCGAAGTGCCGGCGTAGTAAATGTCTCTCAGTTGGACATTAATGCAAACGCAATGGCAACTAGCGCCGCTTGATTGGACTGCCGCTGCCACATTAACGACCGGTGTGCTCGCAGTCTGGGCAGCCCGGGAAGTTGGTAAGAAGCAAGCTGAGATCTTGAGACAGCAGAACGACCTTAAAGCAGCTGAGATTAAATTGACTCTACTCGATAAACGCATTGAAATTATTACGCGTATCGAGCTCATGGGGCACTTGCTCTACCCGCAAACCAGCTCTCAGGAGGGAGGCGAGAATCCTATCGAAGAGCTCATTAAGGCAATCAGGTTGGCGGAACTGACTTATCCAGAAGAGTTACATTCCGATCTCCGGCTTTTGATTGAGCGAGCAATCCTATTTCGATCAGCGCACCGTAAGCATAATGTAAATTTTCCCACAATGTCCGAAGATGAGATTTGCGTCTCGGTTCAAAAGCTTTCCAATGAGGCAATTGCAATTGAGAAAGCAATAAGAGAAGTATCTGGCCGTCTTGTGACCCATGCGCGCGTGGATTTGTAGATCCATTCCCGTTTGCTATTTTCCGCCACAGCATTGGTAGTTTCATAACCTCTCTGCGGGCAGGATGGCCCCGCCATGAACCGCTTCATCATCATCGCCGGACTGGTGCTGATCAGCAGCGCGCTGCTGGCGCCGCGGCTCAAGGTGGAATCCGAGGTTGCGGAGCGTCCGGCAAAGCCTGCGCATAGCTCCCCGTGGAGCAAGGATGCGCCCCCGACCAAGCGCGGTGCCGTGCCGGCCGAGATGGTCGAGATCGCGCGCGATGCGCAGGGGCAGTTCCATCTCAATGTCGATGTGGGCGGTGAGCCGGTGCGCTTTCTCGTCGATACCGGCGCGGATGTGGTGGCGCTGACCGAAGATGATGCGGACCGGCTGGGGCTGCGGCCCGATCCTTCCGAATATCGCCCGATGCTGCAGACGGCCTCGGGCACCGGCATGGCCGCGCCGGTGGAGATCGAGCGGCTGACCATTGGCGGGCACGATCTGACCGGGATCGAGGCGGTCGTGGTGCCTGATCTGCCGGTCAGCCTGCTCGGCCAATCGGCGCTGCGGCGGCTGGGCAGCGTGACCTTGAAGGGTGACCGGCTGCTGATTGCGGGCTAAGAGCGCGCGCATGACAGTGACCATCCGCCCTGCCACGCCCGCCGATCTGCCGCTGATCGCCGACCTCATCCGCGCGCTTGCCGACTACGAGAAGCTGGCGGACGCCGTGCGGTTTGATGAAGCGGTGCTGGGGACCAAGCTCTTCGGCGCGCGCCCTTATGCCGAGGTGATCATCGGCGAGGTCGATGGCGCGGCGCAGGGCTTTGCCTTGTTCTTTCACAATTTTTCGACCTTCGAGGGCAAGCCGGGGATCTATCTGGAGGACTTGTTCGTGCGGCCCGAGGCGCGCGGCAGCGGGCTCGGCAAGGCGCTCCTCTCGCGGCTCGCCGCGCTGGCGGTGGAACGGGATTGCGCGCGGCTCGAATGGTCGGTGCTCGATTGGAACGAGCCCGCGATCGGTTTCTACAGGAAGCTCGGCGCGCGGCTGATGGACGAGTGGACGGTGATGCGGGTGGACGGCGCGGCGCTGGAACGGTTGGGCGCAGGCGCTGGAGAATCGGCGTAGTTCGCCGTATACAGACCAATATGACGGGACTGGTAAACAGGCGCGGGCTCATCCTGGGCGCGGCGGCAACGGCTGTTGCTGCGGCCGCTCCTTTGCGCGTCTTTGCCCAGCCCTACAGCGTGCCCGAACAGAACCGCCGCATCCTTGCCGTGGCGAAGGAACAGATGGAGCGCGTCAGATCGGTGCTGTGGCGCACCGATATCGTAGGCGTTGCCGATTTCGCGCTGCCTTCGGCCATGCCGCGCCTGCATTTCGCCGATCTGGAGAAGGGCGAAGTCCGCTCGTTCCTCGTCGCGCATGGCAAGGGTTCGGACCCGGAGCACGACGGGTTTCTCAAGACCTTTTCCAACGATGTGGGCAGCCTCGCCACCTCACGCGGGGCGTTCATCACCTATGAGTGGTACAAGGGCAAGTATGGCACCTCGATCCGGCTCGGCGGGATCGACCCCGAAAACAGCAATACGCTGGACCGCGCGATTGTGCTGCACCCGGCGTGGTATGCCAATCCCGCCATGCTGGAGAAATGGGGCAAGCTGGGCCGCAGCGACGGCTGCTTCGCGATGAGCGAGGCGGACTTCAACGAGGCGCTCTGGCACCTTTCGGGCGGGCGACTGCTCTATGCGGATCGGCTGGGGATTTATTGAGGGGACGCGATTGCCGCAGTGCCCGTTCCCCTCTCCCAACCCTCTCCCCTGAAGGGGAGAGAGCTATTACAGCGGATTATCCAGCTTGATGATCGCTTCGTTGCTCTTGCGCTGGTCGGTGTGGAGTTCGCGGGGCTTGGTGAAGCTGGCGATGACCGGGGCGTCGCGGTTGTAGAGGTCCGGGAAGCTGCGCATCAGGCCGGTCACGTCGCGCGCGACGGTGAAGTAGGTGATGTAGACCGCCCAGGGCTTGGTCATCGGCACCTTGGTGTACTTGCCCGAGAGGTTGTACTGTACCGCGGTTTCGGGCGGCAGATCGGCGCCGAGGATCGCCATGGTCATCGCGAGTTCGGTGGCGCGTGCGGCGCGGATGCAGCCGGGGCTGAGCGTGCGCGTAGGGAGCGCGAAGAGGTTCCGGTTGGGCGTATCGTGGATGTAGATCGCGTGCTCGTTGGGCATGTCGAGCTTCACGCGGCCGAGCGAATTGTTATCGCCCGGCTGCTGCACCACGGTGATCGTGCCGTCCGCGCTCTTGGTCGCGACATAGCCCTGCCGCTTGGCAAGCGCGGGGCTGGCGATCAGCTTCTGGCCAAGGCCTTCACCCACCACGATCGACTGCGGCACGGTCCAGGTCGGGTTGAACACCACGTTCTTGACCTGCTCGGCCAGCTGCGGCGTGGCGGTCTTGCCCGGCTTGCCGACGATGGCGCGGTAGGTGCGGATGATCTTGTTGTTCACCGTGAGCCGGAGCTCCTGCTCCGGCACGTTGATGATGAGGTATTGCAGCCCCATGTCGCGCGCCAGCCAGCGCCAGCGGTCCATGTTGGCCTTGATCATGCCGATCTGGCGCGGCTCCTTGGCCTTGGCCAGCATGTCGCGCAGCAGGGCATAATCGGGGTGCGTGGGGTTGAGCGAGGCGAGTACGCCCGGAATGTCGTGCGTCTCGGTCGCCTGCGCAAGGAGCTGCGAATTGGGGTGAAGGTCCTGATCGGGATCGATCGCGAACCATTGCACGCGCGCGGGCATCGGCGTGCGGCCATCGCGCAGGTCTTCGGCGAGCCAGACGAAGAGGCGGCTGGCGAGCGCATCGAGATCGTCGCCTTCACCCTTGGCGATGGCGGCGGCCAGATTCGCCGGCTCGTAGTCGGCAGGGGTCAGGCCCTCGGTGCGGATTCCCTTGATCGATGCGAGCAGCGCCTGCGCATCGGCGAGTGTCCAGTGCGCAAGCGGCGGCGGCACCGGCTGAAACACCGGCACGGGGGCTGCCGTGGCAGCGTCGGCAGGCGTCGGGGTTGCCTGGGCTGACGGTGCCGGTGCCGTGGCCGTGGGACTCGGCGCGGGCTTGGGTGCGTTGACATTCGGTGCGGGCTTGGCGGGCTGGGCCGCTGCGGTCAGATCGACCGGGCCCTGCCGGGCGGCGGCGGGGGCGCCAAGCACGGCCCAGCCGATCGCTGCCGTGCAGAGCATGCTGCTGAGACTGGACCGATGGATCATATGCATTCGCTGATGTCTTTCCCTGTTTGGGCGCCCGGCTACACACTAATTCCTGCCCCAAGCTGGTGTTCCAATCAAGCAAGGCGGCTGACTGTTTGCTGAATTGCGACATGGGGCGGGCATGGGCGATGGGCCTCGCCTTTGCACTCCGCCAGCGGGGTCGCTATGGGCGGGCGATGAAGCGCTCCGCCCCCTTGCTCCCGATCCTTTCCGCCCTGACCGGCCTAGCCTGCTTCGGCGTGATGGACGGGTTCATGAAGATCGCCGCACTGGCGGTGGGGGCCTATGCCGCGCTGTTCTGGCGCAATCTGGTCGGTTCGCTGATCATGCTGCCGGTCTGGCTGGCGCGCGGCAACAAGGACGGCCGGCGCCGGTTGCCGGGGCGCGAGGCCATGCGGCTCCATCTGATGCGCTCGGGCGTTTCGGGAGTGATGGCGGTGCTGTTCTTCTATGGACTTGCGCGGACCCCGGTGGCCGAGGCCATGGCGCTGTCCTTCGTTGCCCCGCTGCTCGCGCTCTATCTGGCGGCTGCAACGCTGGGCGAGGAGCTTTCGCGGCGGGCGGTGGCGGGATCGGTGCTGGCGCTGGGCGGCGTGGGCCTGATCGCGGCGGGCAAGTTCGGCGGGCAATACAACACCGAAAGCGTCCACGGGCTGATCGCGATCCTGCTTTCGGCGGTGCTCTATGCGGTGAACCTCGTGCTGCAGCGGCGGCAGTCGCAGCTTGCGGGGCCGGAGGAGATATCGTTCTTCCAGACCTTCTTCATCTTCTGCCTGCTCGGCCTTGGCGCATGGTGGTTTGCGCCGATGCCGCCGGCGCAGATGTGGCTGGTGCTTTCAGCCTCTGCCGTGCTCTCGACGGGATCGCTGATGCTGCTGGGCTGGGCCTATGCCCGCGCCGAAGCGCAGGTGCTGGTGCCGCTGGAATACACCGCGTTCATCTGGGCGGCGCTGACGGGCTGGATCGTGTTTTCCGAACCGCTGACGGTGCGCACCCTTGCCGGCGTGGTGCTGATCGTGGCGGGCTGCCTGATCGCGCTGCGGCGCAAGCCCGCATCGGAAACCGCCGCCGAGCGCGCCTGACCGGGCGAGACGGCCGGGAACGCAGGGCCGCGTTCGCGCGCATGTTTTGCATGCAAACTATGCACTTCACGCAGCCTCCAAGCCTTGACGCGCGGGCTGTCTCGGCGCATCGGGCACCCGTGCCCTCGGGGGCGGCTCCGGCGCGGCAAACGGCATCAACTTTAAGGGATTACGCTAAGCCATGACCCAGGTCGGACAGGACACGCTCGGCGCACGCAGCACGCTTACCGTCGGCGGCAAGAACTACGCTTATTACGCGCTCGGCAAGGCCGCCGCGGCCTACGGCGATGTTTCCCGCCTGCCCTTTTCGATGAAAGTCCTGCTCGAAAACCTGCTGCGCTTCGAGGATGGCGGATTCACCGTTTCGACCGATGACATCAAGGCGCTGGTCGACTGGCAGAAGGATCCCTCCAGCAGCCGCGAAATCCAGTACCGCCCGGCGCGCGTGCTGCTTCAGGATTTCACCGGCGTGCCTTGCGTCGTCGATCTTGCCGCGATGCGCGATGCCATCGCCAAGCTGGGCGGCGATACCAGCAAGATCAACCCGCAGGTGCCCGTGCACCTCGTGATCGACCACTCGGTCATGGTCGACGAGTTCGGCCATCCCAAGGCCTTCGAGCAGAACGTCGAGATCGAGTACTACCGCAACGGCGAGCGCTATGACTTCCTCAAGTGGGGCTCCAAGAGCCTTGCGAACTTCAAGGCGGTGCCTCCGGGCACGGGCATCTGCCACCAGGTCAACCTCGAGCACATCGCGCAGGCGGTGTGGACGAGCGAGGGGCCGGACGGCGCGACAGTCGCCTATCCCGATACTTGCGTTGGCACCGATAGCCACACCACGATGATCAACGGCCTCGGCGTGCTGGGCTGGGGCGTCGGCGGGATCGAGGCCGAGGCCGCGATGCTCGGCCAGCCGGTTTCGATGCTGATCCCCGAAGTGGTCGGCTTCAAGTTCACCGGTGAGCTGAAGGAAGGCGTCACCGCGACCGACCTCGTGCTGACCTGCACCAACATGCTGCGCAAGCACGGCGTGGTCGGCCGTTTCGTCGAATACTATGGCCCCGGTCTTGCCTCGCTCACGCTGGCGGACCGCGCGACACTCGCCAACATGGCGCCGGAATATGGCGCGACGTGCGGCTTCTTCGGCATCGACGAAAAGACCCTGGACTACATGCGCCTGACGGGCCGCGAGGAAGATCAGATCGCGCTGACCGAGGCTTATGCCAAGGCGCAGGGCTTCTGGATCGATCCTTCGGTCGAGCCGGTGTTCACCTCGACGCTCGAACTGGACCTTGCGACCGTGGTGCCCAGCCTCGCCGGCCCGAAGCGCCCGCAGGACCGCGTTTCGCTGCCCGACGTCGACGATGTGTTCAACGCCGACATGGCGAACGTCTACAAGAAGGCGCAGCAGCGCGTGCCGGTTGAAGGCAGGGACTTCGACATCGGTGATGGCGACGTGACCATCGCGGCGATCACCAGCTGCACCAATACCTCGAACCCGGGCGTGCTGGTGGCGGCGGGTCTCGTTGCCAAGAAGGCCAACGAGCTCGGGCTGAAGCCCAAGCCCTGGGTCAAGACCTCGCTGGCTCCGGGCTCGCAAGTCGTGACCGACTACCTTGTCCGCGCCGGGCTGCAGGAGCACCTCGACGCGGTCGGTTTCAACCTCGTCGGCTATGGCTGCACCACCTGCATCGGCAACTCTGGCCCGCTGGCCGAACCGATCAGCAAGGCGATCAACGACAACGGCCTCGTCGCTGCCGCCGTCATTTCCGGCAACCGCAACTTCGAGGGCCGCGTCTCGCCCGACGTGCGCGCGAACTTCCTCGCCAGCCCGCCGCTGGTGGTGGCTTACGCGCTCAAGGGCACGGTGATCGAAGACTTCATCTCGACGCCGATCGGCCAGAGCAAGGATGGCGTGGACGTCTATCTCAAGGACATCTGGCCGACCAATGCCGAAGTCTATTCGACGATGGCCGGCTGCATGGACCGCGCGATGTTCCAGGCGCGCTATGCCGACGTCTACAAGGGTGATGTGCACTGGCAGGCGATCAACGTCACGGGCTCGGAAACCTACAGCTGGCGCGCAGGTAGCACTTACGTCGCCAACCCGCCCTACTTCGAGGGCATGAGCATGACCCCGGCACCGGTGAGCGACATCATCGAGGCCAAACCGCTGGCGATCCTCGGCGATTCGATCACCACCGACCACATCTCGCCGGCCGGTTCGATCAAGGCTGACAGCCCGGCGGGCAAGTGGCTGATGGAGCACCAGGTCGCCAAGGCGGACTTCAACTCCTACGGCGCGCGCCGCGGCCACCACGAAGTGATGATGCGCGGCACCTTCGCCAACATCCGCATCAAGAACGAGATGGTGCCCGGGATCGAAGGCGGCATGAGCCGCTACGGCAGCGATGTCGGCGCGATCTACGACGTGGCGATGAAGCACAAGGCCGATGGCACGCCGCTCGTCGTCATCGCCGGCAAGGAATACGGCACCGGCTCCAGCCGCGACTGGGCGGCCAAGGGCACCAACCTGCTCGGCGTGCGGGCGGTGATTGTCGAAAGCTTCGAGCGCATCCACCGCTCGAACCTCGTCGGCATGGGCGTACTGCCGCTGCAGTTCCTCGAAGGCGAATCGCGCGAGACGCTGGGGCTGACGGGTGATGACACCTTCACCATCCGCGGCGTGGCGGGGCTGAAGCCGCGTCAGGATGTCGAGGTCGAGGTGACGCGCGCCGATGGCTCGACCTTCACCTTCAAGGCACTGTGCCGCATCGATACGGCCAACGAACTGGAATACTACCTCAACGGCGGCATCCTGCAGTACGTGCTGCGCAACCTGGCAGCCTGAGCGCCGCCAGCAGTTGCCGGAATCAGAAAGGGCGGCTCCCCCCGGAGCCGCCCTTTCCTTTTGTCCGCGTCTGCTTCGTCCGTGACGGCCCGCGGAAGTTGGTTGTTCAGGCTGCTGCTCGGTCCTTCGCCTTGAGGCCGTGGCGGCGCCGCCCGACGAGCCCTGCAGCGGCAGCGCCGAACAGCAGGACCATCGAAGGTTCGGGAACCGGCGTGCCGCCGTTCGACGAGGTCGTCGAGGTGCTTCCGCCGTTCGAAGAAGACGAGCTGCTGGTGCTGCTCGACGTCGACGAGGAGCCCGATGTGGACGAAGACGACGAGGTCGAAGAAGACGTCGAGGACGACGTCGACGACGAGGTTGACGAGCTGCTCGTCACGTTGCCCGAGCTGGTCGAGGTCGACGAGCTGGTGGAAACGTTGCCCGAGGATGTGCTGACATTGCCCGAGCTGGTGGAAACGTTGCCCGAAGAGGTGCTGACGTTGCCCGACGATGTCGAGGTGCTGCTCGTCACCGCGCCCGAACTGGTCGAGACGTTGCCGCTGGACGTCGAGGTCGAGATGTTGCCGCTCGAAGTCGAACCGCCGGACGTCGAAGTCGAGCCACCCGAGGTCGATGTCGAGCCGCCGGAGGTGGAGCCGCCCGAAGTCGAGGTGGAGCCGGTGCTGGTCGAGGAGACCACCACGCTTCCGCCGCCGCTGCTGCCGCCGAAGAAGCCGCCGAAGAACCCGCCGCCGAAGCCGCCGATCCCGCCGCCACCGACGACCACTGGCACCGCACCGCCGCCGCCACCCGCCGCCTGCGGCGGCATCGGTGCCATATAGGGCACGGGGGCATAGGCCATCTGCTGCTGCGGCATCGCACAGGACTTGGTGACGGTGGTCTTGACCACGCGGCGCAGGCGGTGGACCGGCCGCGGCTTGACCACGCTGGCATAGTGCCGCTTCACCTGCTTGACCTTGATCGGCTTCACGTGGTGGATTTCGGCCGCCGACGGTGCTTCCGAAACGTGCACCGCACCACCGCCCAGCACAGCCCCGCCTGCTGCGCAGGCCGCCAGTTTTGCCAATGCCATCCGAACCGACATGATCGTTGCTCTCTGTTCCCGTGGAGCTGGACCTAGCCACCCAATGGTGGACAAACCCTCTCCTGACAGATCGAACAACGCAGATCAGACCGGCGGCGGCAATGCTGTTAACCGGGTTTCGCCCCCTTCCGGGGCCCCGAATTGGGTCATTTCGGGCCGCCAGGACAAGTCTGTACCAAACTGGAACCGAATTGACCCTTCCGTTACGCTATCAGCGTTTACCACTAATCGGCGGAGCCCTCACCGAAGAGGCCGGGGAGATCGGCCGATGGCGGGGTGAGTCCCAGGTGGCGCCAGCCGCGATCGTTGAGGCATCGGCCACGCGCGGTGCGCGCGACGAGGCCGAGCTGGATGAGATAGGGTTCGATCACGTCCTCGATCGTGTCGCGCGGCTCGGATAGCCCGGCCGCCAGCGTTTCCACGCCCACCGGACCGCCTTTGTAGATATCCGCAATCATGCCGAGGTAGCGCCGATCCTGCAGATCGAGCCCGAGCGAATCGACTTCGAGCCGGGTCAGCGCGCTGTCCGCCACTGCGCGGGAAATCACGTCTGCGCCAGCGACTTGCGCGAAATCGCGTACCCGCCGCAGCAGCCTTCCGGCCACGCGCGGGGTGCCGCGTGATCGGCGGGCGATTTCCCCCGCACCGCCCTGATCAACGCCGATGCCGAGCAGTCCGGCCCCGCGCGTGACCACGCGCTCAAGCTCCGCCACGGTGTAGAACTGGAGCCTGACGGGAATGCCGAACCGGTCTCGCAAAGGGGTGGCGAGGAGGCCCGCGCGGGTGGTCGCGCCGATCAGGGTGAAGGGCGGCAGATCGATCCGCACCGATCGCGCCGATGGCCCCTCACCGATGATGAGATCGAGCGCGCGGTCCTCCATCGCCGGATAGAGCACTTCCTCGACCACGGGATTGAGGCGGTGGATCTCGTCGATGAACAGCACATCGCCTGCTTCCAGATTGGTGAGCAGCGCCGCCAGATCGCCCGCCTTGGCGATCACCGGGCCGGAGGTTGCGCGAAAATTGACTCCCATCTCGCGCGCAATGATCGCGGCGAGCGTCGTCTTGCCCAGGCCGGGCGGGCCATAGAACAGCACATGATCCATCGCCTCACCGCGCTGACGCGCGCTTTCGATGAACACATGAAGGTTCTCGCGCGCACCCTCCTGCCCGACGAATTCGGCGAGCGTCTTGGGCCGCAGCGCGGCGTCCGCATCATCGGCCTGGCGGCGGGGGGTAAGGATGGGGTTATCGGTCATGGCTCCGCACGGCCTAGAGCTTGGGTTCGCCTTGACGTGTGGAGCACACGCTGAATCGACACGACATCGGCCTCAATGCGGTAGAAGACAAGGTAGGGCGAGTGAAGACAACTCCGGACAGCGTGGCCATACTCCGGACGCGCTCTGCCAATCAGCGGATACATCTTCAGTCTCGCGAAGATATCATCAAAGCCTGCCATGAAGGCACGCGTGGTCTGTACTCCAAACTCGGTCAAGCCGCGCAGCTGTATTTCCTCAAGGTCAGCCCGAGCCTCCCTGGAAATTCGCACTTCATGCATCAGGCAATTTCGCCATGATCTCCCTGAGCACATCGCGTGGATCGGTTTCAAGGTATCCTGAAGCTTCGCCTTCAGCCAATCGCGCCCGGACCCATGCGGCATCCTCGTCCGCTTCCGCCAGATCACGCCGGATCAAATCGCGCAGGTACTCTGCGGTATCAAGATAGCCGCCGTCGGCGATGCGCTGGTCGAGCTTGCTTTGCAGCGAGGAGGGGAGGGAGAAGCTGAGGTCGGTCATCTTGCGATTATCCTTCAACTTGGCGAGGGCAGCAAGGTCGTTTGCGATGGCATCCATCACCCCGTCGCCCGCTTCAGCGCCACGCGCACGAGATCGTTGAGCGGTGCATCGTCGCCCAGTTCCTTGACCGCTGCTGCCACGGCCATGCTCGCGGTGGCGGGCTTGAAGCCGAGGTTCTGGAGGGCGGAGATCGCATCGGCGCTGGCCGAACCGGCTGGCATGGCGGCGAGGCCTTCGATCGGCGGGCTGCCGGCGCCGGCGGAGATCGGGCCGATGCCGCCAGCCTTGTCCTTGAGTTCGTTGACGATGCGGCCGGCAAGCTTCGGCCCTACGCCCTGCGCGCGGGCGACCATCGCGGCATCGCCGCTGGCGCAGGCGCGCAGGAGGTCTTCGACCGAGAGCGCGGAGAGGATCGCGAGCGCGACCTTGCTGCCCACGCCCTGAACCGCCGTCAGCAGGCGGAACCAGCCACGCTCGCCCGCGCTGGTGAAGCCGATCAGGCGCTGGTCGTTCTCGGAAACCTGAAGCTCGGTGTGGATCACGACCTTGTCGCCGCGAATACCGAGGCGCTCCAGCGTCTTGGCCGAGCAATGGACGAGGTAGCCGACGCCGTTCACGTCGATGATCGCCCAGTCGGGGCCGAAATCATCGAGCAGGCCGGTAAGCTTTGCGATCATGGTTTGTTCTATGGCAGCGAACCCAGTACGGGGCAAGCCCGCCACGGCAAGCCCGGTTACCGGTGGCTGCCGATCATGTTGGCATGGGTGATCGCCACCGCCAGCGCATCCGCCGCGTCTTCGCCCGCGAGGGTGACGCCGGGGAGCAGCACCTTGAGCATGGCCTGCACTTGCGCCTTTTCCGCGCCGCCCGTGCCGACCAGTGCCTTCTTGATGACCTTGGTGGGGTATTCGGCGACGGACAGGCCTGCCCGCGCCACCGCCAGCATTG
The DNA here is from genome assembly GCF_027486195.1 of Novosphingobium sp. Lineage (GTDB taxonomy): Bacteria > Pseudomonadota > Alphaproteobacteria > Sphingomonadales > Sphingomonadaceae > Novosphingobium. Next base: position 18,295 of record NZ_JAIXPP010000046.1, read on the forward strand.
CAACGCCGCGCGCCTGCCCCAGCTTGAGCGTGGACTGCGGGTTCTTGTTGACGAAGACTTCCTCCACCGCGCCGGTATCCGGGCGGTGCGCGGCGATCACGGCGGCGAGGCCGTCGTCGAGCTCTACCAGCCGCTCGGCCATCGAGGTCTTGGCATTGGTGCGGATCTGGCCGTTGGCGACGTGGCTCAGGCGGCTGCCAGCCTTGGCGACCACGCCCCAGCCGGTGCAGGTGAGGCCGGGATCGATGCCGATGATGATCATGTCAGAGTTTTAGCCCAAAACGCGGGCCGATGTGCATCATGCCGAGGTAGAGCGCCACGGTCAGCGCACAGCCCGCCGCGAGCGCGATCCAGAAGGATACGCCGTGGCGCAGCAGCGCGGGGATCACGAGGAACATCGGCAGGCTGGGCAGGACGTACCAGAAGGTCGCCTCGGCATGGATCGCCATGTTCTCCGCATCGGGCCGCGCGCGCCAGAGCAGGATCATGCCGAGCACCGAGACGAGCGGCAGTGAGGCGACGAGTGCGCCCACCGTGGGCAGCTTGCGCCCGATTTCCGAAATGAGCGCGATGAGCAGGCCCGAGAGCAGCGCCTTGATGGCAAGTGGCATCATGGGCGGCTGCCGGGCATCAGCCCAGCTTTTCCATCACGTCGTCAGGTATCTCGTAGTTGCCCCAGACGGTCTGGACGTCGTCGTCGTCATCCAGCACGTCGATCAGCTTGAGCAGGGTCGCGGCGGTTTCCGCATCGACGGTGGTTTTCAGGCTGGGCTTCCACGCCAGCTTCACGCCTTCAGCCTCGCCCAGCGTCTTTTCAAGCTCGCGCGCGACGGGGTGGAGCTGGTCGATCGACACCCAGATCTGGTGGCTGCCGGGGTTCTCGTCGCCGTCGCCCATATCGGATTCGACGTCGTCCGCGCCCGCTTCGATCGCGGCTTCGAGGACTTTCTCTTCGTCGCCGACCTTGCCCGGATACTCGATCAGGCCGAGCCGCTCGAACCCGTGGCTCACCGCGCCCGAGGCGCCGAGGTTGCCGCCGTTCTTGGCAAAGGCGGTGCGCACGTTGGTGGCGGTGCGGTTGCGGTTGTC
>NZ_JAIXPP010000076.1 GCF_027486195.1 Novosphingobium sp.
AACGAGGCCGATCACCGGGCCTGCGTCTCCCTCGTCGTGACAGCGCGCGAGAATCACAAATGGCTCGCCTGCGATTGTCTGGGCGAGGTCACCGCGCCGCCGCTGCTGAGCCCGGCCTACCTGAGCTTTCAGGAAACCTATTACCTGCGGCGGCTGACTTCGAGGCCGATGCATGCGCCGGCGTGTCCATTTTTCCTGCCCCAGGCACCGCCGCGCATCCGCGAGACAGCAAGGGATTCGCTCTACGCGCTCGATGTTCCAGATGGCCTGTTCAACGCGCACCAGAAGGCGCCGGAGAAACTCGCCCAGAAACCGGACCACAGTGAGCCAGACGACCGGTCGCGCGGTGTTGCAATCCCGCGCCTCGGCAAACTGCTGTGGCTGCTGCTCGAGCGGGCGGGTTCCAACGTGCTGCGCGAGCTTCCGCCAGCGGGGCCACGGGAGGGCTCGATCAGCCAGGAGATGCGTTTCCTGCGCCGGGCTGCGCAAGGTCTCGAGATTGCGCCCAGGGTTCCGCTCTCGGCCCATCTCTACACGAACGCCATCGATTACGAAAAGCGGCGGGTTCACGCCCGACTGCGCGCCGCGGCCGAGAGATGGCCTCATGAATTCGCGCCCCAGGCGTTTCTTCTGCTCGAGGCCAATGCGGTCACTTCCACCGAGATCGTGACCGGTCTTGGCACGATCTCGGTCCGAAACCGCATCCAGCACACCGGGCTCATCCGCGCCGAAGTTGAGCCGCCGTTTCTTGTGCTCGCCGTCGTCGGCGAGCACAGCAGGAAGGAGGGCTATGTCGCGCTGCGCGCCTACGCTCAGCCTGTCTTGAGCGGCAACCAGTTCGTGCCGACAGAGCGAGACCACGACCGAGACGTTCTACGGGCGCTCCAAGACGCGCAGTATATCCTGCGACGCCGGGACATCCGGATGGCGGTGAAGAAGATCCTCTTCGATCTGCCATTTGCGGACGTCTCCGTAAGGCCGGATTTCCTGATCGCCCTTCTCGACGACAACACCGGGCAGGAGTGCCGCTTCGCGCTGCAAATCCTCCAGTCGTCCGACGAGGATTATCTCGCCCTCAGGGCAATCGAGCGGACTCGTCTTTCGCAGCTTGGACCGGTGGCGGCCCTCGCTCTTCGAGACGTCACGCCCGAGATCGTTGCCCGGACCGCTCTCGGGATCCTGAGCTGAAGAAGAGGGGGAGGGTCTGAGCGAACCTGCAACAGGAGAGTTCGCTCATGCCATGTTTTGCCCCATCACCGCGCCCCTCCACTTCCATCTGGGGCGCAGTCCAGCAGGCCGATCAGCTGGCCCCCGGCATATGGTCAGTTATGACCGCCAGCCACGGCGGTATCATTCTGTCCGATCAGAGACAGGCCGCCATGCCAGCGGCGCTGCAAATCGAAAGCGGGGCTTACGAAGAAGATTGCGATTGGGGGCTTCCGATCCTCGCCTTCACCAGCGAGCTTGAAGGGCAGGGCTTCTGCTCTGCGGGCTTCCTGCAGCTTGCCCGCGATACTACCCGATGTTGGCACCCGGACCGCTTCAGCGCCTTCACCGGCGAGGCCGTAGAGGAGAATTCCTCTGAGATCCTGCGGACGCGCAAGGCCTATATGGCCGCGATCGGCGAATTCTGCGTGACCAGCGCCTGGGGCGATTGGGCCGAGTGGGTGCCGGAAGGCAAAGTCGGCGTGATTGCCCGACAAGTCGAGCGCGTCGATCACCTTGGCCGGCCAACCTATGGCGAGGCCGAAGTCTGCGCGCTCATCGCCAAGGACCTCTACGCCGCGCGCGGCGAGGTTACGGCGCTGCGTGATACGGCGCACGAGATCATCCCGACGCCTGACGCCCTGCGACCCAAGCGCGTTGGCTGAAGAGCAGGCCGAGGCGGCCGCGTTCCGGCCAGGCATCAATCCGCCGTTCTGAAGGGAAGGGGGAGGGGAGGGGCGAAACAGTGCGATGAAGGACCCCTTGTCATGAATCCGACAGTTATTCGACCCAGCGTCAGCCCGAAGACGATCACCAAAGTCACGCGCCTCTTCAATGGCACCATCGGCGATATCCTCGGCGAGCTCCTCCAGAACAGTCGCCGCGCGGGCGCTTCCCGGATCGATATCGCCTGCTGCGCGGATCAGGACGCAGCGCGCCTGACCCTTGTCGATGATGGAACCGGGGTCGCCGATCCGCAGACCATGATTGCGCTGGGGGATTCGGGCTGGAGCCAGCACATCCATGAGGCCGAAGACCCGGCAGGCATGGGTGTCTTCAGCCTGGCGGGCAAGGAAACCCGGATCAGCTCACGTCATACCGATGCCGACATCGGATGGTCGGTCCATGTCCCAGCGGATGGCTGGACCGGCGCGCAGGACATTGCCGTGCAGCCCCTTGCTCGCCCCGTCGGGACGACCATCACCTTCCTGATGCCCGGCGTGAGCGAGCAGACCACCGAGCGGATTCTGCGCGAGGTCGCGAAGTTCTACCCGCTGCCGGTGTTCTTCAATGGCACGGAAATGCCGCGCGAGGACTTCCTCGCCAAGGCAATCTACATCGCCGAGTGGAACGGCAGCCAGATCGGCGTGTTCGAAGGGCGCGAATACCACCAGGACCCCACGACGAATTTCCATGGGATGGTGCTCACCCGCAAGCTTGCCAGCGTCTCGGAGAGCCTTGGCGGCAAGACCTACCATGCCCGGCTCGATATCGGGGCCACCCCGGGCCTTGCCCTTGTGCTCCCGGCGCGCAAGGAATTCGTCGAGAATGCCGCGTTTGCGGCGCTTCAGGCGGCCTGCAGGCGCACGATCTATGCCGCGCTGGCGCACAGAGGCCAGCACCGGCTTTCCTTCGAGAACTGGAAGGAAGCGCGCGATCTTGGGGTTGCCCTGCCGGAGGCCGACCCCTGCCTGCCCCGCTGGCATGCTGCCATTGCGGAGAGCGACAACGTCAATATCGAGTATGAGGAAATCGCAGCAGGTGCGGACACGATCCTTGTCGCGGATCTTGAGCCCGATATTGCACAGGGACTGGAGCGCGCGCTGCGCGAGCACCCTTTGCGCCCACACCTCGTCGAGAACCATCCCGCATACGCTGGCTATGGCTGGTATGACGCGCTGCATCAGCTCGGCAACGTGCGCTTCTATGTTGCAGCCGGAGAGCGCGACCACGTCATCGCCGAAAACGGCAGCTTCCCCCCGCTCGATGACCATGTTCGTGCCGAGACGATCGAGCTGAGGTTCTGCGTCTTCCACCGCGCCAGCGAAACGCAGCGCGAGGAACGGATCTCGGCAGATGTCGCCTTCGTCGTCGGCGAGGATGGCTGGTACAGCGGCATCGACCAGATCCGCATTGCCTATGTTCCGGGTCCGGCGCTGACTCCTGAAACGCTGGTCGATCTGATCGAGAACGTCTGTTTCTGCGCGAACGACGACAGCGAGGCCGACTCCTGGGACACCCAGCACGAGCACTTCTTGCGCGATGCGCGCGAGCTCGCGGCCCGGGTGCTGCTCGGCGAGGACGAGGCCATTGCGGCGCGTATCCGCGACACGCTTGCCGGCATCCTCTGGGTCATTCCCAAGGACCGGCAGGTTGCCATTACCGTTGCTGCCGGGACCGCGATCGATGTTCAGCTTTCCGCTTTTCAACCTGCGGGCTGAGTCCCGCGAGGCCGTCCGGTTGTCCGCTCGTCGTCTCTTGGATCAGGAGGAGACCTCCAATGCATGACACATCTTACCTCACTTGCGCGCGGCAACGCACCGAGCGCATTGCGCTGCTCAATGATGCCGCGCGCCAGGGCCGTGACCGAACGGCCCGCATCGTCATGACCTCCGGGTTGCTTGCAGAATTCGGCGGCGACACCGTGGCACAAAGCATGATGGTTCAGGCTCGGTTGATGGCCGCTCTGCGCCATTGCACCTTCGCCCCGGATTCGCCCGAGCGAGACTTTGCAAGCATGGATGTCGATGGCATCAAGGTGCTGATGAAAGTCGATTATTACGACACCGAACTGGCATTTGGGTCCGAGGATCCGGCCAATCCAGCGATGACACGACGCGTCATCACGCTGATGCGGCCAGCGGACTACTGATGAGTTCAGGGGCTGACATGTCAGTGCGCCGCGGGGCATCGGCCCAGTTAAGGGTGGGGAGGTAACGAGCGCATGAGCAGGCACAAAGTACCGCTTCGTGACGGGATTGCGGCTGCCAGTGCCTATGTCGGATGGGACCGACCGCTTCAGACCTATTTCGCGCAGGTTCTGAGCGCTCCTGACGAAGACGGGGAGGAAATCGAACTCGTATGGGTCGGAACCGCTTTCGGAGAGCTGCCCCGCGCGGTTGACGCAATCCGCGCGCTCGAGCCCTATTGCCATATCGAGGCAAGTCTTGCCGCACAGCTCGAGATCGACAGGATGGCCTGCCTCGCCACGCGCGATGGACCCAATCAGCTGGAAGCCAAGGCGTTCATGGCACGCCTCAACCAGATCAAGGACGGGTCCGAGCCCGAAGCTTAGGTCGGTACAGACCGCGCCTGGCTCGAAGCAGGGCCGGTTCAGCCCCAATCCACCTATCGAGACTCCTCAGCCCTCCGGGCTGGACAGGATGACGCGCGCCTGCGGTGGCTGGCGCACGGGCCGGGCCAGGGGCCCGGAGGAAAGGGGGATGGGAGAAGGTGTTCCGGACAAGGGGTTCGGACGGCATCAGGAGAACTTCGACATGAACATCGGCACCCTCAAGGCCAACGCAGAAGGCGTTCACATCGGCCGCATCACCACCCTGACCTTCAGCGCGACGGTTGCGCTGCGGGCCTTCGAATCCACCAACGAG
>NZ_JAIXPP010000036.1 GCF_027486195.1 Novosphingobium sp.
CCTGGGGCTGGAGCAGGTCCCAAGGGTTTGGCTGTTCGCCAATTAAAGTGGTACGTGAGCTGGGTTCAGAACGTCGCGAGACAGTTTGGTCCCTATCTGCCGTGGGCGTCGATACTTGAGAGGAGTTGCCCCTAGTACGAGAGGACCGGGGTGAACATGCCTCTGGTGTACCTGTCATTCCGCCAGGAGTGCAGCAGGGTAGCTATGCATGGACGGGATAACCGCTGAAAGCATCTAAGCGGGAAGCCTCCCTCAAGATTAGGTATCATCGAGTCGTGGTAGACCACCACGTTGATAGGCTGGGTGTGGAAGTGCGGTAACGCATGAAGCTAACCAGTCCTAATAACTCTGTTCATGCTTGAGAATTCCACCATCAATGACAGCTTTGCTGGCTTTGAGCGGCGGACGAACTCCGGCCAGAACAACGCCAAATATGCATCGATTAAAAACCCGATATGCGCCTGCTTCATTGCTTGGTGACCATAGCGTCTGTGCCCCACCCGATCCCATCTCGAACTCGGCCGTGAAACCGGACTGCGCCAATGGTACTAACGCTCAAGCGTTGGAAGAGTAGGTCGTCGCCAGGCATTGAAGCCGGCGCATATCGGGCTAAAACCCATTCACATGTCAAAATAGCCGCTGCCGGACGTATCCGAGCGGCGGCTTTTTTGTCTTTGGCGACAACGCCAAATACACAGTGACGCGGGGTGGAGCAGTCCGGTAGCTCGTCAGGCTCATAACCTGAAGGTCGCAGGTTCAAATCCTGCCCCCGCAACCACACCAAAACGCCCCGATCCAAATGGATGCGGGGCTTTTTGTTGTCCGGCGCACTCGAACAACGCGCCCGAAGCCCCGCGTAGTCGCGCTTCAGCCGAAATACTGGTGGCCAAGAACGCCAACGGCGCCTGATTGTATCTCGAACAACGCGCCCGCAAGCGCATCGTCCGAACGGCCATCGCCGGCAGACGTCACGAACATCCGTGAAAGATCCGCACCCGCGAAGCAGACATTGGTGATCTGCGGGGTGGGAAGCGCAATCTCGCGGTCAATACGACCATCTGGCTCGAAGCGAGCGACTTTGGACCCATTGTAGAATGCAATCCACAGCCCGCCGTCACGGTCGCAGGTCATGCCGTCTGGCGCGCCCTTGCTGGTATCGAACTGCAGGTGCGGTTTGCGCGGGCCGAGCGTGCCGTCCGCGTTGATGGCGAAGGTCCACACCTGCCCGATACGGCTGTCGGTATGGTAGAGCACCGTGCCGTCCGGGCTGAACGCCGGGCCGTTGGCGATGGTGATGCCGTCATCATGACGGGTGATTTCCCCTGTGGGATCAAGGCAATAGAGCGCACCGCTTGCAGGCCAGTTGGTTGACGGTTGATCGGCGAACGGCATGGAACCTGCCCAGATCCGTCCACGTGCGTCTGCCTTGGCATCGTTGAGGCGGTTGCCCGGTCGCTCGGGTTGCGGGTTGCCAATCAGCTCGAGCCGGAACGGTTCGAGATCGAGGCGATAGAAGCCCGATTGCAGGCCGACGACAAAGCCGCCCCTCGCACGCTCGATGATCCAGCCGATCGCCTCGGGCATGTCCCAGTGGCTGATCTGCTCGTCCGCAAGGCTCATACGCCACAGTTTGCGGCCAAGGATGTCGGTCCAGAACAATGCATTCTCGCGCGCGCTCCACAGGAGGCCTTCGCCGAGGACATCGCGAGTATCGCGCAGGATCGGGCGGACAGCTGTCATGGCTCAGTGACTGTCGCGCGGAAGGCCGCGGGTCTGGGCGATGCGCTGGTACTTGACCGCGGATTCGATCACTGCGCCGCCGGGGTACTGGCCGGTCACTTCGCGATGGAGTTCCTGCCAGGGCGTTTGCGCTGCAGGAACCTCGGTCTGGCCGGAGCCACCAAGCGCTTCGCGGCGGCGCTGCAGTTCTTCATCCGGCACCAGCATTTCCGCAGTGCGGCGCTTGAGATCGATGCGGATGCGGTCACCGGTCTGGAGCAGGCCAAGGCCGCCGCCCACAGCCGCTTCGGGCGCGGCGTTGAGGATCGACGGGCTTCCTGACGTGCCGGACTGGCGGCCATCGCCAATGCAGGGGAGTGCGTCGATGCCGGCGCGGATCAGAGCTGCGGGCGCGCGCATGTTGACGACTTCGGCGCCGCCCGGATAGCCGATCGGGCCAACGCCGCGAATGACGAGCAAGCAGTGCTCGTCGATGCCGAGGGCGGGATCGTCGATGCGGGCGTGGTAGTCTTCGGGCCCCTCGAACACGATTGCCCGGCCTTCGAAGGCTTCGGGATCATCGGGGTTCGATAGATAGCGCGCGCGAAACGCATCGGAGATCACGCTGGCCTTCATCACTGCGGATTCGAAGAGGTTGCCGGTCAGGACGGTCAGCCCTGCATTCTCGAGCATGGGCTCGGTCAGCGGCTTGATCACGCGTGTGTCTTCGATCTGCGCGCCCGCGTAGTTTTCGGTGACCGTACGGCCATTGCAGGTGAGGGCGCTGCCATCGAGCAAGCCGCCGCGTAGCAGTTCACCCACGACGGCGGGTACGCCGCCCGCGCGGTAGTAGTCTTCGCCAAGGTACTCGCCCGCGGGCTGCAGGTTCACCAGCAGCGGGATGCCCGCGCCGTGGTCCTGCCAGTCGTCGAGCGAGAGTTCGACGCCCATGTGCCGGGCGATGGCGTTGAGATGGATCGGCGCATTGGTCGAACCGCCGATCGCGCTGTTGACGCGGATGGCATTGAGGAAGGCGGCCCGGGTCATGATGTCCGAAGGCTTGCGATCTGCGCGGACCATCTCGACGATGGCGAGGCCGCTTTCGTAGGCGGCTTGCTGGCGATCACGATAGGGCGCGGGGATCGCTGCCGAGCCGGGCAGCGACATGCCGAGGGCTTCGGTCAAGGAGTTCATCGTCGTCGCCGTGCCCATCGTGTTGCAATAGCCAGTCGATGGCGCGGAGGAGGCGATGAGTTCGATGAAGCCGCGATAGTCGATTTCGCCGGCAGCGAGCATTTCGCGCGCTTTCCAGACGATGGTTCCCGAACCGGTGCGCTCGCCCTTGAACCAGCCGTTGAGCATCGGGCCGACCGAAAGCGCGATGGCTGGAATGTTCACGGTGGCTGCAGCCATGAGGCAAGCCGGTGTGGTCTTGTCGCAGCCGATGGTGAGCACCGTGCCATCGATGGGGTAGCCGTAGAGCACTTCGACGAGGCTGAGGTAGGACAAGTTGCGATCAAGCGCCGCTGTCGGCCGCTTGCCGGTTTCCTGGATCGGATGGATCGGAAATTCGATGGGGATGCCGCCCGCATCGCGGATGCCATCGCGTACGCGTTCGGCAAGCACGAGGTGATGGCGGTTGCAGGGGGCAAGATCGCTGCCAGTCTGCGCGATGCCGATGATCGGGCGATCCGATTGCAGTTCTGCGACCGAGAGGCCGAAATTGAGATAGCGTTCGAGATAGAGCGCGGTCATATCCGGGTTGCCGGGATTATCGAACCAGGCGCGCGACCGCAGGCGAGGGGGAAGGGACTCTTTGTTCTGTTCTGTCATGCGAATTCTACCCCAAGTCATCACGCGCACCGCGCAAGTTTCGGCAGGCCATCGATGAGCCTTCGCCGAGCTTGCGCCAGGAATGCCGCCAGCCGGCGACCCTGTTCGTTGTCCCACACCACACGGCTGCTACCGGTTCCGGCAAGGGGCGGTCTGTTGCCGCCATCTGCCGGGATCGAGCCTCCACCGCTCCAGCAATGATGATGCATCATCATCGGCTGTGCGATAGCCAATTTTCGTCTTATAGCATATATATCTGATAAAATTATCCAGCCCGGAGTTCCCCAATGGCCCAACCCCTCAAACTGGCGCTCATCGGTATCGGCAAAATCGCGCGTGACCAGCATCTGCCGGCAATTGCCGCCGAGGCGGGGTTCGAGCTGGCGGCCGCGGTGAGCCGCAACGGACGTGTCGAGGGCGTGCCGAACTTTACTGATATCGCGGCGCTGATTGAAAGCGGGCTGGCCATCGATGCGGTGTCGCTTTGTACACCGCCGGTGGGGCGGCACAGAATCGCGGCGGAGGCTCTGGCGGCGGGCCTGCATGTCATGCTGGAAAAGCCGCCGGGTGCGACTTTGGCGGAAGTGCATCAGTTGCAGGCCCAAGCGGTTGCTGCGGGGCGGAGCCTGTTTGCAACTTGGCATTCGCGCCATGCCGATGGTGTAGCAGCTGCGGCTGCGTGGCTGGCGGACAAGCAGATCGCGCGGGCCAGCATCGTCTGGCGCGAGGATATTCGCGTGTGGCATCCGGGGCAGGAATGGATCCTTGAGGCGGGTGGGCTCGGCGTGTTCGATCCGGGGATCAACGCGCTGTCGATTGTCACTGCAATCCTGCCCGGACCTCTGCGTCCGGACGGAGCGCGGCTCGTGTTTCCAGCGGGGCGCGGGGCGCCGATCGCGGCGGCGCTGGACCTGGTGTATGATGAATCCGCGCCGGTGAGCGCGGATTTCGATTTCCGGCAGACGGGCCCGCAGAGCTGGGACATTGCCATCGAGACCGACGCAGGTACCCTGATGCTGACCGAAGGTGGGGCGCGGCTGTGGATCGACGGGGTGGAGCAGCCTGCGCAAAAGATCGGCGAGTACCCTTCGCTTTACCGGCGCTTTGCAGAACTGGTTGCCGCCGGTGAAAGCGACTGCGATCTGCGTCCGCTGACACTGGTGGCCGATGCGTTCCTGCTCGGCGAACGGACCGAGACCGATCCGTTCGCCTTCTGAGCGGGTTCAGCCCGCGCGCCAGATGGAAAGGTCGCGCGGGGCCACGGTGCGGCTGCCGAGCAGGAAGACCGCATGGTCCGGCGCGGGGGCTTCGGCGGCTTCGGCGCCGTAGTTGATCGCGAACGTGAGATCACCGCGGCGGCGGATGCGCAGCATGCCATCGAGCGGCGTGGTCTCGAGGCCTGCTTCGGTGGCCATTGCCTGCACGATGGCATCGAGCGCCGCGTCTTCGACGAGGGTGGCGAGGTAGTGGACCTTGCCGTGGCGGACCATGGCGGGCGCGCCGTCCTCGTAGCGGCCGAGTACCTCGCAATCGCCGGTCTCGATCGTCTCGCGCCAGAGGCCGCTGGCGAAGGATGTGTTGCCGATGGTGATCGAACCCGGGCAATCGGGGCGTAGCGTTTCAACCGCCAGCACGCGGATGGGGACGAGCGCACGCAGACGACCGGGCGCAAGGCCTTCGGGGATAGTGACGTCGTGCGTCTTGGCGCCGGAGCGTGGGCCGATGAGGACAAGGCCGTTGGCGGCCTGCAGGCGCGCAGCGGCTTCAGCGGTCGGCAGGGCGAGCGCGGGGACGAGCACCATGGCGTAGCCGGAAAGGTCCGCGCTGGGTGCGACGAAATCGACATCAAGGCCGAGGCGGCGGGTCGCGCCGTACCATGCGGTCAGGACCTTCTGATAGTCGTAGCCGCGGCCCTGCTGCTCGATCTGGCCGAGCCAATCGGATTCGTGATCGATGATGATCGCGACGGGCGCCTTGGTCGGGGCGGGCAGATCGATTGTGCCGAGTTCGCTGGCAAGCTTCTCGATTTCAGGCCATGCCTCGGCCTCCGTGCAATCGGGGCGCAGTAGCCCTGCGTGCATTTGCTCCTGCGCATAGGGCGCCTGCCGCCAGCGAAAGAAGCTGACGACCGCCGCGCCGTGCGCGAAGGCTTCCCACGACCATAGACGCACCATGCCGGAGGCGGGGCGGGGATTGTGATTGGCCCAGTTCACCGGGCCGGGCTGCTGCTCCATCACCCAGAATGGCCGTCCGGTGAGGCCGCGTGTCTGATCGAACAGGATCGCCTGGAAATCGGGGTGGCCGGTGCGCATCAGCGGAGCGAAATCGGCGGCAGGGGCCTTGGCCAGCGCCAGATCCGCGCGGCCGAGCGGGTAGTTGTCATAGGCCGCGAAATCGAGATCGGCGGCGAGCGCGTGGTTGTCCACCCCGGTTTCGGGCATCGGGATGAAGTTGTGCGTGACCAAGCGGCCGGGCGAATGGGCGCGGATGATGGCGATCATGTCGGCATGGAAGCGCACGACCATGTCTGACGAATAGCGGCGCCAGGCCATGCGGTGGGCGGGGCTGGTTTCGGTGACTGCGCCGACGGGCATCTCGACCTCGTCGAAGCTGCGGTACTCCATGGACCAGAAGACATTGCCCCAGGCCGCGTTGAGCGCGGCGACCTCGCCGTACTGTTCGCGGCACCAGGTGCGGAAACCGTCAAGCGCGGCGGGTGAGGCGCTGATGGCGGTGTTGTGGCAGCACAGTTCGTTGTCGGTCTGCCAGCCGGCGACATAGGGGTTCTCGCCGTAGCGCTCGGCGACGGCGGTGCTGATGCGCATCGCTTCACGGTGCCAGACGGCGCTGGAGAAATCGGTGTGGCGGCGCGATCCGAAACCGCGCGTGCGGCCGGTTTCGGGATCGACGGGGAGGATCTCGGGATAAAGGTCGATCAGCCACTTGGGCGGGGTGGCGGTGGGCGTGCACATGACGACCTTGAGGCCCGCCTTGCCCAGCGTATCGATCGCCCGGTCCAGCCAGTCCCATTCGAACCGGCCGGGATCGGGCTCGATCCGGCTCCACGCGAACTCGGCGATGCGCACGTAGGTGAGGCCGAGGGCCGCCATCCGCTTTGCGTCCTCTTCCCACCACGCTTCGGGCCAGTGTTCGGGATAGTAGCAGACGCCAAGCATAGGGGGCCGATCCTTCGGTCTATTCAGAGTTTCAGAAATGAGTTGCAGGCCAACGCTGGTCAGCGGTAACCGGGCAAGATCATTTATCATACAAATGCCGTTTGGCTACCGAAAGCTCTCCATGACCGCATCCTTTTCCGCCGCTTATCGTCTCGATGGCGCGAACGTCACGATGGTGGTGGAGGTTATCGCTGGCACGCCGGCGGTGCGTTACTGGGGGCCGCGGCTGCCGGATGATCTGGTGCTGGAGGAGCTTTCGGCTCTGGCGGCGCGGGCGGAGGCCAATGCCTCGCCAGCTGTCGAAGCGCCGCTGGCGTTCACGCCGCAGGCGGGGCAGGGCTTTCCGGGGCGGCCCGGGCTTGCCGCGCATCGCGGCGGGCTGGACTGGGCGAGTTATGCGCTGCTGGTCGATGTGGAGCAGGGGGCTAGCCGCTTGGCGTTCACCAGCCGGGATGAGGCGCATGGGATCGAGCTGGTCCACGAGCTGCGGCTTCTGGGCGATGTGCTCGCGGCAACAACCAAGCTGATCAATCGCGGCACGGCGGCGCTGCAGGTCGATCATTTGGCGCCGCCGGTGATCCCTCTGCCGGGCTTTGTGGGCGAGGTCATCGGGTTCGAGGGGCGCTGGTCGGGCGAGTTCCAGCTGCGGCGCCACCAGCTTTCCATGGGCAGCTGGCTGCGCGAGAATCGGCGTGGGCGCACCAGCCATGATGCCTTTCCCGGCCTTTTTGCCATCGAACGCGATGCGAACGAGACGCGCGGGCTGGCTTATGGTTTTCATCTCGGGTGGAGCGGAAACCATCGGCTTGTCGTCGAGACGCTGGCAGATGGGCGGCGTTCAGTGGCGATGGAAGCGCTGTATCTGCCGGGCGAGATCATGCTGGCACCGGGCGAGGGCCTGGAGACGCCGGTTATCTATTCGACGGTTTCGGACGCCGGGCTGGGTGGGGTTTCGCGCCAGTTCCATGCCTATCTGCGCGCGCGGCCCGAGCATCAGCGCCTGCGCGCAAAGCCGCGTCCGGTGCACTACAACAGCTGGGAAGCGGTCTATTTCGACCACGATACCGCGAAGCTGATGGCGCTGGCAGAGCGCGCGGCGGCAGTGGGGGTGGAGCGCTTCGTGCTGGACGACGGCTGGTTTGGCAGCCGCCGCAGCGACCGCGCTGGGCTGGGGGACTGGCAGGTGAGTCCTGACGTCTATCCCGAGGGTCTGGGGCCGCTGATCGAGAAGGTCCGCTCGCTCGGCATGGAGTTCGGCCTGTGGGTCGAGCCTGAGATGGCCAATCCGGACAGCGATCTTTACTGTGCGCATCCCGAATGGGTGCTGGCCACGCCGCCTGCGCCGAAGATCCCGTTCCGCCATCAGCTGGCGCTCGATTTCGGGCGGGCGGAGGTGCGCGAGCGGATGTACCTGGATGTAGCGGCACTGCTCGAGGAATATCCGATCGCCTACCTCAAGTGGGACATGAACCGCGATCTCAGCCAGCCGGGCGGGGCGGACGGACGCGCGGGGGCTACGGCGCATGTCAAAGGGCTCTACGAGGTGCTTGATCGGCTGCGGGCGGCGTTCCCGGCGGTCGAGATCGAAAGCTGCGCATCAGGCGGTGGGCGCGCGGACTTTGGCGTGCTGGCGCGGACCGACCGGGTGTGGACGAGCGATTCCAACGATGCGCTCGACCGGCTTTCTATCCAGCGCGGCTTTTCGCATTTCTTTCCGGCCGAGCTGATGGGCGCGCATGTCGGGCCGACGCGCTGCCACATAACCGGGCGGCAGCTTTCGATGCCGCTGCGGGTGGCAACCGCGCTGTTTGGCCATATGGGCATCGAGGCGGACCTTGGCGAACTCGATGCGCAGGAAACCGCCGATCTTGCCGCCGGGGTGGCGCTGCACAAGGCGCACCGCGCGCTGATCCATTCGGGCGCGCTGCACCGGATCGACGCGGCAGAAGGCGTGAATGCCTTTGCAATCGTGGCTGAGGACGGCAGCGAGGCGCTCGTTTCCTACACAATGGTAGAAGAGCAGCGCGGCTATTTCGCTGAGCCGTTGCGGCTGGCGGGGCTTGATCCGGCGGCGGACTATGAACTGAAAGTCGTCTGGCCGCCGCGCCTCAAGGCGGAATGGCCGCTGAGGGACGGCGGGCGGTTTCGCGGCGCGGCGCTGATGCAGGCCGGGTTTCAGCCGCCGCGCCTGCATCCCGGCACAGCGCTGATCTTCCATCTGAAGCGCTAGAGTGCCTTGTAGGCGGCGATAAAGGCGGCGGCGCGTCCGGCCAATTCCTCGGGGGTAACGCCGGGGCTGTAGAGCGCGGAGCCGATGCCGAAGCCGGCGGCCCCGGCAGCGTGCCAGGGGGCCAGGTTCGTGGGCGAAATCCCGCCGACAGGGAGAACGGCCGTGCCAGCGGGCAGCACGGTGCGGATCGCCTTGAGCACGGCGGGGCTGGCTGCCTCGGCGGGGAACAGCTTGAGCGCGCGCGCGCCGGCTTCGAGCGCGGCGAAGGCTTCGCTCGGCGTCTGGAAGCCGGGCACGGGGATCAGCCCGCGCGCGGCGGCGGCGGAGATCACGGAAGTGTTGGTGTTGGGCGAGACGATCAGCGTGCCGCCCGACTCCGCCACGGCCTCGACCGCAGCGACATCGAGCACCGTCCCGGCGCCGACCAGCGCGCGGCCTGCGAGGCGCTTCGCCAGCCGCGCGATGCTTTCGAGCGGGCGCGGGGAATTGAGCGGCACTTCGATCAGCGTGAAGCCCGCGTCGGCCAGCACGTCACCGACGTCATCTGCCGTTTCGGGGGTCAGACCGCGCAGGATGGCGACGAGCGGCATCGCGGCAAAAGCGGTGTCGAAGGATTGGGCAGAGGTCATTGCAGCAGGCTCCAGATCTGGGTGATCCCGGCGAGGAAGGCGGCGTGGCTATCGACCAGCCGGGCCTTGCAGCCGAGTTCATCGAGCGCGGCGAGGTAGAGGCCACCCAGTGCGGGGGAGGCGAGGACGTCCACCCCGTCGGCACGGGCAGGGGCGAAATCGCTGGCGAGACGGGCGTCGCAATCGCTGCCGATGAGCAGACCGCTGACATACGAGGCCTGATCCGCGCGGGCGCGCTTGCCGAGCACCATGGCGGCGCGGGCGCCGAACAGGCGGGCAAGGAGATCGCCGCCGCGTGCGGCCTGCACGCCTTCTCGGAATGCGGCGCCATCGCGCACTTCACCATCGAGCCCATCGGCGAGCAGGCCGCCGCGACCAAGCTGGGCGAAGATCTCGCCGGTCATCGCGGTGGTGAAATCGACCAGATGGCCGCCTTGCAGCCGGGCCCATTTGGCGTGTGTGCCCGGCTGGCACAGCCAGGCATCGGGAGCGACGAGACCGGCAGCGGCAGCACCGAGGAGTTGGACTTCCTCCCCGCGCATGATGTCGGCCCGTCCACCACCATCGGCGCCGCGCGAGACGCCGGGGACAATGGCGGTGCGGCCGGGTTCCACCCAGTGAACTTTGGCCGCAATTTCCGCAAGGCTGGCGGGCGCGGCGACGTAACCTGCGTCGATCCAGCCGCGATTTGAGCCGACCATCCCCGCGCAGAGCATTGGCAAATCACCCCAGCGCGCGCGCATGGCGGCGGCTTCGGCGGCAAACCCGCTGCCGCCCATTGCGAGGATTCCTCGGTCATCCTGCGCCGTTTCCAAGGCGGTTCCATCCGCCGCGAGCACGAAGACGCGGCGATTGGTAGAGCCCCAATCGACCGCAAGGGTGGCAGCTTGCAAGGTCCGTTCCGGTTCCATGTTCATCTAATTATCATATCTATCTGACTTTGATATCAGGAGGAATTGAATTATGCGCTCCAGTTGCGTAATCCTTACCCCGCTTGGTGAACAGGAAAGTCAGCGCCATCACGACCGACACCTTCCCCTCTGAAATGCGCACCAGCCTTGGCCGGAACCTGACGTACGGCATGCTCGACGTGATCGGCCGCGCCATCGTCATTGGCGAGTACGACAATGTCGCGTTTCCGACCGAAGCCGAACTGGCCCGCAAGCATGGTGTAAGCCGCGCGGTGACGCGCGAAGCGGTCAAGATGCTGACGGCCAAGGGCCTGCTCAGCGCCCGGCCGCGACAGGGGACGATTGTCCAGCCGCAGTCCTCGTGGAACCTGTTTGACAGCGATGTTCTGCACTGGCTGCTGGAGCGCAAGTTCTCGGTCGAGTTGCTGCGCCATTTCAACCAGCTTCGCGTGGCGATCGAGCCTGAGGCAGCGGCGCTGGCGGCAATGCAGGCCACCGATGCGGAGCGCGCGGCGATCGGGGCGGGGCTTGCCCGGATGGTTGCGGCGGAAGCCGGAGCTGACAACACGCTGGCCGCCGATATTGCCTTTCACGTTGCGGTGCTCGAAGGTTCGCGCAACCCGTTCTACAAGCAATTCCGCGACATGGTGGCGAGCGCGCTGGCCACCTCGATCCATTTCACCAACCGGATCAAGGGCCGCTCGGCCAGCATCGAAGATCACCGCGCGGTCTATGATGCGATCCTCAAGCGCGACAGCGATGGCGCGCGCTGCGCCATGCGCCGGCTGATCGGCGATGTGCTCATCCTGATCGGCGAGGCCGAAGTCACCGCCAAATCCTGAGCGGCCAAATCCTGAACTGAGAGCCGCGCCGGATCAGATGTAGGTAGCGTCCGGCGCCCCCGCCTTGTTGCGCTGCCAGAAGCGGACAAGGGTCGCCCGGTTGCCGAAGATGAACCGGTTCACCGCCAGCGAGAATGCAATCGAGGACCACAGCGTCACGAACATCAGGTGGATGTAGTGCAGGCCGAACGGCGCGTGGACGAACGTGAAGTACGCATAGAGCGCAATGCCGAACAGGACCGCGCCGATGGCCGCGCGGGCATCGACATCGCGGAACAGCAGGCCGACGATGAAGGCCGAGAGGATCGGCATCGAGAACAGGCCGTTCAGTTGCTGCAAGAGGTTAATGATGCTGACGGCGTTGGCGTAGACCGGGATCAGCACCACCGCGATCAGGATCATGACCGCCGAAGCCGCAATGTTGAGCGTGCGCACGCTGGCCTTTGGGTTCACATACTTCTGGTGGATGTCGCAGATGTAGAGCGCGGCCGAGGAATTGAGGATCGCGACGAAGTGAGTGGCGACACTGGTGACGAGGATCGCGGCGAAAGTGCCTGCGAGCCAGCCCGGAAGAATATTGCCGACGAGCTTGCCGAAGGCAGCATCGTGGACATTGCCGTAGAGTTTGTAGGCGACGATGCCGGGCAGCACGACGATAGCCGGCACGATCATCAACCGGATCGCTGCGGCGGCCAGCACGCCCTTCTGCGCCTCGCGCACCGAAGGGGAGGCCATGGCGCGTTGGGTGATCGCCTGGTTGGTCGACCAGTAGAAGATCTGGATGAACAGCATGCCGGTCAGTAGCGTGTGCCAGGGAATGGGCGAATTGCTATCGCCGATGAGGGTCAGTCGCTCCGCCGGAATGCCGGAGAAATCGAAGCCGATGGCCTGCAATGACAGGAACACGAGCAGCAGGCAGATAAACAGCAGGCTTGCCCCGCTGAAGGTTTCCGAGATCGCGACGGCACGCAGGCCGCCGAGCACGCCGTAGCCTGCGCCAAGCGCCGCAATGCAGAAGCCGACCATGACCAGCGGCAAATCGATCCCGAACACGCTGCGCAGGAACAGCGCGCCGGTGTAGAGCGCGCTAGGCATCGAGATGAAAAGGTTGCCGAAGAGGAACAGCGTCGAGATCATCGTGCGAATGCGATCGTCGTTGTAGCGCCGCTCGAGCAACTCGGTCGTCGTTACGCACTGATAGCGGTAGTAGATCGGCACAAACACGAAGGCGAGGATGAGCAGGCCGAACACGGCCGCGAGTTCCCACCAGGCGAGGAGCAGCATCTGGTTGCCGTTGGCGCCGACGAGTTGCTCGGTGCCGAGATTGGTGATCGTGATCGAACCGGCGACGTAGATCCAGGTGAGGCTGCCGCCGGCGAGGAAGAATTCGCGGTCCTCGTTGTCGCTATGGGCGTGGCCGACGCGGGTGCGCCACCAGGTGAGGCTGCCAACGAGCACGATGACCAGCGCAAACGCAAGCAACTGCGCGCTGCTGCCGATGGAAACCGGCACAACCGGGGCGGCGGCGCTCATGCCCGATGCTCCGAATGTGCGCCGCAAGGCACCAGCGCAAATGCATTGAAGGTCGCTACGGGTGATCGTCCTGCCATGGCATCTCTCGCTGTGCGGCTGGTCTCATGACCTATTGTCGCATTTATAATATCACAGGCTGCTACGCGCACGACGCGGCAAGAGCAAGTGCGTGTGTGGCGGGTGGCCGCATCACAGATGGAGTTGCACCGCGCTGCGCGTGATCAGGCGCTCGCCCCGCGCATTGTGGAGCTGTTCGAGCCGGCCGAGCTGGCCGAGGCTGTGCATGAGGGCGTAGATCGCGCCGAGGTGACCATCGCGGTGGAGCGCCAGCAGCGCCGCGCCATCCAGCGTTTCCAGCGCGAGCGGATCGATGGTGTAGGCACCGGCGATGTCCTGCTGGTGCTGGTCCGCGTGGTGGAGTGTGATCGTCATCGGAGTGATCAGGCGCGCCGCGGTAATCGCACTGACGAACCGCGCGGTTGCCTTGGCATCGGCGAGCATGTCGTCCAGGAGCTTGCGGCGGCTGGTGAGAAAACCGGTTTCGGTGCCATCTGCATCGAACAGGGCATGGCCCGGGGCGCGGCCGATAAGGCTGCTGGCTTCGTCAAGGCAGACCGCCAGCGCGCCGCCGTCCGCTGCGCCGAGGTAGAACGGCAGGCGCAGGACGTTGAGCGGCAGGTAGGTCGCCGCCCAGTTCTCGCCGATCACGAAGAGATTGCGGTTTGCCTCGAAGCCCAGCAGGGCGACGAGCCGGAAGCCGCCGGTGGTGCCGTCTTTGATCAGCACGACCGGATAGTCGCAGACCGCGAGCGGGATCTCGCTGATTCCGAGGGGGACATGACCGAGCCCTGCGGCGGCCGCAAGATCGGTGCCGGTGCCGATGGTGAGCTGGCCGTGGCGCTCGGGGCGCACGGCGGCGAGGCTGGCCTGGCCGCTCATACCGCCTGGAACCCGTGGACGCGCACCGCATCGAGCAGCGCGCGGTGCGAGGGCAGTGCGGCGAGCGCCTGTTCCTTCTGGCGCTGGGTCGCCATGAAGCAGCGCTGGGCGAGTGCAGCTTCGGCGGTAACCTGGCTGCCTTCGGCGAGATTGCATTCGAAGCCCATGCCATGGAGCACGTACTGGTAGCTCGGCCACGAGAACACTTCGGGCTGGTGCGGGAAATCCTGCGGGCCGGGCGGCAGGTGCCGCCACAGTTCCAGCTGTTCGCGCAGCCGTTCGGGTACTGTGGCCGGATCGCGATTGTCGCGCCAGAAGGCGGTGTCCTCGCGCTTGGTGAGCACATAGTGCAGCTTGAGGAAATCGATGATCCGCGCCCAGTGATGCTCGAACGCGGCGTTGAACTGGCGGGCCAGCGGGGCCATCACCGCGCGGCTCTGCGGCAGGCGATCGACGATGAAATCGACCGCGGTCTCGATCAGCATCAGCGCGGAGGCTTCGAGCGGTTCGAGGAAGCCGTTGGCGAGGCCGACCGCGACGCAGTTCTTTTCCCAGAAGCGCTGGCGGTGGCCCGACTTGATCGGAATGCGCCGCGTATTGAGGCCATCGGCGATGGGGCCGAGATAGGCGCGCAGGGTGGCTTCGGCCTCGTCGTGGCTGGTGTGGCGGCTGGAGTAGACATAGCCGGTGCCGCGCCGGGTGGGCAGGCCGATATCCCAGATCCAGCCGGCGGCCTGCGCCGTCGAATTGGTCTGGCTGGCGACGGGATCGTCCTCGTGCTCGTAGGGCACCTGCAAGGCAACCGCGTGATCGGCGAGCAGCACATCGCCGCATTCGACGAAGGGTACGCCATAGGTCTGGCCGATCAGCAAGGCGGCGAAACCGGTGCAATCGACGAAGAAATCGCCCGCGATCAGGCCCGTCGCCTTTGCTTCTACGCCGGTGACGAAGCCAGCTTCGTCGAGCTTCACGCCGGTCACGTCATCAATGATGTGGCGCACGCCGAGCTTTTCGATGCAATGCTTCTTGAGCAGCGCGGCAAACTTCACCGCATCGAGGTGGTAGGCATAATTGGCGAGGCCGACATATTCGGCGGTGCTGATCGATTTGGGCGCAAGGCCCGCATCACACAATGCCGACTGGAAATCGACCGCATGGGCGAAATCCGTGCCCGCGCCATCCTGCCGGCGCAGCCAGTGGGCCGAAAGATTGATCTGCGTGGCGGCCTGCGGCGGATTGAGCGGGTGATAATAGCTGTCACCCGGCTCACCCGTGACCCAGCCGGTGAAGCGCGCGCCCTGCTTGAAGGCGGCATCGCACGAGCGGAAGAATTCAGTTTCCGAGATGCCGATCTTGCGCAGCGTATTGCGCATGGTGGGCCAGGTGCCTTCACCCACCCCAATCGTGCCGATGGTGACGGATTCGACGAGGGTGACCGAGACCCCGTTCTCGCCTTCCGGGCGGTGTGCTGCGGCAATGCGGGCAGCAGCGATCCAGCCGGCCGAGCCGCCGCCGACGATCACCACTTGCCGAACCCTGTCGTTCATGTCCTGCTCCCTGCGCCCTTAGTGCCGCTGCCTTGCTGGGCTTGGCAAGGCTTGTCCAAAGGGCACTCGCCGCATCGCCGGGTGCAGCAATTTCGCACCAGTCGAGCATCAATGCGATGGCCCAAAAAACTTTCATTTGATTTATCTGATAAAACATATCAGTCAAACCCCAACGGCGTGGGCAACCCGCGTCGAAGCACCTGGCACGTCTGACCGGACACGGTTGACGGCAACAAGGGGAGAGCCAGATTATGTCAAAATTCAATAGTTTATCTGCTATGTCGCGTATGCGTGCGCAAGCTCTTGCCTGCTGCAGCGCGCTGGCGATCGTCGGCGGCGCAGCCCCCGCATTCGCGCAGGAAACGCCCGCCGGCGCGTCTTCGGAGCCCGAAGCAATCATCGTCACCGGCATCCGCAGCAGCTTGCGCAGCGCCGCGAGCATCAAGAAGAACTCGCTCAGCATCGTCGATGCGATCAGCTCGGAAGACCTCGGCAAGTTCCCCGATACCAACGTGGCGGAATCGCTGCAGCGCATTCCCGGCGTGGCGATCGACCGCAGCAACGGTGAAGGCCGCTTCGTCACGGTTCGCGGTTTCGGCCCGGCGTTCAACACGGTGCTGGTCAACGGCCGCACCTTCGCCAGCGACAATCAGGGCCGCGAATTCAGCTTCGACCTGCTGGCAGCCGAACTGATCAGCGGCGCCGAAGTCTACAAGAGCTCGCAGGCGCGCCTGCAGGATGGCGGCATCGGCGCGACGCTCAACGTCAAGACGCCGCGCCCGCTCGATCTGGGCGGCTTCAAGGCGGTCGTTTCGGCCAAGGGCCAGTACGAGCGCAACAGCGACAAGGTGACGCCGCAGGCGTTCGGCCTGATCAGCGACACGTTCGCTGATGGCAAGCTGGGCCTGCTGGCTTCGGTTTCGTACCAGAAGCGCGATGCCCAGACCCGCTACACGCAGAACCGCGGCTATATCCCCGGCACCACGGTCGGCCCGGCCGCGAACCCGCTGTTCACCAACGTGTTTGCCCCGCGCAACCAGGACGTGGGCCAGGACGACCAGTCGCGCGAGCGCATCGGGTTCACCGCCACCGGCCAGTACCGCCCGAACGACCAGCTGACCTTCACGGTCGATGGCCTCTACAACCAGTTCAACGTTGATTCGCGCGTCCAGGCACTCGGCAGCTGGTTCGAGCCTTCGAGCTACACGGCAGCCGCCATCGATTCGAACCGCACGATCACCTCGCTGACGACGAACGGCAACGCCGACCTTATCCAGACGTCGAACAACCGCTTCGTGAAGACCTACGCGCTTGGCGGCAATGTCGAATGGAAGCCCAACAGCCAGTTGACCGTGAAGGCCGACGTTTCATGGTCGCGCGCCAAGGATTCGGCCGGCGGACGCAACTACTTCACCGTGATCGGCGTTCCCAGCACCTACAGCTTCAAGGAAGCGACCGGCAACGGCTTCCCCTCGACGGTGGGCTATACGGCAGACCTGACCAACGCGGCGCTGGGCCGTTCGCACATCGCGCTGCGCCAGGGCAACACCGAGGCCGAGCGCGTGCTCGAGTACAAGCTCGATACCGAGTGGAAGTCTGACGGCGGTGTGCTCGATGCAGTCCGCTTCGGCCTCATCAACACCAACCGCAGCAAGAACAGCCAGTCGATCGCGAGCGATCCCAACACGCTGTGCCTCTATTGCGGCTACAACGAGCCCGCTTCGGCTGCGCTTCTCAGCCCGCTCACGCTGCGCGCGCCGGGCGGTTCGGGCAGCGTGCCGACGAAGATCCTCGGCTATGATGCCAATGCCTACTTCAAGTTCCTCGAAAGCCCCGCGCAGGCGGCGGCGCGCGATCAGGCACGCGGTCTTGCTCCTGGAACCACGGCTGCGCAGCTGGCGGCGACCAACGGCTTTGCCGCTGCCGTCCAGCCGAATTCGTTCGCGGTTTCGGAGAAGGTCTTCGCCGGCTACCTTGAGACCGATCTCAAGGGCGACCTCGGCGCGCTGCCGTGGGTGGTCAACATCGGCGCGCGCTACGTGCACACCGAGCTGATCGCGAGCGGCCGCCAGCTGGCGCTGACCGACCTGCTTTCGGTGCCGAACGATCCGACGATCTATCAGGCCGTGTTCGCCAACGGCGGCGCACCGGTCGCGACAGCGAAGCGGTCGAGCTACGACTACTTCCTGCCGAACATCAACGTGAAGGTGAACCTGTCGGACAAGGTGATCGCGCGCTTCTCCGCGTCGCGCACGCTGACCCGTCCGCAGATCCGCGACCTTGCGCCGCGCACCAACTTCGACGTGACGCGTCCGGCCAGCCTTGATGCCAGCGGCGGCAATCCCGACCTCAAGCCCTACACGTCGAACAACTTCGACATCTCGTTGGAGTGGTACCCGACGTCGACCACGACGCTTTCGGTGGCCGGCTACTACAAGAGCATCGATGACTTCATCGTGCAGACCCGTTCGGCCGAAAACTTCGCCATTGCCAATGCCAGCAATCTGCCGGTGGGCGGCGGGATCACGGGTCCGAACACCGCGACGTTCAACGTGCGCCGTCCGCGCAACGCCGAGAACGCAACGGTTCGCGGCATCGAGCTCAACGTCGTGCACACGTTCGACTACCTGCCCGCGCCGCTTGACGGCCTCGGCTTGGCGGCCAACGCAACGTTCGTGGACAGCAGCGCTGCCTTCGACGTGACCAGCACGACGACCTCGTTCGCGCTCGAAGGCCTCGGCAACAGCTACAATCTGACCGGTTTCTACGAAAAGGACGGTTTTGCTGCCCGTGTCGCCTACAACCGCCGCGGTCGGTTCCTCGAGTACCTGGTGACGCCCGGCCAGGGCGGTGACCCGGTGTTCCGCCGTCCGTTCAGCCAGGTCGACGTGCGCGTGAGCTACGACATCAAGAAGTTCGCGCAGATCTTTGCTGAGGGGACGAACGTCACCAATGCGAAGAACATCACCACTGGCCGCTTCGACAATCAGGTGCTCGACTATGTCGATACCGGTGCGCGCTATGCCGCCGGCGTCCGCCTGAACTTCTGATCGTCCACCCCCTCCGGACGTGAAGGCGCACCCATGCAGATTTTCTGCGTGGGTGCGTTTTCGTTTGGGGCCATCCTTCCTGCCATGAAGAATCGGATATGCGCGCGATGAAGAAACTCCGCCGCTTGCTTGCCTCTGGCCTGCTGCTGGCCACGGCGGCACAGCCTGCCGTTAATGCGCAATCGCTGCCTTCGGTCCCGCCGACGCGGCAGGCCTATGCGGTGCCGCCGCCCGATGCGCCGGAACTTGCGGCGCTGGGTACTTTTGCGATCGGTACGCAGAGCATTGCCGTGCAAGCGCCGGACAGTGTGGTGCTTTCGGCCACTGGCCTTGCTCGCGCAACGCGCACGATCAAGGCGCGGATTTGGTATCCTGCCGAGGTGGCCGCGGGCACCGCGCGCACATCGTTCGTGCATGTACTGCCAAAGCCCGATGGCACTGGTGGTCCGTTCAGCATTCCCAGCCTGGCAGCGGATGGTGCGCCGCCGATCAAGGGGCAGCGCTTTCCGCTGGTGGTGGTCTCGCACGGCTACAACGGCTGGGACACGTTCATGACCTGGCTCACCGAAAACCTTGCCACCAAGGGCTACATCGTCGTCGCGATCGATCATGCCGATCAGCGGGTGGTGAACCCGGCCGAGTTCCCGGTCTCGTTCGGCAATGTGCTGGTTCACCGCGCGCGGGATATCCGCTTCGTGATCGATGACCTGACACGGCGCGCCAGCAAGCCGGGCGATGCGCTGGGGCAGGCCATCGATGCGGGGCAGATCGGCCTCGTCGGCTATTCGATGGGCGGGTTCGGCGTGCTAGGCGCTGCCGGGCTTGATTATGCGCCGACCAGCCCGGTGCTCGCCCAACTGCCGCCGCCCGCGCGCGACCAACTGCTCGAAAGCCAGACGGCGGGCAAACCGCTCGCCGCACGGATCAAGGCCGTTGTGGCGCTCGCCCCGTTCGGCGGGAGCCCCGCAGTGCGGGTGTGGTCAGAGGCCGCGCTCGCAGCCTTTGCAAAGCCGGTGCTGATGATCGACGGCGATCATGACGACATCGTCGATGCGGCGAACGGCGTCAGCTGGATATTCGACCACATGGCGAACAACCAGCGCCATTTCCTGCTCTACCAGAACGCCCGGCACAACGTGGGCGGCAATCCGCCGCCGCCTGAGGCCGATGCGGATTTCTCGACCCGCGAATACTTCGCCGAGCCGGTGTGGCGCACCGAGCGGATCAACGCGATCAACCAGCACTTCATCACCGCGTTCCTCGATCTCCACCTCAAGGGTGATGCGGCGAAGCAAGCCTATCTCGATGTGACGCCGCCACAGGCGGGGGACGGGCAATGGCCGCTGGCACCGTTCCAGAACGTGGGCGGCAAGCCCGCATCGGCGGACCAGCCTAGCTTCTGGCGCGGCTTCCAGCGGCGCTGGGCGCTGGGGCTGGAAATGCGGCAGGGCAAGCCCGCCGCGCGCTGACAGGGTCGCTCAGGCGGGGAAGGCCACTTCCCCCGTCATGCCTGCAAACAGCGTCGCCGTGGCACCGCCGACCCAGATCGGCCCACCGGCTTCGCGTTCGATGCGGATGCGGCCCGAGCGGCCGAGGCGGGTGCCCTGCGTGGCGGTGTAGGGTGCGCTGACGTGGCCGGCGCGGAGCATCCATTCGGCGGCGGAGGCATTGAGGCTGCCGGTCACCGGATCCTCGATCAGGCCGCCATAGGGATCGCTGAAGATCGCGCGCACTTCATAGGCGAACGGATTGCCCGCGGGATGCAGGCCGATAAGGCCGATATCGATGCGGGAGGCGTGCGAACGCGCCGGTTCGATTGCGATGACCGACGCCGCATCCTTGAGCTGGATGCCAAGCCAGCCGGGTCCGTTGTCGATCCATTCGGCGGCGACGACATCGCTGGCTGTGATGCCGAGGACGCCGCAGGCCTCCGCCAGCTTGTCTGCATCGACGGCGCCCGCGCGCAGCAGCGGCGGCGCCGCAAAGGCAAGGCCATCGGCGCCTCGGCGCACATCGATGAGGCCCGCGCCGCATTCCTGCACGACCTTGCCGCCATGGCGCGGCGTGCCGCCGAGCGCGAGCCATGCATGGGCCGAGCCGAGCGTGGGGTGGCCGGCGAAGGGCAGTTCGCGGTCCAGCGTGAAGATGCGCACACGGTAATCCGCCGCGTCGGTGGTCGGCGGCAGGAGGAAGGCGGTTTCCGACAAGTTGAGCCAGCGCGTGATGGCCTGAAGTTCGGCGGTATCCCGATCGGCATCGAGCGCGATCACGGCCAGCGGATTGCCCGAGAACGGGGTTTCACCGAAAACGTCGACGAGCTGGAACGGGTACTGCGGCATGATTCTGGCAAACTCCGCGCCGGGGATGGCGCAGGGCTGACGTTCCGCGCCGCATGGCCTGTTTGCAAGAATGAAAAGCCATCGCGCAGAGGAGTACCGCTATCTGCGCTGCGGCCTCAGCTTTCCGGGATCGCCATGCTGAAGCGCAGACCGAACACGAGCGAGCTGCGGGCAGTCTGATCCCAGCCCGGATGGATCACGTATTGCAGATCGGGCTGGATATTGAGCCAGGGGGCGAGCTGGCGCTGCGCAGTGAGTTCCAGCACGGTTTCGGCGCGGCGCGCTCGGTTTGGTGCAAACAGGGTCTGCCGTGCGGCTTCGCCGAGACGGGCGTGGGCGGCTGCAAGGCCGAGGCGCCAATCGCCGAGTACTGCGACCGCACCGCCGCCGACATAGGTCGCCACCGGATTGGCGCGGGAATCGGCGATGCCAAGGCGGATCCACGCGCTGAGTTTGCGCGTCACCGCGCCCTCCAACATGCCGTAAACCCCGCGCGACATGGCGGGCGGCCGGGCAGGATCGAGCGCATCGAAGCGCGTTGTATACTGCCAGCCACCGGCTTGCAGCAGCCAGGTGCCGACCGGCAGGCGCGCTTCGGCGATGAGGAGAGCGCCGGTCGTGCCCGGAAAGCGCAGCGCAGCCTTGCGCGGATCGTTGCGGGAACCGGCGAGCGCATCGAACACGCCGAGCGCGAGCGCCTTGCGGCCATGCTGCAGCCGCACGACCAGCGCCGAACTGGTCATGGGGAAGATCGATGGCCCGGCGAGGCCGCTTTGCGAGATATCGGGGCCGATGCCGAACGCACTGTTGACGAAGAGAGCGCCGGTGTTTTGGATATCGAATTCGGCATTGAGATCGATGAGGCCGGCCTTGGCGGAGAGGTAGGGATTGGGTCTCCACTGCGCCCAGGCTTCGTAGATATGGGGAAGGGTATCGGCCTCAAGGCTGCTTACCGTCTGGTAGGCGCCGATGCGGCGGCCCGAGAAATCGGGGCCGTGAACCGCGATCAGATCGAGATGCGCGGACAGCGCATCGAGCCCGATGACAGGGCCTTTGAAATCGACCCATGCATCGGCGCGGCCCACGAAGTCGGTGCCACGATCAGCACTGTGCGCGGCGGCGGAGAGCAGATCGGCGGTGTAGGACGCGCCGAATTCCACCGCCGATTGTGCCGCAGCCGGGGCAGGCGCAGCAAGGCAAAGCGCAGCAAGGCAGGGCGCAGCAAGTGCGAGTGCGGCAAGGGCAAGGCGAGTGGATCGGCGCATCGCCATGCGGGATAGGACCGATGCGGATAAGATCGTCCTTCGCGGGAATCAGGGAAAGGACGCAGCATGGTTGCAGCATTCGCGAAGGGTTTGGCATCAGGCCTGCTTTGGGCGCGCGGCATTATTTCGTGCGCAAAGTCTGGCCGGGGCGCAATTTCCTGATGACTCTGCTTATCCTATGCGGTAAATCCCCTAGCACATAACAAGTCGTTCACCCGGCGCGACCTTGGGAGAGGATGCGTAAAATTGCACCGCGCCGGGTGTCCAGATTTGTTTTTTCCCTGAAATCGCCGATCCGTCCGCTGCCTGCACGGTGCGCGTTTCCATGCGTTTTGTTGCTGGATGATCGAGAAGGTCGATCATTGTAAACGGACAAATGCACTGGCCGCTGGAGGGGGCTTTGCGCCAGAAGACGAGGGCACGGCGGCCTCCCCCCGGCCCCGGGCAATCCGATCCTGAAACCCGAGCGGTATCCGGCAGGGATGCGCGCGCCTGTCCGCCTTGCGGGCGGCTGCGCGCCCGTTTCCGGCTTCCGCCAAAAGAGAGGACCTTACCTATGCGCGCTTCGCTTACGACCCTCGCCATTGCGCTGCTTGCCGCAATGCCGGTGGCCGGGCACGCCGCCGATGCGGCCATGACGCCGCCATCTGCAGCCACCGCCGAAAAACCGACCACCAACAAGGACTGGTGGCCCGACCAGCTTGATCTGACGCCGCTGCGCCAGAACGAGAATACGCTGGCGAGTCCTTATGGTTCCGATTTCAACTACACCAAGGCGTTCCTCAGCCTCGATATCAAGGCGGTGAAGGCGGATATCGCCAAGGTCCTGACGACCTCGCAGCCGTGGTGGCCGGCGGACTATGGCAACTACGGCCCGTTCTTCATCCGCATGGCCTGGCACAGCACCGGCACTTATCGCACGATGGACGGGCGCGGCGGCGGCGCGGGCGGTGAACAGCGCTTCGAGCCGCTGAATTCGTGGCCGGACAACGCCAACCTCGACAAGGCGCGGCGGCTGCTGTGGCCGATCAAGCAGAAGTATGGCCGCAAGCTCTCGTGGGGCGACCTGATGGTCCTCACCGGCAATGTCTCGCTTGAGCAGATGGGCTTCAAGACGCTGGGCTTCGGCGGCGGCCGCGCGGATACGTGGCAGCCGGATGCGGTTTATTGGGGCACAGAGAAGAAGTGGCTGGAGGCCAACGGCGATCGCTGGAACGAGAAGCGCCAGCTCAAGGGCCCGCTCGCGGCAGTGCAGATGGGGCTGATCTACGTGAACCCCGAAGGCCCGAACGCGAACGGCGATCCGATCTCTGCGGCACATGATATCCGCCAGTCGTTCGGCCGCATGGCGATGAACGACGAGGAAATCGTCGCGCTGATCGCGGGTGGGCACACCTTCGGCAAGGCGCATGGAGCGCATGCCGCAACGTGCGTTGGTGCGGCGCCTGCAGGTGCCGGGATCGAAGCGCAGGGCACCGGCTGGAAGAACAGCTGCGGCACGGGCGTGGGCAAGGATGCGGTGACAAGCGGCCTCGAAGGCGCTTGGTCGGCGAACCCCGTGCAGTGGACGAGCCAGTATCTCGACAACCTGTTCGCGTTCGAATGGGTCAAGGTGAAGAGCCCGGCGGGCGCAACGCAGTGGCAGCCGGCGAACGCGGCGGACGTGCAGATCGTGCCGGACGCGCACGAGGCGGGCAAGACCCACGCGCCGATCATGTTCACCACCGACATGGCGATCAAGCAGGACCCGGCGTTCCGCGCCATCGCGCTGCG
>NZ_JAIXPP010000081.1 GCF_027486195.1 Novosphingobium sp.
GAATGCCATCGGGCGCGCCTTCCAAGGCGAGGCAGCGCGCGAGGTGGTTGGCGGCGGCCTTGGCCGAGGCATAGGCCGAGGCCCCGGCGGCGGCGGCGACGGCGTTCTTGGAACCGATGAACACGACCGAGGTGCCGCCCTGATCCTTCATGCGCTTGAGCAGCGGCCATGCGGCGCGGGCAGTGAGGAAATAGCCCTGGGCGAGGACATCGTGGTTGCGGTGCCAGAGGCTTAGCGTGGTTTCCTCGATGGTGGCCGAGCTTGCAATGCCCGCATTGGCGACGAGCATGTCGAGCCCGCCGAACTCGCGCGCGCAGGTGGCGAAGGCCGCGGCGACCTGGGCTTCGTCGGTGACATCGCAAGTGGCCGTGCGGATCACATCCTTGCCGAACTGCTGCGCGAGGCCTTCGCGGGTGCTTCCCAGCGCATCGCCATCGCGGTCTGCCAGCAGCACACAGGCGCCTTCCTTGAGCAGGCGGACGGCGGTGGCGGCGCCGATCCCGCCGGCGCCGCCGGTGACGAGTGCGATGCGGCCGACCATCGGCTTGGGCGCGGGCATGCGCTGGAGCTTGGCTTCCTCGAGCAGCCAGTACTCGATGTCGAAGGCTTCCTGTTCGTCGAGCGCGATGTACTGGCCCACGGCCTCGGCCCCGCGCATGACATTGATCGCGTTGCCGTAGAATTCTCCGGCGAGGCGGGCGGTGGTCTTGTCGGCGGCGAAGGTGATGCGGCCAAGGCCGGGGACGAGGACGACGACCGGGTTGGGATCGCGCATGGCAGGGGAATTGGGGCGTTTACAGCGTTCGTAATAGGCGGCGTACATCGCGCGGTAATCGGCAAGCTGCTGCGCAAGATACGCGTCATCGGTCAGGCGCGCGGGATCGAGGTCAAGCGGCGCGATCTTGGTGCGCAGGAAGTGATCGGGGCACGAGGTGCCGAGCGCGGCGAGGCGCTGGAAGTGGGCGCTACCGGTGAATTCGAGGGCTTCGGCATCATCGGAGAAGTGGCCGATCTTGCGGCGGGTTCCGGTCATCAAGCCGCGCAGGCGAGGCATCAGGTCGGCGGCAATGTGGGCGCGGTCCGGGTGCGGGGCGACGATCTGGCCGGCGAAGGCAGGCTTTCCGGCGAGCGCCTTGTTGAGATAGCGGGCGGCGTCCGCGATCAGGCTGATGGTGTGTTCGTAGGCGGCTTTTGCCGTATCGGCCCAGCAGATGATCCCGTGGCCGGCGAGCATGACGCCCTGCACATGCGGGTTCGCGCGGACATAGTCGCGCAGCATCACACCGAGGGTGTAGCCGGGGCGCTTCCAGGGGAGCCAGCCGATCTTTCCGCCCCAGATTTCCTGCGTCGCCGCCTCCCCGCCCGAGCTTGCAGCGAGCGCGATGATCGCATCCGGGTGGACGTGATCGACGTGGGCGAAGGGCAGCAGCGAATGCAGCGGCGTATCGATGCTGGCGGCGCGGCCATTGAGGTTGAAGGTGCAGTGGGGGAGAAAGCCGACCATTGTGTCGTCGTCATCCGGGCCGGAATAGCGCGCTTCGAGAGCGAGCAGCTTGTCCTGATAGAGCGTTGAAAAGCCATCGAGCTTCATCGAGCCGATATCGCCGCCCGAGCCTTTGACCCAGAGCACGGGGACTTGCGCGCCAGTCAGCGGATCGGTGCCGGTGAGCTTGGCCGAAGTGTTGCCGCCGCCGAAGTTTGTGACGGTAAGGTCGCTGCCAAGGAGGTTGGAGCGATAGAGGAGCAATTCCTCGGGGCTCAGCGTGGCGGCATGCGCATCGTCCCAGCGGCTGGTGGGCACGGCGAAGGGAATCGCGGGGCTTACGGGCGTATGGGCGTTCATGGCATCCTTCCGGCGGCAGCAATCGGGCTGCGCTTGATGGGCCTGCTAACATTTCTACTGGAAACGATCAATATTGATTGATAATGATCGTTTTGGATAAGGGGAGACGAGCGCTGAACGACGGCGCATTCATCGTGATCGATCTGGGCAAGACGCTGGCCAAGGCATCCCTGTGGGACCGGGCCGGGCGGCGGCTTGATGTGCGTACTCGTCCCAATGCGGTGGCGGGTGGTGTGCTCGATGTCGCGGGGATTTCTGGCTGGCTGGTCGAGGCGCTGGGGGCGTGGTCGGCGCATCCGGTGGAAGCGATCGTGCCTGTCGGCCATGGCGCGGGCGTGGCGGCGCTGCGGGATGGCGCGCTGGCCTTTGCGCCACTGGACTATGAAGCGGCGATTCCGACAGACGCGATGGCGCGCTACCGGGCCGTGCGCGATCCCTTCGGCGTGACTGGCTCCCCTGCCCTGCCCCATGGGCTGAACCTTGGCGCGCAGCTGTGGTGGCTTCAGGAACAGGGCGCACTGGAGGGGACGACGCTGCTGCCTTGGGCGCAATACTGGGCGTGGTTTCTGAGCGGCGCGGCGGTGAGCGAGGTGAGTTCGCTGGGGTGCCATACCGATCTGTGGGCGCCGGCGGAGGGTGCATTTTCGCGGCTGGCGCAGCGCATGGGCTGGTCGGAGCGGTTTGCGCCGCTTGTGCGCGCGGGCGATGTGGTGGGCACATTGAAGCCGGAAATTGCGGCGGTGACGGGGCTTTCGGGCCAAGTAAAGGTGCTGGCGGGCGTGCATGATTCCAACGCGGCGCTGCATGGCGCGCGCGGGTTTGCCGAAGTGGCGGATGGGGAAGCGACGGTTCTCTCTACCGGCACCTGGTTCGTAGCCATGCGGCGGGCGCAGGGGGCTGCGCCGGTGCTGCCCGAGGGGCGCGATTGTCTGGTCAACGTGGACGTTGAGGGCCGCGCGGTGCATTCGGCGCGGTTCATGGGCGGGCGGGAAATCGAGATCGCAGCCGGAGGCGCAGCGGTGGATGGTCCGGCGGAGCAGGCGGCGCTGCTGGCTGACGTACCGAGGTTGCTTGAGAGCGGCGCGATGCTGCTGCCGACCTTGGCGCCGGGCTGCGGGCCGTTTCCCGATTCAGTGGCGCGCTGGATTGCCGAGCCGGAAGACCGCCGCGCAGCCGCGTGCCTTTATGCTGCGTTGATGGCGGATGCCGCGATGGACCTGATCGGCGCGAAGCAGACGCTGCTGGTGGAGGGGCGGTTTGCCAGTGCCGAGGTTTTCGTGCGGGCGCTGGCGGCGCTGCGGCCCGAAAGCCGGGTGATGGTGGCGGACGGGCCAGCAGACGCGGCATTCGGCGCGCTGCGGCTGATCGATCCCGCACTGGCGCCCGCGGCGCGCTTGCGGCAGGTGGAGCCGCTGGCCGGCAATATCCTAGCCTATCGCGCGCGCTGGCTGCTGGAGACCATGCCGTGATCATCGCCAATATCGCCGATTTCCGTAAAGCCGCGCGGCGGCGGCTGCCGCACTTCCTGTTCGAGTATCTCGATGGCGGCTCCTATGCGGAAGAGACGCTGCGGCGGAACGTGGCCGACCTTGCCGGGATCGCCCTGCGCCAGCGGGTGCTGGCCGATGTGGCGGATATCGATCTTTCGGCGGAGCTGTTTGGGCAGAAAATGGCGATGCCGGTGGCGCTCGCGCCGATTGGTCTTGCCGGGATGAATGCGCGGCGCGGCGAGGTTCAGGCGGTGCGCGCGGCGGAGAAGGCCGGAGTGCCGTTCACGCTTTCGACCGTTTCGGTCTGCCCGTTGAGCGAGGTGGCAGGAGCGGCGAGCAAGCCCTTCTGGTTTCAGCTCTACATGATCCGCGACCGGGGCCATATGCGCGATCTGCTGGCCGAGGCGCGCGAGGCGCAGTGCTCGGCGCTGATCTTTACCGTGGACATGCCGGTGCCGGGGAGCCGCTACCGCGATGTGCGGTCTGGCCTTGCAGGCGCATCCGGCCTGCTGGGCGATCTGCGCCGCACCGCGCAGGCTGCGATGCGGCCCGGCTGGGCGTGGGACGTGGGCCTCATGGGCCGTCCGCATCATCTGGGCAATATCGCGCCGGTGCTGAAGGGGCGGACGGGGCTGGAGGATTTCTTCGCGTGGATGCGCGCGAATTTCGATCCCGGCATCAACTGGCGCGACCTCGATTTCATCCGCAGCGAGTGGTCTGGGCCGCTGATCCTCAAGGGCATTCTCGATCCGCAGGACGCGCGGCAGGCCGCCGAAGTGGGCGCCGATGGCATTGTGGTTTCGAACCACGGCGGGCGGCAACTGGACGGCGTGCTTTCAACCGCGCGCGCGCTGCCGCCGATTGCCGATGCGGTGGGCGACCGGCTGACCGTGCTGGCGGATGGCGGCGTGCGGTCGGGGCTCGATGTGGTGCGGCTGCTGGCGATGGGCGCCAAGGGTGTGCTGCTGGGCCGCGCGTGGGCCTTCGCACTCGCCGCCGGGGGCGAGGCCGGGGTTTCGAAAATGCTGGCACTGATCGAAGCGGAAATGCGCGTGGCGATGGCGCTCACGGGGGTGACGCGGGTGCGCGATATCGGCCGGGACAATCTGGCATGTTGGGATTGAACTCCCCAACACGTTCTCGTCGGCCCGTGCTTGACACGGGCCTGGGCTTTCTTGGGCGGCCAAGTCTAGCCAAGCCCCGTGTCAAGCACGGGGCGACGGGGATTTTTTACGCTGAGCGTCGGTTCGAGATGACGCGTGGGAGAGAGTAGTTGACGGCACCTTCGCACCACTGGCGTGACACGATTCTGGCGGGGCTGGCGAACTATATCGACGCGGGCTCGATCGTGGCGGGATCGGTGGCGCTGGCCTTGTGGCAGGAGCATTACCACCTCTCGCCGGGGTTTCTGGGCCTGCTCGGCGCGTTTGGGCCGAATGCGATCGGTGCGGGCCTAGGGGCGCTGGTGGGCGGCATTCTGTGCGACCGGCTGGGGCGCAAGACGATCTACCAGTGGGACATGCTGATCTATGCTGCGGGCATGGCGCTGCTGGTGTTTGCCGTCGCGCCGTGGATGATCGTGGCGGGGTTCCTGATCGTGGGTCTGGCGGTGGGCGCAGATATTCCCGCCTCGTGGTCCTTGATTGCAGAGGGTGCGCCGGACGGGCAGCGGGCGCGGCATTCGGGCATGGCGCAAGTGCTGTGGTATCTGGGGCCAGTCGTCGTCTTGCTGATGAGCCTCGCGCTGACAGGCCTTGGCGAACTGGGCGCGCGGATCGTGTTTGCGCACCTTTTGGTGATCGCGCTGGGTCTGACGTTCCTGCGTTCGCGCATGGCGGAATCGGTGCGGTGGACGGAGGCGCAGGCCTCTGGCGAGAAGCGGCCGCCGATTTCCTCGCTGTTCAAGGGCAAGCATCTCGCCTCCATCCTTGGCCTTGTCGGCATGTATGGCTTCTGGAACTTGTGGGCGGGGACCAACGGGTTCTTCTTCCCCTACATCCTGCGCACCGTGGGCGCGGCGAGCCAGGCGCAGGCGGTGGGCATTCAGGCGCTGAGCTTTGCCATCGGTATGGCCTCCATCGGGTTGGTGTTCATGCCGCTGGCGGACCGGGTGAATCAGCGCACGCTATTTGCAATTTCGGCGGTGATTCAAGTCGTGGGCATGGGGCTGCTGGCGGTCTTTCCGCTGACGATCCCGGTGGCGCTGCTCTACGTGTTCCTGCTGCAATTCGGCGGCGGGTTTGGCGCGCAGAGCTTTTTCCAGCTGTGGAGCGCGGAGCAGTTTCCCACCATGCTGCGTTCGACCGCGCAAGGCATCTGCTTTGCCGTGGTGCGGGTGAGCCTTGGCGTATTCAGCTTTTTCGTGCCGCTGCTGACGGCGACGGGCTTTACCACGCTGGCGCTGATCCTGACCGGGTTCCTCGTGGTTTCCGGCGTGATCGGCTTTGCCTGGGCACCCCGCAACGAGGGCAAAAGCCTTGAACAACTCGAGGCCGAGCGGCATGACGGTTTCTGATTGGAAGTAATCAGGGGACGAATGTGCACGCGGCAGAGCGCGAGAAGGTGATCGTCGAGGCGATGCAGGGCACCGGCTTTGTCACCTATCGCGAACTGGAGGCCATGCTCGATGCCTCACCCGCAACGATCCGGCGCGATCTGGCGCGGCTTGAGGATGCCGGGACCATCGTGAGGGTGCATGGCGGCGCGAAGCTCGCCGAAGGGCAGCGCGCGCCGGTGCTGCAACTGGCCGGCACGCCGTTCGACCAATCGATCAACCGCAACATGGCGGCCAAGCGCGCCATCGGCGCTGCGGCGGCGGCGCTGTGCGAGCCGGGCGAAGGCGTGATGATCGACGGCGGCACGACGACCTTGCAGATGTGCCCGCATCTGGCGGGGCTTGGCCTGCAGGTGCTGACCAATTCGCTGCACATCGTGAACGCGCTGCTGAGCCAGGCCGGCACGCGCATTCTGGTGCCTTCGGGAACGGTGTTTCGCGAACAAAACATCATTCTGGCCGCAGCGGGCGAGGAATCGATGCCGCGCTTCCACGCACCCAAGCTGTTCATGGGCGCAGCTTCAGTGGGGCCGCAGGGGGTGATGCAGCAGGATGTGGTGCTGGTGGCGGCGGAGCGGCGGCTGATCGACCGGGCCGAGCAGGTAATCCTGCTGGTGGATTCGGCGAAGTTCGCGAGCGGTTCGGGCACCATCGTGTGCGGGCTGGACGAGGTGGATGTGCTGGTGACGGATGCGGGGATTGCGCCCGAGCATGCGGCGATGGTGAAGGCGGCGGGGGTTGAGCTGGTGGTGGCGGGGTAGTGTCTGGCCGCTCTGGATTGCTTCGCTCCGCTCGCAATGACGAAGTTTGGGGGACGGCCGCTAGGGTGGGAGATGCTTCGACTTTGGTTCCAGCCCTACCTTCGTCATTGCGAGGAGCGCAGCGACGAAGCAATCCAGAGCGATGCAGCGCGACTTCCAGCCAGCGGTCTACATCATGGCCTCGCAGCGCAACGGGACGACGTATGTCGGCGTGACCAGCAATCTGCCGCAACGTGTCTGGCAGCACCGGGAAGCGATGGTTGCAGGCTTCACCAAACGGCACGGGTGCAAGACGCTGGTTTGGTACGAACTTCATGCGACGATGGAACATGCAATTGAGCGCGAGAAGCAGCTCAAGGGTGGATCGCGGCGGCGCAAGCTCGCGCTGATCGAGGCGGGGAATCCGGCATGGCGGGATTTGTTTGCGGAGATTTGCGCTTAGGTTTGGCGTTGCGTTTATCTGCTCTGGATTGCTTCGTCACTGCGCTCCTCGCAATGACGAAGGTGGGTTACGCGGCGGACGTTGGGTCAATCCGGCGTCAGCACCATCTTCAGCGCCCCTGCCTCGCGTGCTTCGAACAGGCGGTAGGCCTCCGCGCCCTCGCTTAAGGGCATGCGGTGGGTGATCGTGCGTTCGGGTTTCAGGCGGCCGGCCTGGACGAGCGGGAAGAGTGCGGGGAGTTCTTCGGGAACCGAGCACGTGCCGATGCGGAAGGTGAGGCCGGCGGCGAAGGCGCGTTCCAGCGGGAAGGCGAAGCGGCGGGATTGCTGGACGCCGATGACCGATACTGTGCCGCGCGGGCGCACCAGCCGCAGCGCGAAATCGACCGTCGCGTCGCTGCCGACGACTTCGACCACGCAATCGAGCTTGCGGCCCTTGGTGTCCGCCTTGATGCGCTCCAGCGCTTCGTCCGGGTGGACGGTGATAGCGCCCGTTGCTTCCGCCATCGCGCGGCGTTCGGGGATCGGGTCGATGGCGTAGACCACGTGCGCGCCCATGACATAGGCGCTTTCGACTGCCATCAGGCCGATGGGGCCGAGGCCGATGACCGCGACTGACGAGCCGGGCCGGATATCGGCCTGCCGCGCGCCGAACCATGCCGTCGCGAGCGCGTCGGTCATCATCAGCGCTTGGTCTTCGCTCACGCCTTCGGGGATGGGGACGGCGTTCATGTCTGCGGCGGGCACACGCACGGCTTCGGCCTGCGAGCCTTGCAGGCGGGCGGAGAGGCCGTAGCAGGCACTGGCATTGAACTCGCAGGTGTGGACCACGCCCGCGAGGCACGAACGGCAGCGACCGCAGCCGACCGCAGCGGGGAGCATGACGAGATCACCGACCTTGTGCCGCTGGACCGCGCTGCCGACTTCGACCACTTCGCCCACCGCCTCGTGGCCGACGCAGAAGCCCTTGTCCTCCGAGAAGCCGTGGCCGTGGTAGATGTGGAGGTCTGACCCGCAGATCGAGCAGGCGGTAACGCGCACCACGGCGTCAGCAAGCGATTGGGGCGCGGGATCGTCCATGCTTTCATAGCGCACGTCGCGCGCGCCGTAGTAGCGCAGGGCCTTCACAGCGTGAGCCCTCCATCGACGATGAGCGTTTGCCCAGTGACATAGGCGGCGAGCGGCGAGGCGAGGAAGAGGACGGCGCCGGCCATGTCCTCCGGCGTGCCAAGGCGGCCTTGCGGGATGCGGGCTATGGAGCCAGCGAGGCGCTGCGGGTTCTGGGTCGTGACTTTGGTGAGCTTGGTATCGACGAGGCCGGGGGCGATGCCGTTCACGCGGATGCCCTCCCCCGCCCAGGCATTGCCGAGGGTGCGGGTGAGGCTGACCGCGCCGGCCTTGGACGCGGCATAGGCCGGATTGCCGACATTGGCGCCGAAGCCCGCGACGGAACTCACCGTGATCAGGCTGCCTCTGGTCTCGGCGAGTTGCGGTTTGAACTTGCGCGCGCAGTTCATCAGGCTGTCGAGGTTGATCGCCATGACCTTGTCCCAGCCCGCCTGCTCGAACTCGCCGCGCTTGTAGACGACCGTGCCCTGCGAGAGGACGAGGACATCGAGGCTGGCGAAGGGCAAGGGCGCGGCTTCGATCGCGGTTGGATCGCCGACATCGACGCAGGTGTAGCCGAGACCGGCGAGATCGGAACCCTCGGCGGGATCGTAGTCCTCCGCCCGCGCCCGCGTGCCCCAGACATGCACCGCCGCGCCGCGCTGGCGGAAGGCGTGCGCCACGCCGTTGCCGATGCCGCTCGATCCGCCAACGACGAGGACCTTGCGGCCGGTAAAATCGGTATCGCCGTTCATGTACACACTCTCCCCCGGGGCACTCCGCCCTCTTGCGCCTCCTTTTCGGCAGGGAGCGCGGTGTGCGCAAGAGGCCGTGCCGTTCGTTCAGCAAAGTCCTACTAAATATGAACGGAAGCCAACGGCACATTCAGCCTCATGCCACGGCGAATCAGGCAGAACCGCTCCATCGACACCAGTGAAGGGGTAGTACGATGAAGACGATCACGAAGGTTATTGTCACCGCACTCGCACTCGGCAGCGCGGTGAGCATCGGTGGATCAGCCAGCGCACACGATTGGCGCGGGAATGGCTGGGGCTATGGTCAGCCCGGAGGCGGCGGCTGGCAGGGTTATCCCGGCGGTACCTGCTCAGGCCAGCGCGGCTATGGGCTGGAGCGCGAGTTGCGCTTCAAGACCAGCCGGGGCCTGATCGATTACCGCACGGCGCAGCGCATCCAGCGAGATATCGACCGGCTGCAGTGGAAAGAGCAGCACGAATGCCGGGAAGGCGACTGGCGCGCGGTGGGCAAGATCAACCGCGATTATGACCGGATCGATCACTGGATCGACGAGGCGGCCGGGCGTCGCTGGGGCTGGTGAACCGCCCCCGCCCCACCCGCGGCCTCAACCCCGGCCGCGATAGGACGCGACCCCCTGATCGGGCACCCACAGCCCGGCGGGGGGCGCGTCAGATTGCCAGAACACATCGATCGGGATGCCGCCGCGCGGATACCAGTAGCCGCCGATGCGCAGCCAGCGCGGGCTCATTTCGGTGAACAACCGCTGCCCGATGCCGACGGTGACGTCCTCGTGGAAGCCGGCGTGATTGCGGAACGCGCCGAGGAACAGCTTCAGCGACTTCGATTCCACGATCGTCTCGCCCGGAGCGTAATCAATCACGAGATGCGCGAAATCGGGCTGGCCGGTGACAGGGCAGAGCGAGGTGAATTCGGGCGCGGCAAAGCGGACCAGAAACAGCGAGCCGGCGCGCGGATTGGGCACGTAATCGAGCACGGCCTCCTCGGGCGAGGCGGGCAGGCTGCTGGTCTGGCCGAGATGGAGGGGGGTGGCGCCGATATCGGTCATGACAGGTCCTTTCGTCGGGGCGCCTTTGCACCGGCGGGCGCGGCGGGGCAAGCGGGCTGGCAGAAGGGGAAAGGGGTTTCTCGCAGAGGCGCGGAGGCGCGGGAAGAGCGCAGAGAGGATGTGCTACCTGTCGGCGGCAGCATTCGACAGGCGGCGCACGATGTATCCGGCGGCTTCGCCGCTATGCGCCACCCCTCTGCGGTCTCTTCCTCCTTCCTGCTCTCTGCGAGAAACCCTCAGGCAAGGAACGGCGGATTTGCAGCATTTTTGGCGTGACGACGGCGGAGGGCAGGTTTAGTCTCGAAACCAAGGACCCGCACAGACGGGCCGCATGCAGGACGGAGCTGAGCACATGGATTCCCTGGTCTCGACCCAGTGGCTCGCCAACGAGCTGGGCGCGAGCGATCTGCGCATCGTTGATGCCAGCGCTTTCCTGCCCGAGCATGGCCGCGATCCCGTGCTGGAATACGAGGCGTGCCACATCCCCGGCGCGGTGTTCATGAATCTGGCCGAGCTGACCGATCCGGCGCGGCCGGGGCTCAATATGCTGCCCAGCGCGGAGCGCTTTGCCAGCAAGATGCAGAGCCTGGGCCTCGGCGATGGCAGCCGCATCGTGCTCTATGACGACAGCCCGGTGAAGACCGCAACGCGCGCGTGGTTCATGCTGACGATGTTCGGCGCAACCAACGTGGCGCTGCTCGATGGCGGGATCGCCAAGTGGAAGGCGGAAGGCCGCAAATGCGCGCAAGGGCGCGAAACGCTGCGGCACCGGCACTTCACCGTGTGGAGCGATGACCGCACCGTGCGCAGCAAAGACGACGTGCTGGCGAACCTGAGCAGCGGGCGCGAACTGGTGATCGATGCGCGCGGGCCGGGGCGGTTCACCGGCGAAGTGGCCGAAGTGAAGCCGGGGCTTGCCAGCGGGCACATTCCGGGCGCGCGCAATGTCTATTACGCCAGCCTGTTTCGCTCGGATGGCACGTGGAAGAGCCCGGGCGACATCCGGGATGTGTTCGAGGCGGCCGGCGTGGACCTCACCCGCCCGATCATCACCAGCTGCGGTTCGGGTGTGACCGCCAACGTGCTGATCTTCGCGCTGCACCTCATCGGCAAGGATGATGTGGCGCTCTATGACGGCAGTTGGAGCGAATGGGGCGCGGATCCGGAGACGCCGAAGGAGACGGGCGCGGCGCGCTAGGCGTCATCCCGATCTTCGTCATTGCGAGCGTAGCGAAGCAATCCAGAGCGCAGTGCGCGGCGCTCTGGATTGCTTCGTCGCTGCGCTCCTCGCAATGACGAAGGAGTGGGAGTTTTGCGATGAGGCGGATCATCGGGTTCGCAGGCTGATCAACCATGCGATTCCCTTTCTCCGCAAATCCCCCTAAGACCGGCGCATGGCGGAACATGACAGCGAACACCACGGCACCGGCACGCGGCTGGTCGGCGCAGGCCGGCGGGCGGAGTGGACGGGCACGGCGGACCATCCCGGTGCGGTGGTCAATCCGCCGGTCTACCGGGCGAGCACGCACCTCTATCCCGATATGGCGGCGCTGAGGGCGCATCCGGCCAACGAGGACGGCAGGTTCTATTATGGCCGCCGGGGCGCGCCGACGCAGTGGGCCTTGGCCGAGGCCTTGACGGCGCTGGAGCCCGGAGCCGAGGGTACGGTGCTCTATCCCTCCGGCGTGGCGGCGATCATGGGCGCGCTGCTGACAGTGCTGCGGCCCGGCGATGTGCTGCTGATGATCGACAATGCCTATGAGCCGAGCCGGGCCATGGGGCGCGGCCTCCTCAAGGATTTCGGCGTGGAGACGCGCTGGTTCGATGCCAGCGATCCGGCGGCGTTCCAGGCGGCGATCTGCCCGCGCACCAAGGCGGTGCTGCTGGAATCGCCGGGGAGCCTGACCATTGAAGTCTGCGATGTGCCCGCGCTATCCGCCATCGCCAAGGCGCATGGGCTGACCGTGGTGCTCGACAACACCTGGGCCTCGCCATTGGGCTTTCCGGCGCTGGAGCGCGGGGCGGACATTGCGATCATGAGCCTGACCAAGCATGTCGGCGGGCATTCCGACGTGATGATGGGCAGCGCGAGCGCGGGGCCGGAATGGCACAGGAAGCTGCGCGTGCGGGCACAGGGGCTGGGCAATGTCGTCTCGCCCGATGATGCCGCGCTGATGCTGCGGGGGCTGCGCACGATGGGCCTGCGGCTGGCGCAGGAGGAGGCCTCGGCACTGGCGATTGCGCAGTGGCTGGAAGGGCGGCCCGAGGTGGCAAAGGTGCTCTGCCCGATGCTGCCGGGATCGCCGGGGCATGACCTGTGGAAGCGCGATTTCACCGGTGGCTGCGGCCTGTTCAGCTTCGTGCTCAAGGGCGGAACCTCCGCAGCGCGCGACGGCTTGATCGATGCGCTGGCGCTGTTCGGCATCGGCTTTTCGTGGGGCGGGTTCGAGAGCCTGGCCACCCCGGTCGATCCCGCGCCGATCCGCACTGCAAGCCCCTGGCCGCTGCCGGGGCTGGACGAGGGCGACCGCTTTGGTGTGCGGCTTTCGATTGGCCTTGAGGATACGGCCGACCTGATCGCCGATCTGGAACGCGCGCTGGGCGTATGGAGTGCGGCGGCATGAGCGAGTGGACAAAGCTGCGCCGCACGATCACGGAATGGGCCGCCTCGCTCGACGATGTCGGCTTCGATGTGGGCCGCACGCATATCTCGCTGTTCAACGCGGTGTGGATGATCGTTGTCGTCGTGCTCGTGATCGCGTTCGGCCGCGTGGTCGGCCGGGTCGGGCGGCGCATGGTGCGGAGCATGAAGGGCCTCGACGGGACGCAGCGCGCGCTCGGCGAGAAGCTGATGACGGTGACCGTGTGGACCATCGCGGTGCTCGTCGGCATCGATGCGGTGGGGATCAATCTCACCACGCTGACGGTGTTTTCGGGCGCCTTCGGCCTCGCTGTCGGCTTTGGCTTGCAGAAGACCTTCGGCAACCTGATCGCGGGCGTGATCCTCCTCATGGACCGCTCAATCAAGCCGGGCGACGTGATCGCGGTGACCGATACGAAGGGCAGCACCTTCGGCGAGGTCAGCCGGATCGGCGTGCGCGCGGTTTCGGTGACGACGCGCGACAACCGCGAGATCCTGATCCCGAACGAAATTCTGATGACCACGCAGGTCGAGAACTGGTCGTATTCATCGCGCGTGGTGGGGATCAC
The DNA here is from genome assembly GCF_027486195.1 of Novosphingobium sp. Classification (GTDB taxonomy): domain Bacteria; phylum Pseudomonadota; class Alphaproteobacteria; order Sphingomonadales; family Sphingomonadaceae; genus Novosphingobium. Next base: position 13,229 of record NZ_JAIXPP010000081.1, read on the forward strand.
GATCCCGGTGAACATCGACTATGCGAGTGACCTGGATCTGGCGGAAAAGCTGTTGCTGGAGGCCGCGCTGACAGTGCCGCGCGTGCTGCGCGATCCGGAACCTTCGATCCTGCTCGACGCCTTCGGGCCGAGCGCGATCCAGCTGCTGATCTACATTTCGATCGGGGACCCGGAGAACGGCGTCGGCAACGTGCGGTCTGACGTGCTGAAGGCCGCGTGGCACAAGCTGAAGGACAGCGGGGTGAGCATTCCGCTGCCGCAATCAGACGTGACACTGCGGGATTCGGACGGGCTGCGGCTGCTGGCGGAAGCGCTGGGGCGTGGAACCCTGAAGTAAAGCGTCTTCGTACTGCTCCCCCATCCCCTCCCCGCCGGGGAGGGGGGCTTGGCCCCGGGATCGCGTTACCCCGCTGCGCCCCTTGCCGGACGGTAGACGCGGTATTCGATCCCGAGCCCTGGCAGGACGCGGCCTTCGCCGACGAAGAACGTGGTGTTGACCCAGCTGTAGCGCGGGTCCCCGGTTTCGATCCTCGGGTTGGTGCAGAAGTACTGATCGGCGAACTCGGTGCCGGTGCCGTTCTCGATGGCGCCCATGACGGCGGCATTCATCTCGAGCAGGCCGAAATACTGCACGTAGAGAAAGGCACCATCCGGGGTTTCGACCTGGGCGCGAACGTCGACCCTCAGGTATCCATCAGGCCCGATCAGCGCCCACTCGCCGCCCCCGCGGATGGTGCCGTTCAGGCGCTCGCCGACCACTTCGCCGCCGTCGATCTCGTAGTACATGCGCGTGCCGATGGGGCCTGCGCCAATAGGCAGGGGCGGCTTCAGACCGGCTCTGAAAGTGAACTCGTGCACCAGCTCCATTCGGCTTCTCCCCCTCTTGCTGTTTGGGCGCATTAAGACCCGTTCGAACGGTGAAGACAAGGTATTCTGGGAGGGCTGGCTTTGCCGCTTGCCCACCCCCGACCCCTCCCGCTTGCGGGAGGGGAGATTGTAGCGCTGGTACTCCCCTCCCGCTTGCGGGAGGGGTTGGGGGTGGGCCACGCGCTAAAGCTCACCTAGCCGCCCCCCTAGCTTTCCTCGCTGGCGATTGCTGAGGCGAACGACCATCTGGCGCCCATGGACAATGCGCCCAAAAGAATCGGAACCGTCTACCTCGTAGGCGCAGGCCCGGGTGATCCGGACCTTTTGACGCTTCGCGCGGCGCGGCTGCTCGCTTCTGCGGAACTGGTCGTGCATGACGGGCTGGTCGATCCGGCGATCATGGCGATGGTCCCCGCAGACGCACGGCTGGTTTCGGTCGCCAAGAGCCGGGCACGGCACACGATGCAGCAGGACGATATCAATGCGCTGCTGGTGCGTGAGGCGCTGGCCGGGCACGATGTCGTGCGGCTGAAGGGCGGCGATCCGTTCATCTTCGGGCGCGGCGGGGAAGAGGCGGAGGCCTGCCATGCTGCGGGCGTTCCGGTTCAGGTCGTGCCGGGTGTGAGCGCGGCACTTGGCGCAGCGGCGGCGGCGCAGATTCCGCTGACGCACCGCGAGAACGCTTCGATTGTCAGCTTCGTGGCGGGCCAGTGCAAGGGCCTCGCCGATCAGAACTGGGCTGGGTTGGCCGGTGTCGGCCGCACACTGGTGATCTACATGGGCGTCGCCACGAGCGATGCCATTGCCGAGAAGCTCATGGCCGATGGCCTGGCGCCCGATATGCCAGTGGCCGTGATCGAGAACGCGGCGCGGCCGACCATGCGCGTGCTGCGCGGCGCGCTCGCCGGGCTTGGCGCGCTGGTCGCTGAGGAGAAGGTCAAGAGCCCTGCCCTCATCGTGATCGGCGAAGTGACCGCGCGCGAGCGCCATTTGGAATTGCAGAAGATAGCCCAATTTAATCGAGTAGGGACCGCTGCGTGAAGATTTTGACGGGGAATGATCTGGCATCCGGCGATGTCGTCTGGTGGGACGGCAAGGGCTGGTCGCGCGATGTGAACGACGCGGTGGACGTGGGCGATCAGGACGCGGCGATCCTCGCCGCCGAGGAAGCCGCGCAGCGCGTGAACGCGAGCTACGCGATTGCCGCCACCCGCACCGCCGAGGGCGTCCGCCCCGCGCATATCAAGGACCGCATCCGGGCGCTTGGCCCGACCGTACGGCTCGACCTTTCCCTCCGCCCCGGCGATCCTGACGCCGCGAAGCAGGTGATCTGAACATGTACCAGTATGACGAATACGATCAGGCGATGGTCGATGCGCGCGTGGAGGAATTCCGCGGGCAAGTGGCGCGGCGCATGGCGGGTGAGATCACCGAGGACCAGTTCAAGCCGCTGCGGCTGAAGAACGGGCTCTATCTCCAGCTCCACGCCTATATGCTGCGCGTCGCCATTCCCTATGGCACGCTCAATGGGCGGCAGATGCGGCTGCTGGGCGATATCGCCGACAAGTATGACCGCGGCTA